>NZ_JBJDQK010000100.1:0-1007 GCF_044903445.1 Streptomyces sp. NPDC019890 | reverse complement strand
GGGGTGGGCCCCGAGCAGCTCGGCCGCGCGCAGGAAGATGTCGGGTGCGGGCTTTCCGCGGTCGACGTCGTCACGGGTCACCAGGGTGTCGAAGTGGTCGCGGAACGGCTGGTGGCGCAGGGTCTCCTCGATGACGTGGCGCGCTCCGCCGGACGCCACCGCCATGGGGACCCGGCCGCGCATGGCTTCGACGACCCGGAGCACCTCCGGGTGCGGTCGTACGGTGTGGGCCTCTTCGAGGAACATCCTGTCGCGGTCGGCGACGAGGTCCTCCACGGGGCGGGAGAGCCGCAGGGAGCGCTCGCCGACCAGGGTGCGGATCATCTCCGCCGACGAGAGTCCCGTGCGCGCGTCGAACCACTCCTGTTCGAGGTCCACACCCTCGGGGGAAAGGACGGCCGCCATGGCCCGGTAGTTGGCGTACTGGCTGTCGACCAGGGTGCCGTCCCAGTCGAAGAGCAGACAACTGGCGTGGCGGGGGGCGAGATCGGGGTGCATGCGTGCCTTTTGGTCTGGGGGTGGGTGTATTCGGTCAGGGTCCGTGCCGGTATCCGCGACGGACGGACCTGGACGCGCGGGCCGAGGGTCCGCGATCGGTCCGCGGTCACCGCGCGGTCACTCCGTGAGGCAGGCGGGCGTCGGCCGCGCGGCGGCCATCAGTGGCTTACCGCGTGTCTCGGGCATGTGCCGGGCCAGCGCCAGCGCCGACGCCCCGGTGATGGCGGCGTACAGCGCGAACGTCCCGGCCAGCGACAGGTGCTGGACCAGCGGGAGGAACGTCGTGGCCACCACGAAGTCCGCCGCCCAGTGGGCCGCCGTCGCCAGGCTCATCAACGCGCCCCGGGCCTCGGAGGGGTAGATCTCCGCGATGTACACCCAGAACACCGCCGCCGGGGCGGCGGCCGAGGGAGTTATGGAGAGGCACAGCAGCAGGGAGGTTGCGGCAGACTCGTGGACGGGGTGGTCGGCGGGGGTGATCGGCAGGGCGGTGTGCGCCGTGTGGAGGG
>NZ_JBJDQK010000099.1:310-1041 GCF_044903445.1 Streptomyces sp. NPDC019890 | reverse complement strand
CAGCTCGGGGAGCGGCAGCGCGGCGAGCCGCCGGTGCCGAGCCGGGTCGGTCACGTCCCAGAGTTCGTCACGCAGCGCCAGGATGGTGCCGCCCGGGCGGAACTGGGGCGGACCGCCGGCCGGGATCGTGGCCACCTGTTCGGGCTTGCCTCGCTCCGCAGGCTTGCCGGACGGCACCACCGGCTGCGACGGGCCGCTGCTCGCCGAGGGCGAGGGCTTCCCGGATCCCGTGCCGGGCCCTCCGGGACGCGGGCCCGGCCCCCCGTTCCGGCCCGGTCCGGTGCTGCCGGGCGCCGGGGCCTGGCCACTGCTGCCAGGGGCCGGAGAGCTGCCGGTCCCGTCGGAGGCCGGCAACTCTCCTGGCGCGGTGGAGCTAGGCAGCGATGGACGTGCGGAAGACGGGGGGCTGGTCGCATCCGTCGGCTTCGGATGCGCGGAGTGCTCGGGAACGGCGGGGCCGGGGCTCGCCGACGACGGCACGGCCGGATCGTACTTGCGGAAGAACCGTGTCCTTCCCTGCCGGACGACTGCTCCTTCAGGGCCCTGGGGGTCATGCATCCAGACCGACCCCTCGCGTTCGAACATCTGGAGTTCCGCGGGGCCGCGGGTCACGACGATCGGCGCGAGGCGACGGCCGGAGGAGATGTCGACGACATGGACGCGGCCGCTGTCGGGAAGATAGACCCGGTCGTCCGACTCCAGAAGCGGGCCGTGGACGCGCTTGCTCCCTG
>NZ_JBJDQK010000099.1:0-300 GCF_044903445.1 Streptomyces sp. NPDC019890 | reverse complement strand
CTGCCGCCGCCTTGACGCCGGCGACCTGATGGCCGGTGTGCGGGTCGATGGCCAGCACCGTTCCGGACGACAGCAGTACCACCAGGTGTCGGGCGGACGAGGAGGACGCGCCCACTCCGACGACCGGATCCTCCTGTGAGACGGCGTCGGGGAGCGGGATGCGCGAGCCGGCTCCGCTTCCGGACACAGGGACGAAGTAGCCCCTGTCGGCGTCGACGGCCAGCACCTGTCCCCTCACGGTGCTGAGCAGGATGTGGTCCCCGGCGTCGCAGACCCTCGTGCGGTCCTTGGCCGAGCGGT
>NZ_JBJDQK010000098.1:0-1175 GCF_044903445.1 Streptomyces sp. NPDC019890 | reverse complement strand
GACTTCGGTGAGAGCTTTTGCGTGCAGTCGGTGTGCAAACCGATCAACTACTGCCTCACGCTGGAGGGGCACGGTGCCGAGGTGGTCCACCGGCATGTGGGACGGGAGCCGAGCGGACTCGGATTCAACGAACTGTCGGTCAACGGGAACGGTCTCCCCCACAACCCGATGATCAACTCCGGTGCCATCATGAGTTGTTCGCTCATCGAGGCCTCCCTCGACATCGCCGACCGCTTCGACTACGTGGCGGACACCTGGCGACGGCTGTCGGGCGGCAGCCCCGTCGGATTCAACAACGCCGTCTACCTCTCCGAGCGGCAGACGGCCGACCGCAACTTCGCCCTCGGCTACTTCATGCGCGAGCACGGCGCCTTCCCGGCCGGCATCAACCTGATCGAGACCCTGGAGTTCTACTTCCAGTGCTGTTCGGTCGAACTCAACGCCGGTGCCCTGGCTTCCGTGGCCTCCACCCTCGCCAACGGCGGCGTAGTGCCCCTCTCCGGGGACCGGGTCTTCTCGACCGGCACCGTACAGAAGTGCCTCTCCCTCATGTCGTCCTGCGGCATGTACGACTACTCCGGTGAGTTCGCCTTCACCATCGGCCTGCCGGCCAAGAGCGGGGTGTCCGGGGCCCTCATGCTCGTCGTCCCGCAGGTCATGGGTATCGCCATCTGGTCGCCCCGCCTCGACACACTGGGAAACTCCGTGCGGGGCATCGAGTTCTGCAAGCAACTGGTCGCCAAGTACAACTTCCACGTGTACGACTCCCTCGTAGGAGACGACAGGCAGGGCAAGCGCGACCCGCGGCTGCAGAAGAACCAGACGGCGATCGAGGGAACGATCCAGCTCCTGTGGTCGGCGAGCAAGGGCGACGCCGACGGGGTACGTGCCTGTCTGGCGTCGGGAGTTGCGCCCTCCTCCAGTGATTACGACGGCCGTACAGCCCTCCACTTGGCAGCTTCCGAGGGGCATCTCGACGTCGTCACCTATCTGTTGGAGCAGGGCGCCGACCTGGCAGCCACCGACCGGTGGGGCGGGACCCCGCTCACCGACGCGGAGAACGGCCGCCACACCACAGTTATCGAGGCTCTGAGGCGGGCGGCCGCTCCCGTCGCGGCATCTCCCCGGGCCAGGAAGCAGACCGCCTGACCCCCACGGATTCCCGGACGAATCCG
>NZ_JBJDQK010000097.1:0-1202 GCF_044903445.1 Streptomyces sp. NPDC019890 | reverse complement strand
CTTCCTGCCGGTGGTCCCTCTGCGCCGCCATCGCCTGACCCTCGGTGAGTCGACCTACACGTCCTACGGCAACGGCAGCACATCGGTCACTCAATACGCCATACATGAGGAAACGCCCCTCGGGCGGGGAGATACTGCGCACCTACCTGATCTGGTGGCTGCTGGGCCCACTGATCATTTGTGGGCCGCTGGCCTTGGCGGTGTGGTGGCTCAATAGTGACAACGACGCGGGGGTCATGACAGCGCTTCTCCTCATGGGCTGCGGTGTCGCCTGGATGCCCCTTGTGGGTGCAAGCATGTGGAAGCGCTATTGCCGGGAGCGCGGGCTGCCGGAGATGTGACCGCCTCCGGGGCTGCCACCCGGGCCAGGAGTTCGTCGCGGGACAGCGCGGTGCTCAGCGTGGCCGGCACCGTGCACGCCCCGGCCCCCGCGCCGTACTGCGCACATCGCCTCGGGGGCTCGCCGTCGAGGCGGCCGAAGCGGAACACGGAGGCGTAGGCGTCCGCCGGCACGCGGGGTGATGGTCTGCGGTCACCTCCTTTGAACGAACAGACCGTCCTGCCCTCCAGGTCATGGCACGAGCCGCCGGCCGATCAACCGACCCCCACCGGGCTGGCAGGTCGTGGCCGATGATGGTGTGCATGTGGCATGCCCGGAACAGCAAGGCATCGATCTGAATGTCGGGTCTGCCCGACACCTCAGCCTCATCCGAGGACGGCTCCGATACCGAGCGCATGTATCTGAGCCTGCAGAGCGAGCATTGACATCCTTGCGCGGTGGTCCCGGCGAATCGCCGCGTACAGATCGTCCTTGGATTCGACAGACACGTCGGTGCCCCCTGCGGGAGAAGCGCAGCCATCGTCCCACCACAAGGCCCCAAGTGCTTCTCAAGGTACCTGTTTTCAAAGGTCAACCGTATTGATCTGCGTTGGGAGTGACGTTCGGTGACGGGCGTTTGGTGGTTCGCAGGGCTCGGTGCCGCAGATGATGGGCGGATTTTGAGGGTGATGGCTGCCCAGGTGACGAGGGGGCCGGTCATGTCGAGCGGGGCCGTCGAATAATCCCGTGCTGTGCCGTCGTTGGAGGTGCAGACTCGCTCCATGGCGGAGATGCGGGCGTTCCGGGACGCGGTCAGTGGCTGGGCGACCGGCGGTCCCGGCGGGCCGGCGAGTGATCTGGCTGTGCGACTGGGGCTGCGGAC
>NZ_JBJDQK010000096.1:0-1305 GCF_044903445.1 Streptomyces sp. NPDC019890 | reverse complement strand
AGGATCGATCCGACGATCCCCCCGGCCGAGGTGAGACCGCCGGCGGCCAGGATCGTGGGGGCGTAGTAGATGGCCGTGTTCAAGCCGGTCAGGTGGACCAGGATCGCGATCGCGAGGCCCAGCGCCACCCATCGGCGGCCCGCCAGCCCGCAGGCCCGGCGCAGTCCGGTACCCCGCCGCACAGCCGCCGGGGTGCCGTCGCCCGTCCCGAGACCGAGCCGGGCCGCCGCCAGGGCCGCCCGTGCGTCGTGACCGCGGCTGCGCAGCCAGTCCGGCGACTCGGGGACGAGGAACATCCCGGTCAGCAGGAGCAGAGCCGGAGCGATGCCGGCGCCCAGCATCCAGCGCCAGGCGCCGGCCGGTTCCAGGGCGTAGGCGACGACGTAGGACAGCAGCAGACCGAGGGTGATCATGAGCTGGTTGAGCGTGACCAGCGCGCCCCGGCGGGCCGGCGGCGCGATCTCCGAGATGTACAGCGGTACGGCGAAGGAGGTGGCGCCCAGGGACAGGCCGACCAGGAAGCGCCCGGCGAGGAGCGACCCGGCCCCGGTGGCGGCCGCGGACGCGAGGGTGCCCACCGCGTACACCGCGGCCGCGGCACCGATCACGGGGAGGCGGCCGAAGCGGTCCGCGAGCCTGCCGCTGCTGGGAGCCGTCAGTGCGGCTCCCAGCAGGGCGGCCGACACGGCGGCGCCCTGCGACCAGGACGACAGGCCGTAGTCGGCGGTCACGAGCGGCAGGGCGCCGGCGATGACGCCGGTGCCGTAGCCGAAGAGCAACCCCCCGACGGAGGCGACGCAGACCGTCAGGGTGCGGGTGGTCGCCGGTGATCTCGTCGGGGTCACCGGGCCTCCGTCGCCTCTCCCGAGGTGACCACGGCGGCGCCGTCGTCGGCGGCGGACGCCACGAACGCGCTGCCCACCCGGGCGGTGCGCCGGGAGTCAGCGAGCGACATCGGGGCGGGGGCGCCGTCGCGTACGGCTCGTGCGAAGGCCTCGACCTGGCGCTGGTAGTGGTTGGCCGACGGGACGGTCTCCTCGCGGATGCCGTCCTCGGTGAGGACGGTGACGACCCCGTCCTCACCGTCCATGGCCCAGGCGTTGCGCACCATGAGGGTGCCGTGCGTCCCCTGGAGTTCGTAGGCTGCGCGCGGGCCGTAGTCGATGCTGTAGTCGACGACCGCGGAGCGCCCCTGGCCGAAGTCCATCGTCGCGACCGCGCTGGTGTCCACGGTGAGGCCGGGGCGGCTGCTGAAGCGGGCGCTCACCTGCTCGGGTGCCTGACCGAAGAAGAACAGGGGGACAT
>NZ_JBJDQK010000095.1:0-1308 GCF_044903445.1 Streptomyces sp. NPDC019890 | reverse complement strand
CTGGCCCTGTTCGGGCTCGGGGTCGGGGGTGATCTTCTCCGGGCGGAGGCGGATGAGGGTCATCCCCATGGCGTCGCTGATGTCGTCGCTGCTGTAGAGCTGGGTTCCGGCCAGGACGGTGCGCAGGATGCCGGGGATGTAGGCGGGGGCGACGGTGTCGTGGGGGATCTCGTAGAGGAAGGTGTCGCCACCCTCGTCGTCTCCGGCGTGGATGGCGATCCGTACGGCGCCGGGGGCGGGCAGGACGCCACGCAGGCGGCAGCCTTCGGCGATGGGTGCGTTCAGGTAGTACAGGAGCAGGCGGCTGATGGCCGCCTGCTGCTGTCGGTCTTCGGGGTGGGTCATTTATTCATCCATGCGCGGCACTTGTTATTGGGCTGGTTGCGGCAGAAAGCGTTAACGACGCCGATCTTCTGTCCCTTGCCTGCGTCGTACTTCTTGTCCTTGGTGCAGCGGGAGTACTGGACGATGACGGTGAAGCGACCTGCTGGGGCTTGCCGCCGGTCTTGATGGCGACGCCCTCGTATTCCAGGCGTCCGTGGTGGTCGTTGCGGTCGACCTTGCCGCGGATGGCGGCGTTGACGATTTTACAGACGCGGATGTTGTGGCGGTAGGTGAAGTGGTTCCAGCCGAGGTGGGCGTTGCCCCACCGCGTAACGATGTGGCGTCCGTCGGGGTCGGTGGCCTCGCAGTGGACGTTGGTGAGCTCGCGAATTCAACTGCCGCCAGTTCTCCGCGGGATTCAGCCCGGTGGTGACCGCCAGTATTCTCCAGCGGCATATCGGCTCCGGGTGCCTCCAGCCTCGACTGGTCCTCATCGTGCAGGCGGCAGGGCGGACGGGGAAGCCCGTCCGCCCTGCCGTTCAGCGGTTCGGCACCAGGCGTCCTGTGCAGTGGCCCGACTTCCGTCTGCAGTGGCGTCCGAGCCTCTGCCGGAACTGCACGCTCTGCCGGGTCTGTCACCTAAAGAGGTCGAACTACTCGAGTGGACAGGCAGGGATCTGGCTCAGAAGAACATTGACGTCAGCTTCGTCTTCGAGGAGAGGCGGGCAACCGTCCTCAATGCCCTCGACGAGAACGGGTTGAGCTTCGACTCACCTGATCGGCACCAGCGTCCCGCCCGTTCCACTGACGCACTCGGAGTTCAGACATATGGCGCCAGTTGAGGGTTGCTGCCCGGGTGAGTCTGCGGCTTATGAGGTCGACCATCGCGAGGTGTGACGTTGGAGACGAGGTCGCTGGCGGTGTACTCCAGGCCCAGCATCAGAAGCAGGCGCCATAAAAGCCGTTGGGTGTGGCTCTCGGCTC
>NZ_JBJDQK010000094.1:0-1417 GCF_044903445.1 Streptomyces sp. NPDC019890 | reverse complement strand
ACACAGTGGACGCGAGCAACTGAGGACAAGCCCTCGGCCTATTAGTACCAGTCAGCTCCACCCCTTACAGGGCTTCCACATCTGGCCTATCAACCCAGTCGTCTACTGGGAGCCTTAACCCCTCAAAGGGGGTGGGAGTCCTCATCTCGAAGCAGGCTTCCCGCTTAGATGCTTTCAGCGGTTATCCTTTCCGAACGTAGCCAACCAGCCATGCCCTTGGCAGGACAACTGGCACACCAGAGGTTCGTCCGTCCCGGTCCTCTCGTACTAGGGACAGCCCTTCTCAAGACTCCTACGCGCACAGCGGATAGGGACCGAACTGTCTCACGACGTTCTAAACCCAGCTCGCGTACCGCTTTAATGGGCGAACAGCCCAACCCTTGGGACCGACTCCAGCCCCAGGATGCGACGAGCCGACATCGAGGTGCCAAACCATCCCGTCGATATGGACTCTTGGGGAAGATCAGCCTGTTATCCCCGGGGTACCTTTTATCCGTTGAGCGACGGCGCTTCCACAAGCCACCGCCGGATCACTAGTCCCGACTTTCGTCCCTGCTCGACCCGTCGGTCTCACAGTCAAGCTCCCTTGTGCACTTACACTCAACACCTGATTGCCAACCAGGCTGAGGGAACCTTTGGGCGCCTCCGTTACCCTTTGGGAGGCAACCGCCCCAGTTAAACTACCCATCAGACACTGTCCCTGATCCGGATCACGGACCCAGGTTAGACATCCAGCACGACCAGAGTGGTATTTCAACGACGACTCCACCTGAACTGGCGTCCAAGCTTCACAGTCTCCCACCTATCCTACACAAGCCGAACCGAACACCAATATCAAACTGTAGTAAAGGTCCCGGGGTCTTTCCGTCCTGCTGCGCGAAACGAGCATCTTTACTCGTAGTGCAATTTCACCGGGCCTATGGTTGAGACAGTCGAGAAGTCGTTACGCCATTCGTGCAGGTCGGAACTTACCCGACAAGGAATTTCGCTACCTTAGGATGGTTATAGTTACCACCGCCGTTTACTGGCGCTTAAGTTCTCAGCTTCGCCACACCGAAATGTGACTAACCGGTCCCCTTAACGTTCCAGCACCGGGCAGGCGTCAGTCCGTATACATCGCCTTACGGCTTCGCACGGACCTGTGTTTTTAGTAAACAGTCGCTTCTCGCTGGTCTCTGCGGCCACCCCCAGCTCACCGAGTAAATCGGATCACCAGTGATGGCCCCCCTTCTCCCGAAGTTACGGGGGCATTTTGCCGAGTTCCTTAACCATAGTTCACCCGAACGCCTCGGTATTCTCTACCTGACCACCTGAGTCGGTTTAGGGTACGGGCCGCCATGAAACTCGCTAGAGGCTTTTCTCGACAGCATAGGATCATCCACTTCACCACAATCGGCTCGGCATCAGGTCTCAGCCT
>NZ_JBJDQK010000093.1:0-1444 GCF_044903445.1 Streptomyces sp. NPDC019890 | reverse complement strand
ATCCGTGCTCGGGGTGGCCGGGAGCGGCGCTCTCCTGCGCGATCCGCACGCGTTGGAAACGGCGTGGCGTGCCCTGGGGCTGGCCTGTCCCGCGCGCATCGTTGGCGACACCGACGTGGCCTTCGCCGCCGGAACGCAGGCCGAGCGCGGTGCCGTGCTCATCGCGGGCACCGGTGCTATCGCGGCCTGGATCGAGCCGGGCGTCGACTACCCGCCGCACGTGGACGGCGCGGGCTGGCTGCTCGGCGACGAAGGGTCCGGGTTCTGGTTCGGCCGCCAGGCCGCGCGGGCAGCCGTCGCCGCTCTCGACGGGCGTGGCGCGGCGACGTCGCTGACCCGCGCGGTGCTCGACACAACCGCGAACTGGCCTTCTCGGTCCGCGCCGACGAGTGCACCGAGCCCGGGGGACAGTGCAGGGTCACTCCCGGCCGGCGGGAACGAGCTGGTCGAATGGCTCGTCGGGCAGGTCTACAAGGCCCCACCGATCGCACTGGCCCGGCTGGCGCCGCTGGTGTCGGACGAGGCCCGAAGCGGCGACGAGGTCGCCGTCGCGATCGTCGATCAGGGCTGCGAGCTGCTCGCCTGCACGCTGGGCACCCTGCTCGAGCGGCAGGCACCGCCCGGCTGGACCGGTGCTGTGGTGTTGGCCGGGTCGGTGGCCTCGACGCCGGGCCCGATCCGCGACCGGCTCACCACGCTCGTGCACGGGCGACACGGCATCGCTCCGTCCCTGGCGCGCGACCACGCAGGCGCCGCCGCCTGGCTGGCCTGCCGAAGCCTCGTCGGCGCCCGTGCCGCTCCACTCCATCGAAGGTTCACCACGGCAACTCTCTGAAGTCCCGTCAACGAGCGATCGGAGATTCACGATGCACCGCCCGCCACTGCCCAGAGGACGTGCCGCCGCACCGACAGCACTGACAGTGCTGACAGCCCCGATGTTCGCCCCCGGCCCGGTCGACGCACGGGCAGCCCTCGCCCTCGCGGGGCCCGCACTAGCTGCATCCACGGCGACCGGCGACCCGACGAAGAAGCGATCCCGTCCCTGCCAACATGGAACGCCCTCTCGGGTACACATCGGCGCTGGCGCGCATGATCGCGCCTGACCCCGCACTGCTCCATCCTCAGCGAGCACAGCATGCTCTTCGCCGCCGCACACGCCATCCGCCGACACGTCGGCGCATGGCCGCGAAGCCCGCAGGCGCCGGGCGATCACAGAACAGGGACTTACCACCCTCCAGGTCCGCTGGGCGATCCGCGATCGCACCACAGGCCCGGGCAACCCATCTTCCACGCCTCGGAAGGTTGCGATGCGAAGAATCCTCACCTCAATTGTCCTGGCGGTGGCGGCGCTCGCCTCCCTCCTCGGCATCCTGACCAGCGCCCCGGCGGCCCAAGCCGCTACGGGGACGCCCCAGACCGTCCCGGCGCTGCGGGCCTGGACGGC
>NZ_JBJDQK010000092.1:0-1462 GCF_044903445.1 Streptomyces sp. NPDC019890 | reverse complement strand
AGGACGGAGGGCTCCTGGCCGTCGTCGCTGACCAGGACAACACCGACTCGCCCACAGTGACGCTGTGGAACGTCTCACCGCCCAACCGCCCCGAGCTGCTGCACCGCATCCCCTCCGTCCAGCGCCCCAGGCTCGCGTTCAGTCCGGCCGGAACCATCCTCGCCGTGACCGGCGAGAACACCACCGCACTGTGGCGCATCCCCTGAGAACGAAACCGCACCACCCTTCCCCTGACCGAACGACCCAGCGGAAAGCACGTGACCGTGTCTCAGTTCCCCATGGAACCCCAAAGCGTCGTCAGCCACCTCGCGGAGGGATTCCACAGCCTGCTCAAGAACGTCGAGCAAGTACTCAGCGGCAAGACGCACGCCGTCCGCCTCGCCCTCACAGCGCTGCTCGCCGAGGGTCACTTACTGGTCGAGGACGTCCCGGGCGTGGGCAAGACATCACTCGCCCGTGCCATCGCGGCCTCGATCGGAGGCGAGTGCCGCCGCATCCAGTTCACACCGGATCTTCTGCCCTCGGACATCACCGGGGTGAGCTTTCCCCCCGGGCTGGAATCCGCCCGGCAGGGCGACTTTCAATTCCTCGCCGGACCGGTTTTCGCCAATGTCGTCATCTGCGACGAAGTGAACCGGGCCTCTCCCAAGACGCAGTCGGCACTGCTGGAGGTCATGGAGGAAGGACAGGTCACCGTTGCCGGGAAATCCCATCCAGTTCCGCGCCCCTTCATGGTAATGGCGACCCAGAACCCCGTGGATTTTGATGGCACTTACGCGCTGCCCGAGGCCCAACTCGACCGTTTCATGATGAGAATGCGCATCGGATATCCGAGTGAGGAAACGGAACTGGAGCTGCTCAAGAACGAAGGCCGCACCGTCGCCCCGGAGGCTCTCAGCCCGGTCGTGGATGCAGCGGGGGTTCGACGCCTCGCCGATGCGTGCCGCAGGGTTGTCGTGAGCGACCCCGTGCACCGCTACATCGTTTCCATCGTGGCCGCCACCCGAGTTCCGGGCGGGAACATCCGGCTGGGCGCGAGCCCTCGCGCCGCGCTCGCGCTGCTGCGCGCCGCACGCGTATGGGCGGCCTCCGACCAGCGCCACTTCGTCGTCCCCGAGGACGTGAAGGCTCTGGCCGGCCCCGTGCTGGCGCACCGACTTCTGCTCAACGAGGAGACGGAGAGCGCCACGTCCGGCCCCGACACCATGGTCGCCGAAGTCCTCGACCGGGTGAAGGTACCCCGTTGATCACGCGGACCGGCATCGCCGTCCTCATCACCTCGGGGCTGCTGCTGGGGGCGTCCACGTTGCTGGCGTCCCCCGCTCTCGCCCTGCCCGCCGCCGCCGGATTCCTGGCTCTCGGCGCCGGCCGGGCCGGGGTCGCCCGCCGAGTCCGGCTGAGGGCGACGGTGCGGGTGCGCACGCGGTCGGTGGCGCGTGGACAGAACGTGGGTCTCATCATC
>NZ_JBJDQK010000091.1:0-1533 GCF_044903445.1 Streptomyces sp. NPDC019890 | reverse complement strand
GGTAGATTCCCGATCATTCCTGCCGATCCGGGATGAACGGCCGACGATCGACTGCCGTCGGCACTCTCTCACCTGACGACAGCGCGAAGCACCCGCAGGCCGTCGGCCTCGCCGTGAGGGGTCAGAACCGTTCCGGTGGCGGCGAGGAGCCCTCGGTTGAGGTCGCGGGGACTCAGCGTTTTCGTACGACTTCCGGTTCGTGGCGGCGCAGGAACTGGATGGTGAGCAGCGCGCAGACGATTGCCGCGCCGAGCAGCGTTCCTGTGTCGGTCAGCCACTGGCCGAAGGTGTGACGCCACAGGGGGTCGGTGGCGTCAGGAGCCGTCTTGTCCTGGGGACCGAGCAGCTGCCCGAGGTCGAGTGTTGCGCCTTCTGCTGCGACGGCCCACCGTGATGGCATCAGCCTGGCCACGTGTTCAACACCGGGATTGTCGAAGAGTTTGAAGACGATGCCTGAGAACATGTACTGGGCAACAGAAAAGACAACCAGCAGAGGCATGGTTTTCTCGGCAGTCTTCACCAGTGCGGAGATGACCAGACCGCACATCATGGAGGTGAACCCGAGCAGCGTGATGACGAATGCCATCTCTAGAACCGGGGTGCTTTTCACGACTACGCCTTCTGAGGGCAGTTCGCGCGGTGCAAGGCTGAGCGCGCACAGGATGATGCCCTGCAAGCCCGTGATCAGCCCCAGCACCGTGATCTTCGACATCAGGTAGGCGGATCTGGACACGCCCGCCGCCCGTTCCCTCTCGTAGATCACCCGTTCCTTGACCAACTCCCGGACAGAGTTCGCGGTGCCGATGAAGCACATGCTGATGACCAGGGACAACAGGACGGTGCCGGCCTCGACGTTCGTCTTGCCGTCGGGTGCTTTTCGCAGGCCGAAGTCAGCAGGTATCACGGTGTTGGCCAGGCCCAGGACGACCGGCAGGAGGGCCATCAGGCCGACGAACCCCTTGTCGGAGGCCACGACCGCCAGGTACCGGCGGACGAGGGTGAAGAGCTGAGCCGTCCAGCGAGGTGGCTTCGGCGGATGAACGTCCTCGTGCGCTGCATGCCCCGCCCGTGTGCCCGTCTGCTGCGGGGTGACCAAGGAGGCCAGGTGCTGCCTCGACTCGCGCCACCGTCCGGACCAGTCGGACTCGCGTTCCTCCTCGAAGGCGGAGAAGACGTCGGCCCACTGCTCGTACCCGAAGAATTCCAGTGCCGTCTTGGGCGGACCGTAGTACGCCACGGATCCGCGCGGGGCCAGGACCAGCACCTTGTCACACAACTCCAACTCCCGGACCGAGTGGGTCACCACGATGATGGTCCTGCCGTCGTCAGCGAGTCGTCGCAGCAGTTGCATGACGTCGCGGTCCATGCCGGGGTCCAGGCCGGAGGTCGGCTCGTCCAGGAACATGAGCGAGGGTCTGGTCAGCAGTTCCATGGCGACAGAGACGCGCTTTTGCTGCCCACCGGAGAGCGCGGCGATGCGTTTGCCGGCATGGGGGTCGAGTTTGAGCTCACTCAGCACCTCCTCGACGCGAC
>NZ_JBJDQK010000090.1:0-1583 GCF_044903445.1 Streptomyces sp. NPDC019890 | reverse complement strand
TCGGTGGTGGAGATGTTGTGGCCGGAGACGAGCATGACGTCGTCGACGCGGCCGAGCAGCCAGATGTCGCCGTCGTCGTCCTTCTTGGCGCCGTCGCCCGCGAAGTACTTCCCCTCGAAGCGCGACCAGTACGTCTCGATGAAGCGCTGGTCGTCCCCCCAGATCGTGCGCAGCATCGACGGCCACGGCTCGGTGAGCACCAGGTACCCACCGTGCCCGTTCGGGACCTCGTTCGCGTCGTCGTCGACGACGGTGGCGGAGATGCCGGGAAGGGCGCGCTGGGCGGAGCCGGGTTTGGTCTCGGTGACGCCGGGCAGGGGGCTGATCATCATCGCGCCGGTCTCGGTCTGCCACCAGGTGTCGACGATCGGCGTGTGGCCCGCGCCGATGTGCTCGCGGTACCAGATCCATGCCTCGGGGTTGATCGGCTCGCCGACCGAGCCGAGGACGCGCAGCGAGGACAGGTCGAACTTGGCGGGGATGTCGTCGCCCCACTTCATGAAGGTGCGGATGGCGGTGGGCGCGGTGTAGAGGATGGTGACGCCGTACTTCTGGACGATCTCCCAGAAGCGGCCCTGGTGCGGGGTGTCGGGGGTGCCCTCGTACATGACCTGGGTGGCGCCGTTGGCGAGGGGGCCGTAGACGATGTAGGAGTGGCCGGTCACCCAGCCGATGTCGGCGGTGCACCAGTAGACGTCGGTCTCCGGTTTGAGGTCGAAGACGGCGTGGTGGGTGTAGGCCGCCTGGGTGAGGTAGCCGCCGGAGGTGTGCAGGATGCCCTTCGGCTTCCCGGTCGTACCCGAGGTGTAGAGGATGAACAGCGGGTGTTCGGCGTCGAAGGCCTGGGGGGTGTGCTCGGCGGACTGGCGGGCGGTGATCTCGTGCCACCACACGTCGCGGCCCTCGGTGAAGGCGATGTCCTGCCCGGTACGGCGTACCACCAGGACGTGTTCGATCCGGTCGACGCGCTCGATGGCGTCGTCGACGGCGGGCTTGAGGGCGGTGGCCCTGCCGCGCCGGTAGCCGCCGTCGGCGGTGATGACGACCTTGGCGTCGGCGTCCTCGATGCGGGTGGCGAGGGCTTCGGCGGAGAAGCCGCCGAAGACGACGGAGTGTGCGGCGCCGATGCGGGCGCAGGCCAGCATCGCGACGACGGCCTCGGGGATCATCGGCATGTAGACGGCGACCCGGTCGCCGGCCTGGACTCCGAGTTCGGTCAGGGCGTTGGCGGCGCGTGAGACCTCGTCCTTGAGCTCGGTGTAGGTGATGGCGCGGCTGTCGCCGGGCTCTCCCTCGAAGTGGATGGCGATGCGGTCGCCGTTGCCGGCCTCGACATGGCGGTCGACGCAGTTGTAGGCGATGTTCAGCGTGCCGTCGGCGAACCACTTCGCGAACGGCGGGTTGGTCCAGTCAAGGGTCTCGGTCGGTTCGGTGGCCCAGGTCAGCCGCCTCGCCTGCTCGGCCCAGAAGCCAAGCCTGTCCGCCTCGGCCTGCTCGTACGCCTCCGCCGTCACGTTGGCGTGCGCGGCCAGCTCGGCCGGCGGTGCGAACCGCCGTTCTTCCTTGAGCAGGTTGGCCAGGCT
>NZ_JBJDQK010000089.1:0-1604 GCF_044903445.1 Streptomyces sp. NPDC019890 | reverse complement strand
CTGCGGACGGCGGTGCTGCTGGAAGGGCTGAGTGACCTCGCGGCCGTTGAGGCGCTGGCGGCCCGGCATGGCCGTGACCTGGCTGCCGAGGGGGTGTGCGTCGTGCCGATGGGCGGGGCGATGAACGTCGGCCGCTACGCCGGCCTCCTCGGGCCGCCCGGCCTTGGCCTGCGCCTGGCAGGACTGTGCGACGAGGGGGAGCAGCGCTTCTTCGACCTCGGCCTGAAGCGGGCACGGGCGACGCGCCGGGGCTTCTTCGTGTGTGTGAGGGACCTGGAGGACGAGCTCATCCGCGCGCTGGGCACGGCAAGGGTCGAGGAGATCGTCCGGACCCAGGGTGACCTGCGTGCGTGGCAGACCTTCCTTCACCAGCCTGCACACCACGGTCGGCCCCGGCAGCAGCAGTTGCGGCGCTTCCTCGGCACGAAGAAAGGCCGCAAGATCCGCTACGGCCGCCTCCTCGTCGAGGCCCTCGACCCCGAACAGGTACCGACCCCGCTCGACGACCTCCTCACGAGCCTGTGACTCGGTGGACGAGGAGGGCTGTTGTGACGACAGCGGTTGAGCTCGGGTCGTCAATGGCTTGACCGGGTGGCGCCGTCTGGGCAGGCTCCAGCCACGACGGCCCGTGGGGCCGGTCACCGGTGGCCTCATCCTCCTCGGTCACCTCGACGATCCCGTAGAGCCCGCTGACCCCGTACAGGCCGGGCGAGGTCTCGTTCGCCTGACGCACCGTGGCCGCGGGCCGGAAGAGAACGCACAGTCCCGAGTTCCCTATTTGTACCGCGATCATACGGTTGCTGAGCGTATTCTTCGGGCGGGGACGAGGCGCAACGGGGGGCCGTGCAATGCGGTATGGGCGGCGCGGCATGGACGGGATTTGGACGATTCGCGGAGCCTGGGTTGCGGCCGTGCTCGTCACGGGCCTCGTCTTCGTCGTCGCGGGCGCGAACGGCGATCTCTACGAGACCTCGGGCCTGACCTCCGTACTCGGCCTCGTCGTGTCCGTGACCGGACTGGCCGTCTCGCGGATGCGCGAGCGCGCCACGGGCGACAGCCGGACCGCGTCGGACGAACGGCTCGACCGCCTGGCCCGGCAACTGGCCGACGCCGTCGGGGATCAGTGGACCGAGGAGTGGCGGCTGCGCAGGCTTCAGGACCCCGAGCCGATGCCCGTTCGGTGGACCCGGGCCGAGGCTTGGCTGGCCGACCATCAGGAGAACATCGGCGGTCCGGCGGACCTGAGCGACCGGCTGGAGAACGTCACCGCCTTCGTCGACCGGGTGCCGTCACGGCGGCTGGTGGTTCTCGGCGGGCCGGGCGGCGGCAAGACCGTGCTCGCGGTGCGCTACGCCCTGGACGCGCTGGAGCGGTGGCAGCCCGGCGCGCCCGTTCCCGTGGTCTTCCCGCTCGCCGCATGGCAGCCGGACCGCGAGACCCTCAGCGCCTGGATGGCGGCCCATATCGCGCAGACGTACCCGGGTGCCACCTGGGGCGGCGAGCTGCTGGCCGCCGAGCGCATCCTGCCGGTCCTCGACGGTCTCGACGAACTCGCCGCACCTCTGCGGGCCCACGCCGTGCGACGGCTGAACGCGGAGCTGGAC
>NZ_JBJDQK010000088.1:0-1698 GCF_044903445.1 Streptomyces sp. NPDC019890 | reverse complement strand
GCAGCCGTACTTGTTGTCGAACTTCGACTTCGTCACCGCATCGTTCACGTTGATCGCCGGGAACAGCAGCGTGCCGTCCCGGTGCATCTCGTACAGCCGGTGCACACCCGTCGTGGTCTCCTCCGTCACACCACGGATCTCCGAGGCCAGTTCGGACCACTTGATGGTGGAGCGGTTCAGCAACTCGAGGACGATACGGAACTCCTCGTTGTCCGCCGTCGAGGGGTCGGGAACCTTGCCCGCCTTCTCGAACTCGACGCCCTTGTGCACCAGGAGCGTGGCATCACCGCCGTCGTCCAGGATCATGTTGGGGCCGGGATGGCCCGGCCAGGTCAGCGCCTGCTCCGTGCACCACCAGTACTCCTCCAGCGTTTCGCCCTTCCAGGCGAAGACCGGGATCCCTGCTGCCGCAATCGCCGCGGCGGCGTGGTCCTGGGTGGAGAAGATGTTGCAGGACACCCAGCGCACCTCGGCTCCGAGGGCGACCAGCGTCTCGATCAGCACGGCCGTCTGCACGGTCATGTGCAGCGAACCGGTGATCCGCGCGCCGGCCAGCGGCTTGGTGGCGGCGTACTCCTTGCGGATCGACATCAGGCCGGGCATCTCATGCTCGGCGAGGGTGATCTCCTTGCGACCGAACTCCGCGAGGGAAAGGTCGGCCACCTTGAAGTCAGTGGCGGACTGAGAGGGCATGGGTACTCCTCGTCTTCGTGACGCCCCGGTGTATCTCCACCGTCGCAGGCGATCGGTTCAGGGTGATGTAGTGCAGTCCCGGAGCGCCTTCGTCGAGCAGCCGCTCCGCCATCGCGATCGCATGGTCGACACCGATCCGATGAGCTTCCTGCGGCTTGTCCCGGGCGGCGAACAGCCGCCTGGCCAGGTCGTCCGGAAAGGCCGCGTTGCTGAGTTCGGCGAAGCGCCTGATCTGCCGGTAGTCGGTGGCCGGCATGATCTCGGGGATGATCGGGGTGTCGCACCCCGCCGCCGCGGCCCGATCGCGCAGCCGCAGGTAGTACTCCACGTCGAAGAACATCTGGGTGATCGCGTAGTCGGCGCCCGCGCGGCACTTGGCCGCGAAGTGCCTGATGTCGCTGTCCCAGTCCGGGGAGCGGGGGTGCCGCTCGGGGAAGGCCGCTACGCCGACACTGAAGTCCCCCAGCTCCCTGATGAGTTCGACGAGCTCGATGGCGTACGTCAGTCCCCGCGGATGGGACACCCAGGCGCCCTGCGGATCGCCGGGCGGGTCGCCGCGCAGGGCGAGTACGTCACGGATGCCGGCGTCCGCGTACTGGCCGATGATGTGCCGCAGTTCGGCCACCGAGTGCCCGACGGCCGTCAGATGGGCGACCGGGCGCAGGGTGGTCTGTGCGGCGATCCTCTTCGTCACGGCGACGGTGCGGTCCCGGGAGGATCCCCCCGCTCCGTACGTCACCGAGACGAAGACCGGCGACAGGGATTCGATACGGCGGATCGCGTCCCACAGGCGCTCTTCGCCGACGTCAGTCTTGGGCGGGAAGAACTCGAAGGAGTACGACCGCTCCCCCGCCGCGAGCACATCTCGCAGAGTCCTCACAGCCGGGCCCTTCCCGCGTTGAAGTACTGGGCTTCGGGGTGGTGGATGACGATCGCGTCGGTGGACTGCTCGGGGTGGAGCTGGAACTCCTCCGACAGCCGGACACCGATCCGCTCGGGTTCGAG
>NZ_JBJDQK010000087.1:0-1737 GCF_044903445.1 Streptomyces sp. NPDC019890 | reverse complement strand
CCCAGGTGGCTCCGCCGCCCAGGGCGGGGTTCAGGCGGATGTTGCCGCTGCCGCTCTCGATGCGGAACGCGAAGGAGGCGCGTACCAGGCGCAGTTCGCCGATCTCCCTGCTGGCGAGGATCTCGGCGGCGCGCCGCTGCTGGGGGTGGAAGCGGTACATGAACGCCTCCATGACGGTGCGGGACGCCGCTTCGGCCGCCTTCTCGATCCGGGCGCAGCCCTCCTCGTCCATCGCCATGGGTTTTTCGACCAGGACGTGCTTGCCGGCCGCCAGGGCCCGCAGGGTCAGTCGACGTGTTCGGTGTTGGGCAGCGGTATGTAGACGGCGTCGACCGCGGGGTCCGCGAGGAGGTCCGCGTAGTCCGGGTGGCCGGTGGCGCCGTGGGCGCGGCCGAGTTCCGCCGCGGCGGCGGCCCGTTCGGGGCGGCTGGCGACCGCGGTCAGCGCGCAGCCGGGCGTCGCGGCGACGGCCGGCATCAGGTGGGTGGCGATGTAGGAGGTGGCTCCGAGGACACCCCAGCGCAGGGTGCCGTCGTGCTCGTCGTGTGTCGTCATGCGTGGTTCCCTGTCATGCGTGGTCCTCCTGGATGAGCCGGGCCGCGCGTTCGGCGACCGCGGCCACGGCGGCGTGAATGTTTCCGGTGATCATGTTCGGGATGACGGAAGCGTCGGCCACCCGGAGCCCGCTCGTGCCCCGCACCCGGAGCCTGGGGTCGACGACCGCTCCGGCGTCACCGTCGACGCCGATCCGGCAGGTGCCGATCGGATGGAACTGGGTCTGCGCGTTGGCCCGCACGAACGCCTCCACCTCGCGGCGGGTGGCCGTCGCGCCGAGTGGGGCGTGGCCGGTGGTCAGGCCCGCGAGCGGATCGGTGGCGGCGATGTCACGGGCGATGCGCACGCCCTCCACCAGGACGTCCACGTCGGCGGGGTCCGTGAGATAGGCGGGGTCGATCAACGGGTGCGCGTCGGGGTCGGCGGAGGCCAGGGTGAGGCGGCCGCGGCTGAGGGGGCGGGTGACGCCCGGGCCGATGGTGAAGCCGTGTCCGAGCCGGGCCGCGTTGTTGAGGTCCTTCATCGGTGCGAACGACAGCTGCACCTCTGGCTCGGCCGCCGCGTTGTCGAGGCGGACGAAGCCGCCTGCCTCGCCGAGGTTGGAGAAGTCGGCGACGGGGTGGCCCTCGGCGGTGTCGTAGGCGAGCGACACCTGCACGTGGTCGTGGAGGTTGGCGCCGACGCCGGGCAGGTCGACCGTCACGGGGATGTCCAGCGCCGTCAGGTCGGCGGCGGGACCCATGCCGCTGAGCAGCAGCAGCTGCGGGGCGGCCACCGCCCCGGCGCACACCACGACCTCCGTCGTGCAGGCCACGGAGGTCACGGTGCCGCCGCGCCGGACCCGGACACCGGTGACGCGGCCGCCGTCCGTGACGAGGCCGAGGACCGCGGCGTCCGTCACCAGGGTGAGGTTTCGGCGTTCGAGGGCCGGCCTGAGGTGGGTGTGGGCGGTGTTGCCGCGGCGGGCCGGGGCGTCGGGGGCGTCGGCGGTGCGGTTGGTGCGGTAGAGGCCCACGCCCTCCTGCCGACGGGCGTTGAAGTCCGGGTTGCCGGGCAGGCCGTACTTCTGCGCGGCTTCGACGAACGCGGCGGCGAAGGGGTGGGGTTCGGTGTTCTCCGCCACGGGGAGGCTGCCGTACGGTGCGGCGTGGGCGGGCCCTTCCAGGCGTTCCAGGTACGGCA
>NZ_JBJDQK010000086.1:0-1782 GCF_044903445.1 Streptomyces sp. NPDC019890 | reverse complement strand
AGGCGTCACGGCGCAACTGCTCCTCGACGAGGACCTGGAAGGCACCCGCCTGTGGCTCAGGCGGTTGCTGACCGGGCTGCTCACAGCCGACAGCACGCACACCGCGAGACCCGCACCCGACGACGCTGCGGGGTGAGCGAACGCCCCCGAGTGCGAGACACCGCACCGCTGGCGGCGGACGCCCCCAAGGCGATGCCGGCCGCCGGGCGGACCGATCCCGCCGCCCCGTTCCCGCATCCGTGTTCCGACACCGAACACCCGGCACCGGGCACGAGCCCCGGACACCGAACGACCGAGCCCAGAACACCGAACCCTTAAGGACACCACAGGATGACCTCCGGACCTCCCGCCGCCGCTTCCGAAACGCCGCAAGCCACCAAGCCCCACGGATTCACCGCCGAACTGCGCGACGCCGTCAGCATGCGCGGAGTGCTGCTCGTCGTCGGCGTGCTCGCCCTCCAACTGGGGTTCGTCCTCTCCTACATCGGCGCTTTCCACGCACCGACTCCCCACCGCATACCGGTCGCGGTCGTCGCGCCCGCCCAGGCGGCCGACCGGGTCGTCGACCAACTCAACTCCATGAAGGGCGATACCGTCGAGGCCCACACGGTCGGCAGCGAAGGGCAGGCCCGCGCCCAGATCCTCGACCGCACCGTCGACGCGGCCGTCATCGTCAACCCCAAGGGCACCACCGACACCCTGCTCGTCGCCTCCGCGGGCGGCCCCGCGGTCTCCTCCACCGCCGCCCAGATCGCCCAGAGCGTCGAACAGGCCCAGAAGAGGCAGATAACGGTGAGCGACATCCGGCCGCCGGCCGCCAGCGACGGCCGGGGCATGTCGTCCTTCTACCTGGTGCTGGGCTGGATCGTCGGCGGCTACCTGGCCGCCGCCATCCTCGGCATGGCCGGCGGCGCTCGCCCCGCGAACCTGCACCGCACCCTCATCCGCCTGGGCACCCTCGCCGTGTACGGCGTCCTCTCCGGCCTGGGTGGCGCGATCATCGCAGATCCGGTACTGGGCGCGCTGACCGGTCACTTCGCCGCGCTGTGGGCGCTCGGTTCGCTCGTCGTCTTCGCAGCGGCCGCGACCACCGTCGCCTTCCAGGTGCTGTGGGGCATCCTTGGCATCGGCGTGACCATCGTCCTGTTCGTCGTCCTGGGCAACCCCAGCGCGGGCGGTGCCTACCCTGCCGCGCTCCTGCCGCCGTTCTGGCGGGCGATCGGCGACTGGCTGCCGCCGGGGGCTGGCACTACGGCGGTACGCAACACGATCTACTTCTCCGGCCACGCCCTCACCCAGCCGTTGTGGGTCCTCGGGCTGTACGCCGCCCTCGGCGCACTGCTCGCCGTCGTCGCGTCCGCGCTCCACATCCGGCGTACTCGGCAGACCGACGTCGCGGTCTGACAGAGCGGCGCCGGGCTCCCTGACGGGCCGTCCGCACAACGGCGACTGGGTGAGCCGGGCCGACTTCCGGCAGAAGCTCGAGCGTCCATGAGACCGACCGTGGCCGTCGCGCCGGCCTGCCGGTGGGAGAGGGAGTCGGCGAGCCCGCCCAACCCGGTGGGTTTGACCCACCACGTTGAGGCCGCTGCTGGTGGCCAGGTGGCTGATCATGCGGCCTGCGAGCGTGGTCTTGCCCGCTTCAGGTGCCGGACCGGAAGCGGATGCCCGTGTACGGGCGTACGTCGATGACAGTCATGCCCGCCGCGTGGGCCGCCTCGACGCCCTCGTCACTGTCCTCGTAGACGGTGCAGCGCGAGGGGTGGGCCCCGAGCAGCTCGG
>NZ_JBJDQK010000085.1:0-1848 GCF_044903445.1 Streptomyces sp. NPDC019890 | reverse complement strand
CTGGACGGCCGGCGCCGGCTCGTTCGCTTTCGGGACGACCAGCCGGGTTGTCGTCGACCCTGCCTACGCCGCGCAGCTCACCGGCGACGCGAACACCTTCGCCGCCGATCTGACCGCGCTGGCAGGCCGCACCGTCACCGTCGTCCAGGGCACCCCGGCCCCCGGCGACATCGCCCTCACCCTCGGCGCGACGTCGCTGCCCGCCGAGGGCTACACCATGACCGTCGGGCCGAGCATCACCATCAAGGGCGCGTCCACCGCCGGTGAGTTCTGGGGCACTCGCACCGTCCTTCAACTGCTGCGCCAGAGCCCGACGGTCCCGGCTGGGACCGCCCAGGACTGGCCGACCAAGCCCGAGCGCGGACTGATGGTCAACTCCGTGCTGAAGCACTTCCCGGTCGAGTGGCTCGAGAACCAGATCCGGGACATGTCCTACCTGAAGCAGAACTACCTGCATCTGGAGTTCCGCCTGCAGAGCAGCACGCATCCGGAGATCAACTCGCCGGAGCACTACACCAAGCAGGACATGGCCAGGCTCGTCGCGCTGGGCAACGCCTATCACGTGACGATCGTCCCCGAGATCAACATGCCCGGGCACATGGACCAGGTCCTGGCCGCGCATCCCGAGCTCAAGCTGCACCTGCCGGACGGCAGTACGCCGAACGCCAGCGACATCGACCTGTCCAACCCGGCGGCCTACACGCTGATGAAGGACCTGATCGACGAGTTCCTGCCGCTGTTCACGTCCTCGCCCTACTGGCACGTGGGCGCCGACGAGTACCGTGCGGACTTCAACGCCTACCCGCAGCTGCGCAGCTACGCCCGGGCCCACTACGGCGCGAACGCCACCGCCAAGGATGTCTACTACGGTTTCGTCAACTGGGCCGACTCCATCGTGCGGGCACACGGCAAGACGATGCGGATGTGGAACGACGGCATCCATTCCGGCGACGGCACCGTCACCCCGAACTCCGACATCATCGTCGAGTACTGGATAAACAGCGGCCTGACCCCGCAGGAGCACGTCAACGCCGGCCGCACCGTCGCCAACGCATCGTGGACCCCGACCTACTACATCTTCGGCGGTGCCAAGCCGGACACCCCGTGGATGTACGAGTCCTGGAACCCCGACCTGTTCGAGAGCCGCCACACGATCGACAACAAGGCCAAGAACCGCGGCTCGCTGATCCACATCTGGACCGACAACCCGAACGCCGAGAGCGTCGACCAGACCGCGGCCGGGATCAAGTACCCCATGCGCGCCCTGGCGCAGATGACCTGGGGATCCCCGAAGCTCGCCCCGACTTACGCCGCCTTCGTGCCGATCATGGACGAGATCGGGCGCAACCCGAAGTGGTCGGCCGCCGAGCCGACCACGGGTGACATGGCCTACGACAAGCTCACGACCGCCTCCAGCGTCCAGTCCTCCACCGGCTTCACCGCGGACCTGGCCACCGACGGCGCCCCGGCCACCCGCTGGTCCAGCGCCTTCTCCGACCCGCAGTGGCTGCAAGTCGACCTCGGCTCGGTCCAGACCGTCGACCGCGTCGTTCTGGCCTGGGAAGCGGCGTACGCCAAGGCCTACCAGATCCAGATGTCCACCGACGGCACGACCTGGACAACGCTCTACTCGACAACTACCGGAGCCGGCGGCACCGAGACGCTCACCGGCTTCACCGGCACCGGACGGTACATCCGGATGAACGGAACCCAGCGCGCCACCCAGTACGGCTACTCCCTGTGGTCATTCCAGGTCTTCCACGACGCCAAGGCCGCCGGCACGACGATCGTCGGAGTCGCCAGCGGCAGATGCGTGGACGTCCCCGGGGCCAGATCCGAAGACGGTAA
>NZ_JBJDQK010000083.1:0-1930 GCF_044903445.1 Streptomyces sp. NPDC019890 | reverse complement strand
CTACACCCGTTACGCGAAGACCCGGCTCGACCCGATCGCCGATTCTTTGCGCTTCGCCGCCCAGCCGGCCATCGACCCTCTCGCCCCCGCGCGAGGTGAGGTGTGAACGGCACTGCGCTCCTCGGGACCGGCACACTCGCCGCGTCCAGCACCTCGCAGAACCGCACGATGATCATCGCGTTGTTCCTGCTCTTCGTCGCCGTCACCCTGGGCATCACCGTCTGGGTCGGCAGAAACAACAGGAACGCCACCGACTTCTACGCCGGAGGACGGTCGTTCAGCGGCTTCCAGAACGGTCTCGCCATCTCCGGCGACTACATGTCCGCGGCATCCTTCCTCGGCATCACCGGATCCATCGCTCTCTTCGGCTACGACGGCTTCCTCTACTCGGTCGGATTCCTGGTCGCCTGGCTCGTGGCCCTGCTGCTCGTCGCCGAACCGCTGCGCAACAGCGGCCGGTTCACCATGGCGGACATCCTCGCGTTCCGACTGCGGCAGCGTCCGGTCCGTACGGCCGCCGGTATCTCCACCATCGTCGTCTCCATCGTGTACCTGCTGGCCCAGATGGTCGGCGCGGGCTCGCTGGTCGCACTGCTGCTCGGAGTGTCCGGCGACGGCGCCAAGAAGTGGATCATTCTCGGCGTCGGCGCACTGATGATCCTCTACGTCACCGTCGGCGGGATGAAGGGCACCACGTGGGTGCAGATCATCAAGGCCGGCCTGCTCATGGCCGGAGCGCTGCTGCTGACCGTAATGGTGATGAACCGCTTCGGCTGGAACCTCTCCTCACTTCTCGGCTCAGCGGCCGACGCCAGTGGCAAGGGCGACGCCTTCCTCGATCCGGGACTGAAGTACGGCATCAGCTCACTCACCCGGCTCGACTTCATCAGCCTCGGCCTCGCCCTCGTCCTGGGCACGGCCGGCCTGCCCCACATCCTGGTCCGCTTCTACACCGTTCCCACCGCACGAGCCGCGCGAACCTCGGTGAACTGGGCCATCGCGATCATCGGCATCTTCTACCTCATGACCATCGCGCTCGGTTTCGGCGCGGCGGCGCTGATCGGACCGGAAGCGATCAAGACGTCCAACCCGGCCGGTACGACCGCGGCGCTGATGCTCGCCGAAGAACTGGGCGGCGGCCCGGGGACCAGTACCGGAGCACTGCTGCTCGCCGTCATCTCGGCGGTCGCCTTCGCGACCATCCTCGCGGTGGTGGCCGGCCTGACGCTGGCCTCCTCGGCCTCCTTCGCACATGACCTGTACGCCCATGTCATCCGCAAGGGCCGGGCCAGTGAGAAGCAGGAAGTGCGGGTGGCCCGCTGGTCGGCGGTGGCGATCGGAGCTGTCGCGGTGGCCTTGAGCATGCTTGCGGACAAGCTCAACACGGCGGCACTGGTGGCGCTGGCCTTTGCGATCGCGGCATCCGCCAATGTGCCGACCATCGTCTACAGCCTCTTCTGGAAGCGGTTCAACACCAAGGGCGCGCTGTCCGGCATCTACGGCGGCCTGGCTTCCTCCCTGCTGCTGGTGATCTTCTCCCCGGTGGTCTCGGGCAAGCCGACGTCCATGTTCCCGAGCGCGGACTTCCATCTCTTCCCGCTGGAGAACCCGGGACTGATCTCCATTCCGCTCGGCTTCCTGCTCGGGTGGCTCGGCACAGTGCTGTCCCGGCCCGAGGAGCACGGCGCAGATAAGCACGCGGAGCTGGAGATCCGCTCCCTGACGGGCATTGGCGCGAACTGAGCCCGCCCACCGCCCCTTCGGTGTCCTTGCCGATGCCTCCATCGTTTCATCTTCCGCAACAGACCATGAGGAACAAGAAATTGAGTAACGAAAGCCTGGCCAACCTGCTCAAGGAAGAACGGCGGTTCGCACCGCCGGCCGAGCTGGCCGCGCACGCCAACGTGACGGCGGAGGCGTACGAGCAGGC
>NZ_JBJDQK010000082.1:0-1963 GCF_044903445.1 Streptomyces sp. NPDC019890 | reverse complement strand
GCGGGACGGACCACTGCCGCTGCTCGCCGAGCTGCACCTGATCTCCCAGAGCCCGGACCGAGAGGCCGAGTCGCTCGTACTGCCACGCCCGGCGGCGGGATCCACCACGCTGACGGCCGAACTGCCAGTGCACCGGCGCGGGGTGTTCCGTGCGGGGCCCCTCATCGTGCGGCAACAGGACCCCTTCGGCCTCTTTCGCCAGGACACGAGGGTGGCCGACAGCCGGACCGTCCAGGTGAACCCCGCACTCGTATCGGTGGCGGTACGGGCGGCTTCCCGCACGGCCACCGCAACCGGCACCGGACGGCGGGCCACGCCCACACTCGCAGGCGATTTCTTCGCCCTGCGCGAGTACACCGCCGGAGACGATCCACGTCACATCCACTGGCTCAGCAGCGTCCGCACCGGACAGTTGCTGATCCGCCGGTCAAACGAACCGGCTCTGCCCAGCATGCACGTGCTGCTCGACCTGGATGCCTCGGCATACGACGGGGAGGAGTCCTTCGAGCACGCCGTCGACCTGACGGCCTCTCTGCTCGTCGGCGCACTCCGCGCAGGGACGGCCGCACACCTGTGGCAGCGCGACGCAGGTACCCGCCCTCGGCGAGTGGAGCACACCGGCGTACCACAGGTGCTGACTGCCCTGTCCCGGGTCCGGCCCCGCAAAGATCCGGACGGTGGTTCCGGCCGCACGGCGACCGCTACCCGGGCCGAGACCGGACGGGCGTGCACACTCTCCAAGGACTCGTGCTTCACCGTGGTCACCGGTGCGGCCCGGCCCACTCCCCCGGCATTGCCCCCTCACCTTCTCGGCCCGAGTTCACGGGTCGTCGTCATACGCCTGTCTCCCCACGGTGCAGGAAGGTACCCGGCAGGCCCGTCCGCCGGGCGTGTCACCGTTCACCACGCCGCCGACGCCGTTCACGCAGCGGCCGTATGGGCCGCGGCCGCACAACAGGCGAGCAGGGGAAGGCGCCCATGACAGGGGTCCTCGCGCCGGCGACACAGCGGCCTGCGGCAGGCAGCGCGAAGATGCGGGACGGACGCGGGATCGCCGCGCCGCTGTTCGCCGGGGCCGCGGCCTGGAGTGCCGGACTGGCCTTCCATCGAGCGTTCGGCCTCCAGCCGCTCCTGCTGCCGCTCACCGTCGCCGCGCTGACACCGGCGTTGTGCACCGCGGCCCTGGCATGGCGGCGCAGCCGACCGCCGGTGGAACGGACACTGCTAGGTTCGGTCGCGCTGGGCGTCCTGAGCTGCGCGATCGCCCTCTTCGGTGGTGCCGAAGATCTCACCGCCCTGTGGCCGGCCCTGCGTGCCACGGGCGGAGCGGCCCTGGACGGATGGGCGCGGCTGCTGAGCACCGGACTGCCGGCACCCGACGATCCGGTCCTGCTCACGTTTCCCTTTCTGACCACATGGCTGGCATCGGCGGTGGGCTCGGAGGCCGCTCTACGGGTACGGGTGCGAGCCGTCGCCTGCCTCCCAGCGACTGTCTTGATGGTCATCGCCGTGGTCTGCTGTGTGCCGGGCGTGGGGTCGGTCCTGCCACAGGCCCTCGTCTTCACCGTCTCCCTGGGGCTACTGCTCGGACAGGGTCCGACGGCGCGGCGACTGCCGGTCCGTGCCGGGAACGGACTCCAACTGCAGAACGCAACCCGCCTGACCAGCGCCACCGCACTGGCCTGGGTCGCGGTGCTGGCCGCCGTCGCCGCCGGCGTGACGCAGACGATGCCGTGGCTGCACGGTAACAACGGATATGACGTCCGGGACCGGTTCAGGACTCCTGTGCACACAGCTCCCGCCGTCGACCCGCTCGCGCAGCTTCCCCGCTGGCAGCGATCGCCCCGTCAACCCCTCTTCATCGTGACCGGCGGCGCACCCGACCGCTGGCGTCTGTGCACGCTGACCCTCTTCAACGGCGAACGCTGGTCGCTTGACGGCGCCTTCGTCCCCACAGGCGGCA
>NZ_JBJDQK010000081.1:0-1981 GCF_044903445.1 Streptomyces sp. NPDC019890 | reverse complement strand
ACTCGCCACCGCTGTGCGCACCGTGGCCGAAGGCGGGGCGCTGCTCGCGCCATCGATCACTCGGCGCCTCATCGACCGGTTCGCCGAGCACCGCACCGTCAACACGGCAGTTGCGAGCCGACTGGGGCGACTCACCGACCGGGAGCGCGAGATACTGGTCGCCGTCGCTCGAGGAGCCAGCAACTCGGAGATCGCCGAAGAGCACTTCATCGGGGCCGCTACCGTCAAGTCGCACGTGTCGAGCATCCTCACCAAGCTCGGTCTGCGCGATCGCATCCAGATCGTGATCTTCGCGTACGAGAGCGGACTCGTCGAAGCCGGCGACCACGACGTGGGTCACTGAAACATGTCGCAGACCCTCTGCAACCTCCCGAGCCGCTCGGGGTGGTACCGCCGTGGGACACCGGTCCGCGGATGGATGGTGTTCAAGGGCTGGGGGCATCGACTGTCCGAACCCTGCCGCCTCCGTGGTATCGATGGCGGCTGTGGTGCGGGGCCATTGAAGGGTACCGAGTCCGTGGGCTCCGTACCTCGCCCTACCTCAGCAGCATCCGGCAACTCCGGCGCCGGATAGGCGCAGAGCCTGGCGAAGCCTCCTGCATATACCGGACTCTGTCCCCTGGACCGGTGCGAACCCGCTGCGGAACCCTTACAGTTCGGGTTCCGCGTCTTCTTCATGTACCAGGGCTACCAGTTCGAGTTCATGCGAGACACAGGGCCCGACCCCGAATTCTGGTCATACTCTGAAGGCTTCCACGCCGACATCCCTGTCCCCGGTCAGGCGGACGCGGCGGGCACCCAACAGCGGGGCGGCTACTCCGGCTGCGTCACCGTCAGCGCCCACCGAATCGTCTCCTTCGAAGCGTCGTCTGCCACAGAGAAGGACCCCGGGCGGACGACGCCGGCATCCATGGTCACCGAGACGACCCCGGCAGCCTCTGCTGGGCAGTCCAGCCCTGCCCAGCAGAGCTCCAAGATCCAGACAGACCTAACGGAGTCCTATTGCGTCGAGGGCGGTCGGGTGTTGGCGGCGAGGTGTTCTTGCAGTTCTCGGTGCCGGAACTGCCAGCCTGCTCCGGCGATGCGGAGCAGGCCCAGGTGGTAGCAGTCGTCGAGGAAACGGCCCAGCCGCCAAGGCAGTCGGCCACGGGTACAGGTACACAGCAGCAGCGCCAGGTAGCGCAGGCAGGCTCCCAGCGCCATCCCGCGTTCCATCCGGTCCCTGGATCCAACGGCGAGGGTGTGCGCTCGCTGTACCCATGAGGTTCGAAGAGGGTCCGAGTAGGCAAACGCCACAGCTGCGGCCGCCACCAGCGGACGGACCAGGAGTCCTGCCGTGAGCCAGGCGGTTGTCAGGACCGCGACTCCCAGCACCAGGGTCGCGTTCAGGATGTTGGTGCCAGGATTGTCATGCCAATCCAGAGCGACGAGGACGGCACCGAGACCGGTAAGGAGTGCCGTGAGGACGAACCAGTTCTTCGAGTCTTCACGCAAGGGGATGCGAGGATCGGTGACCGGTGCACGGTCGCCTCCCAGCAAGTGGTAATGCATGCCAAGCGCGCACAGGGCCGCGACGATCCAGCCCGATGTATGCCACAAGCCCAGCAGCACCAGGAACAGTCCGCCCACCGAAACACGCCAAGGGTGCAGAGCCTGCAACCGTTCCCGGCTGATGCGGTGCGGCTGCGGCCATTCCGGCTGCCACAGCCCCGCCGTAGCCAGGCACATCACTACAAACAGCAGGATAAGGATGATCGACGCCGGGTTCAGGGGCCCGGCTGTCAGCTGCAGCATCGCCCAGGCGACGGGCGCCGGCGCGATGAGGGCTGCGGCCAGCAGCGTGGCGATGGCCCGGGGCCGGCGTGCGCCGGCCAGCGGCCACAGCTCGTGCAGGATCAGGTCCGTGCTGGACAGCGTGCGGCCGTCGAGGCGACGGCCGGTCCCGCCTGCAGTGGTGTTGGCTTGGAGATAGGACGCCAGC
>NZ_JBJDQK010000080.1:0-2073 GCF_044903445.1 Streptomyces sp. NPDC019890 | reverse complement strand
AACGGCACCGTAACCGACGCCACCATCTGCACCGCACCGGGCGGCGCCGGCACAGGCGGCGCCGGCGGCCGCGGCGGCAACGGCCGCTGCGGCGGCAACAACGGCAAAAACGGCCGAGGCGGCTCCGGCAGCGGCGGCAAAAACGGCCCCCCCTGCCCCGACACGCCTACACCGCCCCCGCCGGCCAAGGACGACACCAACAATTCCCCGGCACCCGATGCCCCGGCCCCGCCCAAACCGGCCGAGGACAACACCAACAACTCCTCCCCTGCGGACGCACCCGCCCCGCCCCCGCCAGCCGGGAACGACACCAGCAACTCCTCCCCTCCGGACGCACCCGCCCCGCCCCCGCCCCCGCCGGCCGGGGACGTCATCGTCAAGTGAACGCCGCGGGAAGACCCAGGACAGATGCTGCTGCACAGCCCGGCAGGACCCCGATGTGGCAGATCTGGCCCAGTCGTTCCGGACCTCGGTACAGCGCTTCCTCGCGGCTTGGCAGGCCGCTGGTGCGACCGTCCACGTTGAGAGGACCTATCGGCCCGTCGAACGCGCGTACCTGATGCACTGGGCGTTCCGGATCTCCCAACAGAGCCCGCCCGGCCCGCTGTTCAACAGCTGCACGGTCCCCATGCCCGCGGGCAACCCCGGGCGCGCGGCGCTCCCCGGGCCCACGGACCTGCCCGGCCTTCAGCCCCCAAGCCTTCCGGAATACGCCCTGCCGGCCACACACAACACTCCGGCAAAGCGGACCCCCGCACACCAGCCCGCCCAGCCGACCTCGACCAGGATGCGTGGTGATCGCGGCAGCGAGCCCCAGCATGCGCCGCCACATCTGCTGCCGTTGCGTGATCTGCTCGGGGGTGTACCCGGGGGAGGCGGGGCAGGTGACGGTCTCGGTCCGAGCGCCCACCAATGGTCGCTCGTAAGTCCGGCCCGGCGTCGCATCAACGCTCCACGGCAGTGAACGGCTGAGCTGCGCGTTCTGCGCTGGCACGCGGTTCAGCGCCAGCTGGAGGTCCTGCAGTCGTTCGGGAAAGCCGTTCGTGGTACTCACACCCGAATGCCGCACCGTCGAGCCGTCCCGCCGCAGGACCTGAAAGCGACATGGGGATCATGGCCGGAGCCCGGCGGTGTCGGGCAAGTACCCCTCGGCCACCCCCTCGAAGAAGCAGGACAACCTCGGCGTCCAGCTCGTCAACTCGCAGAAGATCATGCTCAAGAACTCGGTGACCGACGCCGACGGCGACAAGGCCAACCTGACCTTCGAGGTGTGGACGGCCGACGCCGCAGGGAAGCCGAAGACCAAGGTCACGATCTCCGACAATGAGTACGGCGTCATCGTGTCCCCCTACGTGGCGTCCGGTACAACCGTCTCGGTGAACGCGGTCGGCAGGTTGCAGACGAACGTCGACTACGTGTTCCACACCTCCGCCTACGATGGCTCCCTGTACGAGGCATCGTGGTCGCCGTGGAAGCGGTTCCGCATCGAGCTGCCTGTCGACCTGACGTTGCCTACGCCGAACTATTCTGCGCCCGATCCGAGCTGGTTCGACGTCGGCCCCAGCACCGAGCAGACCAAGCCGCTGAGTGCCCCCGCCGCCGGCGCCGCCAGGTCAGCTGAGGCCGACCAGTGCGGGCCCGTCGACGACGATGGCCGTCAGGTGTGCTTCGGTCCGTCTGCGGACAAGCCGCTGCCCGCGGACACTGCCGCGCGGGTCATGGCCGTCGACTGGTGCAACACGTCTGTCCCGGGGACCCGCGCCACACGGTTCGCGGAGTGCGACGTGCGCAACGTCCCTGTCGAGCTGAAGATGGGTGGGGAGACGCAGGCGAGGACGTTCTTCACCTTCCTGCGTCTGATTGAGCTGGACGGCACGGCCAGCTTCACCGAACGTCTCACCGTGCTGCCCGCGGAGGCGATCCCGGCCGCGGCGCACGGATCGACCTGAAGCTGGCCGAGCACCTGTGCCAGGGGTCGTGCAAGGGCCGTGGAGCCCGAGCACGGATCGTGAACGAACAGCTGATACGCCTCGGGGCGGCCATCCGCCAAGACATCGAACAGCCACTCTGCGC
>NZ_JBJDQK010000079.1:0-2155 GCF_044903445.1 Streptomyces sp. NPDC019890 | reverse complement strand
GTGGAGCCCGGCCAGCGTCAGCTCAACGGACCGCAGACCACCGGTCGTCAGTACCGCAACCTGTCCTTGGCCCTCCACGGGACGACCCGCGAGGACAATGTGCCCGTCCCGGTCCGCGACGGTACCCAGCTCCTGGCCGACATTCACCGACCCGACGCGGACGGCAGGTTCCCCGCGCTCATCGCGGCGGCCCCTTATCCCCGCCAGCTCCAGGACCTGGGCGCCCCCGCGGCCGTCATCGAGGCCGGCACCAGCGACTTCTGGGTGCCGCGCGGCTACGCCCATGTCATCGCCAACCTCCGCGGCACGGTCGGCTCGGGCGGCACCTACAGCTTCTTCGACGAGCAGGAGCGCAAGGACCTGTTCGACCTGGTCGAGTGGGTCGCCAGGCAGCCCTGGTGCGACGGGAACGTAGGCATGATCGGCATCAGCTACTACGCCATGAGCCAGATGGAGGCGGCCACCCAGCGCCCGCCACACCTCAAGGCCCTGTTCCCCTTCAACGTCACTGTCCAGGTCCGGGAAGCCGCCTACCACAACGGCCTTTTGAGCGAGGCTTTCATCACCCCCTGGATCCATGCGCTGGGCGTCCTGTCCGCCCACGGCGACCGCCTCTACCGCAAGGGCCTGTCCCGCCTCCTGCGCCGGTTCCTCGCCATCCCCGCCATCCACCGGCGGTTCAGCCACACCGACGGCGTCCAGGCGAACCGCGGCCTGCGGCTGGTCAGCCGCTTCCGCCACGACGCCCACCCATGGAATGCCCTGTTGAACGCAGTCGCCACCGAGCACCCCACCCGGGATGCGTGGTGGGACGAGCGTGACCTGACCGGACTGCTCGCCGGTGTCGACATCCCCGTCTACCTCGGCGGCGAGTGGTCCAACGTCCCCCTCCACCTGACCGGCCTCTTCGAAGCCTGGGACGCCCTCGCCCACAACCCGCACGTGCGCATGACCATGCTCGGGGACCACAGCCTGCCCTGGCCATGGGAAAGCATGCACATCGAGGCCCTCGCCTGGTTCGACCACTGGCTCAAGGGCCGGGACACCGGCATTCTCGAAGGCCCTGCCATCCGCTACTGGCTGCCCGGGGCCGAACAGTGGCGCACCGCCGACTCCTGGCCCCCGCCGGCCACCCACATCGCCCTGGCCCTCAACGCCGACGGCTCCCTCACGGCCGACGAGCGGCCGGGCGAGCGCAGTTACGCCACCGACGGCGCGAACGCCATGTCCGTACAGCTGAGTTGGACCAGCGACCCCCTTCCTGACGACATCGATATGGTCGGCCACCCCGAACTACGGCTCGCCGCCACCAGCAGCGCGACCGACACGGCATGGATCCTGCTCCTGCAAGACGTCGGCCCGGACGGCAAGGCCGCCGACATCACCCAGGGCTGGCTGCGCGCCGGCATGCGCCACGTCGATGAGGCCGCGAGTGAGGCGGGCAGGCCCGTCCTCCCGATGCAGGCGCGGATCCCTATCCCTTCGGGCGAGCCGGTCGATTACCGCCTACCGCTGGTCGCCAACGCCCGCCGGTTCCACCGCGGGCACCGCATCCGGCTGATCCTCACCAGCGACGACACCCGCGAGGACTTCCAGCCCATGCTGCTGTTCAGCCACGCTCCCGTCGGGATCGCGGGCGTCAACACGGTTCACTCCCGCTCACGCCTGCTCCTTCCGATCTTGGACGGCGAATGAGCGGGTTGCCCTGCGGCCGAGACGCCCGATGGGTCCGTTCGTCTCGATCACCCTCCCGGTGAACCCCTGGCCGGAACCGGCGTACGCCTCCCCACCACACACCTCTTCGCCCGCAAAGACCCCGCCCAGGCACGACCGTCCCCACCCCCGAAGGAATGCCATGATGACTGCCACATCCACCCGCCGGGCCACCCCGAGCCTCCGCCGCCACGCATGCGCGGTCGGCGGCGCCGTCCTGGCCACAGCCCTGCTGTGGACCGCAGCCCGCAGCCTCGGCGTCGAACTTCGCGTCGATGCCCGCGACGGACGACCGCCCCAGGTCGTCGGCCTGCCCCTCGTCGCCGGCAGCACGCTCGTCGTCTCCCTGCTCGCCTCAGCGACGCGAAAGTGGCTGGACCGGTTGACCGACCGGGCCCCGACCGTCTGGACCCGACTGGCCGGCACCGTGTTGCTGGTGTCG
>NZ_JBJDQK010000078.1:0-2173 GCF_044903445.1 Streptomyces sp. NPDC019890 | reverse complement strand
GGGTTGAGTCGGCACGGAGCGCGGTGCCGGTGTTGCCACCGGTCCGTTTCTCCGTGCCGCTCGCCGAACCCGCCGTGCGTGTCTCCACGCAACGGGCTCTCCACGGACTCTGCCGTTCAGGCGCGGTTGAGGCCGTTCCAGGGGTTGGGGATCGTGTTGCCTCGGTAGCGGTATCGGGTGACCGATACCGCTTGAAGGTCAAACAGTTCGATCCCACCCGCCGAGGGTTTGTGCCACCGGCCGTTGTGGTCGGTGAAACGTCGGCGGACGTCCTTCCACCTCCAGCGGTACATCACGATCCACCAGCTGATCACCCGATGCCAGACGAAATTCTGGAGGGTTTTCAGGGTGACCTTCGCGACTGCGTGCTTGAAGTAGTTGGCCCAGCCGCGCATGATCTGGTTGAGCCTGATCAGCACTTGTCCTGGGTCCTGCTGCGACTTTCTGTTCGTCAGGGCACGGATCTTGTCCTTCAGCTGCCGGATAGGCCGGTCAGCGATGAAGGTGTAGACGTACCACTTGTCCGTTCCTCGCTTGCGGCGCCACTGGATGCGGAACCCCAAGAAGTCGAACCCCTCCGACATGTGCACCACCTGCGTCTTGGCCTCAGAAAGGCGAAGACCCAAAGGTCGGAGCACGTCGGCAATCTCCTCGCGCACCACTTCGACGTCGTCGCGATTGCTGTCCCCGAGGACGACGAAATCGTCTGCATAGCGGACGATCCGCCAGTTCGGCAGACCCTTGCGACGACGCTGTCCGCGTCGAGAGGTGGTGGACGTCTTCCCGCCCGGCTCCCACGGCTTCATCAGGTGCTCGTCGAGCGCCGACAGAGCGATGTTCGCCAGCAGAGGGGAGAGGATGCCGCCCTGCGGGGTGCCGGTGTAGGACGTCTCGCGGACGGTGCTCTCGGTGAGGACGCCGGCCTTGAGGAACGCCTTGACCAGCAGCAGCACGCGTTTGTCCTTGACCCGCGCTCGCACCCGGTCCATCAGGGCCGTGTGGTCGATCGAGTCGAAGCACGCCTCGATATCCGCGTCCAGGACCCAGCGGTAGCCGTTGGTTCCGTAGAAGTGGATCTCGGCGATCGCGTCGTGTGCCCGCCGCAGGGGCCTGAAACCGTACGAAACCGGCTTGAAGTCGGCCTCGAAGATCGGCTCCAGCACCAACTTGAGAGCGGCCTGGACCACCCGGTCGGCGATGGTCGGGATGCCGAGCTTGCGCACCTTCCCACTACCACCGGGCTTGGGGATCTTGCGTTCACGCACCGGCAGCGGGCGAAATTCACCCGTCTTGAGTACGCGCCGAAGGTCCTCCAGGAACCCCTGAGTGCCAATTTCGCGCTCCACGTTGACGGCCGTGAGGCCGTCGACGCCTGGGGTGTTCGCGCCCTTGTTTCCCGCGACCCGTTCGAACGCCACGAGCAGCGTCGCCGGGTCGTGCACGAGGTTGAACAGATCGTCGAACCTGCGGCCCTTATCGGCCGCCGCCCAACGGTGAAGTTTGGTCTGCATCCCCGATACCCGCTGGTGAGACCCCATAGGGGCCTCAGGGGCATTGCTATTCAGCAGTGCGTCTTTCGGCATTGCAGCCTCCTTCCCTTCTCGATTCCGCTGCCGCCCTTCCCCATGTGCCGGGCTTTCCCCGGCTCGGAGTACTACGGCGGCTCCGCCCCGTCCCGGCCCGATCGGCCGACGGTGGGCCCAGCCTCGAACGGCGCTGGACGCGCTGCCCCAGGTCAGGGCCAGGACGGTTCCCGTGTTCACTCGTTGTTCGATCGACGGACTAGGAGCCCGGCTCTACCCCCGCGGCATCGCCACAGTTACCCCGCAGCACTTCGCTGTGGCCTCCCCGAGCCCAGAGTGGCGGTCCTCGGGAAGTTTCCCGCCCCGTTATCAAGGCGGAAACGCACCGCATCCAGCCCATATCCACCAGATTCGAGCTGGTGTGGATTAAGGGAGCGTCAGCACCGGTTCCTCTCGTACTCCTTTCCGTCTCGCTCGCCGGACCCGCGCCATCTGGCAGTACTGGCACGTCCCGGCTTTGTCAGGGCCGCTTGCCGTCCTCACCGGCACCTCCCGGCTCGAACTGCCCTCAGCTTCAAACCCCCTGCTGCGACAGGGAATTGGTGGTGGTCTTTCACCTCCACTCGAACAACAAGCGCCTCACGGCGCAC
>NZ_JBJDQK010000077.1:0-2174 GCF_044903445.1 Streptomyces sp. NPDC019890 | reverse complement strand
GATGAGCGACGACTTCCCGGAGCCGGATGCGCCGACCAGCATCAACGGCAGCGGCGGCCCGAAAGGAGCGGTCAGCGAGACCGCCAGGCGGCTGGTCAGCCGGGCGCGGCCGTGGAACCAGCGGGCGTTGTGTTCGTCGAAGGGCGACAGCCCGGGGTAGGGGCACTCGCCGCTGTCCCGGCCGTGCTGTGTCCGTACGGCCGTGCTCACCTCGACAGCGTCCGGATGGGCATTGCGGGCCAGGACCAGCAGTCCGGCGCTGCCCCTCGACTGCATCATCGGCACCGGCGTCAGGTTCCGGGAGAGATGGGATGCGACATCCTGCAGGGTGAGTTCGGCCGACAGCTCGGCCGCACCGTGTTGCAGCAGCCGGATGAGGCCGCCCGTCAGTGCAGTGTGCCGGTCGCCCACCGGCGCGAGCGCCTGCTCGTCATGAGCGGCGGAGACCAGCAGACAGCTCTGGCGCAGTGGGCCGAGGTCCGCTGAGAGCGCACGTCCGGAGTAGCAGCAGTCGAGAATCGCCACCAGACAGCGTGGCCGGGGGGCGGCGGAGCAGATCTCCTCGAGAAGGTCACGGAAGTCGAGGGAGGCGTACTTCGCGGCGGCTCCCTGCAGCCCTGTCCTGCCGGTGGTCAGCCGCAGTTCGTTGTCCACGCCGATGTCCGCGTGGCCGACGAAGTAGAGGAACAACAGGTCGGGGGAGCTGCTCACGCCGGCCCGCACGGCGCCGATAATGTCCTCGGGCCCCGGCGGGTCGACCACGGTCGTGATGCGCTCGGGGGGCATGGCACATCGATCGGTCAGCAGTTGGGCGAGATCCTTGGCGGAGTTTCTGGCCGCCGGCACCGAGGGAAACCGTTCGGGGTCGCTGGTGCGGCCGGTTGCCACCAGGACCGCGGCGGCGCCGGGCGCGGCGAGGGCGGCGGGAGGGAACACCACTGACCTTCTCATCCCGTTGCCCTTCCGGCCGGTGTCTGCCCGAGAGACACGTCGTCGCTCAAAGCAGGGGCCGGCAGTCGGCCGATCCGGGATCGCCGCCATCGCACGAGCAGAGGGCGGGGGAGGACGAGCAGCCACATCCGGCTACCGAGTCGTCCGGCCCGACGCCTCAGCGCGGCGCACACATGGTCGCTGCGGTCCCAGGCACGGTCGGCGTCCTCCTGCGCCAGGTACGGTCGGCTGCCGCCGTTTTCCCTGGAATCCGGCTCGCCGTACAGCGCCCGGTGGGCGATACGCGCGAGGGCGACGGTCGAAGCCACGGCGTCGGGTCCTGCGGTTTGTGCCATGAGCCGGGATACTTGGGTGACGTCCGCCGATGGCCCGATAGGGACGCCGGCGTCCCCGAGGCAATCGACGGCAAACCGCCAGGCGCCGCGCGCCCGTTCGGCGGGTTTCCCGAGCCGCCGGGCACGCCGGGAGCGTACTGCGGGCAGCACGATCAGCCGCAGGGCCCGGGCTCCGTAGAGCGCCGCCGCGAGCAGACTGCACAACACCGCGATCAGCGAGCCGAGATCACGGACGTGCGTGCTCGGCAGGGCTCGCGGGACGGGTCGTACGGACCTCGGCGGGTCGGCTGGGCGTGGGGAGGCGCTCTTCGGTGCCTGCGACGGCCGGGGTTTTACCGAGGAAGCAGGCGGCTCCCCGGCGGAACTCCGGGCGCGGCCGGCAGGCGGTACGGGGTCGAAGGGCACCCAGCCTGCGTCCGTGAAGTACACCTCGTTCCAGACCTTTGCGTCGCTGCCCCTCACCTGGTGGGGAGCGTCGGTTGCGGCTGCGCGCGGTGTGAAGCCGACCACGAGTCGCGTGGGCAGTCCTGAAGAGCGTGCGGCAAGGGCGAAGACGGTGGCAAACAGCGCCGGCGGTCCCTGCTTGTCCTCCAGGAATCGTGCGATTCCGCCGTATGAGGGCAGGCCCGGGGAACGGGGATCCTGTGTGTACGAGGTGCGCAGCCGGGTGGCGATCGCGGTCGCACGAGCGTACGGGGCATGTGCGTCGGCGGTGGCGCCGCGGGTGAACTCCTCGAGAGCCGTGGGTGATCCGGGTGGTACGTCGAGCGCCGCGCGACCGGTGGATCCGGCGCGCAGCGCCGGCAGCCGGAACTGCGGCGGGCGGGCCGGGGGCATCGAGTCGACCGTGTAGGTGGTGCCTGGTCCGAGGTGATCCACGGTCATCAC
>NZ_JBJDQK010000076.1:0-2248 GCF_044903445.1 Streptomyces sp. NPDC019890 | reverse complement strand
GCTGCTTCGCCGGATACCGGCCCGGATACCTGCTGCGGGCACTGCCGGTGCTGCTTGCGCCGAGCCCCGCGCGCGTCCGCTCGTTCCTGCGCTGGGAGAGCCGCGGCGCACCGCTCGACCCGGCCTGGCTGCGGCTGCAGGAACCAGCGGCCAGCTTCAAGAAGGCCCGCCCGGTCATCGGGCCGCGCCCGGGTGCGGCCGCCCTGCACGCGCTCCGGACACCCGTACTGATCCTGCTCGCCGGCCGCAGCCGAGCACACGACACCAGCCGGGTGGCGGAGGTGGGCGCGGCGCTGCTGCCCCATGCCGAGATCACGGTCCTGCCCAGCGTTGGCCACCACGGACTGCAGCACCAGGCGACGGTCGAACTCAACGCGGAAATAGGAGAGTTCATCAGACGACCGGTTCTGCCCGGCTGACCACGAGCGCAGCCAGAGCCCGATCGCGACAACGGCGACGGAGGCCCTGGCTTCATGCCGCACCCACCGAAGACCACCCGGTCAGTAACCAGTTCGATCAGTCATGCCCCTTGACCGGTAAGCACGGCTTCTCACACGACCACGGCGGATGCGCTGCAGGTCGGCCCAGGGGTGCAGTTCGGCTCCGGTCTCCTGCGGGATGGTTGCGGAACGTCGCTTCTGGCCGCGGGTGGCGCTGGGGTGGGGGGTGGCGTCGGGGCCGAGGAGGCGGTGTACGGCTTCGGGGCCGTGGTCGCGGCGGGCGGCGGGCGGCGGCGGGTTTGTCGAGGTCCCAGACCATGGATCCGGTGACGGTGTTGCGGCCGCCGCGGCGCTGGATGGTGCCGCGGACCAGGAGCAGCCCGCTGTGGAAGATGGTGTGGGCGCGGGCGTCGTGGCTGTCTTCGAAGAAGGCCAGGTCGACCATGCCGGATCCGACACGTCGATGCCGAGGAAACGAGGCGACCGCACGCCACGTCCTGGCAGTGGACCAACAGGGCATACGTCCCGAACCGGGCATAACCTGAAGGGGCCCGAAGCTCTCCGACCAGTGGGAGGCGTCATGACGTTCGTGCAGGTCATCGACTGCAAGACGAGCAGGGCTGATGAGTTGAACAGGTTGATGGACACATGGGTCGAGGCGACTCAGGGCAAGCGGACGGCTACGCATTCGATCGTGGGGCGGGACCGCGCCGACGCCACGCACGTCGTGGAAATCGTGGAGTTCCCCTCGTACGAGGAGGCGATGAAGAATTCACACCTGCCGGAGACCGACCGGATCTTCCAGGAGATGGTGGCCCTGTGCGACGGGGAGCCGTCGTTCACGGACCTCGACGTCATGCGGGACGAGCAGTTGAACAAGATTGTGGTCCGTAGCTTCTTCGAGGACGTGGTCAACGCGAGGAACCTCGACGCAGTGGACGCGATGTGCACCGCCGACTACCGGGAGCACGACCCGTCCCTGTCGTCGTACGACATGGGGCTCGCGCAGGCCAAGGTCGAGAACCGGGAGATCCTCGAAGCATTTGAACCGGTGGCCACCATCGAGGGCTTGATGGCCGAGGGTGACATGGTGTGCGCACGGCTGTCCTTCAAGGGGCGTCACGTGGGCGCGTTCCAGGGCATGGAGGCCACCGGCCGAGAGGTCTCAGGGACCGGCCACGCCACCTTCCGCTGCGAGGGCGGCAAGCTTGCTGAGAGCTGGTGGAACTTCGACGACCTCGGCCTGCTGCAGCAGCTCGGTGCGATCGACGTCTGATCGACTTCACGGGACTAGCCCAGAGGAAAACCGCAGGTCCGGTGGTCGTCAACTGCGGCCGGGGTGACGATGGGTCCTGCCGTCGTTGCGGTGAGGACGTGGTCCCCGACGCACCTGCCTACGGCACGAAGCTGCGCTGGTCGTCGCCGAAGCTGATCGCCCGCGTCAAGGGCGCGGCGGTGCACACGATCCACGTCCTCGCACCTGGATGCCGGGAAGGCAGGCCAGATGCTCGGCCGTGGCCGGGCGCGATCGGCTAGTACAAGACGGTGTCGATCTCGACGACCAGTTGTCCTCAGTGATGACCGCTTGCGGTTTGAAGGATACGACCTGTTCCCGCAGGTCGATCACTGGATGGACGCGGTCGATGTAACGGATGACGACGTTGAGGCCGGGTTGCAGTGTGCGGCGGTAGCGGCCGAGTCGTTCGTCATTGCGAGCGCGTGCTCGGGGCACGATGCGTACCGCCCGTGATCCCGGCGCAGGCCATCCCTGGCCCGCCCTTCCGGCCCCGTGACGAGGTACCTCTCAC
>NZ_JBJDQK010000075.1:0-2269 GCF_044903445.1 Streptomyces sp. NPDC019890 | reverse complement strand
CGCGCCGGTACCGACCCGCCGGGAATACCAGTCCCAGCGCACACGGCACCGGGAGACCCAGCCCCAGAGCCGCTGCTGCTGACGCCGCGGCCACGACCGCGGGGCGGGCGCGCCGACCAGCCCTGACCGGCGCGCCCGCCCCGCACCACCCTTTCGTACGTGATGACCGGAACCGAGATGCTCAGACGCCGCACAGCCCTGCTGGTCCGCCCCGAACTCGACGATCAGCCCCTCCACCTGACCCTGACCCGACTCCGCCCGACGGCACAGCTCCACGGTCTCGGCGCGGGCCCCACGCGCCCCGTGTGGGAGCCGGTCGCCGAGCTGCTGCGCGGCACGGGGCGGGACTGGGACCGGCGGGTGCACCGGATCTCCGTACTGGCCCGGCACCTGCCGCCTGCGGTCTGCGCGCGCTGGGCCGCCGACCGGCCCGGCGACGGGGACGCCCTGGTCCTGCGCGCCTTCGTCCAGGTCACCAGAGCCGCGGCCGAGGGGCGGGCCGCCGTCCGCCCGGCCGAGCAGGCGTGCCTGCGCGCCGCCGACGTCTGTACCGCGGACCCGACACCGTGGCTGGCTCTGCTGGGCCTGATGCGCTCCTTCGCGGTCCCCGTTCACGACGCCGTTCCCGTCTGGATCGAGGCCGTCTCCCGCGCCCCGTGGCACCGCACGGCCTACCACGATCTGCTGCGGTACCTGTCCCCGCGCGGGCACGGAACAGTCGCCGCCATGCTGGACTTCGCCCGGCAGAGCGCCGCCCGGTCACCGTACGGGTCCCCTATCGCGCTGCTGCCCGTCGCGGCCCGCGTGGAGATCGTCGCCCACCGGCTGCGGCAGTCGGCGCCTGGGGCGGGGCTCCTGTGGAACGAACCGCAGGTCGCCGAGGAGCTCGACACGGCCCTGTTCCAGTGGTTCGACTCCCGTGCCACCCCGCACGCCGAGGCGCTGATCGACCTCAACGTCCTCGCCTTCGCCCTGATCCAGGCCCACCGCCCCGCCGACGCCCGGCGGGTCCTCACACGCACAGGGCATCACATGACCCCCCATCCCTGGGACCTCCTGCCCGAGCCGGAACGCACCTTCCGCTACTGGAGCGGCCGCTGAACCGGCCGACACCCCAGGGGCGTTCCCGCCCGGACGCCGGTACCGTCAGCGGGGCTTGCTTCTCGGCGGCCGCGGCCTTCCTGTCCCGGGCCTCGCGCCGGGCCAGGACCACCCAGCCGACCGGGACGTCCGCGGCGGACATCCACCACTGGACGGCGTACGCGTCGTTCAGTGCGGCATCCTCGTCGCCGGGCTTGCCGGCCGGCCCAGGGGTGCTGCCCCTCAGATCGGGCGCCGTCCGCGTGATCAGCCGCCGAGCACCCCGGCGCAGCGCCTCCTGCTCGCTGTTGACCAACATGATCCGGCCGGCAGCCCCGACAGGTCCGTTGATGCCGCTCGCCGCGGTCGTCTGATGAGGCATCAGCCGCCCCGTGACGGTGACCGCCGCCGGACGGTGCGGGGATCTCAGGGAAGGCGGACTGCGACGGATCCGAGGGGATCCAGCCGCGGTTGACCGGCAGCACCGTGCCGCCCGTCAGGACGAACGGCACGCGCGGCTGGTTCGCGGCGCGGGCGGTGGGGAGCGTCGCCCGGTCTCCCACCGGCATCGCACCCGCCCGCTCGACCAGCACTGTCCATGGAGGAATCAGGCACTACAAGCAGTCGTGTGGTGATGCCGCCGTGAGTTCGGCCCATACGAGCTGGCCGTGAGGCAGGCGGTAGGTGCCCCACCGGGAGGTGAGAGCCTCGACCAGGTGGAGACCTCGTCCGCCGCATGCGTCGCTTGCCGTGCTCTGAGGTGCCCGGCTGCCGTCCCAGCCGGACCCGTGATCCCCGACTTCGATACGGATGATGCACGAGGCGGCTTCGCGGATGATCTTCAAGGTGTGCCAGACGGGACTCGCGCCGTGCCGGACCGCATTGGTGACGAGTTCGGAGATGACCAGGACGGCTTCGTCGGCAAGTTGGGAGTGACACCAGTGCCGCAGCCGGTCCGCTACCTGCTGCCGTGCCTGCCCGGGCGATTCGAGCGTCGCGGGGAGAATCCACGTGCTGGTCGTGCGCACGGTACGGGACACGTCAGTACTGAGGATGGACATTACGTGCTCGCAGAGGGGTGAACGCGGCCTGTATGTGTCAACGGCGTCCGCGCCTCACGCGAGGTGTCGTCCGCAGGCCACTGGGGGGCTTTGAACAAGAGTTGCCCTGGTGTGCGATCCGGTTGACA
>NZ_JBJDQK010000074.1:0-2345 GCF_044903445.1 Streptomyces sp. NPDC019890 | reverse complement strand
CAGTGCGTTGATGTGGGCTTCGGTCACCGTGATGCCGCTGTCGGTGCCGGTGTCGAGCTCCTGCACTTTCAGACCGGTGCGGGTGGTGGTTGCCGCCCTGGTGGCGCCTGTTCGAGCCTGGCGCACGCCCGGGCCGCGGCTGGATGAGCGACCTGCGGACCGCCCGTTGCCTCGGCGCGGCCACGGGTCAACTCAACGCCGCACGGGCCGACTTGGCAAAGCATGGGCAAAGCGGCGGGACGGCCGGGCCCGGACAGGGTCTTCTCCGGTGACCAGCCGATGGCCTTCCGTGCTCGTGACGACGCGCGTGAGGCCCTTTCTTCCTTGCTCTCGGGGGCGATGTCATGGTGCGTGCGTCACGGTTGTTCCGTCTGTCCCGGTTCAGAAGCAGAGGTCTCGTTCTCCTGGCCCTGACGGCAGTCATGACAGCGCTGCTGCCGCTGATCACTACTACCGCCGACGGCGCGATCCCCGCCGCGCGCCCGCACCCGCCCGCCACGGGGCAGGCGGCGCCGCTTTCTGCGCCGCATCACGGGGCGGCCCCCGCGGCGGCGATGGAGCCTGCCGCTCCCGTACTGCCGCGTGCGGGCTGGACGGCCACGGCCAGTGATGAGGAGACCGCGGCCGAGGACGGCCGTGCCCAACTGGTCCTGGACGGGAATGCCGACACTTTCTGGCACAGCAAGTGGTCGGGCACCCCTGCGCCGCTGCCGCACAGCATCACCATCGACATGCACCGCACAGAGGTCGTCTCCGGCCTCGTCTACCAGCCGCGCCCCAGCAACAACGCCAACGGCCGGATCGGTGCCTACTCGGTCACGACCAGCACCGACGGCACCACCTTCGGCGCCCCCGTGGCCACCGGCACCTGGAAGGACGACGACTGGGTCAAGGGCACCACGTTCACCCGTCCCGTCACCACCCGCTACGTCCGCCTCACCGCCACCACCGAGGCCGGCGGGCGCGGTCCATGGTCCTCGGCCGCCGAACTGCGCCTGAGCGGCCCGGCCAACCCCGCGACCCACGGCGCGTGGGGACGGCTGACCAGCTTCCCCCTGGTGCCGGTGGCCACCGCCTTACTGCCCAACAACAAACTCCTGGCCTGGTCCGCCTACGCCATCGACCGCTTCGGCGGCAGCAACGGCTACACCCAGACCGCGATCATGGACCTGGCCACCGGCAGGATCACCCAGCGCCGCGTCGACAACACGGGCCACGACATGTTCTGTCCCGGCATCGCCCTCCTCGCCGACGGCCGGGTACTGGTCACCGGCGGCAGCAACGCCGCGCGTGCCAGCATCTACAATCCCGCCACCGACGAGTGGACTTCAACAGCCGACATGAACATCGCACGCGGCTACCAGGCCATGACACTGCTCTCCAACGGTGACGCGTTCGTCCTCGGCGGCTCCTGGAGCGGCGGCACCGGCGGCAAGGACGGCGAGGTCTGGTCGGCCGCCACCGGGACCTGGCGCAGGCTGCCCGGCGTGCCGGCAACCGGCACGATGACCGCGGACCCGAAAGGCCCCTACCGGGCCGACAACCACCAATGGCTGCACGCCACCTCCAACGGACGGGTCCTGCATGTCGGTCCCAGCAAGCAGCTCAACTGGATATCCACCGCAGGAGACGGCAGCATCACCCCGGCAGGCACGCGCGCGGACAGCGCCGACGCGATGAACGGCAACGCCGTCGCCTACGACATCGGCAAACTGCTCACCCTGGGCGGCGCCACCGCCTACGAGAACGCACCAGCCACCCAGCGCGCCTACACCGTCAACCTGAACGGCGGCGCACAACCCGTCAGCGCCCGCACCGGCGACATGGCCCACGCACGGGCCTTCAGCAACAGCGTCGTCATGCCGGACGGCAAGGTTGCGGTCTTCGGCGGACAGTCCAACCCCGTGCCCTTCAGCGACGCCGGCTCCGTCCTCACCCCCGAGATCTGGAACCCCGCGACCGGCACCTTCACCGCGATGGCCTCGATGGCAGTACCGCGCAACTACCACAGCGTCGCCAACCTCCTCCCCGACGGGCGCATCTTCACCGGCGGCGGCGGTCTGTGCGGCGACTGCGCAACGAACCACCCCGACGGAGCGATCTTCACCCCGCCCTACCTCCTCAACCCCGACGGCACCGAAAAGACCCGGCCCCGCCTCACCGGCAACACCCCCGCCAAAGTGGCTCACGGGGCGAAGCTGCCGGTGACCACCGACACGGCCATCGCTTCGTTCGCTCTGGTACGAGCCGCAGCCGCAACCCACTCCACCGACAACGACCAACGACGAATACCGCTGACCTACAAGACGACAGGCACCAACAGCTACGCACTCGACATCCCCTCC
>NZ_JBJDQK010000073.1:0-2468 GCF_044903445.1 Streptomyces sp. NPDC019890 | reverse complement strand
CAGCGTTTCCTCAACGATCGCGGATTCAACGCCGGAACCGTCGACGGCGCCGTCGGCCCCAACACCATCCGCGGCCTCCAGCGCTTCCTCACCTACATCGGTTACGACACCGGCGGCATCGACGGCATCGCCGGAACCAAGACCAGGGCCGCCTGGAAGGCGTTCTCCAACCTCGGCGGAGGCTGGTGCTGACCCCCCGTCGCGGCGTACGACGGCGATCTGCACCGCGTAGGCGTTCTTCAGTCCCGTGATCTCCACATAGACGGAGACCAGCGAGTCGTGGGCGAGCAGGCCGCGGGCCCATGGTCCGGCCCACCCTCCACTCGGTCGTGCCGTGATGGAGGTCGGCGTGGACCATGCCGAGGAACCGGGCTCCGTCGCAAGAAGCTGCGCCTGATCCCTACATGACAAGGGCGGGCAGTCCACGCAGTACAGTCGGTGAGGGGTGTCGCAGCTGGCTCCAACGACTGCGACACCCGGACACGGAGGTGTCCGCACCCGTTCCGCACGGGCACTTACACCCCCATCAGGCGGCCGACCGTGCGTTCCTGGTCATCGGCGTACCCCGGCGAGAAGTTCCAGGCGAGCTGCGGTCCGCCAGCCCTTCAGCATCGCCTCGTAACCTGCTCGTCGAGCCGCAGCAGCGGCAGGGCCGTCGACCAGGTGTAGCCGAGCAGATCCCGGCGCGAGATCGTTCCCACCCATCCACGATCACACTCCGTCTATCGCATTTGACGCGACAATCTCGCATCAGATGCGACTCGGAGACGTCTTCGCACTTCAATCGCTCGAAGGCCGTGGCGTCAGAGGGTGATCAGCCCGGCTGATGTCTCCCTGAAGCCACAGGCATCGAAATAGAACGAACGCAGATGTTCCTCGAAGTCGACGTGAAGCCACTCGCATTTCGCGGCACGGGCTTCCTTGGCCGCAGCTGAGACAAGCGCGGCGCCAACCCCTCTCGACCGGCGATGCCGGGCGACCACCGTGTCCAGGATGAAAGCGTGAGCTCCGCCGTCCCAGACAACGTTGACGAAGCCGATCAGAGAGCCGTCTTCCCACGCGCAGACCCAGCCGATGCTGTGGCGCTCAAGTCGTGCTCGCCAGTCGGTCTGAGCGACCTTGGGGGGCCGAAGCCGTCGGCGTGCAGCGCGTTGAGGGACACATTGCCGAAGTCGCCCCGCCACTCGTACTTGATCGTCACGCCCGGGTCTTAGTGCCCGCACCCAGTCCGGTATTGACCGGAATCGATTACGGGACGAGGAGAACCCACTTGCGGAGGAGCTGGAAGCCTACGCGACCGAACATTTGGGGCTTGAGCATCTTGATCCGATTGACATGGCCTTCGACAGCGCCCGAGTTCCAGGGCAGGGTCAGTCCGGCGATGACGGCATCGAGGTCGCGGCCGATTCCGACGGCAAGGGTGTGGAGGCTGGGCAGATCGTCGTGCCTGAAAGCCAGTCCGGCAGGCACTCGCCCCGGCGCTCGGTGAGTATGGTCGCGAACGAGCGGACGTGGCGGGTGAGGGCGTCCAGTTCGGGGCAGTGGGTGCGGACCGTTAAGACTTCGCGTGCCGAGCCCATGCCTACGGAGTGATCTGCCTCACATGCCGTCACAGCGATCGATCACGCGGTGTCTTGAGGCCGAACCCCTTGAAGCGGAGGAGACACCATGGCTGAGAACACCGAATTGGTCGTGATCGGCGGCGGATACGCCGGCGTCATGGCCGCCAATCGCCTGACGCAGCGCGACGACGTGACAGTGACGCTGATCAACCCGCGCCCGACCTTCGTCGAGCGGGTCCGCCTGCACCAACTGGTGGGCGGGTCCCACGACGCGGTCGTCGAGTACCGAAAGGTCCTGGCCGAGGGCATCGGTCTGGTGGTCGACACCGTGACACGCATCGACGCGGCCGAGCGCAGCGTGGCGTTGGCGAGCGGCGGCACGGTCGGTTACGACTACCTGATCTATGCAGTGGGCAGTGGCAGCGCCGACCCGCGCGTGCCCGGAGCGGCCGAGTTCGCCTACCCGATTGGCAGTCTGGAGGAGGCGGAGCGGCTGCGGCCGGTCCTCGACGCCGCGCCCGCGACGGCCGCGGTGACGGTTGTCGGAGCCGGTCCGACCGGCATCGAGACCTCCGCCGAGCTGGCGGAGGCGGGCCGCGCTGTGACCCTGGTCTGCGGAGGGGTGCTCGGCCCGTACCTGCACCCGCGGGGGCGCCGCTCGGTTGCCAAGCGGCTGGCCAAGCTCGGTGTGACCGTGCTCGACGGCCCCGACGCGAAGGTGACAGCGGTGACGCGCGATGCCGTGCAGCTCAGTGGCGGCCGCAAGCTGCGGAGCAAGGTGACCATCTGGACCGCCGGATTCAGCGTGCCGGACCTGGCCGTGCGCAGCGGGCTGAGCACCGACGCCCTGGGCCGCCTGCTCACGGACGAGACGTTGACCAGCGTGGACGACGTGCGCCTCGTCGC
>NZ_JBJDQK010000072.1:0-2522 GCF_044903445.1 Streptomyces sp. NPDC019890 | reverse complement strand
ATGCTATCGGCGGCGCGGTTTCCTCGAGCTGGGGATACCAGTCGTCCTGGCTGTCCAGTTCGCCGCCACCGGCCCCGGCCCCGTCCATGCTTTCGTCCACGCTCTCGCCGCTGTCGAACGGCACATCGCCGGTTGCCACCTCGTACAGGGTGACGCCGATGCCCCACGCATCGGCGGCGGCCGACAGCGGGCCACCGCGCGCCTGTTCGGGAGCGAGATAGCAGAAGGTGCCCACGCCGGCAGGGGCGATGCCGGGCGGGCGGGCAACGCTGAGGTCGAGCACTTTGGCGTGTCCGCAGTCGACGACGACGTTGGACGGCTTGAGGTCCAGGTGCAGCAGACCCTGCCCGTGCAGGTAGTGGACCGCGGAACACAGATGCACGCCGAGGAGGGCCACGTCCTCGGCGGCCGTCCGGCGCGGCAGCCGGTGGATGAGGTGGGACAGGGTCTCGCCGGTCAGCGTTTCCAGCACGACGAGCGGCTCGGGCGACTCGACGCTCTCGTAGGCGCGCACCAGGTGCGGATGGGTGAAGGCGCGGAGCCAGGTGCCCTCCTGCAGCAGCCGGTCGCGCAGCCGCTGCTCGTGACGCCGGTCGGGACGCACCATTTTCACCACGCACCGGCAGCCCCGCTCCTCGCTCCAGCTGTCGTAGAGGTCGAGCCATCCGGTCCGGGCGAGGTGCGCCAGCACCTCGTAACCCGGCGCGGGGCTCGTTCCGGGCGCCAGGGGCGGCGGAGCCGGTCGTGGCGCGGCCTTGCTCAATGAGAGTCCCCTGGTCATGAGAGCACCTTCCCGGCGGGCGGGGAGCCGGCGGGCACGGTGTCCCCCGCTCCCTTCAGCCGGTGAAGCCCGGCGTAGGTTCCGCCGCGTACGAGCAGGTCTTCGTGTGTGCCGTGCTCGACGATCCGGCCGTGGTCCAGCACCACGATCGATGTCGCGTCGCGGACCATGAGCAGATTGTGGGAGATGACGATGGTGGTCCGGCCGGCCATCAGCCGGCCCAGGGGTTCCATGATCCGCCAGCCCGACTGGGTGTCCAGCCCGGTGGTCGGCTCGTCGAGGAGCAGCACGGGAGCGTCCCTGATCATCGCGCGGGCGATCGCCAGGCGCTGGCGCTGGCCGCCGGAGAGCGTGCGACCGCGCTGGCCCACCACGGTGTCGTAACCCTGCGGGAGGAGCCGGATGAAGTCGTGCGCGTCGGCGGCGCGGGCCGCTGCGACGATGTCCGCCTCGGTCGCCCCCGGGCGGCCGTAGGCGATGTTTTCGCGCACGGAGCCGTGAAAGACGAGAGTCTCCTGCAGTACCACCGCGACGTTCTCCCGCAGTTCGGACAGCCGCAGGTCCTTCAGATCGGCGCCGTCGAGGCGGACCGCCCCATGTTCGGGGTCGTAGAAGCGCAGTTGCAGCTTCGCGACCGTGGACTTGCCCGCACCGCTCGCCCCGACCACCGCCAGCGTCCCGCCCGACTCCACCCGGAACGACACATCCGACAGCGCCCACCGGGACGTGCCCGGATAGCGGAAGCAGACGCCGTCGAACTCCACCTGCCCGCGGCCACGTCCGATCCGCCGCGCGTCGGCGGCTTCGAGGACCTGGGGGCGCTGGTCGAGCAACTCGATGATCCGCTCGGCGGAGGCGGACGCCGCGTAGAAGGTATTGGTGAGGCCGGACAGGTCGCGGATGGGGCTGTAGAGCTTGCTCAGCAGCGCCAGGAAGACCAGCAGGCCGCCCAGCGTGAGCTGGCCCTGCGCCAACTTCCAGGTGCCCAGCGCCATCACCGCCAGCGCCCCGGTCAGCTCGATGATCTCGACGACCGGCCCGTAGGCCGCGCGGATCCGCACCGAAGCCATCGCCGCCCGGAACCTGCCCACGTTCTCGCGCTCGAATCGGCCCTCCTCCCACTCCTGCCGGTTGTACGCCTGGACCAGGGCGACGTTGCCGAGCGACTCCTCGGCGATCGCACTGATCGAACCGCCGCGCCGCCTGCGCTCCCGTGAGGCGGCTTTGATCAGCCGGGAGAAACGCCGGGCCGAGCACCAGAACAGCGGCACGATGACCAGTGCGAGGAGAGTCAGATCCCACCGCAGGTAGAACAGCAGACCGAGGAAGACGCCCAGGCGCACGACGTGATAAAGCCCGTTCGCCACCCCCGACAGGAGGAACGTCTCGACCGCGTCGACGTCGCCGGTGACACGGGACAGCACGTCCCCCAGCCTTCGTCGCTCGAAAAACCCGAGCGACAGTCCCTGGACATGCCGGAACACATCCGAGCGCAGGTCCAGCAGGAACCGCTCGCTGACCCAGGTGGACAGCACATCGTCGGCGAATCCCAGCATGCCGGAGCACACGATGAGTCCCACGTACGCAAGGGCGATCCAGACGAAGGGGCCCAGATCACGCGGGACGAGGACGTCGTCCACCACGACCTTGAAAAGCCAGATCTCGGCCGCATCGATGACGGGTCCGATCATGCTGAAGCCGAGCAGCGGAACAAGCCAGCGCCGGCCACCGCGTGTATAGG
>NZ_JBJDQK010000071.1:0-2528 GCF_044903445.1 Streptomyces sp. NPDC019890 | reverse complement strand
AGGCCACCGCAGTTGAGCGACTCCGAGCTGATCTGCCTGGCCGTTGCGCTGGCCCTGCTGGGCTTCGCCTCCGAGGCCCGCTGGCTGCGGTTCGCTCACGACAACTTGACCTCGATGTTCCCGTATCTGCCCAAGCGGCCGGGGTACAACAAGCGGCTGCGGGCCGCGTTGCCGCTGGTGAAGAAGGCGATACGCCTCCTCGCGACGGATACGGACTTCTGGTTCGACAACCACTGGATCGTCGACTCCACGCCGGTGCCGTGCGGCATGTCGAGGCCGACGGTGAAGCGGTCGAACCTGGCCGGCTGGGCCGGGTACTGCGCATCCCACTCCCGGTTCTACTGGGGCCTGCGTCTGTTCCTGGTCTGCACCCCGACCGGCATGCCGATCACATGGGCCCTGGCCAACCCGAAGATCGACGAGCGGGACGTGATGGCCGCCATGCTGGACCGCGAGCCCGAGCTGGCCGCCGACCGGGCCGGCCTGCTGCTTATCGCGGACAAGGGCTTCGCCTCCAAGGAGTTCGAGGCCGACCTCGCCTTCCAGGGCGTGGAGTTGCTCCGCCACGCCGTTCACGCGGGAGAAGCCCCGCAAGGGCGAGTCGCTGCTGAAGTCGGTGCGGCAGCTGATCGAGTCGGTCAACGACACGTTGAAGGGCCAGCTCGATCTCGAACAGCACGGCGGCCGGACCTTCGAGGGCGTCGCCGTCCGCGTTGCCCAGCGCATCCTCGCGATGGCCATGGCCATCTGGCACAACCACAAGACCGGCGTTCCGGTCCTGCGATCGCTGACCGCTTTCGATCACTGACCACCGTCCTGCCGGCCGTTGAGGCGCCGGGCTGATCTATCAGCGCAGGTCGAGCCGCATCAGGACTCGGGGATGACCGGCCAGCACCGAGGTGGTGTCGGCGGCGTGGGCGAACCCGGCGCGCTCGAAGTTCTTCCGGATCCCGGCGTACGCCATCGTCACGTCGACCTTGGCGCCACCGCTGTCGAGCGGGTACGCCTCGATCGCCGGTGCGCCGTGGGCACGGGCGAACTCGACCGCACCGGCAATCAGGGCGTGCGAGATCCCCCTCTTGCGATGACCAGGGCGTACGCGGATGCACCACAGCGACCAGACCGGCAGGTCGTCAACGTGTGGGATCTTACGGCTGCGCGCGAAGGAGGTGTCCGAGCGCGGCGCTACGGCGGCCCAGCCGACCGGCTCGTCGCCGTCGTAGGCGAGCACCCCCGGAGGGGGATCCGTACGGCACAGCTCGGCGACGTACGCACCGCGGGCCGACCCGCGAAGCTCGTTGTTGAGCTTGGACGGGATCCGGTAGCTCAGGCACCAGCAGACGTTGGCCCCAGGTGACTTTGGACCGACCAGGGTACAGACATCCTCGAAGGCTGAAGCCGGGCGAACTGCGATGGTCATGGCGCCACGATGTCACGACGTACCTGGTGACACCGCTCAACCCCCGATGACACAGCACCACCACATCGGAACTACTCGTCTAGGGGCGGATGAACCGCATCTCCGGGTAGCGGGCGCAGGGTCCGGTCAGGATGGCGGGCCGGGCCTGGCGCAGGTGGAGATCGAAGAAGGCCCGCAGATAGGCGCGTTCCACGGTAGTGGCCCGCTCCGGGCTGAGTCCCAGTGCGGGCGCGGCCTGAGGCAGCAGCACCGACAGGTCGGTGAAGGAGGCGTGCCGGGAGCCGGTCAGCCGCAGCTCCCGCCGCCAGCCGCGCAGGTGCGGCCAGAGTGCGTCCCAGGTGCCGTCGTCCTCCTGGTCCGCGCCCATGAGCAGGAAGGGCAGGTCCACCCCGGCGGCGCTGACGGACCGTGTGAGCGAGCCGTCCATGTTGACTCCTGCCCGGATGCGGTGGTCGCGCCCCATCAGTGCCGCGGCAGTCGCCCCGCCCAGGGAATGCCCGAACATCCCGGCCCGCGACAGATCGAGCGTTCCCCGCCCGATCCCGGCCAGCCGGTCCAGTACGAACCGGGTGTCGGCCACCCGTACCTCAAGTGCCTTGACGATCACCGGGTCGTCGCTCGCGTTCCCGGCCAGGGGGATGTTGCCGGTCTCCACCCGCCCGTCTGGGAACTCGACCTCGGATGCGTCATAGGTGTGGTCGATGGTGACCACCGCGTAACCGTGGCTTGCCAGATCCTCGACCAGCGCGGTGCTGGAGGTGCGGTCCTGCCCGAACCCGGGCGAGTACACCACGACCGGCAGGGGACCGTGGCAGGTGTCCAGCGGGGCGCCCGGATGTCCGTGGGTCACCGGGAGCTGCACCGCGTCCTCGGGGATCCCGGTGGCTTTGCGGTAGTGCGCGGCGGCCCCGGGCGACATCCAGGGTGCCCTCGGCCGTCCCTCGGTGTCCCGGGCCGGGTACCAGAGTTGGACCATGATCTCCCGGTAGGGGCGGGCGGGCCCCCCCGGGGGCCGCCGGGCCCCCGCGCCCCGGGGAAGCGCACGGGGGGCGCTACGCCCCCCGGACGGCCCCCCCCGGCCCGGCCGCGTGAGCCCCCCCCGCGCGGC
>NZ_JBJDQK010000070.1:0-2583 GCF_044903445.1 Streptomyces sp. NPDC019890 | reverse complement strand
TGCTGCACGGCGGCATCCACCTCGGCATCGACATGGGCGTCACGCCCGCCGACCGCGCCGTCTTCTTCGAACAGGCCGGCTACGACCCCCGCTACCGGCTGGGCGCCCCCGACATGCCGATCGACTGGCGCACCTACTACGAGCCGCTCATCGACGTCACCGGGCACGGCGTCGGCGTCGCCGCGGTCACCGCTCTGGAGTCGAGCGGCCGCACCGAGCCTGCCCGGGTCGTGGTGCAGGGCTTCGGCGCGGTGGGCCGGTCCGTCGCACGGTTCCTTCAGGACCGCGGGCACATCATCGTGGGCGTCGCCGACATCGACGGAACCATCAGCGCGGACCGGGTGCCCGTGGACGGCCTCGCCGCGATCACCGACGAGTTCGGGCGGATCGACCGCTCCCGCCTTCCGCAGGGCGTCACCGTCTCCAGCGCTCCGGACGCCTGGCTCGACGTCGACGCCGACCTGCTGATCCTCGCGGCGCAGAAGCACGCGCTGAACGCCGAGAACGCCCACCGCCTGCGCGCCCGGCTGGTCGTCGAGGGCGCCAACCTCGCCTCCAGCGCCGAGGCGAGGGAGAAGGCGAGGGCAGCGGGCGCCGCCCTCGTGCCGGGCGTCATCGCCAACATCGGCGGGGCCGGGGCGGCCGCCCTGGCCGTCACCCGGGTGGTCCCCTTCGACCTGTCGGCGGACGCGCGTAAGGAGTGGGTCTTTGACTGGATCGGCAACCGCGTGCGCCAGAACACCCAGGCCCTGCTGGAGATCGCCGCGGCGAGCGCCGGCGACCCCCTGCCGGAGCTGCTCGCGGTTCGACGCGGGGAACTGCGATGACGACCACCGATTCCCTGGCCACAGCGTCGGCCGCGGACCGCATGGGCGAGTACCGGCAGCGCGGATGGTGGAGGGACGAGACATTCCTCGACGACCTTCGCCGGCAGGCCCGAATACGTCCGCGCAAACTGGCCGTCGCCGGGCGCCGCTTGGACGAAGCCCGTACGGACACCCTTGACTACGCCGAACTCGCAAGGCTGACCGACCGGTTCGCCGGGGCACTGCTCGAACTGGGTGTCCGGCGGGGGGACGTCGTCGCGGTCCAGCTCCCCAACCGGTGGGAGATGGTTCCGCTGATGTTCGCCTGCATGGCCGTCGGCGCTGTCATCTGCCCGATCGCGCCGGAGTGCCAGGAGGAGGAACTGCGTCACCGCCTCGTGCTCACCGAGGCCAAGGTGTGCGTCACCGTCCCCGAGTGGCAGGGATACCCGCTCGCCGGGAGCCTTACCGCGCTGCGCTCCGAACTGCCGCTGGAGCACGTGGTGGTGGTCGGCGGCCGCGCTCCCGAAGGCGCGGTCGACTTCCAGGACCACTTCGTCTCGGTGCCCTGGGAAGAACGGCGCAAGGGTGATCTGGAGGGCCGCGCACTCGGGCCTGATGAACCGTTCGTGGTGTTGTTCACCTCCGGTACGACCGGCTTCTCCAAGGGAGTGGTGCACAGCCAGAACACCGTCCACTCGGGCGTACGCGGCTACGTCGACACGTTCCTGCTCCGCGACGACCTTGTGGCCATCGTCACCACTCCGCTGGTGCACTACTCCGGCTTCGGCCAAGGGATCCTCGCCGGGGTGATGCTCGGCGGAACGATCGCCTTCCAGGACGGCCGGAACCACACCAGTCTGCTGGATCTGGTGGAGCGGTACGGCGGCACCTTGCTGTACGGTCCGCCGCCCACGCTCTCCGGCACGGCGGCAGCCCAACGGGCCGACAGGCATGATGTGTCCACCCTGCGCCACACCATCACCGGGGCGGCACCGGTGCTCCAGGAGCTCGTGGACGAGCTGCGCGACAGCTTCGATACGTCCACGTACTCCGTATGGGGCATGTCCGAATTCGGTCCGGTGACCATCAGCCGGCTCGACTACGACCAGGACTGGGCCGCGCACAGTCACGGCCGACAGATCGATGCCATGGAGATCCGCATCGATCTGTGCGCCAACTCCGACAAACGTGCCCAGGTGGGCCGGCTGCGGGTGCGCGGCGCCTCTCAGGCGCTGGGCTACTACAGGAATCAGGACGCCTTCGACGCCGAGCTGACCGCGGACGGCTGGTTCGACACCGGGGACGTGGCGCGAGTCGACGGCCGCGGCGGCATCCGCGTCCTGGGCCGGGCCAAGGACGCCATCCTGCGCGACGGCGTCGTCGTACCCATGGCCGAGTTGGAGGCGATCCTCTCCTCGCACCCGGACGTGGCCGAGGTAACGCTGGTCGGCCCCACCGGACAGACGGACGACCGCATCGTGGCCGTCGTCGTACCCCGCGACGGTGCCCGGCCCGGGCTCGAGGAGATCCGGGAGCACCTGCTGGGCCGCGGCCAAGATCCGCGCTTCCTCCCGGAACAGCTGGAAATCGTCGATGCACTGCCCAAGACCCTTACGGGGAAGGTCAGGAAGGTCGAGCTTCGGCGGCGCATCGCCGGAGCCTGACCCGCCTCGCCGACCATCCGCCGGTCACGGTTGAGTCAGCATGGAGCGGGGGGGCCCGGGGGGGGGCACCGGCCCCCCCCCCAAAGCGGGGGGCCGAACCGGGGGTGGCG
>NZ_JBJDQK010000069.1:0-2663 GCF_044903445.1 Streptomyces sp. NPDC019890 | reverse complement strand
CACCGCAGCCAGGTGCACGGCACCGGCGAGCACACCGCAGGCCAGCGACAGTGCCACACACAGGGCGAGGGCGGCATGCGCCGCCGCCCACACCGCGCTCCGGCTCACCGCACCGTCGGCCACCGGTTTGCCGCGGCGGCCGGCCGCGGCATCGCGTCGGGCGTCGAAGGCGTCGTTGCACCAGCCCACCGAGAGCTGTCCGGCCAGCACGGCTGAGCCCAGCAGCGCACAACGGGCGCTGCCGAGGCCCGCACTGACGGACAGTCCGACAGCGAGGACGGTCACAGCGATCACCGGCCCCGGATGACACGACAGAGCCAGCCCCATCGCGCGGCGGAACGACCAGCCGGCCGCGGCGGACAAGTGCTGGTCCGTAGTGCCCACCGGGCGAGGGTAGGCAGTCAGCACCGGATACGTGTGACCGCCGCACGGGTTATTTGCGGTGTTTCGTCCCTACGTCCGGGCACAGATGGGCCATGACGCCTCCGAAGCGATCAGCGGGATGACCCGGATCGCAGCTGTTCACGGCTCCCTCGCAGCGCATCGCCACACCCAACGCGAGATCACCGACATGGTGGCTCGCATCTGCCTGCCCCCGGGGGCCGACCGCCATGTCCTTGACCGGATCCACGAGAACGCGCAGGTGCACACGCGGCACGCGGTGCTGCCGCTGGAACGCTATCCCGAGCTCGACGGCCTCGGCGCCGCCAACGACGTCTTCATCCGCGCGGCCACCGATCTGGGCACCGAGGCAGTACGCGGTGCACTACGGACCGCGGGGCTGCGGTCGGCCGATGTGGATCTGCTGATGTTCACCTCCGTCACCGGAATGGCCGCACCCTCCATCGACGCCCGCCTCGTCGGGCGGCTCGGCCTCCGGCCCGACGTGAAACGACTGCCCGTCTTCGGTCTCGGCTGTGTCGCCGGGGCCGCCGGCCTGGCTCGGCTGCACGACTACCTGCTCGGCTGGCCCGACCATGTGGCCGTACTGCTCTCGGTCGAACTCTGCTCCCTCACCTTCCAGCGCAATGACGCCACTCCCGCCAACCTGGTGGCGACCGGGCTGTTCGGCGACGGGGCGGCCGCCCTGGTCGCCGTCGGTGAGCGACGGGCGACGAAGGCCGGACCCGAAGTCGTGGCGACCCGCAGCCGTATGTACCCGGACACCGAATGCGTGATGGGCTGGGACATCCGGAGCTCCGGTTTCAAGGTGGTGCTCGACGCGGCCATCCCCGACGTCGTCCGCCGGTATCTCGCCGACGACGTCCGCGGGTTCCTGGAGGAGCACGGCCTCAAGCCCAAGGATGTGGCCCACTGGGTGTGCCATCCCGGCGGCCCCAAGGTGCTGGAGGCCGTCGCCGAGGCCCTCTCGCTGCCCGAAGGCGCTCTCGACGTCACCTGGCGCTCGCTCGCCGAGGTGGGGAACCTGTCGTCGTCCTCCGTCCTGTACGTCCTTCGGGACACGCTGGAGCAGCGGCGGCCCGAACCCGGAACACCCGGCCTGCTGATGGCGATGGGCCCCGGATTCTGCTGTGAACTCGTGCTGCTGCGCTGGTAGATCGGAGGACATGTGATCTGGTACACCACGCTGGTGCTGGCCGTCGCGGGCGAGCGTTGCGCCGAAATCGCCGTGGCGCTGCGCAACACGCGTTGGAGCCTGGCCCGCGGCGGCAGGGAGAGCGGCAGCGCCCACTATCCGGCGATGGTCGCCCTGCACACCGCCCTGCTGGCGGGCTGCCTGGCCGAAGTCTGGCTGGCCGGCCGCCCGTTCCGGCCGCTGCTCGGATGGACCATGCTGGTCGTCGTCGCCGCCGCGCAGGCGCTGCGCTGGTGGTGCATCCGTACGCTCGGACACCGGTGGAACACCCGCGTGATCGTCGTACCGGGCCTGCCCCTGGTCACCGGCGGGCCCTACATGTGGCTGCGCCACCCCAACTATGTCGCGGTCGCCGCGGAGGGCCTGGCGCTGCCGCTGATCCATGGTGCGTGGGTGACCGCCGTCCTCTTCACGCTGCTGAACGCGAGGCTGATGGCTGTACGCATTCGGTGCGAGGACCAGGCGCTGACCGCCGCGGCGGCGGAGGCACGCACGTGATCGACCTCTTGGTGGCGGGCGGCGGCCCGGCGGGGCTGGCGGCGGCGATCCATGCCGCACGGACGGGAATGGAAGCCGTCGTCGTCGAACCACGCGCCGCTCCCGTGGACAAGGCCTGCGGCGAGGGCATCATGCCCAGCGGGGTGGCGGCGCTGCGTTCGCTCGGTGTCGAGGTGCCCGGCCACGACCTTCGCGGCATCCGCTACATCGAGGGGACGCGTCGTGCGGAGGCGGAATTCAGGGACGGCCCCGGGCTCGGCGTGCGGCGGACCGAACTGCACGCCGCCCTGCACGAACGGGCCCTGGAACTCGGCGTACGGATCCTGCCGGGCAAGGTGCGGGAGATCCGCCAGGACCACGAGCGGGTCTGCGCGGCGGGGCTGACGGCGCGTTGGCTCATTGCCGCCGACGGCCTGCACTCCCCGCTTCGCCGCGAGCTCGGCCTTGCCCTTCCCGGGGGTGTGCTGCGTCGCTACGGTGTGCGCCGCCACTTTCGAATCACCCCATGGGCGGACTTCGTCGAAGTCCACTGGTCGCGACACGGAGAGGCGTACGTGACTCCGGTCGC
>NZ_JBJDQK010000068.1:0-2688 GCF_044903445.1 Streptomyces sp. NPDC019890 | reverse complement strand
AAGGCTTCGCTCCTGTTCGGTGATGCCTTGGCCGGCGCGCCTCGGGCAGGGGCCGGTGGCCTTGTTGCTGTGCGGGGCCCTCGTGCTGTTGTCCGGGCGCGGGCTTGTGCTTGTCGTGATGGTGTTGTTGCCCGGGCATCGGCGGCTCGAGCGCGGCCGTGGGTGGGGTGGTGCGCCGTGCGGCCGTGTCCCGATGCGGTGGTGGTTTTCTCGTCGCGTGGGGGATGGGTGCCGGTGAGGCCCGGCGGGACGGCCCTGACGGTGGTGCGGTGTCAAAACGCTCTGGGTCTGGTGGCTGGTGTGTGTGAAATCGTTGCCGCTGAAGGGTAGTTGGGGCGTGGTCCGGGTGCCCGTGCGGTAGGGCTGTTCTGCGCCTCAGATCTCGCAGCGGTGTGTGGCGGCTGGGGGGGGGGCCGGGTCGGGGGCGGGGTGGGTGGTGGTGTGCCGTCATAGGGGCGGTTTGGCGTGTGCCCGTGTCCCGGAGCGGACTGCTGCCGTGGGGGTGGGCTGTCGCGGTGCGCGTGCCCCGGCCGGGGCGGGGCGGGAAGGTGGCCGGCTACGGGCCGACGGCGCATTTTGCGTGGTTTTACGTGATGTTTATGGGTGTGTCAAGCCCCGACTTGTCGGAACGTGACCGGGTGGTGTGGTTCGGGCCTACTGGAAGTGCGGCCTCACCGGAAGAAAAGAACGAGGCGGCACGGTGAAGGGGAATTCCTTTCCGAGGGTTTCTCCCTTTCGCACGTCATCCCGGGTTCCCGGGAATTCAATGAATCCCTCTATGTCAGTAGGAGTAAGTCATGTCCCGTACCGTTCACACCCGTAGTGATGTCCGTTCCAAGCGTCGGGGTCTGCGTCTGGCGACGTTTTTCGCCTCGGGCACTTTCGTGGCGGGGGCCGTCATCATTCCGGCCTCCTCCACGATGGCGGCCCCGATGCCGGCTTCGCCGGCCGTGAGCCTGGCCGCCCATGTGGACAAGCACGACAAGAAGCACGACAAGAAGCACGACAAGAAGAAGGTCGTCATCAAGGTCGTGATCAAGAAGGACAAGCACGGCAAGAAGAAGGTGGTCATTGTTGTCGTCAAGCACGACAACAAGAAGCACGACAAGCACGACAAGAAGCATGACAAGAAGCACGAGAACAAGAAGGGCGACCCGAAGAAGAAGGACGACCCGAAGAAGGACAACAAGAAGGACCCGAAGGACAACAAGAAGGTCGACCCGAAGGTCGACCCGAAGGACAAGAACAAGCAGGACCCGAAGGACGCTCCGAAGAAGACTGGAGGTAAGGGCGGCGACGGCGGTGCGGGCGGTGTCCTGGGCGGCACGGGTGGCACGGGCGGCAAGGGTGCTGACACGGGCGGTGCCGGTGGTACCGGCGGCGCGGGTGGTGTCGCGGGCGGTAACGGCGGCACCGGTGGTGCGGGTGGCACCACGGGTGGTGCCGGTGGCACGGGCGGCGCGGGTGGTGTCGTGGGCGGCACGGGTGGCACGGGTGGTACCGGCGGGACCACGGGTGGTGCCGGTGGCACGGGCGGCACCGGTGGTGTCGTGGGTGGCACCGGTGGTGCGGGCGGCGACGCCGTCTGAGGCGGCTGCTTCACCCTGTGGTCTCATCCGGCGGCCCGGACGGCTCATGCCGTCCGGGCCGTACCGGCCCACCCCCCGGCGGGGTGGGGGCCTGAAGGCCTCCACCCCCTACCTGCCCTCTGGCCGAGCCCCGGCCGTCTGGCCGGGATGCGGCCGCTGAAGTCACGGCGGCCGGATGCACTGCGCCTGCGGGCGTCACGCTCTTTGTGAGGATTACGGAGGATCTCCATGTCCGGAAGTTTCTGGCGGCGTCGTTTTGTCCTGGCGCCTCTCTCGCTGGTTTTCGCGGCCGGTGTCGCCTGTGCGGCGCAGGTGCCGCATACCGCTGCGGCAGGCTCCGGTCACCGGGCCGGGCCCGCTGGGCTCGCCGGTGGTGTCGGTGGCACGGGCGGTAGTGGTGGTGTCGGTGGCGCGGGCGGTGAGTGCGGTACGGGTGGCGCGGGCGGTAAGGGCGGTGACAGCGGCAGGGGTGGCGGCCCGGGCCGGTCGGGGGAGCCCGGCAGGCCCGGCACGCAGGGCTGTACCCGGTTCGAGGACCTGCCGGACAAGCCGAAGGACAAGCTCACGCTGGCGGACCGGGTCAGGATCGTGATGGTCGTCCTGCACGGACCCACGACAAGCGCCGAGGCCGCCAGGAAATACAAGATGCCGGCGCAGGAGATCGACGCCTGGAAACGGCAGTATCTCGCCGGCGACTGGACCGCGCTGATGGGTAAGGATGTCCCCTCCTGAGGCACCGCCACGGGACGCAGACCGGAATGCCGGCGGCCGGGCCCGCTCACGCGGGCCCTTGTGCTGCGGCTCCGCCGGGCCGGATCGGCGGCCCCCTCCCCGGCACGCCGCGCAGCACCGCCGCTGCTCACCGGGCCGGCCGGGGGTCGGCGCGGTGGCGGTGCGCTGCCCGGTGTGGGGCTTGCGCGGGCGGGTCCGGGGGCCGGCGGACGCCTCGCATGTCCTAGACGAGTAGTTCCGAATGCTGACGGTGCGTCCGGGGATGCAGAGAGGGCGTCCAAGATCGTTTTGTGACGAACGAAGACCTGGACGCCCTCATCACCGGACTTGTATGTGAAGATCGACGACGAGATCGGAGGGACCCGAT
>NZ_JBJDQK010000067.1:2298-2733 GCF_044903445.1 Streptomyces sp. NPDC019890 | reverse complement strand
CACTGCCCGGCACCTACATGCTCTTTGCGCTCGACACACGAGGCGTCCCCAGCAAAGCCGCACTCCTCACCATCGACTGACGCGTGACCGCATTCGCACTCTGATCAACCCGACGCAGACGGCCCCCGGATCACCTGAGTTCCAGTGGTCCTTGCAACATTCCAGCTCAGGGAATGCTTTGGACTTCCAGATCCGGGACCGCCCGATCAACCAGGGATGCTGTGCAACTGATCGACGAACGGCGGATCAACCTTCAGCTCGTGCGAGAAGGCGTGAGCTACAAGGAGGCAGCCCAGATGGTGGGTATCAACCCCGGCAGGGACAGCAGTGAGTCCAGCACCGCCCGCTGCCCGGTGTTCAGCAGCCCGCACTGGGTGTCCCACAACCGCTGGTTCGCCGCCTCGCATGCGGAGGCGACCAGCCGGATCAGCGTCG
>NZ_JBJDQK010000067.1:0-2288 GCF_044903445.1 Streptomyces sp. NPDC019890 | reverse complement strand
CAGCAGCACGCGGCGCCCGCGCAGCCACCCGGCCGCCGCGTCGAACAACCTCGATCAGCTCCCGGTCCGCATCGTCCAGGAAGAAGAAACGCTCCAGCGCTCCGTACGGGACGGCACCCCGCGAAACGCCGCGTACGCGGCAGCCTGCTCATCCGTCAAAAATCGACCGCACCCAGGACCTCCAGACAGTCGATCAACACGACTGCCGAAGGTTCGGCGTCCTTGTGCCGCCTTCCCCTCTTACGGAGGCATTCACATGAGATCCAGACAGCTTGCCGGATCACTCCTCGGCGCTGTTCTTCTGATCCTGCCGCTGGTCGGCGTGGCACATGGTGCGCCGCCGGCCGCAGAGGCAGTGAACACCGCGCCACCCGGGGTCGTGCCGGCGCTTCAGCAGTGGTCCGGCGGGACAGGCCGGCTGGTCCTGACCTCGACCAGCCGCATCGTCGTCCCCAGCGGATCCCCCAGCAGTCTGCAGGACCTGGCCTCCCAGGTCGCCCGTGAAACGGCCGAGCTGACCCCCCTGCGGCTGACCGTCGCCACCGGCACTGCCGGGGCGGGCGATATCGCCCTGCGCATCGACCCGGCTGCCGACTTCGGAGCGGCTAAGGCGGCGCTGCGGTCCGAGGCATACCGGCTCAGTGCCAGCACCTCTTCCATCGACATCGTCGGCGGGAGCAACAAGGGCGCCTACTACGGCACCCGCACCCTCCTGCAGGCCATCCTCGGCTCACCCGACCACGCCAGCGTGCCCGTGGGTACTGCCGTCGACTACCCCAACTACGCGGTGCGCGGGTTCATGCTGGACGTGGGCCGACGTTACTTCACCCCGGAGTTCATCCAGTCCTACCTGCACTGGATGGGTTGGCTGAAGCTCAACACGCTGCAGCTACACCTGAACGACAACGAGATCGGCGCGCCGAACGGCGACTGGTCAAAGGCCCAGTCCGCCTTCCGGCTCAAGAGCACCAACCCCACCTTCGCCGGGCTGGCCGCCACCGACGGCTCCTACACCCGTGCCGACTGGGATTCCTTCGAAGACACCGCAGCAGCCAACAGTGTCACCATCATCCCCGAGATCGACTCGCCCGCGCACGCCCGTGCTTTCATCAAGTTCAAGCCCGAGCTGGGCCTCAACGGCGGCAACTCCGACCACCTGGACCTCAGCAAGCCGGCGACCACCACCTTCATGAAGAGCGTGTTCGCCGAATTCGTGCCCTGGTTCCGTGGGCCGACGGTGCACATCGGCATCGACGAGTACCCCACCTCGCTGGCCGACCAGTACAAGACCTACGTCAACACCATGGCCCCCTATGTGCGCTCGCTCGGCAAAACCGTCAACGCCTGGGGCAGCTTCACGGCGATGTCCGGCAGTGGTGCTGGCTACGACAAGGGCATGGTCATCAACAGCTGGAACAACGGCTGGTACGGCCCCAAGGCGGCGATCTCCGACGGCTACAAGGTCATCAACTCCAACGACGGCCTGCTGTATGTGGTGCCGTTCGCTAACTACTACCACGGCCAGGGGCTGGACGGTCAGTCCATCTTCACCAGCTGGGCGCCGAACGTTTTCGGTGAAGGCCAGGATCTGGCGGTCCAGGACCCGAACCTGCTCGGGGCAATGCCCGCGGTGTGGAACGACCTCGTCCACGCGACCTACACCGAACTCCAGGTCCACGCACTGATCGAGAAGAGCTTCCCCGCCCTCGCCCAGAAGATGTGGTCGGCCGGCGCCGCCGGCACCGACTACACCGCGTTCCTCAGCCGGGTCGCCGCCGTCGGGCAGGGCCCCGACACCGCCTACCTGCCCGACACCCTCAAACCCAATCCCGCACCCGGCGACCTCGCCTTCAACCACCCCGCTTCGGCTTCCTCTGTCGAGACTGGGGCGTTTCCCGCCTCCTATGCCGTCGACGGCAATGACACCACCCGGTGGTCCAGCGCCTACAGCGACAACCAGTGGCTGCAGGTCGATCTGGGAAGCGCCCAGCAGTTCACCTCAGTGCGGCTCAACTGGGAAGCGGCGTACGGCAAGGACTACAACATCCAGGTCTCCAACGACGGCGCGACATGGACCACCGTGGCACAGCGCCGGGGCCTGACCAACGCCGGTATCGACACCCTCACCTTCCCCACCACCACAGCCCGCTACGTCCGCATGCAAGGCATCACCCGCGGCACCCCCTACGGCTACTCCCTCTACTCCATCCAGATCATGCCCTGAACCGGAAGACCCCAGCACGGCCCCGGGCCACTAGGACGTATGGCTGCACGTGCGCCGGGGCGAG
>NZ_JBJDQK010000066.1:0-2779 GCF_044903445.1 Streptomyces sp. NPDC019890 | reverse complement strand
CCCAGCTCCAGTCGATCATCGCGCGCAGGGTCTGCTGACGGGCGGGTGCGCCACGCTGCCCGGAGGTCAGCACCCGGAACCGGTCACCGAGGCGTGCGGCCAACTCCCGGATGCCCAGGGCGCGTACCCGGGTCGCTGCCAGCTCCAGCGCGAGCGGGATGCCGTCCAGACGGCGGCAGATCTCGGCTACGGCGGCGTGGTCGGATCCCGCGCCTTCGTCGGTGCCGCCGGGCTCATCGGAGCCGAGCCGGAAGCCGGGCGCGCAGGCCGCGGCTCGCTCGGTGAACAGGCGTACGGCGTCAGGGGTGTGGAGCGGCTCGACCAGGAACACGGCCTCACCGGCCAGGGCGAGCGGTTCCTGGCTGGTGGTGAGGATGCGCAACTGGGGGGCGCTGCGCAGGAGCAGCCCGACCAGGTCGGCGGCGGCTGCGACGACATGTTCGCAGTTGTCCAGCACGAGCAGCGTGCGGCGGTCTCGCAGGGCGGCGGTCAGCCGGTGCAGGGGAGAGGCGGCCATGGTGCAGGTGGCGGGCGGGGCGGAGGGAGCGTCATCCCGGATGCCGAGGGTCGCGGCGACGATCTCGGCGAGGTCGTCGGGGGTGGCGGTGCGGACACCTGCGAACTCGACGAACCAGGCCCCGTCGGGAAGCCCGGCGGCCGCGCAACGGGATGCGATGTCCTGCGCGGCGGCCACAGCCAGGCGGGTCTTCCCGACGCCTCCGGGACCGGTGAGGGTCACCAGCCGATGACGGCCGAGGAGGCGGGCGAGGTGGCCGATGGCTTCTTCGCGGCCGATGAGGGCAGTGAGGGGCACGGGAACATTGGTCGGTGGAGCGGGTGCCGGGACGGCCTCGGGGCTCATCGACGGCGACGGATGAAGCGGTCCGGCGTCATCGGCCGGGGTCCGGGCAACGACGTCCAGCCCCGGGTCCTGGCGGAGCATCGCCTGGTGGAGCGCACTCAACGCGCGACCGGGGAAGACCCCCAACTCCCCGGCGAGGCGGGTACGCAGATCCTCGTACGACGCGAGCGCCTCGCCCTGGTGGCCCGCCCGGTACAGCGCCTGCATCTGCAGGGCGCGCAGTCGCTCCCGCATCGGATGCTCGGCCACGAGACCGGCCAGCTCTCCGGCAAGGAACAGGTGGTCCCCCGCCGCCAGGCGGGCCTCGGCCCTCTCCTCCACCACGGCCAGCCACCGTTCCGCCAGGCACTCCTTCGCTGCTCGTACGAACTCCTCGTCGGCGAAGTCCGCGAACGCCGGCCCCCGCCACAGTCCGAGGGCCTCGGTGAACAGCGCCGCCCGCGCCGACGGGTCCGTGACGGAGCGGGCCTCGGCGACGAGGCTGCCGAACCGCTCGGCGTCCACTTCGTCGGCCGCGTCGAGCCGCAGCCGGTAACCCGGCGGCTGCCGCACCAACCGCTCGCGGCCGAGCACCCGGCGCAGTTGGGAGACCTTGGCCTGCAGAGCGCCCGCTGGATTGCCGGGCGGGTTGTCACCCCACAGATCATCAATGAGCCGGTCCACAGAGACGGGGCCGCCGTCGTGCGCGAGCAGATCCGCCAGCAGCGCCCGCACCTTGGTCTCGGGGACCTGGACCGGCTCCCCCTCGTCGTCCCACACCGCAAGTGGTCCGAGCACGCCAAACCGCATGCGGACACCGTACCTGTACGGTACGGCGTCAGCCGACCCGTCACCGGCTCGAAGCCTTCCCGAAGTTCTTCCGAAGTTCTTCCGAAGCATTCCCGAAGTACCCGCAGGCACAGTCCTACCACCGGATGGCCCGGGTGCCGGGCGTACCCGGCAGCGCCACGGCGAGTCAGGAGGGAGCGCAGGCATGACCAGGTACGCGGGCACTGCGGCCGCGGTCGTCGGCCATGCCGACGGCATCGGCCCGGCCCTCGCCAGGCGCTTGGCGGAGGGTGGCGCGGACGTCGTGCGGACTCGCGGCTTTCGCCACCTCGCGGGCCGGGTACGGGAGTTCAGCCGTGAGCTCGTCGGAGCGGCAGCGGCGACCGCAACCGCTTCCCCGTCACCCTGTGACCCCTCGCCATCGGCTACCCAGCAGATACGGAGTACAGCCCCATGAGCGCGTCACCCGATACGGCAGCCGCTCCCGGCAGGGATTCCGGCGCCGCACCGCCTACGGAGAAGGAGGGCGAGGAGCGGCAGAAACTGCCGCTGCCGGCGCTACTCGCCCTCGCCACAGCGGTGTTCATCACCAGCCTCACCGAGACGCTCCCTGCGGGCCTGCTCCCCGCGATGAGCCACGACCTTCGGGTGAGCGAGTCCGCGACCGGGCAGACGGTCACGATCTATGCGATCGGCACTGCGCTCACCGCGATTCCCCTGACGGCGGCCACCGCCGGCTGGCGGCGCAAGCGGCTGCTGCTCACGGCCGTGGCGGGCTTCGCGGTGGCCAACACGGTCACGGCCCTCTCGTCCGTCTACGGCCTGACGATGGTGGCCCGCTTCACCGCCGGCGTCGCCGCCGGCCTGGCGTGGTCCCTGCTCACCGGCTATGCGCGGCGCATGGCGCCGGTTCACCTGCAAGGCCGGGCGATTGCCGTCGCCATGGCGGGCATTCCGGTGGCACTCTCCGTCGGGGTACCCGCCGGGACCTTCCTGGGCCAGGCCCTCGGCTGGCGCGTGGCGTTCCTGGCGATGACGGCGCTCACCGTGGTGCGCCAGGCCTTCCCGGATCGCACCTTCGACGTCGGCATCGCCGAACAGCACGCCGTGACCTTCGCCGCCGGTCTGGCCGCTGATGGGATGAAGCCG
>NZ_JBJDQK010000065.1:0-2821 GCF_044903445.1 Streptomyces sp. NPDC019890 | reverse complement strand
GGGTCCCCCGCGCCCCCACCCGCCGCCTCGTCCCGCGCCCGGCCGCGCCCTCCCGGGCCCCGCCCCCCCCCCGGCGCCGCCGCGCGGCCGTCCCCTCGGCGTCCATGGTCACGCCCCATCCCCCGTTCAATACACGAGTGTATCTGATACATCAATGTATCAAACACAGCGCGGTCCCCGACCGAGCCAGCCGCCCGCGCAACGACTCGCCCAGGTCGGCGCGCTGGACGCGTTCGCCCCAACCGCCGGAACTGCAACTGCACCTGACGGAGCTTCACCGGGAGTCGCGCGGCGCGGGCGCCGCCCAGCTGCCCCTCGTCGGCGGGCAGGACACGGCGCGGCGGAGCTGCTCGGCCTTGGCGAAACCGAGCGGCTGAGCGCCCAGTTCGGTGCTCGACATGGACGCCTCTCGCCATCTCATGGGCGACTACCCGGAGTTCCGGGACAACGCACGGCTCGACTGTGGAACAGGCGATCCAGACACAACTACTGCCTGGTGGCTGTCGGGCCGCACCGACGATTTCAGTGCCCCTCTGACCTGGGCACCGAAATCTTGCGTGCGGTGGTCCTGCCCACAGTCGCCGCACGGAAGGTTTCATAGGCGACGGTTCGGGCGCGCTGGCTCGAAGCTCCCTCTTACGGAGCCGCCCTGACAACTACCTAGGTGTGGCCCGAGGGGGCAACCCTCCCCGGGCCGTTGACCGACGCGCTCTGCTCAGCGCTCCTTTGCCCTCCTCAGAGCGCCGCAGGGTTCGGTACCGGTGGGCGGCCGCAACGGCGACCGCTACAGCCGTCACGAGGACGGCCGTAGTGCGTCGGTTCATGTCCCGCTCCCGGCGCGGTGGAGGGCTTCCGTGTGGCGCAGTGCATGGTCGTCCGCGGCCGCGATTGCCGCCGCGTGCTGGGGACTGCCCGGGTACACGTTCGGGTCGGTACCGCCCCAGCGGGTCCGGGCGATCAGCGCCGGGCCCCAGAAGCCGGCCGTGAGGATGAGTGCAGGGATGAGGGCGAGCAGGACAGAGCCCATGACGGGGCCTCCAAGGTGAGTGGGCCCCGTCGTGCGGGGCGTTTCAGGCGGCGCCGGCCAGCTCGGGCTGGGCGTGCAGGTATCGCCGAGGTAGTCCCCAAAGGGCCCATCGGAAGATCTTGAAGCCTGAAGGGCAGCCGGAGTGCGCTCCGGTGAGGTGCCCTGCGCGAGGTAGGGGCGGCCGCCACTGCGATGACGAGCACGGAGGGCCTGCACAGAGCCGGGCCTGTTGTCCCGTCAGTTTGGCGAAAGCGTGATCTCGCGCTTGAGGATCTTGCCGGTGGCACTTTTGGGCAGGGCGTCGACGATCCGGACCAAGCGGGGGTACTTGTAGGCGGCGACGCGGGACTTGACGAACTCGCGGAGTGCGTCCGCTCCCGCGTCGCTGCCGGGTTTGAGGGTGACCACGGCGGCGACTTCTTCCCCGTGGGTCGGGTGGGGTACGCCAAGGACGGCGGCCTCGGCCACGGCCGGGTGCTCGTAGAGGACCTCCTCGATCTCCCGCGGGTAGACGTTGAGACCGCCGCGGATGATGAGGTCCTTCTTGCGGTCCACGATCCGGAAGCAGCCGTCGGGGTCGCGGATGCCGATGTCGCCGGTGCGCAGCCAGCCGTCCGGGATGGCCTCGGCGGTGGACTCGGGCCTGCGCCAGTAACCCTTCATGACGTTGTGCCCGCGGACGGCGATCTCTCCGGCGGTGCCGTCGTCCACCTCCCTGCCGTCCGGGTCGAGCACCCGGATCTCGACACCGAGAATCGGGGTGCCGATGGTGCCTGGACGGCGGGGGCGGCCGGGATGGTTGAAGCAGGCGACCGGGGAGGTCTCGGACAGTCCGTAACCCTCGAGGACGGTGCAGCCGAAGGCCGCCTCGAAGGCGTGCAGGATCTCCACCGGCAGGGCGGCTCCGCCGGAGACGCACACCCGCAGCGAGGCGGTGTCCGCGTGACCTGCAGCGGCAAGCAGGGCGCCGTACATGGTGGGCACGCCGATGAACGCGGTGACCCGGTCCCGTTCGATGATCTTCAGGGCTTTGGCGGCGTCGAAGCGGGGCAGCAGGGTCAGGCAGGCTCCGGCGGCGACGGCGCAGTTGAGTCCGACGACCTGCCCGAAGGCGTGGAAGAGCGGCAGACCGCCGAAGACCACGTCGGTCTCGGTGAGGTGCAACAGCGTGGTGCGGGTGACCTCGGGATTGCGCGCAAGGTTGTCGTGGGTGAGCTCGGCACCCTTGGGCCGACCCGTCGTACCGGAGGTGTAGAGGATCACTGCCGTGTCGGACGGCTTTCGGGAGGCCACGTCCCACTCCGGGTCGTGGCTCGTCAGGAGCCCACCGAACCCGTCCGCCGGCACCGTGATGTGCGGCGTTCCGGCGGACTGGGCGCCCCGGAACGCGCCGTCGGCCTCGTGCGGTGCGAACAGAAGCGAGGCCGCGGAGTCGCGCAGGTGGTACTCCACCTCGCGCGCCTTCAGCAGCGGATTCAGCGGCACCACGACGGCCCCGGCGCGCAGGATGCCGTAGTACAGGACGGCGAACGCGAGCACGTTCGGCAGCATCAGGCCGACCCGGTCGCCCGCGCGCACCCCGGCGCTGCGCAGGAGGGAAGCGGCTCGGGCACTCGCTTCGTCAAGTTCGGCGTACCTCAGGGTGGCACCGTCGAGCCGGACGGCGGGACGGTCGGGGTGGCGCGCCGCGGAGTCCAACAGGATCGTGGCGAGGTTGGCGTGGGGGCTGGGCACGTGCGTGGCTCCTTTGATGTTCCGGGCCGGCGGCCGGATCACGTTCCGAACTTTCAACGG
>NZ_JBJDQK010000064.1:0-3023 GCF_044903445.1 Streptomyces sp. NPDC019890 | reverse complement strand
CCTGCCCGCCGTTCCGCGCACGGTGCAGGCGAGCTTCCACGCCAGATTGAGCGCATCGAGCAGTCCGGTGCTCAGCCCCTGCCCCCCGATCGGGAAGTGCACATGTGCGGCGTCGCCGGCCAGGAAGGCCCTGCCCTGCCGGTAACTGCGCACCAGCCGCGTGTAGTCACTGAACCTCGTCAGGTGCACGGGATCGGTCATCGGTATCTCGTGCCCCGCGATGCGTGTGGCCTCCGCGCTGAGCTCCTCGAGCGTGAGCGGTCTCTCGCGGTGCGCGTGCGGCCGGGTGCAGTCGAGTGTCCGGATCAGGCCCCTGCCGTCCGCGCCCACCCGGGCGACGGTCCAGCCGCGCTCGGTACGCTGCCACCCTCGTGGCACGGCATCAGGCCGGGGGAAGCGGACCAGGCCCATCATGGCTGCGACAGTCGCCTCCGAGGTCTCCGTGGCAAAGCCCAGCTGTCTGCGGACAGTGCTCCGCGCGCCGTCGGCCCCCACCAGATAGCGGCCGCTCAGGACCCGCGTCCCGGCCGGTCCCTCGGTGGTCACCTCGACAGAGTCCGGGTCCTGGCGTATAGCGGTCGCCCGGTGGCCGCGCAGGACGACCGCGCCTTTGTCCACGGCACTCGCCTCGAACTCCCTTTCAAGGTCGGCCTGGGGCCGCTTGAGGATCGGCGGCCGTGGCTCGTTCGGCGGGACCGGGATGCGCAGGCCCGGCAGGCTGGCGAAGTGGAACGGCTCGGGGGAGCTTTCCCCGGCGCGCTCCAGCCCCGGCAGGTAGCCCCGCCGGACCAGCGACTGCACGGTGCGCGCATGGATCGTGCTTGCCTTGGGCTGGTCCGAGGTCTGCGGAGTCGACTCGACGACCACTGCCGGGATCCCGAAATCGGCGAGTTCGGCTGTGACGAGCATGCCCACCGGGCCGCCCCCCACGATCACGACCTCGGTGTCCCCTCTTGCGTGCGGCATCCCCTACGCCCCCCATCCGTGGATCCGTCGGATCCATCGACGATGTGCACCGCCCCGTCCGGCACTGCGTTCCGCGCTCACGACGACGTTCCGGGCGCCGGTGGGTCTCTTGTGCGACCGAAGCCTGCCACGAAGAACAAACCGGCGCACCGGTCTTTCTCACGGTGCGGACAGGTCCTGGTCGCGGCGTACCGTGCGAAGGCCCTGCACAGCTCACCGGTGGGACCACGGTGCGCCCGAGCCGTCGTCAGGATTCGCGCAGTCGCGCCGCGGCAGGGCCATGCCCGGAAGCCGTCGACCGACGTCCCTGGCATCGTCCGGCAATGTCAGGGACGGACGCCGCGTCTGCCGCGCCTGCACCTGGAACACGGACGCCTTCGGGCGCAAGCCCGGGCAGAAGGTCGGCGGACACCAGCCGGGGCAGCAGCAGGCACCAGAAACGGGTGACCGCCCGTGACGACAGCCATGCCGGATCGTCGCCGCCGAGCACCTGGAATCCTGTCATGGCGGCCACGACGGCATCGCGGATGTCGCCCCGTGGTGCCGTGGGCAGCAGTGTCTGCTCCGCGGCGGCCTCGTCCAGCAGGCGGCCCACAAAGGCCTGCCATTCCAGGTGCAGGTTCCTGCTGCTCGGGCGCGAGTTGTCGCGGTTGAGGCGGTAGCCGCCGCGTACGAGGACGTCCGCGTTCAGCAGCCGGGCGAGCAGATGGGTGGAGTCGATCAGCGCCTGCATGGCGCTTTCGCGGGTTCGGTACACATTCGCGGTGACGGTGCGCAGCACGGCCGAGGCCTCGTCCTCGACCGCTGAGGCCACGGCCTCCTTGTTGGCGAAATGGAAGAACAGGGCTCCGCGGCTCACGCCGGCGCTCCGGCTGATGGAGTCCAGCTTCGCCTGGGCGTAGCCGGCCTGGTCGAAGACGAGAGCCGCGGCATGGATCAGGGCACAGCGCGTGCGGACGGCCCGCTCCTGCTTGGTGCTCATCTCGGGTTGCCTTCCAGGTCGGGTATATGTCCCAGCCATGAAACCGCTGTGCTGGTTTTTTAGCTAGTTCGCCTTGCCGGGTTGCCTCAAAACAATTGCCGAACGGGTGTGTGAAGACGCGCTCACGCTGCGGTGCGTCCCCTCTCTGTTTGCCCGTCATGGGGTGTCTACCAGCAGTTTTCTCACCCGGTGGACACAGAGGGGAAGGAGGGGGAGGGATTGGGGGGAGCGTTAACTCCTCGCAAACAGCTTTGCTGGTTTGTATGGTCGCTTTCAGCGATCGGCGCCAGTGACCGGTGGGCCACGCATCCCGGCAGGAGCGGCTGATGCAAGGGAGTCCCCACCCTCCCTGGCCGTCAAGGTCATCCGCTGGTTTTCCCGCCATGCCGGGGTCGGGAATGTTCCTTTGGTGGCGTTCTGTCCGGGCAATAAGCCTTTGACAAACCGGCACGTTGGTTTGTAGATTTTCGGTGGGTTATTACCCGGCGCAGCACGAGTGCTGCGCCAGTCGAGGGGGAGAAGATGCGTCAGTGCTCGGCAGGCACTCTGGAGTCTGATATACCGGCCCCGCCCGGATGGGCAGACCCGCCTTCAGGGGCAGGCCCGTCCTGGGGAGCGGGCAGCGCGCGGGTGTCGGGTGCGGCGTCCGACGGGTGGCAGGTCCTCGTCGTGGAGAACAACGTCGGCGATGCCGAGGTTCTCATCCGCGGGCTGCGGCGGCACGGTCACGACGTCCAGCACGCGGGGACCGGCGGCGAAGCGCTGCGGGCCTACCAGTGCGTCGATCTGGTCCTGCTCGACCTGGACCTTCCTGATCTGGACGGCTTGGAGATCTGCAAGGAGATCCGCTCGGTCTGCGACGTTCCCGTAATTGCAGTCACTGCCCGAAGCACCGAACTCGACTGCGTGCTCGCTCTGCAGGACGGCGCTGACGACTACCTCGTCAAGCCGTACGGGTTCAGGGAGTTGCTGGCCAGGATGGAAGCGGTGATGCGGCGTTTGCGCCAGCGGGCGCCTGGGCCGCAGGCGATTTCCCACGGGCGGCTGCATATTGACGCGGGTACGCGCGAAGTCC
>NZ_JBJDQK010000063.1:0-3082 GCF_044903445.1 Streptomyces sp. NPDC019890 | reverse complement strand
TACAAGAACCCTCCCCCGCACAACCGGCCGACGCACAGCCGGCCGAGGCCCTCGTGCCCGCGCCCGCAGCTCCGGCCGACCTGGAACGCGAGGCCGGCCTCGCCCGGCTCTTCGAGCTGCACTACTCCTCGATGCTGCGCCTGGCCGTCCTGCTCGGCGCGGACGATCCGGAGAACGTGGTGGCCGAGGCGTACTACCAGATCTACCGCAGGTGGCGGCGCCTGCGGGACGTCGAGGCGGCTGAGGCCTATCTGCGCTCCACCGTGTGCAACCTGGCCCGTATGCGGATACGCCACCTCCAGGTCGCCCGCAAGCACGTGGAGACCGAGCCGGACGAGAGCGTCGCGTCCGCCGAGAGCACCGCGCTGCTGCGCGACGACCAGCGGGTCCTGATCAACGCGCTCCAGCAACTGCCGCCGCGCCAGCGCGAGGCGCTCGTGCTGCGGCACTGGCTCGGACTGAAGGAGAGCGAGATCGCCGCCGCGATGGGCATCTCCTGCGGTTCGGTGAAGACACACACCTCACGCGGCACCGCCGCGCTGACCCAGGCAATGGAGGCCCGGCGATGAACGACACCAGTCCGGACCGCACGGAGCGGGAGCTGCGCGAGGCCCTGCAGGCGCTGGCCGACGGGGTCCAGGCCGCCCCCGACGCCTATCGCACGGCACGCGGCGAGTGGCTGCGCCGCGAACGCCGGCGGCGGCTCATCCTCGCAGTGCTGATCGCCATCGTCTTCGCCGTGGCCACGCTGATCGGCCTGTGGGTCCTCAACCAGGCCCCGTCCGCCCCAGGCGTGATCTTCTCCGGCACCGACGGCCGGCTCGGTCACGCGTCACTCTTCCAGCCCCACCCCTGATAGTTCTCGTTGTTGGTGCGGCCGAAGCGATCGGGCCCGCGTTCCCGGCGACGCGGAGGGTGCGGCCGCGATGGTCATCACCGGCTCTTGATGCCCCACAGGATCCGCTCGCACGGACCTGGCAGTCAGCGGGTTTCTGCGGTGCCGCCAAGGGGCGACGGCGCGCGCTGGCGCGGCCTTCCTGCATGCACGCTGATGGTGGCGGCCTGCGCGAGCTCACAGCCGCCGCGCGCCAGAGCGTGGTCCACACTGCCAACAGCCGCTGCACCTCGTTGGCATCCGTGCACACCACCGGCTGGATCATCCGGGCCAGGAACCGCAGCAGAGCCCCGCCGGATCCCTCCTCGAGCCCGAATCAGTCGTCGTCGCAGACCCAGCCGTCGTCCCAGTCATCGTTGCTGAAACGGTGCTGAGCATTGTCCCGCCCGGCCGTGGTGAACCGTGAGTCGCTGCTCAGCAGGAGTCAAGGCCGCACACCGCTTGAGAAATGCGATCCCGTCCAGACTGCCCCACCAGTCCATGCGCTGCCGTCGCAGCAGATCGACGGACAGCACCCTACGCAATTGAGCCAGCTTCCAGGCACAGACCGGATTGCCTACCCAACGTCCGCCAGGGACAACCGGCACTGTCCGTCAGCGACTTGGCGCGCCACCCAGTCCGCGTCGGCGTACATCGCCTCCTCGTCGAACCGCATGCCGGCAGCGAACATCAGCATCTGCAGGCGCTCATGAAAGTGCATCACATCCCGTGCCAAGTCGAACCGCACCTCCAACAGGTCCAGCCGCTTGCGAAGCGGCACGGGAGTTGGGTTGAGCAACCGGTCCCCGGACGCCGAGGATCCGCTGATCTCGTTGCGGGATTCCCGCACCCAGTCGCTCGGGCCGAAGGCGGCGCAGCAGGGCCCGAGTCACTCTCCATCTCCCGGGCGCGAGGCAGAGGTTCTCCGCTGGTCACCCTGCTGATGCACACGCGCAGCGGTCCGCCGCTGACCGAAGAAGAGAAGGCCTGTCGACACTCGGGCCGAGTCGATGTCGCGAGGAGCGGTGCGGCTAACCGCCACCGGCCCTTCCTCCATCGACAGCCGGGCGTACGGCAGCCCATACGGGAAGGGGCTGCTTCCTGGACTTGTAGGCGCGCGCCAGGTCATCGCGGGCCCGTACGGCACCATCCTGTGTGATCCGGTAGAAGCGGCGGCGAGGACGCCCGGCCTGCTCATGCACCACCGGGTCCTCCCAACTGCTGTCCACCCAGCCGACCTGCTCCAGACGGGCGAGGATCGGATAGATCGTCCCCGACGGCAATCCCGATTGCCACCGCAGCGCAGCATGTGTCTGGCCGGTCTGCTGGTGCTGGACATCACGGCCGCGGATGAGCCCACCGCCCTGGCGGGCTGTACCGGGCGTGGGCTTCCTCCGGTACCTGTCGACTGTGGCGGGTCCCTGGCCGACCAGGCGGCGCAGGCGGCGCACCTCCCGGCGTGGGACGGGATCCGGTCAAACTATCGCGGGCGGGATGAGACGCCAGCGGACGCCAATGAACAGTGATGCCCGCACGGTCCCGATCCGCGAGGGAGCTTGCACCGCGTTCTTGACCTCGCGTCAGGTCACCGGCAACCGCCTGGCAGGAGACCCGCGGCCGGTCAGCCCGGTACAACCCGGCCCTGCCGACGGCTCGAAGCCGGTAGGCGTGCACGGATGCAGATCCTGCCACGCAGCCCCCTGGAACGCCGGGCGTCCGCACGACAAGGTCACCTGCCGGCATGTGCATCCGGTGACGAGCCGTTGACGGAGAGCCCATCGTCCGGCTGTCGTCCACGGAAAAAAATTTCGCCGGAGCGCCATCCCATGCCCGCCCTGAGACGTATGTGAGGGAAGCACGTTTCAGGAGGAGATCATGATCTTCAATCATCTCAGTCCCGCGAAACACCATCGGGGCAAGAAGGACAAGACGTCGGACAGCTCGGATTCCACCGGCAAGCGCCGTCGTCGCCGCCGTACCACCACCCATGGTCACAAGTGACCGCAGACAACGGCTGAGCGGGCCCGGGCGCCCCGGATGTGCCCGGCCCGCTCAAGGCCGTGATCCATGAGGAACTCGCCATGGCGCATGTCCGACGGCATGTTCTGCGGCGGCTGCTGTCGGTGACCGATGACCACGACGGGGTTGTCGCCGCCGCGCCTCCGGTCGCCCCGCGTGAGGTGTTCCGGCGTTTTTGGCCCTATACAC
>NZ_JBJDQK010000062.1:0-3105 GCF_044903445.1 Streptomyces sp. NPDC019890 | reverse complement strand
GCCAGGACCCCGCGGTCCGCCAGCGCCTGCGCGTACCGGAAGCGGGCAGGTGACATCTCCAGCGTGCGTACCGCTTCGTCGAGCATCTCAAGGCCCTTCGGCCCGCCGGTGACGATTCCCAGGGCGCGCAGCGCGACACCCGTCATCTCCGGGACGCCCCAGCGCCGGGCGAGCACCACCTCCTCCTCGGCAAGACGCACGGCCTCCTCGGCGCGGCCCAGCCGGGCGTGCACCAGCGCCGCCTCGGACCGCCAGGGGTAGAAGCCGGGAGCGGGCATGTTGCGGGCCACGGTGCGGGCGCCGCAGGTCAGGAAGTCGGCGAGACCCTCCTCCAGTCGGCCCTGCTCAGTGCGCAACCAGCCCCGCGCGAGCAGGGGATAGTCGTTGATCCAGTACGGATGGAGTTGCCTGTCCATGCCGCTGCGCTCCAGCAGGGTCTGTGCCTCCTCGAGGCGGCCCTGCCGGGTCAGCGACTCGACAAGCGTCGCGACGGCGAACACCGTGTGGCTGGACCCGAGCGGCACCCCCACTTCCAGCAGCGCTTCCAGGGCGGCTTCGGCGTCGGCCTGGCACTCCAGGGTGCGGCCCAACCGCGCGTTGGCGTTGCCTCGCGTCGCGACGGCATGCGCGTACTGGAAGACCGCGCCCCGGGCCCGCGCCTCGTCGATGGCCGCCTCTGCGCAATCGTGTGAGAGGTCGGGGCGGCCGGCGGCACCGAGGGCGAGTATCGCGCAGTGGTAGACCACCGACTCGTCGTCTGCCGGCGCCAAGCCGTGGCCGAGCGCCAGGCGGGCCAGCCGGACCACTTCCTCCGCGTCCTCCCCCACCATCGCTCCACGCAGGCTGAGCAGCGCGGCCAGGGGACGTTCGACGGCGGTTCCCGACGCGTCCGTCATGGCCAGGTCCATCAGCCGCGGATAGGCACGTGCGGCGGAGGCCAGCTCGACCAGGCTGATGAAGAGGAAGTCGATCTCCAGGCGCAGCGCGTACGAGGGGTCGACCGGGCGTATGGCGGCGCTGGTGCGTTCCAGTACGTCCAGGGCGTCGAGAAATCGGTCGACGGCGAACAGTGCGCCGGCCAGCCGGCGGGCGGCCGAGGTCTGCTCGCTGGGGCCCTTGCTGAGCTGGAGGCTGCGGCGCAGCTCGTCTATGGCGGTCGGGACGCTGGACTCGAGCTCCGCCTCGCCCAGCAGGCTGAGGACCGTCGCCCGCTCCTCCTCCGCCAGTGGTTCACACAGGGCGCGTCGCAGATAGCGGGCGGCTCGGTCGTGGGCACCGGCGTCGCTCGCCTCTATTGCCGCCCGGCGCAGTACCTCGTGCGCCGACGGCTGCCCGGGGGCACAGTGCAGCAGATGGTGGGCGACCTGCTCGGGCGGGGCGACGCGGCTGAGCAGGAAGCGGGCGGCGCCGGCGTGGAGTTCCTGGCGTCGACTGGGCGGTACGAACTGTTCCGCGGCGTCCGAGAGCAGCGAGGCGGCGATGCCCACGCCCTGCTCGCACTGGTGCAGGAGCCCGGCGCGTACGAGGGTGTGCACGGCGTCCTCGGCGGCGGGCTGCGGCACTGCGGTGACTTCGGCGATCAGTTCCACCGGCTGAGGAGACCCGAAGACCGCCACCGCGCCGATCACGGCTTCACCGTGGGCTACGGTGCCGCGGAGCAACGAGCGCACGGCGGGAGCCAGTTCAGGCAGCAGCGCGCCGAGGGCGACGGACACGCTCCGCTCACCGCCGGCAGTCCCTGGTTTCGGTTCCGGGGGTGCGGCGGCCAGGACGCCGAGGACGGAACGGAGCAGGAAGTGGTTGCCGTCCGTGGCTTGTCGGCATGCCTCGAGGAATGCCTGGCCGGCGTCGTCTCCGAGCGTCCGGTCGAGCAGTGCTTCTATGGCCTGCGGGGCGAGCGGGGAGAGGCTGATCTGGTCGCGGAACAGCGGCAGGACGGCGCCGAGCGCGTCCTCGTTCGGTGACTCGCCGGGACCCAGCGAGGCGATAACGGCGGGTGGAGAGCCGTCAGCGCGGCGCATCAGCCGTCTCAGCAGGCGGAGCGAGGCCGCGTCCGCCCACTGGAGGTCGTCCACGCAGAGCAGAGGCCGGCGCCCGTCCGCGGCAAGCCGGGCGACCACGGCGTCCAAACTCCGGTGATTTGCGCCGTCCTCGGGCGGTTCGCCACAGGGCCGTGCGGAGGGGGCGGCCGGGGCCGATTCGAGCAGCTGCCGCAGCACGGCCTGGTCGGTGCGGCTCTCGTCGGGATCGGCCCAGGCATCGAGCATAGCCCTGCCGTCGGCCCGCGCCTCATCGAGCAGGGCGCGCAGGAGTGCGCTCTTCCCGCTGCCATAGCCGCCCCGTACAAGGACGAACATATGGTCACCTTCCGTGACCGCAGGGCCGGCGCCGATCCCGAGCAGGGTCCGCAGTTCCGCGAGTTCGGCTTCCCGGCCGATCGAATCGGGGATCATGCCTGGCGGGCCGGGAGGTGCAACCGGCATGATCCCCCTGCTCCCCCGCCCGGATATGGCGGCCGATTGTGCTGCGTACGGCATGGGTATCGCGCGTCCCCCTTCATGGCTCTCCGTCGCTCGGATGCCGCTGACAGATTCTTGCACCGACGCACGAGCGGACCTACCGAAAGAATCCACGCCTTCGCCGAAAGATCTAGACCTTACGGTGCGTAGCGCTGGCCGTATCCCGTCGTCCGCTGATGAGATCGGACCGACCTTCGGTGCACGCCGACGTCACAAGCCTCCGGCACCGGCCGTGGAAAGCATTCGCCACCGCGCACTCGCCGGCAACCCCACCGTTCCCCAACCTCACCAGCACGTACGGAGATCCATGTCCAGCCCGACCGAACCGCTCGAGAAACCGCAGTACGCGGACATACGCGAAACCGAGAGCTTCGCCGAACTGCGCAGCCGGTTCCGGCGCTTCAGCTTCTCGATGACCTGGGCGTTTCTGCTCTTCTATGTGTCCTACGTCGTCCTGTGCACCTATGCACCGCACCTCGTGGCCACCAAGGTCGTGGGGAATGTCAACGTCGCCCTGCTGCTGGGCCTGGCGCAGTTCGCCTCCACCTTCCTCATCGCCTGGCTCTACACCCGTTACGCGAAGACC
>NZ_JBJDQK010000061.1:0-3162 GCF_044903445.1 Streptomyces sp. NPDC019890 | reverse complement strand
GCTCCACCCCAGCGGCCTTGAACCGGGCCATGGCACTCTCATTTCCAGGTATACGGAAATTAACGAACGTGCTCACCGTACGCTCGCCGACTCACTGCGGGCAAGAGAAATTTCCACACGCCGTGAAAATGGGGCGAGGTCGGCGGGGCACCCGCCCGGGTGGCCACTCCCCGCCAGGCGTTCGCTGAGAGCTCGACGCCCAGGGGCGCACGTCCAGCGTGGCGGTGCGGGCGGGGAGTCCTGGTGACGAATCTCGTCCAGCGGCGCGCGTTCGCCGCGGTGGGGCTACAGCTCGAACCAGACGCGTGTGCCGCGCGGGAGCAGGACGGCACCCCAGCGGCGGGCGAGGGCGCCGACCAGGGCCAGACAGCACCCGCCCTCGCCCTTGTCCCCGGCGCGGATCAGGGTGGGCAGGCTGCGCGAACCGACGGCGACGGCGACCCGGGCGCCGCAATCGGCGGGGCGAACGGTGATGAGCAGGGTACGGCCGTCGGCGTACTTCATGGCGTTGCCGACCAGCTCGGACACCAGCAGCTCGGCGATGTCGGCCAGGTGCGCGAGGCCGAGGGCGGCGAGAGGCTTGACGACCAGGCCGCGAGCCCGGGCGGCGAACTGCGGCTCGCACGGCATGATGCCCGCCCGTCTCGGCCACCACTCCCGCTCGCCGCCGAGACGGGCGCCGGAGGCCCCGGGGGTGGACCCGCCGCGATGAGCACGGAGACCCCGCCCTCCGCGTCGGGGCGGCGAATGCCCGCGGGGAGCCGGGTGCCGTCGCGGACCGGGACGGGTACATCGCCCTCGCAGGTCATCTCATGGAGGGGCGGGAGAGGTTTGCAGTACTGACGACACCGCGGGCAAGAGAAATTTCCATGAGGCATGAAAATAGGCGGGGCTGGTGGGCGACGTCCGCCCCGCGCAGTCGCTCGCGGTCAGGCATTCTCCGAGATGTCGTCGCCCAGGGTGCCGGTGAGGTAGTACTGCACAGTCGGCGCTATCAGGCGGATGACCTGCTCCGAAGGCATGTGGGCAATGCGGTCGATCGCCCAGACATAACGCGTCATCGCCAGGCCCACGATCTGCGTGGCGACCAGGTCTGCGCGCAACTCGGCCTCGCCGTCGGGAAGGCTCGCCGACACGACCTGCAGGACAAGAGCGGAGAAGACAGAGCGGAGGCGCTCCATCGCGAAGGGCTCGTGACTTGCGGCGAGGATGATCGAGCGCAGGATCTCCGAGGTGGCCGGGTCGTCCCACATGCGCAGCGCCGCCTCCACGAAGGCCCGCCCGCGCTCCTCCAACGGCATCTCGGCGGCCGCGGCAATGCCCTCGCCGAAGGCATCCGGCGGCTCCAGCGCCGCCTTCAGCAGTCCCATCTTGTTGGAGAAGTAGTAGTTCACCAAGGTGGGATCCACATCGGCGGCCTGAGCCACCGACCGCAATGAGGTCCCGACGTAGCCCCGCTCCGCGAAGGACTTGCGTGCCGCCGCCAGGATGCGGTCCGCCTGCGCGCCACGTTCCCCGCGCGGCCCCCTTCCTGCCCGTGCCGCCATCTCCCGCCGTCCTCCTTTTGCCCGTTCCGGACTTGCGCGATCGCCTGCCGGCGAAGTTTCAGCATCCACTGAAACATTTTTCACTGTACCGTGAAATTGCAACCACCTCCCTCTTGCCACCCTGCGATCGCTGCGCTCACGGTGATCGCTGAGCCGCGCGGCTCAGCGCAACAGCTCATCGACGCGCTCAGCATGGAATAGAAGCCGGAGGAGTTCCACGACACCTTCCAGGAACAGGTCGCCAAGCTCATCGAGGCCAAGCGGTGGACGCGTTGCGCCAGCGTCGACCGGGCCAAGAGTCCCAAGGACCGCGGCGAGGAGAAGTCCGCATCACCGGCGCCTCCCCCTGCGCGGATTAAGGACGCCGCCCACATGCGCAGGGCCGGCCAGACGGCGCAGGCGAAGAAGCAGACAAAGGCTTCGTCATTCGATTCCCTGACCAAGGCGGAGCTCTACCAGCGCGCCACGGACGCAGGTATCGCCGGCCGGTCCTCGATGAACCGCGAGGAGCTCATCAAGGCCCTCCGCGGCGACCGGGGCGGGCGCAAGGCCCACGTATCCTGAAGCTGCGGCCGAGGTCAAAGCGGCGCGGGGGCGATGACGGAGCAGCGCTCCCCGCACCGCCCTAGCTGATGACCTCTGCGATGATCCGCGAGTCGATCTTCTTGTAGGCCGCAGCCTGCCGGGTCAAAACGGGCAGGCCCGAGCCGAGCGCCAAATGTGCGGCATGGGCGGTGGGAAGGTCGGCCGCCCGTTCCTGGGCGATCTGCGCGACAGCCCAGCAGGATGCTTCGTCCAGAGGCCGGAAGACGAAGCAAGGGGCCGCAAGGGCGTCCTGCAGCACTTGTGCGACCTCACCCAAGGCGCCGCCGGTGAGCTGCACCATACCGATGCCTTACCGGTGGTGTCAGGTGTACCGGTCAATACCGGGTTGGCTTTGGGTTACGGAACAGACTGCTCACCGCGCCAATCCGCGAGACGAGGGCGGCAGGGGACAGAGCGGGGAGCGCATCGCCCGATGCCAGACGCTCCTCGAGGGTGGACGACGCGGACGTACGGATCGAGCTGCGGTTCACGTTGCGGCACGGCTGAGGTGACCGCGTTCGGGGGCGGACGGTTCTGGCGAGAGCCCACCATTCGAGCCTGGCAAGCCTGTCACTACCGAACCAAGTCCCCCCAGACTCAACCGTGTTGGAATTTCAGACATGGCCACTCCTGCCGACGGATCCACGCGACTCGCCCCGGACGAGCCCTCGCGTCGCCTGCGCGCCGAGATCGAGCGGTTGCACATCGAAGCCGCGCAACAGAAAGCACTGGCCCATCGAAGGGCCGAATTCTGGAACAGGGCCCACATCGTGCTGGGTTTCCCCGCGGCGCTGCTCGCCGGCGTGGCCGGCGCCGCCGGACTGGCCACGGCGGACGCACGCGTCCCCGCGGCGCTCCTCGCCCTGGCCTCTGCCGGGTTCGCGGCCGGGGCCGGCTTCCTGCGTAGCGACGCCAGGCGCATGGCCAACAAACGCGCCCGCCAGGCGTGGGCGGACCTGGAAGGCAAGGCAAGCGTGAAACTGGCGCACGAGCACCTGACCCCCCACGACCTGCGCGAGCTGCTGGAAAG
>NZ_JBJDQK010000060.1:0-3171 GCF_044903445.1 Streptomyces sp. NPDC019890 | reverse complement strand
ACACGGGCCGTTGGCGCAGCGGCAGCATGCCAGGAGGAAAGGCATCTCGGCAATCATTGACGCATTGGAAGCTCCAACTGTAATTTTCTGCCATGCCGAAGCGTCCGACATCGAATGCCGGCGACGAAGTGCCGCTCGGTACCCGCATCAGGGCCCTCATCCCTGAGCTCACCGCCGCTGAACAGCGGGTGGCCCGACTGGTCCTTGCCGACGGCACAGCCGCCGCCGGACAGACCATCGGCGAACTGGCCTCTGCCAGCCAGACCTCGACCTCTACGGTCATGCGCTTTTGCAAGGCGCTCGGTCTGGCCGGCTATCCGCAGCTGCGGCTGGCTCTGACAGCGGAGGCCGCCCGGGAGGGCGGCTCCTGGGGGGGCGACCTCCCGGCCGACGGGGACTTCGGTCCGGAGGCCGGGCTCGCCGAGATCGTCGCGGCGGTGGCCGGCGCCGACATCCGGGCCATCTACGACACCGCCGCGCAGCTCGACCTCGAGTCGCTGGCGGCCGCCGTCGAGGCGATCACCGGCGCGGGCCGCATCGACATCTATGCAGTCGGCAGCAGCGTGCAGCCGGCCACAGGGTTCCAGCTGGCCATGCACCGGACCGGGTTCGCTTGCTGCATCTGGTCCGATGTACACAGCGCGCTCACCAGCGCCGCGCTGCTCGGGCCAGGCGCGGTCGCGATCGCCCTGTCGCACAGCGGCCAGACGGTCGAGACGATCGAGGCGCTGGAAACGGCGCGGGCCGCCGGGGCGACCACCATCGCGGTGACCAACTTCCCAAAGTCGCCGCTGGCATCGGTCACCGACATCGTGCTGACCACTGCCGTCCGGGAGGGAACCTTCCGGCCGGGCGGACTGTCCTGCACGCACCCGCAGACCACGGTCCTCGACTGCATCTACGCGGCACTGGCCCAGCGTGACCGGGGCCGCGCCGAGGAGTCACTGCAGATCGCGGTCCGCGCCGTCGCCGCGCACCGCACCTCCAAACCCCGCCCGCCCCGCACCGCAGAACCGACCTGAAGCGACAGGCACCGAATGACGGGAGCCACATGCCCACCAGCCCCATAGCCCTGACCAGCGCCGACTACGTCACGGCCGTCCAAGGGCTCATCACGCACATCACCGACACCCAGGGCGAAGCGATCGGCCGGGCCGCCGACATCATCGCCGCTTCGCTGGCCGACGGCGGCGTCCTGCAGGCCTTCGGCTCAGGCCACTCCGAAGCCGCCTCCATGGAACTGGCCGGCCGGGCCGGCGGCCTCATCGCCACGAACCGGATCGCCCTGCGCGACATCGTCCTGTTCGGCGGCGAGCCGGCCGAGGTCCTGGCCGACCCGAAGAGCGAGCGCGACCCCGTCCTGGCACGGCGCATCTACGACCTGGTCAAGGCCCAGCCGAAGGACGTCTTCGTCGTCACCTCGCAGTCCGGCGGCAACGGATCGGTCGTCGAGATGGCGCATATCGCCAAGGCCGAGGGCCACCCGGTGGTCGCCATCACATCGCTGGCCCACACCGCCGGCATCACCTCCCGCCACCACTCGGGCCGCAAGCTCTTCGAACTCGCCGACGTCGTCATCGACAACGGCGCGCCGCACGGCGACTCCGTCCTGCCGCTGCCCGACGGCGGTTCGGTCTGCGCTGTCTCCTCCATCGGCAACGCCCTGATCGCCCAGCTCCTGACGGCCGAGACCGTGATCCGACTCCTCGACCGGGGGATCCGTCCGGACGTCTACCTGTCGGCCAACATCGCCGGCGGCGACGTGAGCAACGACGACGCCGAGGCACGCTATGCCGGGCGCATCCGACGCTCGGCCTCCTGAGGGCCGCGGCCCGGCACCGCACGAACGGGCACAACCCGTACCAGGCCGCCGGGCCCCGGAGCCGGCAACCGCCTCCGCCGCCGACCTATTTCGCAGCACCCTCGTGACTATCACAGAGGCATCCAGCGGTTGCACCGGAATGCCGTCAACATCGCTGTCGCCATGGGCCCGTGCCGAACCACGGGGGAAGGGCGGCTGTTCCGCATCGATCCCCTCTCGGGCACGAGCTGCGACGGCAGTTGTCTTCTGCGCGTCGAACTCCGCGCCGACGAGCCCGGGCACGAGATGCAACTCTCCATGCTCACCTGGTTGGAGGGGAATGACCCGCCTCCGGGGTGGGGCGCGCCGGTCGTGTGCTCACGTGCAACTGCTACGGCGCCGCACGGCTCTGCTGTCTCGTCGACGGCCGGGCACTCGCATCGGGCGCGCCCTCGTACACCTCCGTCAACCCGTCGGAGTGACGCACGGATTACAGCTGAGAGAATTCCATCGCCTCCCACACTTGTCATCTGCCACCGGAGATGAGTGGAAGACTCCTATGCAATTACTCCTCGGCTCGCGACCGCTGCAGCAGCCGCTCTCCGACGCTGCCATGGTACTTGCGGTCGCAAAGGTCATCTCGAGCTGTTCAGACTTCTGTGCCGCCGCCCGCTACCCCGCCGAAGCGAATTACCCCAAACGCTCCCACTGGCATTCGAGTATCGGCCACAATGTCGCTTCCGCCTCATCGAAAGGCCTTGCTACGCATGTCCGGTGATAGTGTTGACTCCCTGTCCGACGCCGAACTCACGTCACGGATAAGAGAGTTAGTCTCGGATGCTCCGGTGGAGGAGCTGTACCGGCGGCACCGTTCGGCGGTTCTGTCCTATGCGCGTACGTGTTGCCGTGATCCGCACACGGCCGAGGACCTGGTCTCGGAAGCCTTCGCCCGCACGCTGCAGGCGGTGCGGTCCGGGGCCGGTCCGGAGGCCGCCTGGCGCCCGTATCTGCTCACCGTTGTCCGCCGCGTCGCCGCGGAATGGGCGGGCACGGCACGGCGCACCGAGCTGTCGGCCGACTTCGAGCAGTGGCTCGGCAACCTGCCCGACAGTCCCGAGGCGGAGAGCAGCGAGGAGCGGATACTGCGTCTGGAGGACAACAGCCTCGTCATCCGCGCGTTTCGCTCGCTGCCCGAGCGCTGGCAGGCCGTGCTGTGGCACACCGCCGTCGAGGAGGAACCCGCCTCGAAGGTCGCCGACCTGCTCGGCATGGGCGCCAGCGGGGTCGGCTCGCTGGCGTCCCGGGCCCGGGAAGGGCTGCGCGAGGCCTACCTGGCCGTGCATGTCGAAAGCACCTCCAGCAGCGAGGAG
>NZ_JBJDQK010000059.1:0-3248 GCF_044903445.1 Streptomyces sp. NPDC019890 | reverse complement strand
CGCGGCGGGCGCGCCATCAGTTACATCATCGGCCTTCGCAACCGGGCGGCGCTCGGCCTTGACGGTCAGCATGTTCCGCTCGACGTCGATGACCGGACCCACATCCAGGTGACGTGGGTCGACCGGAACTCCTTCCACAACAGCACCCTCACCGTCGCCGACCAGACCTGCGACGACCACTCCACCTACGCCACCCTCACGATGAACCTGTGCCGCCAGGCGGCCGGAACGGCCGAGCAGTGCGAGACCCGGTACATCGCCGTCACCCCCTACTACGGGTCCTGATTTCGGGCCAGCACCCTGCTCTGCAGGCCGCCGGTGCCCCTCCGCGGTCGGACCGCCTCACCCCGAAATAGCCTTCCGGGCCGACCGGCACGCTCCTCCCCACCGCCTTCCGCGGGGTTACCGGCGGTTTGCCGAAATGCTGTGCCTGTACGGACCATCCGGCGGGTCTCAACCCGTAAGACGCAACACGACAATTGACGGTGATATATGCCACACGGTCGATAGTTAAACCGTATGCGAACCGCGGGAGTTCATCGATGGAGGGTCCGCGTTCGGAAGTCACCGACCAAATATTTTCAGCCCCGCCGGGCGAGGGCCGAGAGATCACCGAGGGCGGTCGATTCGGGGTGGCGGGTAGGGGCGGGGATGCCATTCCGGCCATCATGTGCGGCCCGACCGTCGACGGTCGGGGTGGCCCGGAGGGAAACAGAGGTGACCCCTCGCGCACATCAAAGGGATGCACAGAACTGGACATATAGCGCAATTTTCTCGATTGGCCGCGCTCTGGCCTCGCTGTATGTTTCACGTTGCAACAAACCCGACGCTGTGCCGGCCGACCCGGCCAGGAGGAGAGTCACCATGAACGACGCCCTGCGTCAGCAGAGTTGGAAGATTCAGACGGAATTACCTGTCGAGTACGAGATAGTCGAAAGTCATGGTCTGCTGGACCCGGGGAACCCTGAACTCCTCACCATTCCTGGGGGAGGCCGGGCGGCGGGTACCCGCCTCGTCATCCTCGACCATTCCGTGGACGAGTTGTACGGCGCGGAAATCCGAACTTACTTCTCGGAGAATGAGGTGGTGGTCGATTATCTGACGCTTCCCGGCTCGGAGGAGAACAAGTCCATCGAGCGCGTCCTGGAAGTGGTCAACAAGCTCAACGAGGTCGGCACCAACCGCCTCAGCTCCCCGCCCATCGTCATCGGCGGCGGTGTCGTGGCGGACGTGGTCGGGCTCGCCGCGAGCCTCTACCGACGGGGAATCCCCTTCGTCCGGGTGCCCACCACTCTGCTCGGTCAGGTCGACGTCAGCGTCGCCGCCAAGTCCGGCATCAACTACGGGGGATACCGCAACCGACTCGGCGCCTACACCCCTCCTCCGAGGACGCTGATCGACCGCCGTTTCCTCGCCACCGTCCCGGACCGGCAACTGCGCAACGGCATGGGCGAAATTTTTAAGATGGCCCTGATCAAGGATCTGCGTCTCTTCGAGCTCCTTGAGGAGTACGGCGCGGAGCTCATCGAGTCGCGCTTCCAGGATCCGGAGCCCGGAAGCACCGGCCTGCCGGGAACGGTGGCCGACGAGGTCATCGGCCGGGCCATCGCGGGAATGGCCGAGGAGCTCCAGCCCAACCTGTGGGAGAAGGACCTCCAGCGGTCCGTGGACTACGGGCACTCCTTCTCCCCACTGGTGGAGATGCGGGCCCTTCCCGAGCTGCTGCACGGCGAGGCCGTGGCCATGGACTGCGTCTTCTCCGCCCTCATCGCCGCCGACCGTGGCCTGATCGACGGCGCCCAGCTCGAGCGCATCATCGCGGTGGCACGGCGCATGGGGCTCGAACCGTCCCACCCGCTCTTCTGCGACGTGGCACTCGTCCTGGAGGGCCTCGCGGACACCGTGCTGCACCGCGACGGCCGACAGAACCTGCCGATGCTCACCGGAATCGGCCAGGTCTGCTTCCTCAACGACGTCACCGAGAACGAGATCGAGCGGGCCTGCGACGGAATGGGCCGCCTGCTCGACACGAACACCGGCCTCCTGGACCAGCCCGTCGGGGCCGACCTATGAGCGAAGGCGCCGACGCCCGGGGCTCCGTGGACGAGAAGGTCGTGGTCGTCACCGGCGGCAGCGCGGGTATCGGCCGCGCGTCCGCCGCCGCGTTTGCCGAGGCGGGCATGCGGGTCATCATCGCCGCCCGCAGCGAGGACTGCGGCGCCGAGGCCGAGCGCGAGATCCGGTCGCGCGGCGGTGAGGCGCACTTCGTCCGCTGCGACGTCACCAGACCGGACCAGGTCCATGACCTCTTCGCGCGAGCGGTCGAGCGGTATGGCCGAGTGGACTGCGCCTTCAACAACGCCGGTGTCCCCGGTGACGGACGCCTCGCCGACCTCGCGCCCGAGGACTTCGACCGTGCCTTCGCCGTCAATACCCGGGGCCTGTGGCTCTGCATGCGGGAGGAGTTGCGGCTCATGTCCGCCCAAGGAGGCGGCGGCAGCATCGTCAACAACACGTCGGTGCACGGCATCCGCACGGTCTTCCCCGGCATCGGCGCCTACGTCGCGTCCAAGCACGCCGCGGTGGCCCTGACCCGCGTGGCGGCCATGGAGCACGGACGCGAGGGCATCCGCGTGAACGCGGTCGCCCCGGGCCCCATCGAGTCCGACATGCTGGCCGCGTCGGAGGCGGCCGTCGGCGGCGCGACGACCTGGCGCGGGCTGATCCCGTCCGGTGAGATCGGCACCCCGCGCGAGGTCGCCGACGTGGCGCTGTGGCTGTTCTCGGCATCCTCCTCGTACGTCAACGGGCAAGTCATCGGCGTCGACGGCGGATTCCTCGCGACCTGACCCGATTGCCTCCCTACCCCCTGCTCCGCGGAGCGAAGGACACACCCATGGAAAGCTTCACCACCCACGACTTCATCGTGGTCGGCGCAGGCGCGGCCGGAAGCGTCGTCGCCGCCCGGCTCAGTGAGGACCCCGGACGCAGCGTCCTGCTCCTGGAGGCCGGGCCACCGGACGCCGACGCGCGCATCGCCCGGCCCGCCTCCTGGCCTTCGCTGCTCGGCGGCGAACTGGACTGGGGCTACCGGACCGTGCCGCAGACCGCCCTCCACGACAGACGGCTCGCCTGGCCGCGCGGCCGGGTCGTGGGCGGATCCGGGGCGATCAACGCCATGGTGCACATCCGGGGCGCCGCCTCCGACTTCGACGCCTGGCAGCGCTGGGGCGGTGACACCTGGGACG
>NZ_JBJDQK010000058.1:0-3361 GCF_044903445.1 Streptomyces sp. NPDC019890 | reverse complement strand
CTACGGTCTCGTCGGATCCGGGCACACCGAGCTCGCCAAGGCAACCCTCGCCTTGGTCACGTCATCACTGGTCATCGATGCATCCTCCATGATCGGGAGCTACACCGATACGATTTGCAGTCCCGCGGCCGCATGGGGTGGCGGGGTCAGGTGGTGTGTCGGCTGGTGGGGTCGAGTCTGCTGAAGACGGCGCGTACGAGGTCTCGGCTGTAGGCGGGGTAGGGCGGGGTGGTCATGGCTTCTTGGAGGAGGTAGGTGACCTTGGCCCATTGGCGGAAGTTGCCGTGGCAGGCCAGGTCGTCGATCCATAGGAGGTCGTCGACGCTGACGCTGGTCCAGATGGGGTGGTACTGGGGGATGGCGGTGAGGACTTCAGTCGGGGTGCGCGTCGCGGACGAGAGGGGTCGTGCCGAAATACCGTGGAGTCGTGCTGGGCTGTTGCCGTAGCGTTCACTGCGCCCGCACTCGTCCTGACCGGAGACACCGCACCATGAACGTACTTCTGTCAGGGATAGTCGGTTCCACCGCTTACGGACTGGCCGGGCCGGGATCCGACGTCGACCGTCTCGGTCTGTTCGCTGTGGACACGGCCGCACTCCACGGCCTGCACCGCCCGGCCGAGTCCCGTGTCACCACGGCGCCGGACCGGACCCTGCACGAGGCAGCGAAGTGGTGCCACCTCGCCCTGCGCGGCAATCCCACGGTCACGGAACTCGTCTGGCTTCCCGACGACCTCTACGAAGTGCGCACTGCCTTGGGTGACGAACTGATCGAGCTGCGAAGTTCCCTGCTGTCCGCCAAGCGCGTCCGTGACGCCTACCTCGGCTATGCCACCCAGCAGTTCAAGCGGCTGTACGACCGGGGCAACGGATCCTCTTCGGCGGACACCCGCAAGCGGACCGCAAAGCACGCCCGGCACCTCATGCGCCTGTGCCACCAGGGCTTCGAGCTGTACGCCACCGGCCGGCTCAACGTCCGCGTCCAGGACCCTGAGGCCTACCACGCCTTCGGCGATCAGGTCGCGGCGGACACGATGGCGGCACTTCCTCTCCTGCAGCGCTTCGAGGAACGGTTCGACGGGACCAAGAGCGTCCTGCCGGACCAGCCGGACGAGGCTCCCGTGGAGGCATGGCTGCACCGTGTCCGCACCGCGCACTTCACACCCTGAGCGGCGGGGCCGCACTGCGGACGGGCCTTGGTCCACCCGCTGAACCGGCGGGAGCGGCTCGGAGTTGCGGCTCACTGCCCGGCCGCCGGGGCGGCCGCGGTTGGGGTACTACAAGACCTACGGCCGTGAACTTCCCTGGCCGTGCGCGAAGCTCTGCCCTTCTCCCGCACCGGGTTCGCCCCATCGCGAACAAAGAGGGACCTGAGGGAGCGGATCCGCACCGGTCCTGCGGGTCGGCAGCGATCGGGCCTCCTGTGAAGATGCCCCATTCGACGACGGGGAGTCGAAGCGGAGGCCCAGCCGCTGGGCCAGGGCCCCGAAGTACACGCGGACCGGATGCTCTTGGTGCGCAGGACGAAGCGGTCAACGGCACGCAGTGCGGCAGGAGTGGTGAGCCGCATCCTCAGGGTCTTCGAACCCCTGCCGTCGGAGGCGGGCAGCGCACCCCGTCAACTCGGCGCCGCACGGGTCGACTTGGTAAAGCGTTGGCCAAGTAGCGGGATGGTCGCCACCGGACACAGTCCTCCCTAGTGACCGCCGCAAACCACGCACCCTGGGGAACCCGATGGTCCCAAGCGTCCTCTTGGAGAGCACCATGCTCGCAACTCCAGTCGATCTTGACCAGCTCACCGGCGTCTGGCAGATCGACCCTGACCACTCCGAGGTCGGCTTCTGCGTACGCCACCTCATGACCCGGCTGCGCGGCGCATTCACGCGGTTCTGCGGGACCATCACGGTCGGGGACAACCCTCTGTGGTCCAGCGTGCGGGCAGAGATCGACACCGCGTCGGTCGACACCCGCAACTCCGTGCGGGACAAGCACCTGCGCGCCACCGATTTCCTCGACAGTGACAACCACCCGACGGCGTACTTCACGTCTGCTCGCATCCGCGCAAAGGACGGCCGGTACCTCGTCGAAGGGGCGCTGGCCATCCGGGGCCAGGTCCGGCGGGTAACCCTCGAGCTGTTCCTGCTCGGTGTGGACACCGACGGGTCGGGCAGGACCAGGGCCGGATTCCGGGCCTACACCCGGATCCGCCGATCCGAGTTCGGCGTGACGGGCCATGCGCCCGTGGCTGGAAGACGCGCACTGATTGGTGACACCGTCATGCTGGAGCTGGAGATCCAGGCGGTCAAGGATCACTGATACGGCGGCCAGTGAGGCCGGCACGGATGGTTGGAGTATTCCCTCCGTCCTTTGCTGGCAGCCGGCGGCCGGACGCACCAGTCCGCGGGCAGCGGGTGGATAACCGCCGGGCGTGACAGCCGCCCTGCATTCCGACGGACGGCGGCCGGCGCAGTCGATGACGGCACTCCGGCGCTGCCGACCCGCGTCCGCACCGGCGGCGCGAGCAAGCCTGCCGCGCCGCCTCGGGCAGGCGCAGTGGGCGGCGATCCGGCCGAGGCCGCCCGTGTCGGCCGATGCCGCGATCGTCGCCGGCGTGCTCAGCAGGAGTAGACGACTGTCAGGAGACAACAATCGTGGAGCACGGAATAGAGCTCTCGATGGAATTCAACGGGACCGCCAGGAGACTCGATCCTGCCAGGACGTACGTGCTGGGTCGCGATCCTCAGTCGGACATGGAATTCCAGGAGCCTATCGTTTCGTGGCGGCACGCCCGAATCTACTGGAACGGAAAGAGCTGGGTCCTGCAGGATCTGGACAGCACCAACGGCACATACACCAACGGTCGGTGCATGCGTCTGGCAGACATCACCCACGGTGCTGTAACCAGCCTCGGCGGTGGAGCCGATGGTCCGCAGCTTCGCTTCAGTGCGCCGACGCACCAGCACAACGGTCACATCAAGGGCGGCGTCGCTCCGCCAGAAGCACACCGGGACAGTCAACCCACCGCCCCCCGCTCCCATGGACAGGCCGCCCGGGCCGCCACGCTGATCGCCCGTCGGCTCACCGTCAAGGTCAAGTGCGGCAAGAGCAGGAGAACGTTGCTGAACAAGGTGAGTTTCGCGGTGCCGCCGAAGGCTCTGGTCGCGGTGATCGGACCGTCCGGTTCTGGGAAGTCCACCTTGCTGCGCGCCCTGACCGGTCACCAGCGGGACGTAAGAGGCGAGGTGCTCTACGAGAACCACAACCTCCACGAGCGGTTCGCTGAACTGCGTCAGCGCATCGGCATCGTCCCCCAGCACGACATTCTCCATCTGCAGCTCACTGTACGGAGCGCGCTCCGGTAC
>NZ_JBJDQK010000057.1:0-3449 GCF_044903445.1 Streptomyces sp. NPDC019890 | reverse complement strand
GAGAAGGTCGCCCGGCTCCACCTCGACTCGCTCGGCGTGAAGCTGACGACACTGCGCCCGGAGCAGGCCGCCTACATCGGCGTCGAGGTCGAGGGTCCGTACAAGTCCGACCACTACCGCTACTGATCGGCTACTGACACATCTGCTACTGACACAGCTGGGCAGCCACTCGGCGACAGGTATCAGTGGTACAAGGCAGGCCCCCGCACCCCCGTGTCGGGGGCCTGCCCCATACCCTCCCCGAACGGCTCCGGCTCCACGGCAAGAGCCTCACCGCACAAGGACACCTACGCCCCCATGCCACGCGGCCGCTATTCGCTCCACGATCCGCACGATCGCACCCCCCTCGGCGAAGAACACTTCCAGTGCGCCCCCGGCCCCTCCGGCTGGCGTTATGTCTCGCAGATCACCGCCCCCTCCGGCGACCACGCCGGCTCCGTCGACCTGGCCATCGACGAACTCGGCCGCCCCATCCGTCTCGAACTTCACGCCGCGAGCTGGCAGGTCCGCGGTGCCGCCCTCGATGGCGTCACCTGGGTCCGTACCGACCCCACCGGCACTCATGCCACCGAAGGCAATGTCCGCGCCCACGCCTTCACCGGCGCATCCCCCGCTTTCCTCGTCGCCACCGCACGTCTCCTGCGTCTCACCCCCGGTTCCCCCGCGACTCGAGTCCGCCTCGTCGCCTTCACGGATCCAGTCCTCGCCCCCCGCACTCTCGATCAGTCCTGGGCCCTGATGAAGAGTGAAGCGCATGCCACTGACAATGGCCCGCTGATGGTGGACGAATACCAGGTCAGCGCCCTGGACACGGGTGAGCAGCACATCGTGCACATCGCCGGCGACGTGGTCTTGGCGGCACCCGGCATCGAACTCGAAGACCTGGAGTCCCCGCCCTCTGTCTTCCCCTGACCGTTCACCGCCCCGCGGCCCTCGGGCGCCCGGCCCACTGTCGCGAGCTGTCCCCGCCATCGCCCGGTGGCCGTCTGTCCGCCCGACTACGCGGGAGGCGCGAACCCTGTGGCGGGCGGTGTCTGAGCCGCGCCCTGAACCGCCGCCCCCGCCGCGCCCACGCCCGTAACTCTCGCGCCCTCCCACGCTCCCGGAACATCCCCGCCCGCAGCCACGCGCCGCGGAGTCGCTCCGTCCTGTTGAGCGCGGTCCTGCTGAGCGCGCTCCTCCGGAGTGCGGTCCGGCGGAGTGCGGTGCCCCGCCCCGAATGCCTTCCGCGCATCGCGTGCCTGCCGCTCATTCACCACGGCCGCCAGATACGCGGCCGGCGGCACTCCCTGCGGCGCAGGAGCCCCCGTGCACGCCGCCAGATCACCGGCCAGCCGCCCCGCCATCGACCAGCTCACTGCCGGATCCAGCTGCCTCATTCGCGTCAGGTACTGACGTATCGCGAGCCACAGATAGCCCGGCACCCCCGACAGATCAAGCTCGGAGAACCGCCCCACGAGCCACGGCGGCGGAGGTGGCAGCACCATCCCCCGCGCGGCCGGCACCCTCTCCCGGACCACCAGCGTCCCGGCGAACACATCCCCGACCCGCCGTCCCCGCGCCGACACCAGCGAGGCGATACAGGCGACGACGCCGAACGTCATCAGGATCTCGACCACACCTATCGCCCCGCGCACCAGCGCATGCCGGAACCGGATCGGCCCCCCGTCGTCCCGGACCACCCGCAGTCCACAAGCGAGCTTCCCCAGCGAGCGCCCGTGGCTGAGGGTCTCCACGGCTATTGGAGCCCCCACCAGAACGAGCAGAAACGTTGCGATCGACACCGCCATGACCGCTGCCTCGTCCAATGAGGCAGTCGCCAACGCAAGCCCGATCGACACCAGAATGTAGGCGGTCCAGACGGCGGCAAGATCGATGACCACAGCGAGCGCCCGACTCGGCAGTTTCGCCGGTTGCAGTCCCAGGACGACCGCATCCCCCGTTACAAGCGCACTCACCACAGCCTGCCCTTCGCCATCGACCTTCCCCACCCCTTGTCTTCCTCAGTCTGCCAAGCTGGCCCGCAACGCGCCGCAGTAGTACGGACCGTACGCACCCAGTGCCTGGAGCAGCAGCCGACCATGGACCTCGATGTCTTCGTGACCGCCCACCGCGCCGAGTGGGACCGTCTGGACCACCTCCTGCACCGGGGACGACGCCTCACCGGCGCCGAGGCCGACGAACTCGTCGCCCTCTACCAGCGCACGGCCACCCACCTCTCCCTCATCCAATCCAGCGCTCCCGATCCGATGCTCACGGGCCGGCTCACCCAACTCGTGGCCCGCGCCCGCGCCACCGTCACCGGCACCCGCCGCGCCACCTGGCGTGATGCCGTCCGTTTCCTGACCGCCGGATTCCCCGCAGCCGTCTACCGCTCCAGGCGGTGGTGGATACCCACAGCGGTGCTCTCCACGGTTCTCGCCGCGATCATCGGCTGGTGGATCGGCACCCACCCCGAGGTCCAGGCGACGATCGCGGCTCCGGACGAACTCCGACAGCTCACCCGCCCCGGCGGTGAGTACGAGACGTACTACTCCAGCCACCCGGCGGCCTCCTTCGCCGCCCAGGTCTGGACGAACAACGCCCAGGCCGCCGCCATGTGCCTGACTCTGGGCGCGTTCCTGTGTATCCCGGTGATCTGGATCCTGTTCGTCAATGTGCTGAACCTCGGCGTCGGCATCGGCCTGATGTCGTCGGCGGGCCGCCTCGACACCTTCCTGGGCCTCGTCCTCCCGCACGGCCTCCTCGAACTGACCGCCGTGTTCGTCGCCGCGGGCACGGGCCTCCGCCTCGGCTGGACAGTCATCGACCCCGGCCCGAACTCCCGCCGCACAGCCCTCGCTCAACAAGGCCGCGCCGCCATCGGCATGGCCATCGGCCTGGCTCTGGTGCTCTTCGTGTCCGGAGTGATCGAAGGTTTCGTTACTCCCTCGGGACTCCCGACCTGGGCGCGCATCGCCATTGGCATCGCTGCCGAGCTGGCCTTTCTGGCGTACGTCTACATCCTGGGCGGCCGAGCAGCCCGAACGGGCGACACAGGTGACGTGGAGGAAGCAGACCGCAGCGCCGAACTCCCAGCCGCAGCCTGATGTGCGAGCACCCCTCCTGACCTGCTAGTCTCCTCTCCGCCCCGCAACACCGTTGACACGGCTGGCGTGGGGAGGTAGATTCTAACGGTTGCCTCGAACTGGACAAGTGCGAGTGTGACGGTTAGTGTCTCTCTCGCTCTCGCCGGAAATTTGAATTTCCGCAGAGCCTCCCGATTTTTCAATTCCGAATCACGACGGTCGATTAGGTCGACCGAAATGCTTCTGATAAAGTCGGGTCCGTCGAAAGACAAAAAGGCCACTCCAGCGGCCACTGGATTCGAATTCCTCACCGGAAACGGAACGGAAATAGAGTCTGGTAGGGTTGGAAACGCAAGACCGAAGGGAAGCGCCCGGAGGAAA
>NZ_JBJDQK010000056.1:0-3530 GCF_044903445.1 Streptomyces sp. NPDC019890 | reverse complement strand
CTTCACCCCCGCGTGCAGGTACCCGTGCCTCATGTTGTTCGGCACCTTCCACGACCACGTGTAGGTCGAGCTGTTCGTCCACTGCCATGCGAAGTGGTAGTCGAACGACGCCGACGCCTTGACGAAGACCACCTTCGCTTCGCCCGAGATCGCTCCGCCCACGGTGGACGTCGTCGTCTTTCCCTTGTGGAAGGTGATGCTGATTGTCGTACCGCTGTCGCCGCCGGAACGGGGTTCCAGGTCCCGGTAGTAATTGTGACTGCCGGAAAAATCGTAGCCCTTGGTCATCGGGCAACTCATGGGCACAGCGGCGGACGCAGGTGTGGAGCTGATGACGGCCAGTGCCGCTGCGACACAGCCTGCCGACATGATTCGCGAAATTCGGCGCACGCGTTCCCCTCGGTTTTCGTTGGTTGACAACGGCCTCTACAGCCGCCGAGGAGAGACCCTAGCGCCGACTCCCACCTCCGTTCGCACGGTTGAGCGAAACCTGAGGTGCGGCGACAGGCGGGGCCGGGTCGCCCGTTCGGGTGCTGGTGCCCCAGTACTCCAGTTGCACTTGGCGATCTGACGGATCATCTGGGTGAAGGGTTCAGTCGAGGTCGGTGTGACGTCGCTTGCAGTGAGAAGCCGTGGCGGTCACGCTTTTCGGCTCTGGCTCAATTTCTGGATGCTGTTGGTGATCTTCACGCGGTGAGGTGAAGTCTGTCGGCTGTCCGTGAGTCGATGTTCTCGTGGTGATGCACTGGTGCAGGGCTTGATCAAGTTCCGTGGGCGTCCGGATTGTTGGTGATGCCCAGGATGGGAGTGCTCGTTGGGGCTCGTCGCGGATCGCCCGGGTGGTCTTGGCGATGTTGTCGGCTCCGAGGGTTTTCAGCGCGCCGATGGCGAGGTTGCGGAGGGTCGCCATGGCCCGTGGTGCGGTCCCGGCGTGGACGGTGGAGGCGTCCTCGGCGAAGGTGACATCCCTGATGTGGTGCGAGGAGTTCTCCACGCCCCAGTGCCCGCGAATCGCGGCGGCCAGATCGGCGGGACCGGCTTGGTGGGCGTCGAGATTTGTGACGGCGTAGACACTCTCACGGGTCTCACGCCGGCCGGTCTGCTTGCGGCGGCGGTGGATGCGGATGGCCAGGCGGGCTCACCACCAGCCAACGGCGGCTGGGGGGAAACACCACGGCCAGACGCGGAACTCACCACGATGGTGGCACCGGCACTGGCCGCGCGTGGTTTGCCCACCGTTCTGGTGGCCACTGAGTGGCAGGGGGCGGGCGTCTTCTCTCTGATCTCGCCTGGGCAGGGTGGGCTCGACGCCTTGCGGTGGGGCCTGAAGAAGTCAAATACCCCTATTGATCCCGTCAGCTGACGATTACTCACTCCCGGTGGGCGCTTCGGGAATGGCGCATCCGGACCGGTTGGCTCGGGTGCTCCCGTAGTAGTTGTCGCACCGGCGGCGTCGCCCGCGGCAGCATCACGGCCGCCGACAACTCTGGCGCGCACCCGAGGTGCCCCCAGTACACCCCGAACTCACCGAGGCAGACCGGCAGGCACGCGCCGACTACGCCGCGGACAGGGCCCTGTCCGTGGAGGACTACACCGCCACATGCACCTACACACACCGCGGCGAACAAGACTGAGCATCACCGCTCGATCCGGGGACAGCGAGTGGACCATGTCCCTGGGAGTTCCGGTCACGATCGAGAGTGCGGCCTGACAGCAGAATTCGGCCCTTCGATGGGCCAGCGCCCTCTGTTGCGCCGCTTCGTCGTGCAACCGCTCGATCTCGGGGCGCGCAGGCGACGCGAGGGCTCGTCCGGAGCGAGTCGCGTGGATCCGTCGGCAGGAGTGGCCATGTCTGAAATTCCAACACGGTTGAGCCTGGGGGAACTTGGATCGGTAGTGACAGGCTTGCCAGGCGCGAATGGTGGGCTCTCGCCAGAACCTTCATCGCAGGGTGAGCGGGGTCTCGGATTCGACGCGGTTCAGCTTCTCGGGGTTGCGGACGTAGTAGAGGCCGGTGATGCGGGCGTCCTCGACACGGATCGCCATGATGCCGTCGATCTCCCCGTCCAGGTGTACGAGGAGTGCCGGGCTGCCGTTGACCACGGTGGGAGCGACGGTGATCGGGCGGTTGTTCTTGCCGAGACCGCCGATCATGAAGCGGGCCACCTTGTCGGCGCCGCTGATCGGCCGCAGCGCAGCCTGCTTGACGCCGCCGCCGTCGCTCACAAGGACAACCTCCGGGGCGAGAACGTCAAGGAGGCCCTGCAGGTCCCCGGTCTCGAGTACGCGCTGGAACGACTCCAGAGCCGCCCGGGTCTCGCTCGGGGAGACCACCGCGCGAGGGCGGCGGGCATCGACGTGCCGGCGGGCGCGGTGCGCGATCTGGCGGACGGCCGCGGGGCTCTTGCCGACGGCGGCCGCGATCTCGTCGTAGCCGACATCGAAGGCCTCACGCAGCACGAAGACGGCGCGCTCGGTCGGCGACAGCGTCTCGAGGACGAGCATCATCGCCATAGACACACTCTCGGCGAGCTCGACATCCTCGGCCACATCCGGCGCGGTGAGCAGCGGCTCGGGCAGCCACTGGCCGACATACGCCTCCCTGCGGCGCTTCATTGTGCGCAGCCGGTTGAGTGACTGCCGGGTCGTGATCCGGACCAAGTAGGCGCGCTGGTCGCTCACCTGCCCCATGTCGACCTTGACCCATCGCAGCCAGGTCTCCTGGAGGACGTCTTCGGCGTCGGCCGCCGATCCGAGCATCTCGTACGCGACGGTGAAGAGCAGGTTGCGGTGGGCGACGAAAGTCTCGGTCGCCGGGTTGGTGGCGCGGTTGCTCATATCTCGACCCCTCTCCTTCGCGGTCGGCCCTGGTTGCCGACGGCCTTCAAGCGTGCATCCACAGCACGGTCCTTTTCGTTGGTAGCCGTTCGATCTGACCCACCTGTTCGGTGCGGTCGAGAGTGGGACACCACCCGGCGCACGGCTGTGACACGCCAAGTTGACGACGATCCGTTGCTCAACGGGCCCCTGATGAACGCGTGCGTGCAGCGGCGCCCCGCGATAAGTGCGTCGCCGCACGACATGCGCTCCGGATCCGTTGTGGTCAACCCGGAATCGACCACGAGTGCCTGGCTAGGCTGCCGGTTCAGCGGTGGCCGGCGCCCCGCCGCGCTTGGCCTGCAGCAGCTTCTGGCGCCTGGCACCTCCTGAGACGCGGTGCAAGCTGTACGAACCGGGCTTGCATGCCTCGTCGGCCAGATGCTTGACGATGCCCCTGCACACGAACTCCTTGAGCCTCGCGCCAGGGCGACCGTCGATGTGGAACCACAGCGCGACGTCGTACCTGTGGGCGAACTGGAAGATGCCGGCGCGTCGACCCAGGCTGATGCACTGGCCGGCGAACACCTGGTTGAGGGTCGAGGCGTCCTCACCCGCGATCCGGCTGAGCACCGTGTCGGCGGCCCGCGCGCCCAGAGGCATCGCGGCCTGGCAGCTCATCCGCAGCGGCAGGTCCGACGGTGCCGCCGAGT
>NZ_JBJDQK010000055.1:0-3649 GCF_044903445.1 Streptomyces sp. NPDC019890 | reverse complement strand
ACCCACGGCAGACCACTACAGAGGTGGAATTGGGTGGCACGCTGCTGCCCGCCGGCGCCCGGCTGGGTGTGATGCTCGGCTCGGCCAACCGCGACGAGAGAGCCTTCGCCGACCCCGACGCCTTCGACATCAACCGTCAGGGCCGCGCGCACGTCGCCTTTGGCGGAGGTCCTCACTTCTGCCTCGGCTCGTGGACCGCCCGCGCCCAGGTCGGCCAAGTGTCCCTGCCCACGCTGTTCCGGCGTCTGACGGGCCTGCGCCTGTCCGACTCCGAACCCGTCCGCCTCGGCGGCTGGGTCTTCCGAGGAGTCCTCAACCTGCCGGTGCGCTGGGAACCGTGACGGCACCGCGCACCCGACCTTCATCGAACGGAGAGACCATCATGCCGAAAGTCGTCTATCTGTACCCCGACGGCTCCCAGGACCGTCTCGACGTACCCGAGGGCACCAGCGTGATGCAGGCCGCGGTGGCCCAGGGAATCGTCGGCATCGTGGCCGAGTGCGGCGGTTCGACGATGTGCGCGACCTGCCACGTCTACATCGACCCGCCCGACGCCGAGTTGCTGCCCGCGGTCAGCGCCGACGAGGACGAGATGCTCGACTGCACCGCCTGCCCGCGCGAACCAGGCAGCCGGCTGAGCTGCCGGATCGTACTCACTGCCGACCTCGACGGCCTCAGGGTCCGCCTTCCGGAGAAGCAGCGATGAGCACGGTCATCGTCGGCGCCGGCCAGGCCGGAGTACACCTGGCGGCCAGGCTGCGCCAAGAGGGCTACCAGGAGCGGATCGTCCTCATCGGGGACGAACCAGAACCGCCCTACCAGCGCCCCCCGCTGTCGAAGTCGTTCCTGCTCGGCTCGGCCCCCGAGCACACGCTGAACCTGCGCGCGGAGTCCTTCTACCGGGACAGCGCGATCGAACTGCTGCGTGGCGAGCGGGTCACATGGATCGACCGGTCCGGCAGGCGGGTGCGGCTGGCCGGAGGAACGCACCTGACCTGGGACCGTCTCGTCCTGGCCACCGGTGCCCGCCCCCGACCCCTTGGCGTGCCGGGCGAGGACCTCGGCGGAGTACTGCCGTTGCGCACCCTGGCCGACGCAGGGGCATTGCGTGAGCGCATGGCATCGGCCCGGTCGGTCGTCATCGTCGGCGGCGGATTCGTCGGTCTTGAGGTCGCGGCCGCCTTCTCAGCCCAAGGCGGTGAGGTGGTGCTGCTCGAAGCAGGTGACCGGCTGATGGGCCGAGCGGTTACCGAGCCGGTGTCCCGGTTCTTCGCCCGCGCCCACGCCGACAGGGGCACCCTGATACGGCTCGGCGTCGGCGCCGTCGAATTCCTCGGCCGCCGCGGGCACGTCACCGCGGTCCGCACCACCGACGGCCACACCCACCCGGCCGACCTCGTGGTGACCGGCGTCGGCGTGCTGGCGAACAGCGAACTCGCCGAGTGGGCCGGACTGGCGGCGGACGGCGGAATCCTGGTCGACGCGGCCCTGCGTACCACCGACCCCCGGGTGCACGCCATCGGGGACTGCGCGCGGTTCCCCAGCGCCCACCACCCCATGCGGGTGCGTCTTGAGTCTGTGCAGAACGCCATGGACCAGGCCGTTCACACCGGTCGCCTCATTGCCACCGGCGAGGTGCACTCCTACCGCGAGCTGCCCTGGTTCTGGAGCGACCAGAAGGGCCTCAAGCTCCAGATCGCCGGGTTGTCGACCGGACACGACCATATTCAACTGCTCGGCGAGCCCGGCAGCGGCCGGTTCTCCGCCCTTGTCTTCCGGGGCGGCCGACTGGTCGCGGTGGAGTCCGTCAACCGACCCGCCGAGCACATGGCGGCCCGGCGCCTTCTCGCGTCCTGCCGCGAGCTGACCCCCGAACGGGCCGCCGCCCCCGGGTTCGACCTGAAGGCCTTCACCGCCGACACCGCCGAATTCGCCGACACCGCCGAATTCGCCGTCTGAGCCAGGGAGAACCATGTCACACCCACTCGGCCGGACGCCCGGCAAGGTGATCGCGGTCCACCTCAACTACCGCAGCCGGGCCAGGGAACGCGGCCGCGTCCCCGACCAGCCGTCGTACTTCCTCAAGCCGCCGACCTCGCTGGCCGGGACCGGACAGCCGCTTCTTCGGCCGCGCGGCTGCGAACTCCTGGCCTTCGAAGGCGAGGTCGCGCTGGTCATCGGCCGCCGCGCCCACCGCGTCGATCCGGCCGACGGTTGGTCCTACGTCCACTGGGTGACGGCCGCGAACGACGCGGGCGTGTACGACCTGCGGTACGCGGACCAGGGGTCCAACCTGCGGTCCAAGGGCGCCGACGGCTTCACTCCGATCGGGCCGCGCCTGCTGGACGCCCGCCGACTGGACCCGGGCGCACTGCGGTTGCGCACCTGGGTCAACGGGGAGGTGGTGCAGGACGACACCACCGACACCCTGTTGTTCCCCTTCGCGGATCTGGTCGCCGATCTGTCACGGCTGGTCACGCTCGAACCGGGGGATGTGATCCTGACCGGCACGCCGGCCGGAGCGTCGGTGGTCTCACCCGGTGACGTGGTTGAAGTCGAGGCCGTGTCGGGCGAGTTGAGCACGGGGCGCCTGCGCACCCCGATTGCGGTCGCCGACCACGATCTGGAGGCGTGGGGCGCGATGCCGAAGGCCGGTCCGGCCGAACGTGCCGCCGCCTGGGGCGCGGCGTTTGTCCCCGAGCCCCTGCTCGACAAGAGCATCGAGGAGGGCTTGCGCGGCGTGGCGGTTGCCACGCTCAGTGCTCAGCTGCGCAAACGCTCTCTGCCGCACATGAGCATCGATGGCGTACGCCCGACCCGGCCCGGCGACACCATGGTGGGCGTCGCGCACACCCTGCGCTATCTGCCGCTGCGCGAGGACTTGTTCCAGCGGTACGGCAACGGCATGAACGCCCAGAAGCGGGCTGTCGAGGAGCTGCGCCCCGGCCACGTCCTGGTGATGGACGCCCGCCGGGACACCAGTGCGGGCACGCTCGGCGACATTCTCGCCCTGCGCGCGCTGCGGCGCGGCGCGGCCGGCGTCGTCACCGACGGGGCGGTGCGGGACAGCGCCACCGTCGCCGCTCTCGGACTGCCGGTCTACCACGCGGGCGCCCACCCGTCGGTGCTTGGCCGCCGCCATGTCCCCTGGGACACCGGCATCCCCGTCTCGTGCGGCGGTGCGCTGGTGCAGCCCGGCGACCTGCTCGTCGGTGATGCGGACGGCGTGGTGGTGGTGCCGCCGGAGCTGGCCGGGGAGCTGATCGCCGACTGCGTCGAACAGGAGCGGCAGGAGCGGTTCATCACCGGGCAGGTACGCGCCGGACAGAGCGTCGACGGCCTTTACCCGCTCGGTCCCCAGTGGCGTGCGGCGTACGCGAAGTGGTGCGACAGCGACAGCGACAGCGAAGGAGACCAGCCATGAAGTTCCGCAGTGACCCGTCCTCCATCCGGGGTTCCATCGCGCCGGTGGTCACCCCCTTCACGGCCGACGGAGCCGTCGACCACGACTCGCTCCGCGCCCTGATCCGCTTCCAGCTGGAGTCCGGCTCGCACGGTGTCTCCCTCGGCGGCTCGACCGGTGAGCCGAGCGCGCAGAGCCCGGCCGAGCGGATCGCGGCCATGGGCGTGGCCGCCGAGGAGATCGCGG
>NZ_JBJDQK010000054.1:0-3957 GCF_044903445.1 Streptomyces sp. NPDC019890 | reverse complement strand
CCGCCGAGGTCGTCGTCCGTGCTCTGCCCCGTCGGCACGGTGTCGGTATGAGGGGTGCTGCCGGCGCTCCTCACTTTGGCGTCGCTCCCCGTTCTCCCCATGGCGGTACCTGCTTTCGTTCGCATTCGCTGCTTGCTCCCCCTGGAATGGCCCCGAGCGGCTGGTCGTGGCGGCAGCGGGACGATGCGCACGAATGCGCAGGCATTCCCCTGAACCGCAGTCTGGGGCGGCGCTGTTGCCGGCAGCGAGGGGTTGCCCTCCAACTGTCCGGGGAAGCGCTGTTGGTGGATCTCACTTCACCAACGTCGGCAAGGTCCGTGCAAGCCAGGAACCACCGTCCGGCCAAACCCTTGGGTGTCCCGGTCGACACCCCGGTCAACGCCCTCGGTGGACACCCCGGTCCCCTTTCGGTTCGTCCGGGGCCGACGACACGCTGTTACTCGGCACCCGTCTGCTCCTGAACTTTCCAGCAAATATGCTGAGCACAGCCTTGCTCGTCACCACGGAGCGTCATCCTCGGCGCGAAAACCCGGTACGGTGACGGCACGGTCGCCTCCCTGACCACAGTGGAGGGCTGTGGGTTGGTGAAGCATGACAACGGGGCAACGACCGTGCTGATTGGACGACAACGAGAACTCGCCACACTGGGTGAGCTGACCAGACCTGCCGCACCCGGAACGGCGGTGATCGTGCGCGGGGGGAGCGGCGTGGGCAAGAGCGCCCTGCTCCGCCGGGTGCTGCACCGAGCGAGAGTCGACGGGCATCTCGTCCTCAGTGCGACGGCCGACGCTCTGGACACACCGGCCGAATTCGGTGTCGTCCACCAGTTGTTGGAGCACGTCGCGAAGGAGGAACTGGACGAGACCGTGCAGGCGGCCGTCGCCGACTTCCAGGCTCCGTACCGGGCCGCGGCTGCTCTCGCCCGCGACGACCGCCGGGTCGTGCTGGGGATCGACGACCTCCAATGGGCCGACACGGCCTCGGTCACGTGGCTGGGCAGGCTGCTTCGCCGACTGGACGGACTGCCGATCACCGTGGTCGCCACCATGGGTCCGGCGGTCCCGTCAGGCGACGAGCACTGCATCGGCACGCTGCTGCCGCTGTTCCGGCACCGCATATGGCTCACCCCGCTCGGCGACGCAGAAGTGGGCGAACTCGCCGAAGCGGTGCTCGGGACTGAGCCCGAACCGGACTTCGTCACCGCCTGCCGCACGGCCACCGGCGGTGTCCCCGCCCTGCTGCACGCCCTGCTCCGGTCCATACGCACCCATGGAGCCGCGCCGGATGCCGACACCGGCACCGATCTCGCCCGCTACGTACCCGCCGAGGTGGGCCGTACCGTTCAGGCCACGCTGCGGGCCTGCGGACCCGATGCGGTCGCCACCGCCGAGGCGGCTGCCGTGCTGGCCGGCCCACGGGCGACGGCCGCCGACCTGATCGCCTGCGCCGCCGAATTGCCTCAGCTGGCTGTCGAGGACAGCATGCACACGCTCACCGCCACCGGAGTGATGATCCGTGCAGAGGAAGGCGCCGCCTTCAGTTGCCCGGTCCTGTCCGTGGCTGTCGCCAATGAAGTGCTGCCCAGCCGCCGTCAGGAACTCCACGCCCGCGCGGCGCGGTTCCTGATCGACCAAGGGGCCGCCTGGGACACAGTCGTCCCTCATCTGCTGAACGCTCCGCTGGGACAGGAGTGGGCGGTCGACGCGCTGCTCCGCGCGGCCGACGAAGCGAGGGCACGCGGAGACCGCGCGACCGCACTCGGCTGTCTGCGACGCGCCCTGCGCGAAACTCTCCCCGACCCGGTTCGGGCCCAGGCGCTCGCCTTGCTCGGTGAGGCCGAACTCGCCCACTGCGTGCCCAGTGCCGTGCACAGCCTTCGCCGAAGTCTGGATCTCGCCGGCGCGCCCGGCGAACAGGCCGCGGCGGCACGCTCGCTGTCCGCTGCCCTGTTCACCCTGGACCGCTACCCCGAGGGGCTCGACGTCCTGGATCACATCGCCGAGCGGATTCGCCCGGCCAGCCCGGTGGACGCCCTGCGCCTGGAGATCGACCTGGTCTACGCCCAGCTCAGCAGCGCCTCAACGGCCGCCGCGGCGATGCCCCGGCTGATGGCGATGGACCTGGCCGAGGCCGAAGGAACCCTCGTACAACGGCCGCTCGCCGCATTGCTCTCGCTCCGTTCGATCATGGACGGAGGCGACCCGGCGGACGCGGTTGCCTACGCCCAGGAGGCCATGAGCGACGGGGTCTGCCCGGAGGACGACGAATCGTTCGTCTACACCGCCCCGGTCCTGGCCCTGGCCGCGGCAGGCCGCTCCGATCTCGCCCTCGCCCACGTCAACGCGAGCATGGACGCGGTCCGCGTGGGAGGGTCCGCACTCAGCTCCGCGTACCTCTCCACGCTGCGCGCCGGGGTCAACTACCGTGTTGGCAACGTAGTCGGATGCGAAGCCGACGCCCGCGCCGCCGTCGAATCGCTGAGAGGTGTCGGCGCCGGACCGACCACCAGTCACGGCGTGGCCATGTGGTCGGACGCACTGGTCAAACAGGGCCGTACCGAGGAGGCCGAGCAACTGTTCGCCGACCACGGGCTGACCGGTCGGCTCAACCGGCACTGGGCCAATGACTTCACCGCTCTGGTCCGCGGCCGACTGAGGATGGCACAGGGCCGGGCCCGGGAGGGCCTCGCCGACTTCCTCCACGCCGGAGCCCGTGCCGGGGCCCGCCGGATGTCCGGACCGGCCGTGCTGCCCTGGCGTTCCGAGGCCGCGCTGGCCCACGCCGTGCTCGGTGAGCACGAACAGGCGAGTGCACTCGTCGAGGATGAGCTCACTCTCGCCCAGGCGTGGGGGATACCGGAGTTCACCGGGGTGGCGCTCCGCGCTCTTGGAGTCATCACCGGGGGCTCCGCGGGCGCGGAAATGCTCCGTGAGTCCATCCGGCTGCTGGAACCGTCCGCCGCGCGCTTCTCGTACGCGCAGGCGCTCGCCGACCACGGGGCACTGGTACGACGGAACGGGCTGCCTTCGGCGGCGCGGAACTGGCTGCAGCAAGCGGTCAACGTCGCCGAGCAGTGCGGGGCGACCGTGGTTGCCGGCTTCGCCCAGGAGGAGCTGCGGGCCGGCGGTTTCCGGGCGGAGTCCCGCGCCTCACACGGGCTGGAGGCACTGACCCGCTCGGAGCGCCGGGTCGCCGAGCTCGCTGCCGAGGGCCTGACGAACAAGGAGATCGCGGCGCGGCTCTTCGTCGGTCTGCGGACCGTCGAGGTCCATCTCAGCAAGGCGTACCACAAGCTCGGTATCAGCGGCCGGGCCGGACTGGCGGAGGCTCTTGCGGCGTAGGCCCCGCCCGGCCGATCTTGCCGGGCTCGCCGGGGCGCGAACGAGTGGCCGGGACCGTAAAGGGAAACAGGATGCCGGGCAGTGGGGGGTTCACTGCCCGGCATCCGGTCTGTGTGGCGACCCGTTTCTCCGGATCACCGCTGTGTGGTGTTGGCGGGGACTAGTCCTCGTTGGCCGCGGTGGGCAACTGGGACTGGATGAGGTTCATGACGGAGGAGTCGGTGAGGGTGGTGACGTCGCCCAGTTGACGGTTCTCGGCGACATCGCGCAGCAGTCGCCGCATGATCTTGCCGGAGCGGGTCTTGGGCAGCTCGGCGACGGCGAGTATGCGCTTGGGTTTGGCGATGGGGCCGAGGGTCTTGGCGACGTGCGCCCGCAGCTCTTCCACCAGACCTTCGTCTTCCGTTGCGTTGCCGCGCAGGATGACGAAGGCGACGATGGCCTGGGTGGTGGTGGTGTCGGCCGCGCCGACGACTGCCGCCTCGGCGACCTTGGGGTGGGAGACGAGTGCGGACTCCACTTCGGTGGTGGAGATGTTGTGGCCGGAGACGAGCATGACGTCGTCGACGCGGCCGAGCAGCCAGATGTCGCCGTCGTCGTCCTTCTTGGCGCCGTC
>NZ_JBJDQK010000053.1:0-3980 GCF_044903445.1 Streptomyces sp. NPDC019890 | reverse complement strand
TCGTCGGGGAGGCGGGCCTCCCGTATGCGCTCGAGGAGCGTCTTGGTCGTCACCTTGTACGGATCGAACCGGTGGTCGTCGCCTGCCGGATCCGGCACAGCCGGGGCGAGGACGACACGGTCGACCGTCAGGCCGGCTTGCTCCCAGAAGTCGCGCGACGTTTCCGTAAGCCAGTCCCAGTAGGGAGAGACGAGCGTCAGGCGGGTTATTCCGAGTGCTTCGCACAGGGCGAGTATCGCCTGCGTCGACGACTGCACGGGGAAGCCGAAGCGTTCCGACAACTCGGCGACGAAGGCACGGTCGCCGTCGGGGTTAAGAAGATAGTGCGAAGCGTTGCACGCCACGACGGCCGCGTCCAGATGCATTTGGCCGAACGTGGCGAGAGTATCGGGAAGTACTTCGTTGTACCTCTCCATCGTTTCCTTTACTCCCATTCCAGGAGTCAGCGGGAAACGGGTGGTGTAAACATTCAGTTCGGAGCCGATCAGACGATTGAACTCCGGCTCTGCGAGCGGGTTTTCCGGGGGAACGACGAGCCCGAGGCGGGGCAGCGGAAAAATGTCCATGGCGGCACATTAGTGGCTGCCTGTGACACCGATGGCCGCAATCCTCTCTACTTGACATTCCACCATGCAAATCCTTTCGGTCTTGACACTCCTTGACAATCCACTACAGATATTTAACAGGACAGCGTTTGCCATTCCCAGCAGTTCGGTGGAAAGTGGTGATCAGTCCTCGCTCAATCCCGGTGAGTGCGACTCGCAGGTCATGCTGACGGCATGAATTGAACGAAATGCTTCCAGGCGGCCCGACCCCCGGAACCGCGGCACCACGACGTCCCTGGCACCCATCCCGAAGAACGGAGCCGACCCATGTCCAGCGCCACCCTCACCGGCGCCCGCCCTGAGTGCATGCTCACCCTCCGCGTCGAGGACATCAAGGACGGCGAGCCGAACCTGGCGATGGTCGAGGTCCAGCTGCGCGACTGGAGCCAGTGAAAGATCCCGGTCCGGAAGGCAGAGCCGCGGCGCCGGTGCGCCGCGGCAGCTGACCAACTGTCCCTCACCTCATCACTGTTGGAGCCCCGGCATGTCCAATGCCCCGTCCATTCCCATGTCGGCGACCCTGGCTGCCGACGAGGCCCTGGCCCGCAGGCGCCGAGCCGGGGAACAGGTCCTGCCGATGGCCAGCGGGGAGATAGGTCTGCCCGTGCTTCCCGCGCTGCGCCGACGGCTCGCCGCCGCAGCGGATGAGAACGCCTACGGCCCCGTGCCCGGCAGCCACGCACTGCGCGCCTCGGCCGCCGGATATTGGGGGCGGCGCGGTCTCGACAGCGATCCCGGTCTCGTCGTGGCCGGGCCGGGCAGCAAGCCCCTGCTGTTCGCGCTGCTGCTCGCCATCGGCGGGGACGTGATCGTGCCCGTACCCAGCTGGGTCAGCTACGTTGCACAGGCCCGGCTCGTGGGGGCACGCCCCATCCCCGTAGCGATCGCTCCGGGCCAGGGCGGAGTGCCCGACCCGGAGCGGCTGCGCGCGGCTGTCGCCGCGGCGCGCGCAGCCGGCCAGGAACCTCGGTGCGTGGTGGTGACGCTGCCGGACAACCCGACCGGAACCGTCGCCTCACCCGACACGGTGCGACGCCTCGCGGCCGCAGCCCGGGAACTCGACCTCGTCATCGTCTCCGACGAGATCTACTGCGACCTCGTCTACGACACCTCGGAGCCTGCCGAGTCCCCGGCCCTGCACGCCCCGGAGCGCACCGTCGTCACCACCGGGCTCACCAAGAACCTGGCTGTCGGGGGCTGGCGCACCGGAGTGGCCAGGCTCCCCGACAGCCATATGGGGCGTTCCCTGCACAGCCGCCTCGTCTCTGTCGCCAGCCAGATCTGGTCCACTCCGCCTGCGCCCGTGCAGGCCGCGGCCACGTACGCGTTCGGCGAGCCACCGGAGATCACGGAGCACGTCGCGGCCAGCCGCAGACTGCACGAGATCGTGGTGCGTGCGGTCGCCGACCACATCACCGGCGCGGGGGCGAGCCTCGCACCGGTTCGCGCGACTTGCTATCTCTACCCGGACTTCGGGCCCCTACGCGACCACCTGGCACGGGCTCACGACGTGAACAGCGGGGAGGACCTGGCCGGGTTCCTCAGCGAGCGCCACGGCATCGGAGTCCTCCCGGCCAGTGCCTTCGGAGAGTCCGGCAACCCCTTGCGGATCCGGGCCGCGACCAGCCGCCTCTACGGCGAGGACGACGAGCAGCGCACCGCCGCGCTCGGGGCACCGGACCCACTCGAACTGCCGTGGATCCGGAAGAACCTGGAGCAGATCGGCACCGCCCTGGCCGACCTCACCGGCGCCCGCGCCCCGCAGTCCTGATCCCTGCCGTCCCAGGAGGCCTTGCTCATGTCCGTGGCCGGCGGACAGCCCGCGGAGGCCTTCATCGCAGTCGACGGCTCGGAAACCGCCTTGCAGCAACGAGGCAGGGCCAACGAGCTTCCCGTGCGCTGCGGAAGCGCTCCGATCCGCATGGCACACGCCCTCATCCACGTCGGGCTCGACCCTCAACATCAAAGGATCAGCATCCCATCATGACCAGCGCCGAGCCGTCCACCGGCACCGCCACCCCGTCACCCCACGCATCTGACACCACGTCAGCCGCAGACCGGAAAATGCCGATGCCGGCACTGCTCGCGTTGGCCGTCGCGGTGTTCATCACCAGTCTCACCGAGACCCTGCCCGCCGGACTGCTGCCCGCCATGAGCTCCAGCCTGCACACCAGCGAGTCGGCCACCGGGCAGACGGTGACCATCTACGCGCTGGGGACGGTGCTCACGACCATCCCCCTGACCGCGGCCACCGCCGGGTGGAGCCGCAAGCGTCTGCTGCTGACTGTCATGGCCGGCTTCGCCGTCGCCAACACCGTCACCGCCCTTTCGGCGGACTACTCGCTCACCCTGGTCGCCCGGTTCATCGCCGGCGTCGCCGCCGGACTGGCCTGGGCCCTGCTGGTCGGCTACGCCCGCCGGATGGTCGCCCCCCACCAGGAAGGCCGCGCCATCGCGATCGCCATGGCCGGAATCCCCGTCGCCCTGTCCCTGGGAGTCCCGGTCGGCACCTTCCTGGGCCAGGTGGTGTCCTGGCAGGCCGCCTTCCTCGCCATGACTGCCCTGACCGTGGTGCTGCTCGTCTGGATCACGGCGGTCGCCCCCGACTACCCCGGTCAGAAGGCCGAGGGCAAGATCCCCATGCGCAGGACCCTGCACGTGCCGGGCGTCACACCGGTGCTGATCGTCACCCTGGTCTTCGTCCTGGCCCACACTCTCCTCTACGCCTACATCGCCTCGTTCCTCGACCACATCGGCATGGGCGGCCAGGTGGACGCGGCCCTGCTGGTCTTCGGCATCGCCTGCCTGATCAGCATCTGGGTCGTCGGCGCCTTCATCAACAGCTACCTGCGCACCCTGACCATCGCCAGCACCCTGTTGGTCGGCGTCGCCGTCGCAGTCATGGGCGCCTTCTCCGGCAGCCATGCGCTGGTCTACGTCGCCGCCGCCCTGTGGGGGCTGGGCTGGGGCGGGGTGCCCACCCTGATGCAGACCGCCGCCGGTCAGGCCGGAGGAGAGGCGGCCGACGCCGCCCAGGCCATGCTGGTGACCCTGTGGAACGTCGCGATGGCCGGCGGAGGCATCGCCGGGGGCCTGCTCCTGGAGGCCGTCGGGGCCGATGCCTTCCCCTGGACGGTGCTGGTTCTCCTGGTCCCGGTCCTTGTCATCGTGCTTGCGGCCCGCGCACACGGCTTCCCCACCAAGCGTGCAGCCGGCACGAGTTGACGACGCTCCGCGTCACGACATTCCTCGACCGCCGACTTCCTGCTCCGACCGACATGCCCGACACATACTGAGGAGACCCTGACAGCCATGTCCATCATCTTCGAGTGCGAGTACCAGGGCCGGCGGTACGCGGGCCACGGCATACCGGTG
>NZ_JBJDQK010000052.1:0-4035 GCF_044903445.1 Streptomyces sp. NPDC019890 | reverse complement strand
GGTCCCAGCCCGGTCGACCGCGCACGCCCGGGCAGTAAGCACCACGTCCTCACCGACGGCCAGGGCATCCCGCTCGCGGTCTCGCTGACCGGCGGCCACGGCGTGCTGCTGAAGCAGGCTCTGGCGCACATGGGCCACGTGTCCTGAGCGCCGACCCCTCCCAGGCGTCTAACGGTCCGGCGGCGGTTCGGGTCAGACCTTCTCCCGCGTCCACGCCCAGCGCACCCGGCTGTCAGCGCCGGCGCGGACCGTGCGCGCGTCACGGCCGACGTGCGCGTTCATCGCTGACCACAGCCGGTGCCGGAAGGTGAACCCCGGGGCCGGTCCTGCCTTCGCGGACCGCTCCCGCACGTCGGCCTTCGTGCACAGCTCGTCCCACACCCGGTCCGGGCACTCCCCGCGCCGCCAAAGGAAGTCGCAGTACGGGACGTGCGCGATCTCCAGGTTCAGCCAGCCGTCCTTCTTCAGCACGCCCTCCCACTCGGACAGGCGGAGCTTCAGGTAGCCGCGCGGCCGGTCGGACTTGTCGACGCTGGTGATGCCGAGCACGCGGACGAAGCCCGGGGTGCGTTCCAGCACGACCACCGGACGCTCCTTGTAGGTGTTGTCGTCGTGGGTGAGCTCGGCCGTCCACACATCGCCGACGGCCGGTGGCCAGGACGTCACTCCGGGGGGCGCGGGACGGGCCGGCGGCCCGGTCCTCAGCCAGCGCACCAGGCGGACGGCCGCGGCCACCGCGCAGCCGGCTGACAGCCCCACCAGCGACCACCACAGGACGGCGAGCAGCAGCGTCCCGGCGGTGGCGTCGTCCGGGTCGGGGACGAGGGTGCCGCCGGTGTAGTGGATCCAGTACCCGGTCACGACGGCCAGGAGGGCCTTCCACAGCGCCGTCCACAGCAGGACCAGCGGGAAGTAGCCGTGGTCCACGATCCGCATCAGACCCAGTACGGCGGCGGTCGTCGCGTAGATCACGGTCATGCCGGCCATGGGCTGCTTGTCGACCTCCGCGTCCAGCGGTGCCATGACGCCCGCCACGACGCAGCAGAGGCCCACCGCGCGTGCCGCGACCAGCATTCGGCTCCCCTTGAGCCGCGCGGGCGCCACCATCCGGACCATCGGCCGGGCGACCAGTACGCACAGCACGAGCAACGCCACGCATATCCAGGTGTTCCTGGTGCCGGTGAAGCCGACGCGGAGCACCGGAAACATCAGCATCCACATCGCCCAGGAGCCGAGCCCCACCGCCAACGGCGCTCCTACCGAGTATTCGGGTGTCAGCCGCTTCGACCTCAGCCGTGGTGGCTGCATCCCTCCCATCAGCGGCGTGCTCAGACACACCAGAAGTACGGCCCCAGCCAGAATCGCCTGCACGTTCCCTGCCCCCGCTCTCGTCGCTGGGAGCAGCATGGCCCCGCAACCGGCGTGCCCGGCGTCGTTTCGCTCTTCCGGGCCCGCGCGCCAGTCAGTCTGGTAAGGCGCCCAGGTCGGCCCGCGCGGCTGCCCGGTCGGCCATTGCGCAATCTGGACCAGCGGCGTCCGCATAGCCCGCAACGGCATGCGGACGGGCCCGTCGGATTGCTCGACTTGCACATCGTCATGCAGAACCTGCCTTCCCAGCCGCTCGTGCTGCCATGAAACCCGCCGGGCGGGTCGGTGTCCTCGGACAGCTCGCGCAGGATCGTGGCGAGCTCGTGCGCGTCGACGTCGTCGCCGGTGAGGTCGTCCTGGATCTGCTGGAAGGCCAGGGAGGCGATCCCGACGGAGGCGCGGACGCGGTCGATGCGCGTGCGGGACGTCGCGCTCACCGCGCGGTCGCCTTGGTGGTGGCGATACGGGCGGCGACGGTCTCCCAGCCGTGGTGCCAGGCGGAGCCAAGGCAGTACGCGCCTTCTCTGAACTAGCTCCCATAGCTGCACTTTTGTTGATCGAGCGAAAGGCAGAGGATCCTTGTGATTCAGTCAGCACCGTGAACCGGTGGCTCGCCGGAGGCCTTCTGGGCGTCCTGGCGAGTCTCATCGCAATCCGTCAAGCCTGGGCCACCCTGGAGTCGTTGGCTTGGTGAGTGTCATGGTCTTGGTCGTCTTCTGCGGTATCGCCCTGCCTGCCGTCTGGTCAGCCAATGATGATCGCCGTAAGGCAGCGCTCGCTGCATTGCGGGTGCTACTCGCCGCGCTGTTTCCTCAAGGCGGTGAGCGCCGATGACCATGGTCCGCAGGTGTCGAACCGCCGCAGCCTGCGGGGAGGGCTCCCCGCCCCAGACTCTCGGCTTTCAGGGCTCCTTGACGTTGCCGGTGCGGGCTGCGATCTGCCACTTCGCGGCCCTTCGCTCCGCCATCTCTGAGGAACGAAGTAGCAAGGGCCTCGGCATCTGCTCAACCGGCGGGGGACCGTGGTCTCTACGCGCACCCTGCGGACGCTCGCGCCCGGCAGGCTACCCCGATCGAACCAGCCCCTTTACTGCTCGCCGACAGGGGGTTGACGGGCGAGGAACTCGGCGAACGCCTCCGACTGCTTCGGGTCCATATACCCCTGCCGCCCGCTGCGCGCCCAGTCCTCCAGCCACTCAAGCCACCCGGCACGGCGCAACTCGGCCACCACCACCCGGCCCCGGGTGAACGTCATACGCTCGCCGTCCGCGTGCAGGTACCGCGTGTACGGGCCGTGCTGCGCCGGCCCGGGGGCCGTTCCTCGGCCGTGTCCGGCAGAGGTATCAGGGCGCCGTAGGCCCGCTGCGCCCAGTGCTCCAGCTCGACCAGCTCGGCCGCCGGGAGCAGCACGCTCGCCGACTGGCCGTTTCCGGTAAGGGGCACGCGCTCGCCGGTCTCCTCCACGAGAGCGACCAGGCGGCCGAAGTCCTGGACGGCGTCCGTCAGTTCAACACTGTTCATGGGCGTCGACGCTACCGACCGCCGGGCCTCGTCCGGTCAGCCGGTCATGACGGGTTCGCGCACAGCACCCAGGACAACGTCGGCTTTCACGACCACAACCAGGTTGTGAAGGCCGACGTCACGCCAGGCCCCGAATTGACCAACGGCATCACGGTGTTCGTCGGCCGGGCGCGGGCGGAGCGACCGGATGTCAGTCCCGGGAGGGCAGCCGTTGTGCGGGTGGTTGTCGGCGGGCACGGCGTGGACCGGCACCGGAACGTGGATCTCGGGCCGGACGGTGACCTTGGCAGGGCGCTCGGCGGTCGACGGGGCGGCGCAGGGTCATGCCGCGCGGCGCGAACGCGGAGAGGAACGTCCAGGCGAGGACGGCGAGTCCGGCCGCGACGGGGCGGCTGTCGGCCGGGGTGGTCTACTGGTGAAGGGGCAGTATTGCTGTCCTGCGCTATTCCTCAGCCGCACTGGGAGGACGCCGCAAGGCAGACTCTTATGGATCTTGTCGAGAGTTGAGTCCGGAGATCCTCCTAACATCCCACCAAGGCGGCAGCAGTGTGATCATGCCCGCATGACAGCTGGTCGGATCATCTTCCTCAACGGCACGTCCAGTTCAGGGAAGTCGAGCATCGCTCGGGAACTGCTGAACGTCCTGGACGACGGTGTCTTCTTCCACTTGGCGGTGGACAGCTTCAACGCGATGCGCACCAAGCGGAACCTCGGACCGGAGGATCTCGACATGGCGCTGCGGCGGACCAGGATGGGCTTCCATTGCTCGATCGCGGCCATGGCCGAGGTGGGCAACGACATCGTCGTCGACCACGTTCTCAGCGAGCCGTGGCGGCTGGTCGATTGCCTGTCGGTGCTGCGCCCCGAGGACGTGCTGTTCGTGGGTGTCCACTGTCCGCTGGACGAACTGACCCGCCGCGAGCAGGGCCGGGGGGACCGCCCGCTGGGCCTCGCCGCGGACCAGTACGACCTGGTCCACCGTCACGGCGACTACGACCTGGAGTGCGACACCAGTATGGCGAGCCCGCGCGAATGCGCCGAGCGGATCAAGGATTTCCTTCCGCACCGTCCAAAACCCACCGCCTTCGCCCGCCTCCGCGGACGTTATTTGACGGACAGCGGCCGCTCGGATCTGGGCAGCGCCTCA
>NZ_JBJDQK010000051.1:0-4117 GCF_044903445.1 Streptomyces sp. NPDC019890 | reverse complement strand
GTGGTGGCGTCGGTACCGCTCGCAGTAGCGGCCGTACTCCGCCTCCCCGGTCAGCTCCCGCACGTACCAGCGCACGGCCCGCGCCCAGCGGGCGGCCCTCATGCCCGCACCTCCGCCAGGGGTTCCTCCCGCTGCGCGGGCACGTCGATGCGGGAGGCGACGTAGGGTGCCTCGGTCGTCGGCAGCGGCTGCGTGGCGCGGACGGCGCGGACGCACACCACGGCGCAGTTGATCAGGACCGTGAGGACCAGCAGGAGGAAGATGGCCATGATCACGCCGTCGACCGTGTTGTTGACGACGATGGTGTGCATGTCGTCCATGGTCTTGGCGCCCGGCAGGAGCTGGCCGGCGTCGATGGCCTGGGCGAACTTGTCCCGCAGGGCAAAGAAGCCGATCTTCGGGTTGTCGGAGAAGATCTTCTGCCAGCCCGCGGTGAAGGTGACGGCCACGTCCCAGGCGAGGGGGATGCCGGTAACCCAGGCCCAGCGCAGCTTGCCGGACTTGATCAGCACGGTGGTGGTGACGGCCAGGGCCACCGCGGCCAGCAGCTGGTTGGCGATGCCGAACAGCGGGAAGAGCTGCTTGATGCCGCCGAGGGGGTCGGTGACACCGGCGTACAGGAAGTAGCCCCAGGCGCCGACGACCAGGGCGCTGGTGATCCAGATGCCCGGCTTCCAGGTGACCCGACCGATCGGCTTCCAGACGTTGCCCAGCATGTCCTGGAGCATGAAGCGGCCGACCCGGGTGCCGGCGTCCACCGTGGTGAGGATGAACAGGGCCTCGAACATGATGGCGAAGTGGTACCAGAAGGCCTTCAGCCCGGCGCCGCCGATCACCCCGGAGAAGATCTCCGACATGCCCACGGCCAGCGTGGGCGCGCCGCCGGAGCGGCCCACGAGGGTCTGCTCCTCGACGGCCTTGGCCGCCGCGGTGAGCTGGTCCGGGGTGATGGTGAAGCCGAGGTTCTTCACCGCCTCGGCGGCGCTGTCGACACTCGGGCCGAGCAGCGCGGCCGGGGAGTTCATGGCGTAGAACAGGCCGGGTTCGAGGACGCAGGCGGCGATCAGGGCCATGACGGCGACGAAGGACTCCGTGAGCATGGAGCCGTAGCCGATCATCCGGACCTGGGACTCCTTCTGGATCAGCTTCGGCGTGGTGCCGGAGGAGACCAGGGCGTGGAAGCCGGACAGGGCGCCGCAGGCGATGGTGATGAACAGGAACGGGAACAACGAGCCGGCGAACACCGGTCCGGCGCCGTTTGAGGCGAAGTCGGTCACCGACTCGGCTTTGAGGTGCGGGGCGGCGATCACGACACCGACGGCCATCAGGGCGATGGTGCCGACCTTCATGAAGGTCGACAGGTAGTCGCGGGGCGCGAGCAGCATCCACACCGGGAGCACGGAGGCGACGAAGCCGTAGCCGGCCAGGCAGAAGACCAGGGTCTGCGGGCTCCAGACGAAGTACTCGGCGAGCGAGGAGTCCTGGATCCAGCCGCCGCCGAGGATGGCGAGCAGCAGCAGCGCGACACCGATGAAGCTGGTCTCCACGACCCGGCCCGGCCGCAGGTAGCGCATGTAGAAGCCCATGAACAGGGCGATGGGGATGGTCATGGTGACCGAGAAGGTGCCCCAGGGGGACTCGGCCAGCGCGTTGACGACGACCATCGCGAGGACCGCAAGCAAAATGATCATGATGGCGAAGACGCCGATCAGCGCGGCGGCACCGCCCACCTTGCCGATCTCGTCCCGGGCCATCTGGCCCAGGCTCTTGCCGTCCCGGCGCATGGACAGGAACAGGACGATCAAGTCCTGCACCGCACCGGCGAAGATCACACCCGCAATGATCCAGATGGTGCCGGGAAGGTATCCCATCTGGGCGGCCAGGACCGGGCCGACCAGTGGACCGGCGCCGGCGATGGCCGCGAAGTGGTGGCCGAAGAGCACCCGGCGGTCGGTGGGGTGGTAGTCGACGCCGTCTTCCAGCCGTTCGGCCGGAGTGGCGCGGGTGTCGTCGACCCGGAGAACCCGCCGTGCGATGAACCGCGAATAGAACCGGTAGGCGATCGCGTACGAGCCGAGGGCCGCCACGACCAGCCAGACGGCCGAGATCTCCTCGCCCCGGGACAGGGCGAGCACGGCCCATCCGATCGCGCCGGCCAAGGCGACCGCGCTCCACACCAGGACCGAGCGGGCTGTCGTACGGGAGGGCGGCGGCGGCCCTTGTGGGCTCGGGAGAGCGGATTCGGGCACGGCTGACGTAGGCATGGGGGCTCCTCACCGGGGGGGGTGTGACAAGAAGGGAACGTGGATCAGTAAGGGATCAGCGGCGATGATGCCGGTCCGTCAGCGCATACGCGGCGAGCAGGCAGAGGCCGCACCCCGGCACCCAGGCGAGCTGGTACCAGTAGAAGAACGGCGTCCCGGCGAGCATCGGGCTCGCACCGGCGTACCAGGGGACCCAGAGCAGGCCTGCGGCGGGCACGAGAAGCAGTACGGCGATCGCGACGCGCCGTAGCCGGTGATGACCCCTCCGTCCCATGACCTGCGCTCCTCTCCCGCTCAATGTCGGTCTGTGCAAGAGTTGCCCGTACGCCTCAACCGGTTGACAGCGAATTTCCACGAGATTTCCTCCCGGTTCCGTGTCCTCCGGACAGGCCCCCGGCGCAACTCTTCTGCGAGGGCACAGGCACACCAAGGACGGTGACCCATGGCCGACGGCGCCATGACCGCGACGTTCCTCGCCGTAATAGGCGGAGCGTCGCTCCTCGCCGTGACCGCGCGCCGCCTGCACCCCAGCGACCGGCTGCCCTCACTGGAGGGCTGGGCCCTCGCCGACCGCAGCCTCGGCCCCGTCTGGACCTGGCTGCTGCTCGGCGGCACGATCTTCACCGCCTACACCTTCACCGCCGTACCGGGACTGGCGTACGGCAACGGCGCCGCCGCCTTCTTCGCGGTGCCGTACACGGTGATCGTCTGCCCGATCGCCTTCGTCCTGCTGAGCCGCCTGTGGACCGTGGCCCGCCGGCACGGCTACATCACCGTCGCCGACTTCGTGCGCGGACGGTACGGGTCGCCGCCGCTGGCCCTGGTGGTCGCGCTGACCGGCATCCTGGCGACCATGCCGTATCTGGCGCTGCAGCTGCTCGGCATACGCGCGGTGCTGACTGCCGGCGGCGTGTACCCGCAGGAAGCGGCCGGGGACGCGGTGATGGTGGCGCTGTTCGCGGGGCTCGCCGTGGCCACGTACCGGCACGGGCTGCGCGCACCCACCGTCATCTCCGCGCTGAAGGCGGTGGCGGTCTTCGTCTCCCTGACCGCCGTGTGCTGGCTGGTACTCGTGCGGCTCGGCGGGCCCGGCGCCGTGTTCGAGGGCGCGGCCCGGCGGCTCGGCGGCACGGACGTGGCCCACTCCCCCTTGATCCTGTCGCCGGAGCAGCAGCCCGCGTACGCCACGCTCGCCCTCGGCTCCGCGCTGGCCCTGCTGATGTACCCGCACGTGCTCACCGCCGGTTTCGCCGCCGACGGCCCGCGCACCCTGCGCAAGGCGTGCGTGGCGCTGCCTGCCTGGACGGCACTCCTCGCGCTGTTCGGCTTCCTCGGTATCGCCGCTCTCGCAGCGGGCGTGCAGGCGCCCCGGGGCGGCGCCGAGTCCGCCGTGCCGATGCTGGTCGACCGGCTGATGCCGGGGCCGCTGGCCGGGCTGGTGTTCGGCGCCATCACCGTGGGGGCGCTCGTCCCGGCAGCCGTGATGTCGATCGCGGCCGCCACCAGCTTCGTACGCAATGTGTACGTCGAGTACTTCCACCCCACCGCCACGCCCAAGCGTCAGGTGCGCACCGCGAAGGCGGTGTCGCTCACCGCCAAGGTGGGCGCGGTGGCCTTCGTGTTCGGGCTGCGCGACCAGGACGCCATCAATCTCCAGCTCCTCGGCGGAGTCTGGATCCTGCAGATCTTCCCGGCGGTGGCCGTGGGGCTGTTCACCGGGCGGCTGCATCCGCGGGCGCTGCTCGCCGGGTGGGGCGCGGGCATGGTGGCCGGGACTTTCCTGGTCGTGCGCGAAGGGTTCTCCCCCGTCGTGCCGCTGGGCTTGGGACCGCTGGAGATCTACGCGGGGTTTG
>NZ_JBJDQK010000050.1:0-4207 GCF_044903445.1 Streptomyces sp. NPDC019890 | reverse complement strand
CCTCGTCGACCTGCCCACCGACGCCGCGCCGCTGGGGTCGTCGGGCGTGCTCGACAGCCGTCTGTTCGACATCCCGGAGCTGGTACGCCAGCACCGGGACGACCCCTCCCGTACGACCCTCCCGCTCATCGTCACCTCCCGCGACTCCCGTTCCGGTGCCGCCCCGGAGGCCGTGCGCCGCCATGCCCGGGCGACCCGTGCCCTGCCCGTCGTGGGCGGTTCGTCGGTCGTGACCGACAAGCACCAGCTCGGCAGGCTCTGGGCCTCGATCGTCGGCCCGCCCTCCGCGGCGCGGATCGTGCGGAAGGCGTTCACCGGCGGCGTCGGCAGAGTCTGGCTCGACGGCGAGGCCAGACTCTCCGACGACCAGAGCAACACCCAGATCGGTGCGCCCGCCGCCTGGGAGGCCGGATACACCGGCAAGGGAGTCACGGTCGCCGTTCTCGACGGCGGTTACGACGCCACCCACCCCGATCTCGCCTCCGCCGTCACCGAGGCGAAGGACTTCACCGCAAGCTCCGCGGGCGTCAAGGACACCTTCGGGCACGGCACCCATGTCGCCTCGACGATCGCCGGCTCGGGCGCGGCCTCGAGCGGCAAGTACAAGGGCGCCGCCCCCGACGCCCAACTGCTCGTCGGCAAGGTGTGCGCCGGGGAGACCTGCGACTACTCGGCCATCCTTGCCGGGATGGAGTGGGCCGCGCAGCGCGCGAAGATCGTCAATATGAGCCTCGGCGGCAGCGCCACCGATGGGACCGACCCGCTCTCCGCCGCGGTCAACCGGCTCTCCGCGCAGTACGGCACGCTGTTCGTCGTCGCCGCGGGCAACGCAGGCAGCGGCGCGCTGACCGTCGGCACGCCCGCGGCCGCGGACGCGGCCCTCGCGGTCGGCAGCGTCTCCAAGACCGACCGTGTGAGTTCCTTCTCCTCCCGCGGGCCGCGGCTTCGCGACTACGCGGTGAAGCCGGAGATCGTCGCACCAGGTCAGTCGATCGTCGCGGCACGCGCCGCCGGTACGTCGATGGGCTCGCCGCTCGACGCCAACTACACCAGCGCCAATGGCACGTCGATGGCCACCCCGCACGTGGCCGCGAGCGCCGCGATCCTCACGCAGCAGCACCCCGACTGGAGCGCCGGCCGGCTCAAGGCCGCGCTGACCAGCACCGCCACGACGGTGGACCGCGCGGGCGTGTACGACCAGGGCAACGGCCGCCTCGACATCGCCCGCGCCGTACGGCAGTCCGTCACGGCCGCCTCGTCCACGGTGAACTTCGGGCTGCTGAAGTACCCGCAGGCCGATCTGCCGCCAGTCACACGGGCCGTGACGTACGCGAACGACGGCGACGCCCCGGTCACCCTCGCCCTCCAGGTCGTCGGTTCCGGACCGGGTGGATCGGCGCTCCCCGAAGGCGCGTTCGCGCTCGATGGCAACGATGTCACCGTCCCTGCGCACGGCACGGCCGAGGTCGGCCTCACCGTGAACCCCAAGGCGCTGAGCGCCGATATCGGCTCCTACGGCGGCCGGGTCACCGCGACCGCGCCCGCCGGCATCACCGTCACCACCGCGTTCGGCGCCACCACCGAGCCGGAGTCCAAAGAACTCACGATCCGGGCGCTCGACCGGGCGGGCGACCCGGCGAGTTCCGCCCTGACGCACTTCTTCTACCTTCTCGGCCTCGACAGCGGCGACACCCCCAAGCTGCCTCCGCTCACCGACGGCTCGCTGACCGTGCGTGTCCCTACCGGCACGTACGCCCTCAATGCCTTCGTGGACACCCCGATGCCCGGCCGGCCGGCACAGCGGGCGAGCCGGACCTGGACGGCAGTGCCGCGCATCGTCGTCGACAAGGACATGACCGTCACGCTGGACGCCCGCGCGGGCAAGCAGATCCGGGTACGGACCGACCAGCGGGCCGCCGTCCGTGATGTGGCGGACATCGACCAGACCCAGTCGTCGGCGACCGTCTCCCTGCTGATCGGCTACCGGACCTACGACAGCGCCGAGGAGTTGTATGCCGTCCCCGTCAAGGCCGATCCCGCCTCCTTCGCCTTCGGCGTCTACCAGACCCTGGTGAACCCGCAGGACAGCAGGGAGAAGTACGCGTACTTCTTCGCCAGGCCCGACACGGGCCAGATCCCGGATTCGCTCGACTACCGGGTCAGGGACAACGAACTCGCCCTGGAGCGCGCCCTGATCCGGGCACAGGGCATCGCCGCGCACGGCACCCGCTCCTCCACGCCGTTCTACCTGCCCGGCCAGAGCATGGTCGTGGCCGCCTTCAACGAGGTCAGGCTCCCGGTGCGGCGTAACGAGTTCTACTCGGTGGGTGAGGACATCTCCTTCAGCCACTACCTGTGGCAGCGCGGTATCGACGAGCCCACGCAGTACAACTTCGACGGCGAGATCGAGGGCGGCTACTACGGCTACAAGACGGGAGAGCGGCGAACGCAGACCTGGAACTCGGCCGTCCACGGCTCCGACATCTCCATGCACCCCTGGAACCGGGTGCTCAGGTACGGCGACGCCCTCCTCGCCCAGACATGGCCCTACTCACCCAGCGAGCCCGGGCAATCCGCCGCCTCCGCCTTCAACGCGCAGTACGCCTCCTCCACGACCACCCTGTCCGCGGCGGACGGCACGGTGATCGGGAGCAGTTCCCAGCCGTGGGGTTTCTGGCGCACACCGCCCGACAAGGGCCGCTACACCCTGGAGGTGAAGTCCTCCCGCACGCCGACCTGGTCGGCGCTGGCGCCGCAGGTGAGCACCCGCTGGTCGTTCGAGACCGCTACCACCGCCGAGAGCACGTATCTGCCGCTGCTCACGCTCCACGTGCGGGGCCCGTTCGACGAGTACAACCGGGCCCCGAACCTGCCTCTGTTCCCGCTGGAGATCACCGCCGGAGCGCAGAAGGAGTCCACGGGAGCCGGTGAGGTGGACAAGGTCACGGTGCAGCAGTCCGCCGACGACGGCACGACATGGAAGCCGGCCCGCGTGTACCGCGCCAACAGCAAGTGGTTCGCGCTACTCACTCATCCGAAGGGGGACACGAAGTTTGTCTCGGTACGGGTGCGGGCCGAGGCGCCCAACGGTGATGCGGTCGAGCAGACCACAATCCGCGCGTACGGACTGAAGTAGCAACTTCCGCACGGCCGGTGACGACTCGCCCGTCTCCGGCCGCGCTCACCACTCGGGCTGGACTCGTAGGACGGTGTACGCATATCGGCGTCGCGGAGGGCGTGTTGGTGGCGTTGGTCTGCCCCGTATCCAGCAAGCGCATTGATCAGTGGCACCGGAGCGTGATGACCAGTACGTTCGTCACTGAAGATTGTGGACTGAGGAACCCAGGGGGTGACGGGGGCGGTGAACGAGCTGGCGGAAGCGCGCGCGGTGGCAGGCTTCGTCTTCGTCACGGATCAATCTCCTGTCTATCTGAAGGCGGCAGCGGTTGGGGAGCGGGTGACGCTGCCGTTGTTCAAGCCGCCGTGGATCGTTGTCGATCACACGCCGGAGCGAGTGCTGGTTGCCCGATGGCCGGGGCGGCTCTTCCGCGCGCACGTGGTCTCTCCGACAACGGATGAGGAGCATGCCGCGATGGCACGAGCCGCCGATAACCTGCGGTCTGACGCCGGCTACACCCGCGCCATCGCTGTCGACCTGCTGGAGGAGACATCCCCGTCGGTTCTCTTCGGTCCGCAGGGTGACGCAGTGATCCGCGTCATCGAGGCCGCGATCGCGCTGGACGAGGAAGGCGCGCGGAAACTTGCTTCCGCGCGTCATCCCGCAGCCGATCGGGAGTACAGCAAGGCATGGGACCGGTGGCTCGCTGAGCAGCCGAAAGCCGCGCGCAACAGGAATCAGGATCACGCGTCCACCCTGCTGATCCCCGGGGCCGGAACCTCGGGATCACCAATCGGACACGGGTTCCCCTTGGTCTGGCACATGCTCAGGAAGAGCGCTCAGCTCCGCGGTCGCGCGGAGTCGTTCGCCGTCGACGAGGACGGCGACGCGGTGGTGTTGGATCCGTGGCGGACGGCCGGTGGTGCGCTACTCGATGCAGCGATGGCGTTTGGCGCGCCGCACCTGGTGGACAGTCACGCCCTCGCGGTGCTGACCAGGGCCTGGAACGTGGTGTTTCCGAGCCTGGATGAAGCGTCTTGACCCCCGAAAGGCACAGCGGGAAGCACTGGTCGACGCCCCTTTCCTGCT
>NZ_JBJDQK010000049.1:0-4426 GCF_044903445.1 Streptomyces sp. NPDC019890 | reverse complement strand
GCTCTCGGCTCATACAAGATTTGTCGCGGTCCTCACCGTCACCGCTGCTGACCGAAACCCGACTTGTCCTAACAGGCAGTGCCCCAACAGCCAATAGATCCACGGCCGTTGAAGCGCATAACGTGCTCGCCTCACGGACGGCAGCCTTGACGCGGTGCCGTCCCTCCACCAACGAGGGGACACACACTCATGCGCATAAGCGCGCCCAGAAAAGCCGTCATAGGTGCCGCTCTGGGCACCCTCCTCCTCACCGGCATCAGCGCCGCAACCGCGCAGGCCGCACCGGCGAAGTACAGCATCAACGTCGCCCAGGCCCCGGCCGTCAAGACCGTCTACGCCAACACGGACGCCGCCGCGAGCTGCACGCTCAACACCATCACCATCACCCGCACCAGCATGTGCATGGATGTCGGCGCCCGCGTGGACCTGCGCAGGAACGGCAGGCCGGTCGGCTCCGCCACCTTCGACATCAAGCACTCCATGACGCTGAAGACCGACAAGCTGAAGTGGGCAGAGAGCTTCACCGTCGGCAAGGCCAGGCTCGTCAACGCCGGCGGCATCCACATCAACGTGTCCGTCGGCGGCGGCAAGGGCGTCAAGACCGCCGTCAAGTTCCCGCAAGGGTCCACCCTCGGCCCGGCCCACAAGGGAACCGTCGGCTACGCCGCCAGCGTCGGAAAGAAGAAGCAGCTCGCCAGCCCGGCCTCCTACCGGTTCACCTTCACCAAGCCCGGCTACACGGCAGGCGGCTTCACCTACAAGTCCGCCAAGTACCGCTGCGACGACACGTTCTGGGGCCCCAAGAAGCGCACCAAGAACCCCGGCTGCGTCTTCCCGTCCGCCTCCCCCGTGTTCACCCTCTCCCGCAGCGACGCGAAGGTGAAGCAGTCCGCCAACCACATCCTCGACGCCCAGCGCAAGATCGCCGGTCACCCGGGCGCCTCCACCCCGCTGCACCGCATCACCAACGAGAAGACCATCAACGCCCACCGCAAGGCCATGTGCGCGAAGGTGCACAACCCCGACCCCAAGAAGTACGACTGCGACGAGTACCCGTTCGCCGCCAGCAAGGAGGGCGGCAACCCGGCCCGCGGCAGCACCCGCATCATCTCCGCCGGTGACAACCGCAGCGCCGGCGCCCGCCTCGGCGGCTTCTACAAGGCGCAGCGCGTCCTCAACGGCGACGGCTATTACGTCCGCATCAAGTAAGGCACGCAACGCGCCTGCGACAGGTCCCGTCTACCCTTCCAGGACGTAACCGGCAGGCACAGCAAGCACGATGGGGGTTCTCCATGCAGCGTTCCAACTGGCCGCTCCTTGACGGCCGCACCCGGCCGCTCAAGATGAAGGAGTGGGGCGACCTGGACGTCATGGACCCCGACGCCGGCAAGCAGCCGCGCGGACGCGGGTTCCTGGCGGCCGAGAAAGACTGGCTGCACATCGACGCCGGAAGCGCCTTGGAGAACCCCATCGTCACCCTCTACGCCGGAGATGACCCGGGAGCAGAGAGCGGCTGGGACGAGGTTGAAGAGATCACCGTGATCTCCACAACCGGCTTCCTCGCCCTGTGCGACAGCGGATACGAGCCGCTGCGCAAAGAGAATCTCGCCACCGCAGGAGTCGGCCCCTACCTGGTCCGCGTCCATGCCAGTGACCGGTCGTCGGACGGCAAGAAGCCCCGCTTCCTCATCCAGGTCATCCCCGGCGAGCGCACGGGGGCCGAGCCCGAGCCGCCCTCCTCCACGATCGAGGAGTCCGCCGGTCCGCTCCTGGTGCGGACGTCCTTCGAGCAGCCAGATGAGTGGGCACGCTTGCTCCAGGCCCTCGAAGGAGGCTCGGAGCACTACGAGTCGATCACCGTCATCGACAACCGCGCCTACGCGGGCTTCACGGCGGATCAGATCCAGTCGCGGATCGGGCGCGATGACGAGGACTGGCCCGACAGCACTCTCGTCCTCATCGCCGACGAGTGGGCACTGTCCTCCGCAGAGTTCCCGTTGCTGGCCGTGAACAACCTGCCCGGCGATGACGACGATCCGTTCAGGATCACCCTCGCAGCGGCCGGTTCCTTCGTCGTCAACATGGAGCTGGCGAACACGAGCTTTGGTGAGTGGGGCTGTGGTGTCGACGCCGACGGCGTCTACCGGGAAGAGCACTACTGACAGGGCTGGCTCCGGCACGAAGACGTGCCGACGGGCGGAAACCTCTCCTGCTGAGGCACTGAACGCTGCCAACCTCACACCAAACGGCCGCGGGCCGGGGAGAGCCACCCTCCCCCGGCCCGCGGTCGTGTCACGTCCGGTCGGCGGCGGCGAGCTGTTCCTGGAGCCGGGCGTGGCGGAACTGGTAGACGGCCCCCGCCTGGCGCAGGACACCCCGCCGATGAGCTTCGTCGAGGAACGCCATGAGCCGCCATGGCAGCCTGCCCGTCCCGCACAGCCACAGGCGGACGACGAGCAGCCAGCCCCAGGCGCTCAGGGCGATGGTCAGCAGGCCGACCGGCAGCCAGACGACCATGGGCAGCCCCATGCTGTTCTGACTCATCGGCAGCGACCTGAGCAGGAAGACGCCGAGCGTGGTCCCGAACGCCATCACGACGATGCCCCGCGTGACCGCCGTCGCCCTGTCGCTGCGCAGGCCCGCCAGTGGACTGGACGCCCGTGCGATGTCGACCGGAGTGGCCAGCCACCGGTGCACCCCGGCCGCGACACCGGTGATCACGCCGATGCTGAGGCCGAATGCCAGTCCGAAGGTCAGCGCGGCTTCGAAGAGGCGACGGGGAGGGACGGCGTACAGCCAGTCCTCGGCCCGTGGTGGCAGTTCGTTCTGCAACCCGGTGTCGTCGGCGAAGACGCCGTTGGGCAACCCCGCGCGCACGTTCGTGTAGCTGCCCCGGGAGAGGTGCAGCTCCACGGGACCGTAGAAGGTCGTGCATTCCGGCTCGTGCGCGCAGTCCTGGACCTCGTCCGCTCCGAACCTCGCGTAACTACTGCCGCCCCACGTGCTGACGACTCCGAGCACCGGTCCGGGAGTACGGACGTACCGCGTCCCGTCCGGGTGCCGGCCGTAGTGCCAGCCACCCGTCGTGAGGGCGTACGCGCCGCCGTCCGCCGTCCGGTGCACGACGGCGCCGGACGGGAAGTCGGCGTTCATGGAAGCCCGTGCGCCCAGCGTCGAGGCATGGGCCAGGCCGAACGCGGCCCCCAGACACAGACCGCCGAGCAGACCGACGGACAGCGGCCGCAGCAGGGCCGGGCCGGGACGACGGCGTCGCTCCCCCCTGATCACCGGTGCCGCCGCCCGGCCGGTGACGCCCGGCCACACGGCGAGCGCGACGACGAGCCCGGCCAGCGCGCCGATCGCCAAGGACACGGGCTCGGAGACGAATTCGGTCCCGAGCACGAAGGCGACGAAGGCCGCCAGCAGGACGGCTGCCACGCTCAGCACGCCCAGGACGGGAGACCGGAGCCTTTGGCGCCCAAGAAGCGGCATGGTGGACGGGCGGACGTCTCCGGCAAGACCGAGAACAGCGAGCATCGTCGCGGTGGCAAGACCGGCGGCCATCGCCGCGGCGACCGGGCCCACCCGTCCGCCCGCGTTGAAATGAATCGGGTTGAAGTCCCCCCAGGCGAATCCGAGACTGCCGGCGGACCCGACGGCGACCCCCAGGGGTGCGGCGACCGCGACCGACAACACCAGCTCGCGCGGTATCCGCCACCGTCCTGCCGGCTGTCCGGAACGCGCCGCCCGGCCGGGTTCCGCCCATGTGCAGCCGCGCGACAGGACCACGTGTCCCGTACAAACCCCGGCGACGAAGGCGAGGGGTGTCGTGGGCTCCCCCAGGCCGACGGCGACCGCCGTCGCCATGCATCCCAGGAGCAGCACCGGCCCAAGGCGCCTGAGCAACCACGGTAGTGCCAGCCGCAGTTCCCACCATGCCAGGTCGCGGGTCCGCCGCCGCTCCAGGTGCCGGGCCAGAAAGCGGAGCCAGTGCCCGGCCCGGTCGGCGTCGGGGGCGTCCCCGAAGGCCGCGGGTACGAAGGCGTCGAGGAGGTGCTGCTCCAGCGCCTCCGGGCCGGAGAAGCGCCCGCCGTCGAGCAGCTGCATGGGGTCGGCGCCGGTGTCGCCGTACACCGTGCGGGCCATGGCCACCATCAGCGGTGTGCCGAGGACCTGCCGCAGGGCGGCGCCGAAAGGGTCCCCGGGGTGTGCGCGCAGCCGCGTGAGGACGGGGTCCCAGCACGTCGAGCGCTGTCCGTTGCTTCCCCTCAACGGGCGGGCGGTACGCACCAGATAGCGGCTCGCCTCCTTGAACGACAGCGGCTGGAGCTCGACCACGGCCGCGGAGGTGAAGACGTCCCCCGCCTCCACCACCTCCCCGTACACCTGCGTACGGCAGGTCAGCAGCACCGGACTGCCGGGGTCC
>NZ_JBJDQK010000048.1:0-4442 GCF_044903445.1 Streptomyces sp. NPDC019890 | reverse complement strand
GGACGCAGTGACGGTCACGGGGGAGCTCTCCTCGTAAGTACCAGATGGTATGTGCACATGCATTGAATGCGTATGGGGTCAACCGGCCCGGTGGTCACGGCATTCCGCCCACCCGGTGAGCCGCCATGTGATCCCGGACACGCGCGGAGCTCCCGCTCCCACGTGCCGTCGAGGGCCGACGTCCGCAGCCGGGTGGTAGACGGCCCTCCAGCCGATGCGGATACATGTCCGGGCCTGTACGACGCTGATGGTGGATCCGATCGGGTGGCTGCCCGCCCTGACAGCCCTCGTCGTGCTGACGGCACTGTCGATGTGCTTACGGCAGGGTGGGACCCGCCGCGGGCAGCGCAAGCAGAATTATTGGTTCCCCCCGCTTGATGCTCCGGCGGACGACCTTGAACGCCTGGCGGACACCGCCCAGCATGTGGATCTCATCCTCGGTAAGGAAGCGCTCGGCGGCCAGCTTGGCCATGAGCGCCTCGATCCCTCCTTCGGCAGCCGTCGCCCGTTCGAGGCAGCACCAGCCGACGTGTCCCGTAGAGTCGTTGGAAGTCCTGAGCGGCGGTCAGGTCCATCTCGCGGCTCTTCTTGACTTGTTCCCAACGGTCAGTGGCCCGGGTCGTCACGAGCCAACCACCGCTGAGGGTGACCGCCACCGTGAGGAGCGGAGCACCCACTGACTCGATGATCGACATGGGCGGCGGCTTGGCCGTCGTCGACGGCGACGCGTTCGTCGTCGGTGAGCGGGATGCTGGCCGGCATCTTCTGCAGGACGCCGGCCCCTCGGCGGGCGGCGGACGGTCCGTCAGCCGTCAGGCGCTCCACAGGGCAGCGGGGGAGGTCTGCTGCCGGCGGGGTTCCACCGATGCCAGCCCTGGGGGCTGCGGGCCAGGAGGTCTTCGGTGGGGGAAGTTCACCATGTTCAGGCACGGCGCCGGGGCGACGAGCGGCAGCTCGCACAGTTCCGTAGCGGTTGCGGCCACCTGCTACGGCGAGAGTCGTTCACCGGCCTCTCCACGGTGACGACGAAGGCCGGACCGTCGAAACGGTCCGGCCCTTTCGCCCGGCCTGGCGGCCGGTGGTGGCGTCAGCTTCCGGGCTGCAGGATCGCCCAGGCGTCCCCCGGAGCGGACTCGGTCCCGTCGGCGTGGACGGCGGTCACCCAGTAGAAGTGGGTCGTACCGGTGGCGGCCGTTGTGTCCGTGTAGGACAGACCGGTGACCGGCTCCGCCGTCAGCTGCTCGTACGACCCGGCGTCGTGGTTCCAGCGGTAGACGCGGTAACCGGTCGCCTCCCCGACCGCGCCCCAGCCCAGCTCCACCGCCTGGCCCGAATCAGCGGCCCTGGCGGTGAGATCGAGCGGTGCGCCCGCCGGAGTGTCCACGGACGGAGTCAGGTCCAGCTCCGTCACCTCGGCGAACGTCATGCTCTCCGGGTTCAGGTACAGGGTGTAGAGGGAGTTGCCCGAGGTGTCCACGGCATCCACGGAATAGGTCAGGGTCTCGCCGTCCGGCAGTTCCGTGTCCACGAAGTGGGTGGTGTCGGCGTCTACTTCGGCCAGATTGCACCAGCAGGGAAGCTTCTCCACCGGCTCCCTGCGGATGACGAACTTGGCGACGTCGGGAGCCGTGCTGGGATCCCAGTCCAGCACCACACCGTAGGGCGTGGCCTTGGCGGTCACCCCGGTGACGGCGGGCGGGGGCGTCCTGTCCACGCGCGTGATCGCATACGGAGCGGACTGCTCCGACTCGCGCCCCTGGGCGTCGACGGACGTCACTGCGTAGTGGTACGCGGCCTTGGCGACCGCCGTGCGGTCGGTGCAGTAGTGGACCTGCACGTACGGGGTCGAGCCGCCCTGCCCGAAGTCCTCGCACGTGACGGCGTGCCAGGAGGGGTCGGCCGAGCCGGGCTCGGAACGGTAGACGCGGAACCCCGTCGTGCCGGCGTTCAGGCGTGCTTCCCAGAGCAGACGGATACCGGTGTCCGCCTCGTTGTTCTCGGCGTGGTAAAGCCGGGGAACGGCCGTCGGCCGGGTGTAGGACAGCACGGCGGACGCCGCCGATGTGTTGCCCGAGGCGTCGGTGGCAGTCACCTTGTAGTGGCGCGCCGTGCTGTAGGGGACGTCGGTGAGGGCCAGCGTCGTCGCCTTCGTCGTACCGACGAGGGAGTACGGTCCGGTGGCCGAGTCGGCCCGGTACATCCTGAAGGTGGCGCCCGCCTCACTCGCCTTCCAGCCCAGGGTGACGTCCCACTGGCTGTCGGCGGCCGTCAGGGCGGTGGGCGCCTGCGGAGCCGTCCGGTCAACGGTCGTGACGGGCAGATCGATGCCGGAGGACGAGGTGTTCCCCGCGATGTCCACGGCGTCGACGCCGAAGCGGTAGACCGCACCCGTGGCGGGCAGCGTCGTCGTGTAGGACGTGGCGGTCGTCCGCACCACCTGGGTGCTGGTGCCCGGTCGGCGCAGGTACACCTTGTACCCGGCGAGATCCATCTCCTTGTTCCTCGACCAGGTGAATGTGGCCTTGCTGGTGACCTTGTCGTACGCGACCTTCGCGCCGGTCGGGGCGAGCGGGGCGGTCCTGTCGACGGTGGCCGAGGTCCTGGGCGCATAGCCGAATTTGACGTTCGCGCTGCCGGTGAAGGCGGCGAAGTCGACGCGGATGGTGTGGGTGCCCTTGGGCACGGTGACGTAGACGGTCTTGCTGCGGGTCGACGAGACGTTGGACCACAGATCGATCTTGCGGGTGCCGTCGAGGTAGACGCGGACGGCGTCCTGGACGGCCGCGCTGAAGGTGAACGGCCCGCCGGAACCGAAGTCGCGGGTCATCGACCAGCGGACCCCGAAGTTGTCGCGCGGCAGCGTGACGCCTGCCGGGTCCCCGGTGCCGTAGCTCTCGCTGATCGCGGAGTCGCACACGGTCCCCTTGGGGGTCCCGGCGAACGTGGTGTTCGCGTAGTACGACGCTTTCCAGACTCCGGCGGCGCAGGTGGTTGCAGCCTCCGCGCCGGAGGCGGGCAACGCGAGGCACGCGGCAGCCCCCGCCAGGGCAGTCCCGGCAGCTCTGCCGGTGGCGCGGCGCCGCATAGGGCGGCTCCCGGTGAATATGTTCATGATCCCCTCCCCAGAGGGGGAGCAGCATGGCATATGCCCGGCAGCCCGCAAAATCACTCTCACCGCCCGGGCAGCGGGCGCTCCGTCGTGCGGCGCGAACGCCCTTCTGCTCTCCGGGATGGTCCTTGTGCGAGTCGATCAGATACTGCCGTACGCCGTAGGGGCTGACACCACGGCGGCCTCGGTCTCACATCGCCGGGGCGAACCCAGCGGCTCTTTTCCCTCTAGGTACGGCGAGTTCCGATCTGCTGCGTGCGGTGGTCAGAACGCCTCACAGTCCGACATCTACTACAGGCGCAGAGCGCGTATGCCGCCGTCGACAGCGAGGATCGTGCCGGTGGTGGCGGAGGCGGAGGTGGCCAGGAAAGCGATGGCCTCGCCGACCTCCTCGGGGCGCGCCAGACGGCCCGAGGGGTGGCGATCGTCCAGCGCGATCCGCTGCGCCTCCGGGTCGGGGGCCTTCGCCAGCATGCGCTGAATCCAAGGGGTGTCGACGGCGCCGGGGGCGACGGCGTTGACCCGGATGCCCTCCCGGATGTGGTCGGCGGCCATCGCCAGAGTCAGGGAGCGGACGGCGCCCTTGGAAGTGGAGTAGAGGACACGCTTCGGCACCCCGATGGTGGCAAAGCTGGAGCAGGTGTTGACGATCGCGGCAGCAGGGGACTTGCGCAGGTGGGGAAGCGCGGCGCGGGCGAGGCGCACCATGCCGATGACGTTCACGTCCAGTACGCGCAGCCACTCGTCGTCGTCGTTGTCGGCGACAGTGCCCTGGGCGGCGATGCCGGCGTTGTTGACGACGATGTCGATGCCGCCGAAGCGCTCAACGACCTCGGTGACAGCGCTGCGCACGGAGACGTCGTCGGAGACGTCGCAGGCGATGCCGACGGCGGGGGCGGCGACCTGATCGGGTTTCAGGTCCAGGGCGGCGACGTGCACGCCCCGAGCGCTGAGCGCGACCGCGGCGGCCGCCCCGATTCCGGACGCGCCGCCACTCACCACGGCCACAAGGGGTTCGGACGTCTGTGCTTCGCTGTTGATGGCCACTGCGGGCGCCTCCTTGAAGGTGGAATGCGGATCAGAGAGAAGGGGAAGCCGATCCCCTGGGTCGCCGAGGAGCTGAATGGTGCGGGACGTGCGCCAACAGCCGCCTCGAAGCGGACCTCAGTGCACCGCTGTGCGTTCCAGCCGCTCCAGGAGGGGGTGTATATCGGCGGCGCTGGCCCCCACCGCGCGCCTCGCCCACCATGCCGTCGCGAGGTTGGACGTCAGGAGCGTGGTCCGGCTGAATTCACGGTCGAGTTCGGCCACGGCGGCAAGGGTGCCCATGCCC
>NZ_JBJDQK010000047.1:0-4931 GCF_044903445.1 Streptomyces sp. NPDC019890 | reverse complement strand
CCTGTGCCACAGACGGACACGTGCCCCGCAGGGGTCCGCGTACATCAGTCAGGTTCGCAAACTGAGGAGACGGCCACATGCCCGACGCCGGGCCTCGCAGGACCGCACACCCGATCACGCTGACCGACGGCACTGCCACCCGGACCCGGGAGCTGACCCACGCCGACCTCGACCCCCTCCAGGCGCTGCACCGCCGTTGCTCGCTGGGCAGCCGCGCCCTGCGCTATCACGCGGGTAAACACGAGCTCTCCCGGGCCGGATGGCGGCTGCTGTCCGACCCGGAGCGCGGCACCACCTTGGTCACCACCACCGCCCAGCACACGGACCGCATCATCGCCATGACCAACGTGATGCGCACCGATCAGCAAGGGGTCGGCGAACTCGCCGTGCTGATCGAGGACGCTTGGCAGTCCAAGGGACTGGGCACCGCGCTGGCCGCGCACGCGGCCGATGTGGCCCGCCGGGCCGGCCACCACACCCTGACCGCGTCGGTCGCCGCGGTCAACGCACCCATGCTCCACGTCCTGGAGAGTCTGGATGCGCCGCCCGCCCGCGCGACAGGGCCCGTCCTCGACATCCACATCCCGCTGTAGCAGTCCCCGGCACCGGTTCGAGCCGGCCTCCACCGAGGCAGCCGTGGTGGCCGGCTCGGCAACAACTTGCCCTGGGAGACGGACGACGAGGACCCGCACGGCGAGATGACCGTCGCTCTGCGCCTGCCCGACGGCGCGCCCTCGGGTGTTGTTCACCCCTCGCTCTCCTGGTCCGGGCCGCCAGTTCACGCCATGCCGGGACATTGGACGCCCTTGGACCACAGGAGGATGTGCGATGAGACCGTGGCGCCGTGCCGCATCGGCGGCAATTGCCTTGAGTGCGTTGTCCCTTGCTCTTTCGGCCGAGCCTGCGTCCGCCGGCCCCGAGGACCAGCCCTTCACCTTCGCGGTGATCGGTGACATTCCGTACGGCGATGCCCAGGCCGCCGAGTTCCCGAAGGTCGTGGCTCAGATCAACGCCGACCCCGACGTTCAGCTCGTCGGCCACCTCGGTGACATCAAGAGCGGTTCGTCCGTCTGCAGTGACGAGTACTTCCAGCTCATCAGGTCGCAGTTCGACACGTTCAAGGATCCGTTGGTCTACACCCCCGGCGACAACGAGTGGACCGACTGCCACCGGCCGGGCGCCGGACCGTACAACCCGCTGGAGCGACTGGCCGCGATCCGGGAGGTGTTCTTCCCGCGGCCGGGCTGGACGCTCGGTCAGCACAGCGTCCGTGTGGCCTCGGGCGCCGGCACGGGCCACCCCGAGAACGTCACGTACAGGCGAGCCGGCGTAGCGTTCGCCGCCGTGCACATCGTGGGCAGCAAAAACGGCATGGCGCCCTGGACCGACAACACCGCACCCACCCCGGAGCAGGCCGCAGAGGTCGAGGGACGTACGGCCGCGGCCGTGCAGTCGATCCATGACACCTTCGACAAGGCCGGCCGCAACCACAACAAGGCGGTCGCCCTGCTCACTCAGGCCGACATGTTCGACCCGACGGTCAAGGATCCCGCGTTCGCCAACTACGACGCCTTCCGGCCGATCGTCCGTACGATCGCCGATGAGTCGGCCAGGTTCAGCGGACCGGTGTACCTGTTCAACGGCGACAGCCACGCCTACAACAGCGACAAGCCGCTGGACACCGGCTCCACGTGGCTTTCCTTCTACGGCATCAGGACCGCAGCCCCGAACCTCTCCCGCGTCACCGTCGACGGGTCGAGCAACGGCACCAACTACCTGAAGGTGTCGGTCCACCCGGGAAGCGAGCACGTCCTGACCTGGACTCGGGTGCCGTTCGTATTCTGAGGGTCATACCGCCTGTCACTTGGGCGCGGCAGCTGCGCCGAGTTGTCTGCCCACTTCGTCGTCGATCCGGTCAAAGACGATCATCGCCACATCGTCCGCCAAGCGGCCTTCGGTGTGGCGGATCAATCCCTGGTGCAGTTGTTCCAGGAACTCGGACGGGGTGTGGTCGTGCATCGCTTCCATGGCCTCGGGCAGGGCGAAGAACTCGTTGTCACCATTGCGGGCTTCTATGACGCCGTCGGTGTACAGCAGCAGACGGTCGCCGGGCGCAAACGGATAGCTCTCCGCCTTGGCGGGAGGGCCGGTGATGAAGTCTTCCAGCCCAAGGGGTGGCAGTGGTGAGGTCGGCATCAGGGCCTGAACCTTGCCCTCATTGAGCACCAGCGGAGGCAGATGGCCGCGGTTGACCAACTCCACCACTCCTGCGTCCGGAACCTGAGCCACGAGCGCGGTGACGAATGACTCCGCCTGTTCTTCCTCGTCGTCCTGATCGATCCCACGCGGCATGGCGCGCTCCCGTCGGAGCGCAGCCGCGCAGTGGTTGATGACCTCGACCAGGTCTTCTTCATAGTGCACGGCCTCCCGGAAGGCACCCAGCACGGCTGCGGCCGAGCGCACAGCAGGAAGCCCCTTGCCGCGGACGTCTCCGACGATCATCCGGACCCCGTACCGGGTCTGCACGGCCTCGTACAGATCGCCGCCGATCTGCGCCCCCGTTTCCGCCGCGATATACCTGCTGGCCGCCCGCACCGGGCCGACTCGGTCGGGTACGGGCCGCAGCAGCACCCGCTGTGCCGCCATGGCGATCCGGCGTACCTGGTCGAGCTCCTGCTGCCTGTGGGTATGCACAGCGCTACTGGTCGTGACACTGGCCGCGGACACCAGGAACAGAGCCAGGAAGTTGGTGTAGACCTGCAGGGTGCCCCACGCCTGGTTGTAGGTGGCCGTGGCAACACTTACAGCCAGAGCGAAAGCCGCTGCCGCGAGGGTGCCTTTGGGGCCCATCGCAACCGCGGCCAACGCCGGCGTCGCGGTGAGGAGGGGGCCGGTGTACAGGAAGTGTGCAGGCGAGAACTCGATAGCCACCACGAGCAGTGCGATTGCGAACGGCACACACTCCGCGAGTGTGAACAGCACCCGGTTGTGACCGCCCGCCCCTGGTCGAGAGGCGGAGGGGAAGAGCGACCGCATGGATACAGCCTGCCTTGTTGCAGCGCCATGCTCCACTCGTCGGCACCGTGCGCGCTGAGCGCCCACGTTGACGAGGTCACCGGTCGGCCGCTCGGTTGCGACGGCGATCTACTGATGAGGGCCGGGCACGTGGCCGTCCCGAACGGCCTCTGCAGTCCACCCGCAGCGGATCCACTCGGCCGCCTGTCGCCTCATGCTCGGTCGGTCACGAACCAGTCGAGCGCCGCGGTCAGCTCCGCCGGCTTCTCCACCGGCAGTTCGTGGCCGGCGTCCACGATCCGGACCAGTGCGTCCGGGTAGGCCTTAGCCATCCGCAGCATCTGCGCGACGGGCAGCTGGACGTCGTGGTAGCCGTGAACCAACAGGGTGGGCGTGCGGATCTCGCCGACCCGGTCGAGGACGTCGAAGGTCCGCATGGCGCCGTAGCACGTCATGACCACCTCGCGAGGCGTGGCCGAGGAGGCCCGGATGTACTCGCGGATCTGCTCGCGCGGGTAGCCAGGGGCGAAGGCCCGCTGGATGTTGGCGGCGACGAACACCTTGAACGGCGCCAGCGTGGATGCCGCCATCAACAGGCCCCGACCACGGCTGTAGGTCATCCGGCTGATCGAGTTCACCAGCACCAGGCGCTCGATCCGCTCGGGATGGCCGAGGGCGAGGGTCTGCGCGATCATCCCGCCCATGGAGTGGCCGACGAGCACGAACCGGTCGACCTCGAGGTGGTCGAGGAGGGCGAGGACGTCCACGGCCAGCTCTTCGATCGTCCGCGCCCCCGACCCGCTGCTCTCGCCGTGCCCGCGCAGGTCGAGCCGTATGACCCGCCGCTTCGGCGCGAAGTGCGCCATCTGGTGGTCCCAGCGGTGCCGGTCGGCCGTCCAACCGTGAACGAACACCAGGGGCACGCCATCACCGTCGCGGGGGCCCTCGTCGTCGTACGTCAGTGCTGCGCCGTCGACAGCGAGAAGCGGCATGGGTCGTGGCCTCCTGGAGCGTGGTTCGGGTATGGCCGGGTACTGCCGCCGACCGCCTTGGAAGCCGTCGCCGGCGCTTGCCGAGAAAGTCGGGGATGTGCCCGAAACACGTCGAGGGCGGCAGCCCGGGCCAGGAACGTGTCGAGGTGACCGTAGCCGGGAATCTCGGTGCACGCCACGTCCAATTGCGGCTGCCCGGTTGGCGAGTACCTCGTGGCAGAGCTTCTGGAACATGGGCCTTGCGCGTTCGTACGGGCGGGGCGGTCCGCACCGCACGGGCTGCGCGAGGGCGTGTCCGTGCGGTGCGGAGCCGCTCCCCGGGCAGCCGGGGAGCGGGTGGCGGGCAGGGCGGGGCGTCGTCCGGGCGGGGGAATGACCGGTACGACGGCCCCGTCCCGTTGCCCGCCTGACCGTGAGGGGTCACCTCGACGGCCGTCGGGGGCGCCGGTGTGCGGTGCGGCGGCCGGCGCGGGCGTGGGTACGGTGATGGTGCATGGCCGGGTGCAAGTCGTCCCTTCCTTCGTCCTCCTGAACGGCACGTGAGGCGGCTCCCGCCGGGTGCGGGGGGTCCGGCTCCACCGCCGTGGTGGAGCCGGACCCGGCCGCATCGTCCGTCAAACCGCCCCGCCACGGCCGGCCCACCGGACGACGCTCTGATTCATGAGTGCCTCCGCCGGACAGGGGTGGGCCATGCCCCGCGAGCGGGGCATGGCCGCCGGGCCCGTTCAGCCGTATCCGAGACGAAAGCCGACCCCGCGCACGGTGATGACCCAGTCCGCCGAGCCGAGCTTGCTGCGCAAGCTGCAGACGTGGGTGTCGACGGTGCGGCGTGACCACGTGTCGCCCCAGACCCGCGCCATCAACTCCTTGCGGGAAACGACCGTGTCCGGCCGGGAAGCGAGGTGGTAGAGCAGGTCGAATTCC
>NZ_JBJDQK010000046.1:0-5063 GCF_044903445.1 Streptomyces sp. NPDC019890 | reverse complement strand
GTGTCCGGCGAGGGCGCCGTCCGCTCGGTGGAGTGTCCAGGGTCGATCACCTCGGCCACCGCTCGCCCTGCATCCGCGGAAGCGGTTCCCAAGGACACCGTGCTGATCGTGGACGTGACCTGGTACCCGAAAGAGACGGCACGGTTGCCGAGCATGGGGTGTCGTCCCGGAGACAAGGCCGATTCGGAAAGACCACGGGGAAGGCGGCCGGTGGCTGCCGGGGCAGGGATCTGCCTCATTTCGCGCCGCCGGAGGGGGAAGGGGGGTTCGGCAGGTTGCCCGGGGGATCTCGCCCCTCGGGCACCCCCTTCGAACTCTGTTGTGTCGATGGGTGAACGTTGACAGCTGTCGACGATCAAGTTTTTCCCCATGTCGGGCGGTTTGAGCGTCATTGATTCCCCATCACGAATTCTCCTAATTGGCCATGTGCGCGGAGGTCGGGATCGAGGGACCTGGTCGTCGCGGAGCTCCTCATGTTCCTCGTCCCGTGGTTCGGATTGCCTATGGGCAGCCCGGATGGCGAGGAGAACGTTCGTCGTGGTCGACATCACCGAGATCTTTGTCCACTGGTACGCGGGTCGCTCGAAGAGCGAGCTGGCCGCGTCGTTGGGGGTGGACCGCAAGACGGTCAGGAAGTATCTGGCGCCGGCGGAGGCGTCCGGGATCAGCCCGGGCGGGCCATGAGCGAGGTCGACTGGTCGAAGCTGATCAAGGAGTGGTTCCCGGGGCTGGTCGACAGGCGGCGGAGGCACGTGACCTGGCCGGAGATCGACCGGCACCGCGACTACATCAAGACCTTGCTCGGGACGGTCACCGTCTCGACGATCCATCAGCGGCTCCGTGATGAGCACAAGCTGCAGGTGTCGATTTCCTCGTTCCGTCGCTGGGGTGCACGCGACACTTCCCAACGAGGTGGCGAAGCCGCAGGTCACCGTGTTCCGCGACGAGATCGAGCCCGATTCCGAGGCCCAGATCGACTACGGCTTCCTGGGGCAGTGGACCAACCCGCGGACCGGGAAACGCCACCGTGTCTGGGCGTTTGTGATGGTGCTGCCGTGCTCGCGTCACATGTTCGTCCGTCCGGTGCTTCATCTCGATCAGCACGCGTGGACCGAAGCGCATGTCGCGGCCTTCCGCTACTTCGGCGGCGTCCCGCGCCGGCTGGTCCCGGACAACCTGAAGACGGGGGTCGACAAGCCCGACCTCTACGACCCGAAGATCAACAAGGCGCATGCCGAACTCGCCACGCATTACGGCGCGTTGGTCGATCCAGCGAGGGCGGCGAAGCCGAAGGACAAGCCGCGGGTCGAGCGGCCGATGCCCTATGTCCGCGACTCGTTCTGGCGGGGCCGGGAATTCACGTTGATCGAGCACATGCAGGCCGAGACCTGGAGTCAGCAGGTTGCCGGGCGCCTGATCCGCTGCCGAGGCGTGTGCCGTCTTCGCGGCGTGGTCTCTCAGCGGGCGCTGCCTATGTTGCGGTCGGCGTCGGAGCCCTTGAGCATGAGGGTGGTTTCTTCGATGCGGTTGAAGCGGCCGTCGGGGGCGAGGTGGGCGAAGACGTCGACCTCCATGGTGACGGTGGTGCCGTCGGTCTTGGTGATGTGGCAGGTGTGCCGGTCGGCGTACTTGTCGTTGTCGTACAGCTCTTCGTGGACCTCGACCTTGCCGCCGGCGACGATGCCGCGCAGGTGGTTGATGTGGTCGAGGAACTGGGGGCGGTCGGCCCACTCGCCGTCCGTGCGCTGCCGGTAGTCGGGGGTGAAGTGGCGGTCGGCGGCTTCCTCCAGGGTGATGTCGTGGTTGAAGAGCAGGTCGTTGAGGGCGGCTTCGATACCGGTGCGGTTCATCTGGATTCCCTGGGAGTGTGAGGCGGTCCGGGAGGGCCGGTCGGGTGGGGCTGTGATCGGGGTTTGCCGGTGATGTCCGGCTTCTTCAGGGGGCGGTGGTGAGGGTGTCGTCGAGCCAGTCGTAGATCCGGGCCAGGGACAGGCGCATGGCGCCGGGGTGGCAGTGGGCGCCGGCGCCTTCCTCGGCGGTGAACACCATGAGGGTCTTGGGGCAGGTCAGGTGGTTGTAGAGCTGCTCGGGCTGGCCCTTGAAGAACTCGTCCTCGGCGGCGTCGCAGACGAGGGTGGGGCACTGGATCTGTTCGGCGATGCCGTCTTGGAGGGTGTAGTCGAGGTAGGAGGCGCTGAAGGCCCGGGGGGTGTCCACGCCCATGACGTACATGCCGTGGTTGATCGCCCAGCGGGCGGTGGCGTCCTGGGCCAGGATCTGCTCGAAGCGGGCGTCGAGTTCGGGGGCGGAGTCCGCGCGCAGGAGCCGTTCGGCCTCGTCGCGGTCACCGGGGATGTTGCGGACGGATATCTGGCCGAGGTCGTAGACGCCGTCGACAGCTATCAGTGCGGCCAGGCGGTGTTCGAAGGCCGCCGCCCTGGGGGCGAGCACGCCACCCATGCTGGAACCGAGCAGCGCGATACGGCTGTTGTCGACATAGGGGAGGGCTTCGGCGAAGTCGACGACGGGGGTGATGACGTTCTCCCAGTCGGGGCGGAAGACCAGCCCCTCGCGGTGGCGCGGTCCGGGCTGTCCGGGGCCGTCGAAGGTCAGCACGGTGTAGCCGCGCTCCACGGCCGCCAGCGCGCCGCTGAAGTGGAGTTCCTCGGCGGTGCCGTCGAAGCCGCTGTGCAGGATCAGGGTCGGCCGGGGTGTGCCGGTGGTGTCGGCCCGGTAGAGGTAGCCGGGCAGCGTGGTGTCCTCGTACGGGATGCGGACCGGTTCGATGCGCGGGGTGTAGAGCGCCGCCGCTGCCTGGAAGCAGGCCACGCTGCGGTCGTAGGCGTGGTCGTGGCGCGGGTCGCAGGGGTGACCGTGCAGGAAGAACTCGGCCGACCGGTAGTAGTTCGAGGCCCGCAGGAACCCGTCCCGGGCGCTGACCGTGTGACCGGCGTCCAGAGCCTTCTGAGCCTCGTCGGCCACCCGGTCGGCCGTCGCGAGCCACTCCTCGTGCCAGCTGTCGTAGTCACCCTCGACGATGCGCTCGCTCGTGGAGACGACCTCGCCGAAATCGGCGCCGCCGTAGGCGATGTGGCTCATCGAGCGCAGGGTCTCGTACCAGAACTGGGGGTTGTTGGGGAACAGCAGCTGCTTCATCACACTCTCCTTAAGCACAGATTTGTGCGTACGGCGGAACTGTAGACCCTGCGAGCACCGCGAAGCAAATATTTGTGCTTACGATGTGGGGGTGACCTCGAAACAGCCGACTCCACGCATCCGTAAGAGCTCCGAGCAGGTCCGCTCGGCCGTCCATCAGGCGGTCATCGACTTGCTGTCCGACCCCGGGGGCGCGGACCTGACCATTCCCGCGATCGCGCAGCGCGCCGGAGTGAACCACACCAGCATCTACCGGCGCTGGGGCAGCCGTGAGGCGCTCCTGGCCGACGTGGTCGTCACCCGGCTCGAACGCGACTGGCCGCTGGCGGACACCGGCACCCTGCGCGGCGACCTCATCGCATGGGCGGAAGCGGGGGTTGCGAGCATCCGTAAGCCCGAAGGCCGGCTCCTCGTGCGGGCCGTCGCCCTGTCGATGCCGGGCAGCGCCCAGGCGCAGGGGGAGCGCGCGCAACACTTCGAACGCCGGATCCACGCCATCGAACGCATCCGTGAGCGGGCCGCGGCCCGCGGCGAGACCCCCCCGCCCCTCGAACAGATCCTCGACCAGCTCATCGCACCGCTCTACGTACGAGCGATCTTCGGCATCGAACCACCGGCCACCGGCTACCCGGAACTCCTCGTGGACAGACTGCTCAGTGGGTGTTTTTGAAGGTTCGCCTCGGGCGCTCGTCCGTGATCATTAGGCTGTTGTCATGGCTGAGGGCGAGAGCGCGGCGGTTGCTGAGGCTGATATCGATGACCTGGGCTGGTCCAACTCCCGTGTATGGGTGGAGCGGAGCCTGCGTCCCGGAGACAGTGTCTGTGCTGTGGCAACGCTGCGAGGCGGCTGGACATCGCAGATGCGCCGCCTCGATGTTGAGGGGGAGGGTGAGCCGTACTCCCTCGTGCTTCGGTCCCTCGTCAAACCGTTCTTCGTGAAGCACGCGCTGGGACTGCTCACGCGGGAAGCGGACATCCTCCGTCTGCTCGCGGACACGACCGTGCCGGCCGCTCGTCTTCATGGTGTTGATGCGGAGGCTGAGCACTGCGACCATCCGTCGCTGCTGATGTCGTTGCTGCCAGGGAGCCTCAGGCTGGACGGGGAGAACATCGAGCGGAAGACAGAGCTCCTTGCCCGGCAGCTGGTGGCGATTCACGGGTTGCTCGTTCCGGAAGGAGCCCGACCGCGCACCTATCAGGCGTGGACCAGTCCAGAGCGGGTGCGGCTTCCCGAGAGCTCGAAACAGCCGGAAGTGTGGCAGCGTGCCGTGGATGTTATCCGCCGTCCGCCCCCGGCCTACCGGCCTTGCTTCCTGCACCGTGACTTCCACCCCGGGAACGTGCTCTTCGCGGGAGAAGGGCCTGGTCTGACGATCACGGGTGTCGTGGACTGGGTGGAGACGTCCTGGGGACCGGCTGACCTGGACGTGGCCCACTGCTCCACTGCGCTTGCTCTGCTGCACGGAGTGCGCGTCGGCATGCGGCTAGCGGATCACTACATCGCAGCCGGCGGAGCGCTCAGCGGCGACCCGGCTGATCACCTGTACTGGCGTGTGCTGGATGCGCTGGCCTTTGCGCCGGACGCGGAGAAAGTCGCCGAGCCCTGGCGGGAACTCGGGAGGAGGGATCTGACGTCGGTCGTTCTCACCCAGCGCTTGGAGGAGTACCTCCAGGCACTCTTCAGCGAGTACGGCTGAGGACTCGGTGGTCAGCGTCGTCCGGCGGCGGTCTGTGCTGCCGGTGTTCGCGTCAGGCGCCGGAGCCGGCGTTCAGCGGACACGACGGCATACCGCGGGTGACCGTGTGCTTCTTGCGTGGACAGGCAGACTCCGAATGGAGGGCCGGAACTGTCGAGGCCCTGCCCGCAGGCGTGGAAGACGGCGGCAGCGCAGAGTGGCTGTTCGATG
>NZ_JBJDQK010000045.1:0-5114 GCF_044903445.1 Streptomyces sp. NPDC019890 | reverse complement strand
GGGGGCTGGGTCCCGGAGGGCCGTGCGGACCTCCAGGAGGCGGTCAGCGTCGCCCATGCGTGCAGTGCCGGTGTGGTCGCGGAGGGCGCGCTGCGGGAACTGCGTGCCCTCGGCGACCGGCCCCGTACCCGCACGTTCCACGGTGTGGACGCGCTCACTCCGACCGAACGCAGGGTGGCCGATCTCGCGGCGGGTGGAATGACCAACCGGGAGATCGCCCAGCATCTCTTCGTCGGCCTGCGGACCGTGGAGGTCCATCTCACCCATGCCTACGGCAAGCTGGGCATCAAGGGCCGTCAGGGACTGGCGGAGGCACTGCGCTGAACGATCTCGTCCTTCGAGTGATGCGATCGGGGACGAGTGGTCAGCCGGTGGACGATCGCCCACGGTGCGGCCAGGGCGACGGTCGCGGCGACAAGTGCCGGACCACCGCCGACGGTGGAGACGGCCCAGATGATGAGGGCGGTCACGGCCGTGAGAACTCCGGCGGCGACCAGGAGGAGACCGCGAACCAGCCTTCCTGCCGAGCGACTGGGCGTGCTGCTGATGTTCATTCCCGGATGCCGCGCGCCGTGCGGTGGGTGACGGCGTCGTCCCAGGATTCCTCGTCGTCGAGGGGCATTTGGCACTCGCCCGAGTGCTCGGTCGCTGGAGTCTTCTCGGCGTACATGTTGCGCTGAATGGAGACGTAGAGGCTGCACAGGCTGAGCAACAGGGCGCAGGAGAGGACGACGATGACGGCGCTGTTGCCGCGTCGGTCGGCACGCGCGGGCAACGTGGGCGGCCACGGTGCCTGTGGTGGCGCCGATCCGGTCGAGACGGTCGGTACGTCGGCGGGTACCGGAAGGGCCTGGTGCGTCACCGGCGGGTTCTCGGCGGTGGGGGGTGGTGGGGTGTGCGGCATGGTGCTCTCTTCGTCATGTGAGTGGCGGGCCCGTGGGGCCGCCCTTCGCCGCAGGGTTCTCCCTGGGCGGTGTTGGGGCGTCTGCCTGGCTCGATCCCATCAGTGGGCGCCGGGCCGTGGCCAGGGTTACGCACCGTAAGGTCCAGATCTTTCGGCGAGGGGTGCGGGGTCTTTCGGTGCAGCCACTCGGCAGCAAATGCCCTCCGGCAACGCCGCCGTAGCCTTTCCCGGGACCCGGGAACCCGGGACCGGGAAGGGTTTCCTGATCAAACCCGTCCGGCGCGACATCTGAGCCGGAACCACACGCCGTCCGGTTCACAGCTGATTGATCCATCCCACGAACAGCACCGCTCCTGCTGCGGCCAAGAGGATGGCGAGCGGCCTGCTCCACCAGTGGGGCCTCGCTCCGGCGGACGATTCCTGATCGTAGGAGCCGAGTGCGACCAGGCCACGCAGTAGCCATACGGCAGCCACGAGAATCGGCACGGCCAGCCCCGCGTGGGCCGCCCAGGCACCCGCCAGGGTAGGGCCGCCCCACGAGTTCCGGTAGTCGTGCGCATCCAAGAGCGGGTAGAGAGCGCCATTTACTGCCGCCTGTGTGCTGATCAGGACGATGAACCAGGCGACGAGCCCCAGCCCCATCCCCAGGAGCGCCGCCGGCGCGTCGGCGAAGCGCCCTCTCGACACCGTGCGCATGAGCCGGGTGGCCGACACCGGCAGCAATGTGATCCCCCGCCAGACGCACGACTGACCGGGCCTGCCCAAGGTCTTCGAAACGAACGAACGGGCGGAACGGCGATATGACTGCTGCGTGATCTCCATGCATACACGATCACCGTCGTTGCACGCCGGATCGATCGTGCCTGTACGTACGTCCGCGGTGGGGTTTTCCCCGCCCGTGCCCCCCGTGCCGTGGCCCGCCCGGGCTACCGCGAGATTCAGGTGAATGCGGCGATGTGGGCGGTGGCCCAGGTGCGGTATGAGCGGGCGGGTCGTCCGAGAAGGTGGGTGAGTGTGGTGTCGAGGTGTGCTTTGCGGCCGTCCTGTTGGCGTTGGGCGCTTTCGATCAGGGCGTCGGCGATCGGAGCCGGATACCGCCGCAGCAGCTGTGAGTGCGCCTGCTGAGGAGTCAGCTCCTCGACGCGCAGGGGGCGGTTGAGTATGGTGCTCAGTTGCTCGGTCTGGTCGGCTGCACTGAGTGTCTGGGGGCCGGTGAGGGTGTATCGGCGGCTTTCGTGTCCGCCTTCGTCAAGGATCCGTGCGGCGGCCCCGGCGATGTCGCGTGGATCCACGGGGGCGTTGGCCGATGTGCTGTACAGCGCATGGACCACGCCGTCGGCCTTGATGCCGGGCGCCCAGGAAAGTGTGTTGGACATGAAGGATCGTGGCCTCAGGAGTGTCCATGCCAGGCCGCTGCTGGTGAGGAGTTGCTCGTTGGCCCGCTGCCACCGTGTGACCAGGTCCTGCGCGGCGGGGTCGGCGACGGCCGCTGCGGAGAGTTTCACGATGTGCCGCACGCCGCTTCGCGCGGCTTGCTCGAGGAAGGCGGCGTCGTGCGGTGCGAGGGGGTTGTTGGTGACAAGGAGGGCGGCTCGTACGTTTCGCAGTGCTGTGTGCAGTGAGTCGCTGTCGTCATAGGTGCCCTGTACGACCTGGACACCGTCCCCGTTCACGCGGACCCGTTGCGGGTCGCGGGCGAGGATGCGCACGGGGCCTTTGCGGGCGAGCAGTTGGGCTGTCTCTGCGCCCACTGTTCCCGTTGCGCCCGTCACGAGTATCACGTCTGGCTGTCCTATTCCTCGGGTGCTGGACGAGGTTGGTGCACTGGTGCGCGGTGCGCATCCGGGTTCAGTGCATGACGGCGGGAGCCTCCAGCACGCAGCTGAACACGGCCCGCTCGTCCTGGACTCCGCCGACCTGCACGCGTGTTGTCCGCCGCTCTTTCGCCCCGGGAAGTGTTCCCGCCTTGATCAGGCACGGACTGCCGAACTCGGCGTACTGCCGGAAGGTGATGCGTCCGGCCGAGGGGACGAACGGCCGGGGGCTGTGCAGGGCGCCGGCGGCCTGACGGGCCGCTTCGAGGAGCAGCATCCCGGGGATGTGGTCGTTGGGCCGCTGAAAGAGGGTGGGGTGGCAGGTGTCGAGGGCCAGGGGCCACTGCTGCGGCTGGTCGCCAGGGGCCAGGAGTACGTCCTGCGCGCGTTGGCGTCCGACGGTTCGCGGTGCGAGGACCGGGCCCGGGAGGATACGGGTGGGAGGCAGCGTGCGTCCCTCTCGCAGGCGGCGGTACATGTGGGGGGTGGCGAGGCGGGTGCGGCCGGTTCCGGTGGCCGCGACGGCTGCGTCACGCCGCAGGATCCAGTCGCACTGGAACTGGCTGGGCAGGCCTGCGCTGTACTGGATCTTCGGTATGAGAACGTCGAGTTCCATCTCGGCCGGGCCCGGACCCACCCTCAGGTACTCGGGCCGGCAGGCGAATTCCAGTTCCAGGAGCATGAAGTGGTGCTCCAGGGGCACCCGCAGCGCCGCGTGGCTCACCATGATCGACGACTGCCGCATTGTCTCCACGATCAGCAGCGGGTCGTAGATGCCGCCGGGGACGGGAGCGAAGAAGGGGTGGTCGTGGGGGAGTCGTACCTTCACGCGGAAGTGGCGTTCCCCGATTGCCGTCCACGCGGTCGCGAAGGTGTCCTGCTCCCTTGTACGGTGCGTGAGTGTCGGCGGAGCGGGTGTGTACCCGTCGCAGTGCGCCCCCGCTGTCCGTATTCGGGCAGGCTGAGGTGTGGTGATCATGGTTCCCCCCATGCATTCGTGCCCCCCGTGCGGCTACGGGACGCTTGAATGTTCAGTAAGATACAACGGTGCCGGTTTTTTTCAAGCGAAATTTGGCTCTCCCTCACCCGAAGAACGCCGGGGAGAGGCGCGGCAGGAAGGCAGCACAGTGAGACAGGAAAGGGCGATTCGTACCCGCCGCGCGATCGTGGAGGCCTCTGCCGAGGTCTTCGACAAGCGGGGGTTCGACTGCGCGACGATCACCGAGATCCTCCAGGTCGCGGGGGTGACCAAGGGGGCGCTGTACTTCCACTTCGACTCGAAGGAAGCCCTCGCGCTCGGGGTGCTGAGCGAGCAGGACCAGAAGCTGTCCGTCCCGCCGCAGAGCACCAAGGTCCAGGAACTTGTGGACACCGCTCTCGTGCATGCCTACCGAGTACGTACCAACCCGCTGGTTCGTGCCGGGGTCCGGCTGTCGTTGGACCAGCGGGCGGACGCCGTCGACCGCAGTGGTCCGTGGCTTCGGTGGCGTGAGACCACGCGCCGCCTCCTGCATGCCGCCCAGGAGCGCGGGGAGCTCCTGCCACATGTCGTTCCGGGCGAGTCGGCCGATGTGTATGTGGGGGCCTTCTCCGGGGTGCAGGCGATGTCACAGGCGCTGAGCGGCTATGAGGACCTGGAGGAGAAGATCGCTCTGCTCCAGCGTCACCTCCTGCCCGCGATCTGCGTCCCCCCGCTGCTGGCGGTCATCGACTTCTCGGCCGAGCGGGGCGGGCGTATCGCCGCCCAACTCGAAGAGCTGGAACCCCAGGACGCCTGATCACAGGCCGGTGGGCAGGGGTGCGCCCCCGGCCTCCCGGCCGGCCCGCACCCCCGCCCCGCAGCCGGTCGGCTACCGTTCGCCGAACCAGTGCCCGAGCGCCTGCGTGAGGTCCCCGCCGTCCGACGCCCAGGCGACATAGCCGTCCGGGCGGACCAGCAGGGCCTCGCAGGGCAGGCCCGAGCGGAACGTGACCGTGCGCACGGTGGGGCTCCATCTGCCGGCCGTTTTCCGCAGGGCGCCAAGCCCCTCCTGCAGCAGCAGCAGCGGTCGACCGCTGTGCAGCAGTGCCACCACGTCCGTGTCCGTGGCCTGGCGGCCCGGATCGCCCACGGTGATCCGGTAGTTCTGCAGGAATCTTCCCTCCCACTGGGAGGACGAGGACGCGCCCGGGCTGTCGTAGACCGTGTCCTGCGCACTGATCAGCATGCCGATCCGCCGGTTGGCCTCCTCCACGTCGAGGATCGAGGCGAACAGGTCCCGCAGCGGATCGAGAGTGATGTCGCTGCGCATGAGGGAGAGTTGGGCGCGGGTGTTGGCGATGACCCGTTGTGCGGCGGGCCTGCGCTCCCGGTCGTAGGAGTCGAGCAGATCCCTGCCCGCCGTTCCGCGCACGGT
>NZ_JBJDQK010000044.1:0-5563 GCF_044903445.1 Streptomyces sp. NPDC019890 | reverse complement strand
CCCCGGGGGGCGTCCCGGGTGATGACGTGCTGTCGTACTACGCCCGTCGCGCCGCCGCGGGTGTGGGCCTGATCGTCACCGAGGGGACCTACGTCGGCCACGAGTCGGCCGGGCAGAGTGACCGTGTGCCGCGGTTCCACGGTGAGGAGCAGCTGGCGGGGTGGGCGAAGGTCGCCGAGGCCGTTCACGCGGCGGGCGGCGCGATCGTGCCGCAGCTGTGGCACATCGGCATGGTGCGCAAGCAGGGCGACCCGCCTTACGCCGACGCCCCCGCCGTCGGCCCCTCCGGCATCCGCGTCGACGGTACCGAGGGCGCCGGCAAAGCGATGACCCGGCGCGATCTGGACGACGTCATCGGCGCCTTCGCCGAGGCCGCCGCGGCCGCCGAGCGCATAGGCTTCGACGGCGTCGAACTGCACGGCGCCCACGGCTACCTCGTCGACCAGTTCCTGTGGGCGGGGACGAACCGCCGCACCGACGCCTACGGCGGCGACGCTGTGGCCCGTACGAAGTTCGCGGCCGATATCGTGGCCGCGGTCCGCGAGAGCGTCTCGCCAGAATTCCCGGTGATCTTCCGCTACTCGCAGTGGAAGCAGGAGGCCTACGACGCGAGGCTCGCCGAGACCCCGGAGGAGCTGGAGGCGATCCTGACCCCGCTCGCCGCGGCCGGCGTCGACGCCTTTCACGCCTCCACCCGCCGCTACTGGCTCCCGGAGTTCGAGGGCTCGGACCTGAACCTGGCGGGCTGGACCAAGAAGCTCACCGGCAGGCCCACCATCACCGTCGGCTCGGTCGGCCTCGACGGCGACTTCATCCGCGGCTTCATGGGCGAGGGCGCCCCGGTCCAGGGCATCGACAACCTCCTCGACCGCCTGGAGCGCGACGAGTTCGACCTGGTCGCCGTCGGCCGCGCCCTGCTCCAGGACCCGGACTGGGCGGCGAAGGTCCTGGCGGACCGGTTCGCCGAGCTGAAGCCGTACGACGCTGCGGCGCTGAAGACGCTGAGCTAGGGACGAGAAGGCCGCCTTCCCCCACAGCTCAACAACACTCTGCAGCTGTAGCCGGTGGAAAGGGCGCAGCGGCCACGGCGCTGCGCCGCAGGGGAAAGAGCGGCTGCCGGGGCCGCTGCTGTGGCCGTCGTAGCGGTCTGCACTTCGGCGTCCGAGTCGGTATGGCGCGAGCGGCGGGCGCTTGACACTCAGGTGTCGAGGTCGTCTCCTCGGCGCTCGCCCATGAGCTGGACGAAGGCGCGTACGAGCCGGGCCAGGGCGGTCATGCTTGACCGGCACGCCCGGGCTCGGCAGTGCGGCGCAGGTGGGCGCGGGCCGTTCCGCGTGGCGCCCGCGCCCGCACCGTGATCCGGTCACCGCCGTCGGCCACGTCCCCGATGACCAGCGGCGATATCCCCGAAAACACCATGCTCACAAGCTCGTTGACATCCAGGACGCACGGTCAACGACATCAGCCGCGCTCTCCGTCACCACCGGAAGTGAGCCGGGGGGCAACCGAACGGTGCAACGGGGAGTCTCGCCGACGGGTTGTCGTGGAAGGGACACACGGGACTGTCACATCAGCTGCTCCCGGGTGTGTTGGTGAGCACCGGGGCAGGCTCATGTGGGGCGTCAGCGCTCTCCACGCGGATGCTGGGCAGCCGACGACCGAGCCAATGGGGCAACCACCAATTCGCCTGCCCCAGCAGCGCCATGGCGGCAGGCACGATCACCATCCGCACGATCGTCGCATCGAGCATGATCGCGGTTGCCAGGCCCAGGCCCATCATCTTGGTGAGCGGTGAGGGATTGGCGACGAAGCCCAAAAACACCACCGTCATGATCAGTGCGGCTGAGGTGATCACACGGCCTGTGGCCGCCATGCCGCGCGCCACCGACTCGGCGGTGTCGCCCGTGGCGTCGTACTCCTCACGGACACGTGAGAGCAGGAACACCTCGTAGTCCATGGACAGGCCGAAGAGGACCGCGAAGAAGATCGTCGGCAAGGGCGAGACGATCGGGAATGTGTTCTCCAGGCCGAACAGGTCCTTGAGCCAGCCCCACTGGAACACCGCGACCACGACGCCGTAGGCCCCGCCGATTGACAACAGGTTCACCATGGCGGCCTTCAGCGGCACTACGACGGAGCGGAACACCAGCATCAGCAGCAGGAAGGACGCCGCCAGGATTGCGCTGATGAAGACCGGGAGGGTGTCGGCCAGCTGCTGGGTGAGGTCCTCGGTCATGGCGGTCAGGCCGGACACGGCGACGTTGTCGGGGACGAGGTCGCGGACGCGCTGGAGGGTCTCGGAGGTTTCGGCGTCGGCGGGGGCGGTGGTGGGCAACATGGGCAGCACCACGGTGTCGCCTGCGGGCGATGTCCGGGGCTCGCCGACCATGGCGATGCCGGGGTCGGCGGCGATGCGCTGGGACAGCTCGGGGATGGCCCGGGCGTCCACACCGGGGCTGCGCAGATCGGCGACGATCAGCAGCGGGGCGTTGAAGCCCGGGCCGAAGCCCTCCGCCAGCAGGTCGTAGGCGCGACGGTGGGTGGTGGTGGTCGAGTCGTTGCCCGCGTCGGGGAAACCCGTCTCCATGCGCAGCGCTGGAGCGGCCAGCGCGAGGAGCGCCACCGTGGCAACGATCAGGTACGGCCATGGCCGCCCCGACACGCGGTGGGCAAAGCGCCACCACGCCGTGTCCTCAGCCCGCGTCGCACGGCCGGCCCGCTTCACACGACGCCTGCGGCCCACGAGGCGTCCGTTGTCGATGCGCTCGCCCAGGAGCGAGAGCAGCGCCGGCAACAGCGTAAGAGCGGTCGCCACCGCGAAGAGCACAACCAGCGAGGTGCTCAGGCCGATCGAGGCCAGGAAGCCCACACCGGTGAGCGCGAGGGCGGCCATCGCGACCACGACGGTGCCACCGGCGAACAGGACGGCTGCGCCCGACGATCCCATGGCGTTCGCCAGCGCGTTGGGGTTGTCCTGCCCGGCGGCACGGTTCTCGCGGTAGCGGGCCACGATGAACAGGGCGTAATCGATACCCACACCCAGCCCGATCATGGCACCGATCGTCGGCGCCGCGGTGGAGACGTCAATGGTGTTGGCCAGCAGCACAATGCCGCTCAGGCCCGCGGCGACGGCCACCAGAGCGAGGGCGATCGGGACCAGTGCGGCCACGATGGTGCCGAACGCGACGACCAGCACGACCAACGCAGCCAGCAGGCCGCCTGCCTCCGTACCCGTCGTCTCCGTCTCGGCGTTGATGAAGATGGCATCACCGCCCAGCTCGGCGGCGACGCCGTCCGCGCGTGCAGGTTCGATCGCGTCGGCCAAGGCCTCGAGTTGCTCGGGATCCACGTCCATCGCGGGCACGTCGAAGGTCAGCTCGGCGAAACCGATACGCCCGTCGGACGACACGGTGCCGGCAGTGAAGGGATCGGTCACCGTGGCGACGTGCTCGACGTCGGTGATCCGGGCGACGGCTGCGTCGATGGCTGGCTGGTGGCGCTCGAGGCGCTCCCCTTCGGGCGCGGCGAACACCGCCATGGCGCTGCCGCCGGACGCTTCGGGGAAGCGCTTCTTGAGAAGCTCCATCGCCTTTTCACTCTGACTGCCGGGAGCGACGAGGTCGTCGACGAAGGAACCTCCGACCATGCCGGCCAGGGGCAGCACAAGGAGGAGGGCTGCCGCCCATGCGGTGATCGTGACCCATGGTCGGCGGGCACTCGCTGCGCCGATGCGACGGGTGAATCGGTTCATGGTTGCGTGCTCCTGTGAGATGGCTGCCACCCGTGCGTCTGCAGCGCATGGAGGGCAGGAGTGGTGAGCGGTCCCATCGTCGGTGCCGGCACCGGTGCTGTCCCCCGCCGCCGGAGGGGTTCGACGCTCCGGCGCGGAGCGGGGCGAACCAGGCGGCGCCTCCCCCTGGCGGCGGAGGCCGGTGTCCGCCTGCAGGTGGGTGACGGTGCCTCCGACCTGGAATTACGATGGCTCGCCTGGTGCAGCTGATGACTACGCCGGGGCACCGACGCCTTTCCGGGAGCGATGATGAACCGCACAGCGCTGCCTTCCGAGACGCTGGGCCGCAGCGTGCCGGGCAGGTTCCGCGGCCCGTTCGTCCGCTGGCCGCGGGTCGCGGACGCCGTCCTCGCGATCGCCGTGTTCTTGGCCGCGGTGTTCCTGGAGGACGGACCGGGCGATGCGGTCGCGGTCCGCTCGATCACCGACGTTCCCGTCCCTGCCCTGCTGCTGTTCGCGGTGGCCGCCGCGGCGCTCTACTGGCGCCGGCGTCGCCCCGTCGAGGTCCTGGGTGTCGCCTTGGTCGCGTGGACCCTGACGCTGGGAAGCGGCTACTCCGACCTGGGCGGGTTCGCGATCATCGCGCTGTACAGCACGGGGCGGTACGCCGCAGACGGCTGGCGGGGCCGTGTCGGCGTCGTGGTGGCCGTCGTCGTGGTGATCGTCGACGGCCTCCTCGACCCCGTCCCCTGGGGGGAGATCGGCTTCGGAGCCCTGGTGATGTTCGGGGCCTGGTACGTCGGTCGACGTTTGCGACTTCGCGCCGAGCGGGCGGCGCAGCTCCGCCATGAGCAGGCCGCCGAGGCACGGCGGATCGTCGCCGAGGAGCGCACCCACATCGCTCGTGAACTGCACGACGTGGTCGCCCACAGGGTGAGCATGATGACGGTGCAGGCGGGTGCGGCCCGGATGGTGGCCGCCGACGATCCTCAGGCTGCCGTGGAAGCGATGGCAGCGGTGGAAGAAGCCGGGCGCCAGGCGCTGGACGAGTTGCGACATCTGCTGGGAGTGCTGCGGCCGGAGGCGGAGCGCGACGGGCTGGGGCCCCAGCCCGGCCTGGCCGATCTTCCCCGGCTCGTGGAGCAGGTCCGGGAGGCCGGTCTGGACGTCTCCATCACCGACGGTATCCGCACTCCCCTTCCGGCCCGCGTGGAACTGTCGGCGTACCGCATCGTCCAAGAGGCACTGACCAACGTGATCAAGCACAGCGGACCGCGCACACACACCGAGGTGCACCTGCGCGGCGACAAGGGCGGCATCACCGTCGAGGTGCTCGACGACGGCCGCGGTGCCGCCGTCCAGTCCATGTCGGGCGCCTCGCGCGGAAAAGCGGCAGGCCACGGGATCGTCGGCATGCGGGAGAGAGCACTCCTGCTGGGCGGCAGCCTCGAAGCGGGGCCGGGTCCCGGTGGTGGATTCCGGGTGGCTGCCCATCTGCCCACCGGAGAGGAGCCCGCGTGAGCATCCGTGTCGTCGTCGTCGACGACCAGGCGCTGGTCCGCAGAGGCTTCGCGATGATTCTGCGGATCCACGACGACATCGAGGTCGTGGCCGAGGCCGGGACCGGGCGCGAGGCGATCGAGGCAGCGCGCCTGCATCGTCCGGACGTGATCCTTATGGACATCCGCATGCCCGAGATGGACGGCCTCGAGGCGACCTCCCGGATTCTGGAGGAGGCGGACTGGGTCGTTCGGGTGCTGATCCTGACCACGTTCGACCCGGACGAGTACGTCTACGAGGCACTGCGCGCCGGCGCCAGCGCCTTCGTGCTCA
>NZ_JBJDQK010000043.1:0-6008 GCF_044903445.1 Streptomyces sp. NPDC019890 | reverse complement strand
CAGGACGACGAGGTGGGGCAGGCCGTTCTTGTCCGTGTGGCTCTGCTTGATGAACCCCACGTCCTGACGGCCGGGTCCGGGAAAGACGGTGAGCGACTGCTTCCCCTGGGCGAGTTCGCGGACGACGACCCGGTCTCCGGTGATGAGGGTCGCGGACTGGCTCGCCGCGGTGGGCTTGAGCGCGGAGTGTGTGAAGGCGGACGTCCTGGGATCCGGGGCGGGGCCCCGGTCGGTTAAGGCGGGGGTGACGACGCCCAGTGTGGGTGATGGCGGCCCGAGTACGGCGACTATCGCAAGGGAGGCAGTGATTGCCCTGGTCCAGCGCATATTCGACTCCTTGAACGGCGGCCTGGGTGCACGACGTACGGCGGCGCTTGCTGCTGGCTCGCTCAAGGAAAGTGGACTGGACCTCTCACGCTGTCAAGGGGAAGGTGCAGACCAATAGTCAGTGCCCCTGCCAATCCGGCCAGGTGCGCCCTCTTGCCCCCGGCCCCTTCCGAAACATCCAGGAAGAGCCGCGGATGGCACGGTGGTCCGCATAGTCCTGCTCGGCTCTAGCCGGACCGTGCGGCGACACTGGGCGGTGCCGCCGCGTTCCTGTCTGCACAGGGACCCGAGGTAACCGCACCACTGCCCCAGGAGAAGCGACCCGGCTGCGCCCTGCCGCACCCTGCCGACGCTGTGCAGAGTGCGCAATCGCGCTGTTGCGCACGGGATTTCACAGCCTGCGGGATGCACTCGCCGCCCGGATAGGCCTTCTAAGCCGGTATTCTGGGGCGATTCTGACGGCGCTGCAGCCGCGGGGAGGAGGGGGCTGAACTTGCCGATGACGGCCTTGCGCATCGACCCGGAGGGCACGGTCGAGCCAGTCGAACTGCCCGACGGCGCCGCCGGGCAGCAAGACACGCTGCGCAGTGCGGTGGTACCGGCGCAGTCGACCAACGGCGGTACCGCCGGCGGGTCCTACTCCACATTCACGGCAACAGGCGCGGCTGAGTAGCAGCCGCTGAACTTGCCGGCGTGGGCGCTCGCCTGCGTGTGGCGGGGCTTGGAGATCACGCACGGTGCGCGCGGCACGATCGTCGTCACCGGCACGGGTGGCAGCACTATGGACCAGCTGGACGACGTTCTCGCTGCGCAGCTGCGCGCCGTTTGCGTAGCAGTACGCGGAGTCCTGGTCGAGTGGCAGACGCGGCCGCCGACGGGGGAAGTGGCAGCGCGGGCAGAGGTGCTGGCTGCTGCCCGACACCAGGTGAAGGCCCTTGCGCATTGAACCAGCGCATCACCACGCCGCTGCGATGGTGGCGGCGTAGGCTCGAGTGGCTGGGTGCCGGATCGCGCATCCCCCGTCGCGATCCGGCACCTGGCGTCCCGGCCCATCGAAATGCCGAAAGCCGGCAGCGAGGCCGTCCTCCGCGCTCTCCACCGTCCCGCACTTCAGGCCGATGTCCGCCGCGAGCCCGAGCAACAGATCTGTCCCACATGGGACCAGTCAGTTGCCGCCGCCGGAATCTTCCTCGGCCTGTTCGGTGATGAGGCGCTCGTACAGGTTCCTGACGCGCTGCTCGGCTTCCGGACTCAGCGGACCGGGCGCCATGGGCGCTGTGACGCGCAGGGCCTCGGCCGTGACATCGGCTGCCGCCAGGGCCCTCGGTGATGGACTCGCCCAGGAGCCCGATGGCTTCCCGGATCCACTCACGTTCTTCCAGCTGGGCTCGCAGGGCATCCCGCTCCTGCTGCAGGTCAGTTGAGCGGATGTGTCTGTCCGGGTTGGTTATCACTGATGCGATGTGGGTCCGGATCGAGCCGCTGATGGCGGCTGATCCGGTCCGTGGACGACGGTGGGCCAACCGCCGCCGCGCCCTGGAAGCCATCGCGTGGAAGTACCGCACCTGCTCGCCGTGGCGGGACCTGCCCGAGGAGCTCGGTTCCTTTCAGACCGCCCATAAACGCCTACTCCGGTGGGCCGTCGAAGGCACGTGGGAACGGATCTTCACCGCGATTCTTGCCGCGGCGGACGCACGTGACGACGTGAGCTGGACCGTGTAGGTGGACTCAACCGTCTGCCGGGCTCACCAGCATGCCGCCGGGGCAAGGAAAGGAGGGCGGCCGAGCGGGCAGAACCCGGCGATCACGCGCTCGGACGTTCCCGCGGCGGGCTGAGCACGAAAGTGCACCCGGCCAGCGACGGCCGGGCACAACCACTGGCTCTCGTCGTCACCGCGGGCCAGGCCGGTGACGCGTCGGCTTTCGAGGCTGTCATGGCCCGGGTCCGGGTGCCTCGCAGCAGGTTGGGAAGGCCCAGAACCCGGCCCGCCGCCGCCTGCGGACCGCGCGAATTCATCCCGCGCGATCCGCCTGCATCTCCGCCGCCGCGGCATCCGCGCCGTCATTCCGCAGCCCGCCGACCAAGTCGGCCACCGCCTGCGGCGCGGCCGGCTCGGAGGCGGACCACCCGACTTCGATGCCGAGACCTACAAGCAGCCCAACACCGTCGAACGCTGCATCAACCGCCTCAAGCAATGGCGCGGTCTGGCCATGCGAACCGACAAACTTGCCCTCGCCTACCAGGGTGCACTCCACCTCGCCGCGATCTTCATCTGGACCCGCAGCTGACCGCGGAAGTGGAACGTAGCCCACCGCAACATGCCCCTGGGCCATATCGCATGAAGCAGGCAGGCGAGATCCTCGGATCCACCAATGCCTACCATCTCCGCTATCAGATGCTGATCATCGCTCCCGAGCATCTCGGCGACATGGCCGACCAGGCGTTCACGCGAGTCCGGGACTTACGGGACCGCTTCGACGAGCCCGACATAAGCGCAGATCCCGAGTGGCCATCAACCCAGAGCGCACTCAGCGAGGCACTCGGTACCCTTCGCTCGGCCATGCGCTCCGACCTCACCTCGGACTGACTTGGCGTGCTGCGGCAGCAACGGCCAACCGACCGCCTCGTCGACCAAAGAGACACTGCCTAGCGGTCTACTCTGGGCGAGTGGGGTCGGGTGGCGTGCATGGCAGGCCCGTGGGCAAGCCCTTCCCGGCCGTCCGGGGAAACCGTGGTGCACGTGCACCACGAGGACGCCGACGACGGAGAAGAGCTCGACCTCGACCAGGCGCTGACCGCGCTGCGACGCCCGGGCGCGTGGCTGCGAAGCTCACAACGAATGTCGTTTGTCGATGAGTCTGGATGTCCGTTGAGGGCCGAACAGCCGTCGAGTGTCGATGAGTTTGAGTGTCACTCAGGGTGGAGCACGGCTCCGGTCAAGACACGAAGACGCCGTCTACCCCAGCCCAGGGCTTCGGCGTAGTCGGGTGGTGTCCGATTTATGCTCAAGCGAGGCCGACTTCGACAGGACCAAGACGGTGCTCGCGAACGCCCTGCCATGGGAGGGGCGGCGGCGTCCCGCCACGGCGCGAAACCGCCGCCCATCCTCCGTCCCAGCCCTTGCTTCACCTATCGATATTCGATAGATTCCCATCGCGACTCGAGGGAAGGGCGGGCCATGGGAAAGCTGACAGTGGGTGCGCTGCGCGCCGTGCTCGTGGTGGTGCTCGCCGGCACCGTGTTCGTGCAGGCATTGATGGTGTGGGCGTTGGCCACCGACCCGGAGGACGGGTCGCTCCCGCTGACCCCGCTGCGCGTGATCATGATCCTGGGCATGGTGTCGGTCCAGGTCGCCCTGGTCTGCGTATGGCGGCTGGTGACGATGGTGCGACGCGGAACCGTGTTCTCCCACACCGCCTTCCGGTACGTGGACGGCGTGATCGGCGCGATCGTGGCGGCTGCCCTCGTGTGGTTCGCGGTCACGGCCCTCAATGCGCCGGGCCAGCGGGACGACCCGGGCGTCACCGTCATCATGGGCGGGGTTGGCGTGGCCATCCTGGGAGTCGCGCTCATCGTGCTCGTGCTGCGGATGCTGCTCGCCCAGGCCGTCACGCGCGACGTCGAAGCGGCACAGATGCAGGCCGAGTTGGACGAGGTGATCTGATGCCGATCGCCGTCGACATCGACGTGATGCTGGCCAGGCGGAAGATGTCCGTGGGCGAGCTCGCGGACCGCGTAGGAATCACGCCCGCCAACCTGGCGGTACTCAAGAACGGCCGCGCCAAGGCGGTGCGCTTCGCGACGCTCGCCGCGCTCTGCGAGGTGCTCAAGTGCCAGCCGGGCGACCTGCTGCGCTGGGAGGCCGAGGACGCCGCGGGCGGATGACGTGCCCCAGGGCGGGCGTGAAAACGCCTGGCACCACCGGCCCGTGACACGGCACGTGGACCGCGTGGACGTGGATCGCCGATCATCCGCAGCACCGTCCCGACCCCGTTGGGTAGATTCCGGTTGACCTGCACCGCACCGTCCTGGTCGACGATCGCGACCTGCGAACGTGACCTCCCCACCGCAAACCCCCCGTCCTTCCAGCGCGGAAGGGCGGGGGTTCGTCGTTGGGCGGGCAGCCAGGGCTTCGCCGTAGTCGCTTGACGCATCATCGTCGATCCCACCTGCCTTTGACCAACTCCGCGAGCATCCCGGGGCCGTGCCCGAGGAGACCCCGGCCTGCTGGAGCGACTGGCCGAGGTGCCCGACCCTCGCGATCCGCGCGGCGTACGGCACGCTCTGGTCGTCGTGCTCGCGCTGACCGCGTGCGCGGTTCCGGCCGGAGCGACCTCCCTGCTGGCGGTGGGTGAGTGGATCACCGGCGCCCCGCCGTCCGTCCTGGAACGCCTTGGCGTACGGCCCGATCCGCTGTCCCCGAAGCGGTGCCTGCCGGCGGAGGCTATGGTGCGGCGGCTGCTGGGCCGCATCGACGGCGACGCGTTGGACCGGGCGGTGGGCCGTGCTGGCTGGCCGACCGGCGCGCTGGGGCCGACGGTCAGCTGCACGCAGTGGCGGTCGACGGCAAGACCCTGCGCGGAGCGGCCAGGGCCACGGGCCGCAAGATTCATCTGCTCGCCGCCTGCGACCACCTCTCCGGCCTGGTCCTGGCCCAACTCGACGTAGGCGAGAAGACCAACGAGATCACCTGCTTCCAGCCTCTCCTGGAGACCCTCGCCGACCTGGCGGGCGTGGTCGTGACCAGCGACGCCATGCACACCCAGCGCGAGCACGCCAGCTACCTGCTCGGCCGAGGCGCGCACTACATCGTGATCGTGAAAGGGAACCAGAGGAAGCTCCACCAGCAGCTCAAGTCCCTTCCCTGGAACCAGATCCCGCTGCAGGGCCGCACCCGCGACACCGGCCACGCCCGCGTCGAGATCCACCGCATCAAGGTGTGCACGGTGAACAGCCTGCTCTTTCCCGGCGCCCGCCAGGCCGTCCAGCTCAAGCGCCGCCGAGTGGACCGCAAGACCGGCAAAATCAGCATCAAGTCCGTCTACGCGGTCACCAGCCTCACTGCGGAACGGGCCCCACGCGCCGAGCTCGCCCGGCTGATCCGCAACCACTGGAAGATCGAAGCCCTGCACCACGTCCGAGACGTGACGTTCGCCGAGGACGCCTCCCATCTGCGAACCGGCTCCGCGCCCCGCGCCATGGCGACCTGGCGCAACCCCGCCATCGGTGCCCTTCGCCTCGCCGGGAAAAGCAGCATCGCTTCCGGCCTTCGGCACAACGCCCGCGACGCCAGCCGACCGCTCGCCCTCCTCGGACTCACATGATCATGAAGCGGACGTCACGCGACTACGCCGAAGCCCTCTACCTCAGCCCAAGACAATTTCGCGAGTCTATGGGCCTCATGCCCCACACCACATCTACATCGCAAAGACGTGAGCCATAGGGGAAGGCCAGCGCCCCTCGCGGCGTTGTTGAAACTCACGACACTCCAGCGACTGAGCACCTTCATCGTTTCCAGAACTCAGGGTCACGCGTTGCTGCTTCTCACCGACACAACCCTGCTCGACTCGCTCGTGGCCTCGTCGGTATGATCGGACTTACGGCGGCGAGGTGCAAGCAGAACCGGCGCCCAAACCCGGTCAGGTGTGCGATAGTTCAGGCCACCTATGTGCGGGGGGAT
>NZ_JBJDQK010000042.1:0-6926 GCF_044903445.1 Streptomyces sp. NPDC019890 | reverse complement strand
CTGTCCGACCCCGGCGACGACGAGAACCCCTTCTTGATCGGCTTCCTGATGACAGGCGACCGCCTGATGCGCCTGTACCTGCAGCAACCCGGTCGCACCGGCATCATCGGCGCCGACATCCACCTGACCGACATGCTCACCGCGCTGATCGCCTCACTCCCCTCCCTCATCGAGGAAGAGGAGCGCCACCAGCCGGCCCCGGACGACCCGCACTGCGATCTCCTCGTGGACCTGACCGGCTGGTAGGGCTACTGCACCTCGACCCGGCGCCTATCCTCTTGTTCCACTCATGCGCGAAGACGCGGTACGCCGTCATCCGCCACGAACCGGACCCGTCGTGGCGGGCACTGCCGCCGGTCGATGCGCTGGTGATGCCGGCCCCGCCACGGAGCGGGCCGCGGTCGACGAGGCGCTGCGCTCCCGTGAGGTCTTCGTGGAGGACCTGTTCGATCTGCTGCTGGACAGGCTGGGCTTTCCCCTGGCGGTCGCACTTGTGGTGACGGCGGCTGACCATCGCCTCGCGATGCGAAGAGCCCGCCCCCCCGGGTCCAGTTCCGCGCCGCGACACCGAAGAGCCCCTGCCCGACTTCTCCGACAGGGGTTCTCGGCTGCGGTGGACGTGTGGGGATGTGGTCGGACCGAGGGCGTGGTCTACGGCGCGAGCCACTCCGCCTGGAGCTGGGGAGCCACGTTGGTCTCTCCTGTGAACAGCCAGGTCGAGGTGGCGACACTTCCGGTGGTCTGGAAGACCCTGAGGGAGATCACGTCACCGACATTCAGCTGAACAATCGTTGACACGTCCTGCGAGGTGCCCATGCCGACCGGGGCGTCCGCGGCGTCCTGCCCGTCAAAGGCGACGACACTGCCGTTGACGGAGATACGAAGTTGACGCTGCCCCTCGTCATTCGCAGTGAAGTTCCAGAGAATCCTTCCCTTGAGAAGGTAGCGCCCGGCGGTGTTGACCTCCAGCGTCGAGTTCGTCGAGTCGAACATCGTGTCCGTGTCGTAGGCGGCGCCACTGAAAGTGATCTGGGTCTCGGCGTTGGCCGGGATGGTCTGAGATTCGTCGGCGAAGATGCTCGCACCGACATTGACCGTGGGCCCGGCAGGCCCCGTAGCCCCGGTCGGCCCCGTCGCCCCCGTCGGTCCCGGCCCGCCCGTCGCACCCGGGTCACCCTGCCCGCCCTGCGGCCCTGTCGGCCCCGTAGGACCTGTCGGACCCGGCCCGCCCGTCGGCCCCGTTGCGCCCGTCGGCCCCGTCGGCCCCGTCGCACCGGTCGCGCCCCTCTTGCACTTGTCCTTGCCGCCGCGGTCCGACCCGTCCCTGCACTTGTCGTCTCCGCCGCCCGGGCCGCTCGACACGCTCACGCGTTCGCCCATGCTCTGAGCCGCGACCGCGACCGGACTGACGAGCCCGGCCGCCAGGACCAGCGCGAGTGAGGCGATCGCGCCGCCCGCGGTCCAGTTGGCTCGACGAGGCAGCGGTCCCAGTCGGGACCCTGTCCTGTTGGCAGGACTCATGTACGCGCTCCTTGTTTCGATCGGTTGGGGACTCCACGTCCGATCCCGAGGGGGAGCTTGACCCGCGCGCAGCCGATCGATCGTCACACCCGGTCGGCACGCGCTGTTTATCAATAACTCGGAGTAATCGGCAGACCCAGGTGGGGTGCTTATCCTCCGCTGACACGCACTCGGGGCGCGCGGCCGAGCGGGCACGGTTCCGAGCAGGTCCGGGTCAACGCTCACGCTCCGGCTCACGTCTTCGGGGGCACCCGAGCGCCGGCCGCGGCCAGCGCCACGTCATGCATCTGGTCGTGGACCGAAGTAGACAGCGACACAAGCCTGTTGGCCCTCAGCCCCGGCAGGGCGCCCGTGAGGTCGGCCGTCAGCTGGAGGGCAGGGTAGACGTTGAGCGGCTGAGCCCCCGGCTGACCGTCCGGCTCGCCAAGGTGACGGCGGCGCTGTCGGCCCGCGATGCAGCGTGTTCTGGAGGTAGCAAAGCCGCGATGCCGCCGCCTGGGCGTCGACCATGCGCAAGGCTGCACGAGCGGCAGGTCAAAGCCCGTGCGGGCCTCCATCGTTCACGGGCCCCGGTCGACAAGCACAAGGGCCAGCCGCCGGTCGACCGGGGCTGGGGCGGACTCGAAGCGCCACTTGATCACCGACGGGCATAGCACGCCGCTCGCAGTCCTCCTGACCGGCCGCGGCTGACGGTTTCACCGTCACCCGTCTGGCCGCCATCCTGCCGCCGGGTCTGGTGGCAGGTGCGCACCGGCTCCGGGCCAAGAGCGAGCGCCCGCTCGTCTGCTCCCACCGCTGGCCGGAGACGGCCCGCCTGCGTGTGTTCGGATTGACACCGGGCTATCCGGGTCTCGTACTGACCATGAGGGACTCTCGTCCCTGTGGTGGATTCCACCATCCGCAATCTCTCCCCTTTCAGCGAGGCGCCATGACGGTGCAGCAAGCCACGATCCCGACGGTTCTGGTGTACGAGGACGACCCCGGATTTCATCCGCACGTCAACATGCCCGTACCGCATCCCGTTCCACATCTCGACACACAGCCCTTCCCGACGGCCATCGCGGAAAGCACGCCGCAGCCGGACGGTGCCGGGCCGGGCACCGAGGCCTTCCGCTACTGGGTGGCGGCCGACGCGCTCAGCAGGACCAGCCAGACCTGGGGTCCGCTCGTTCCGACCGGAACGCAGTGGCATCCGACGGTGGGCCGCGCGCTCACATCGCACCTCAACGCAGGAATCGACCTCAACGCCTTCTACGACCGTAGAGGCCTGTGGTTCTTCCGCCGCACGGTGGCGGGTGTCACCGTCGCCGCGTGCGAGAGCTCCGAGGTCGTCGAGCACGAGACGGGGCACGCGATCCTCGACGCCCTGCGCCCTCAACTGTTCAACGCGGCGAGCGCAGAGGCGGCTGCCCTGCACGAGGCGTTCGGTGACATCAGCGCGCTACTGACCTCACTCCGGCTGGAATCGCTGCGGATCGCGGTACTGGCCGAGACACAGGGCGACCTCGAACGGTCCTCGCGGGTTACGAGGATGGCCGAGCAACTGGGCTGGGCGATCCGCCAGGGCCACCCGAACGCGGTCGACCCGGACTGCCTGCGCAATCTGTCGAACAGTTTCTTCTACGGCGACCCGGTGCAGCTGCCACCGAGCGGACCCGCGAACATGCTCTCCAGCGAGCCACACTCGTTCTCCCGGCTGTTCAGTGGCGCGTTCCTCAAGATCGTCGCCGGGATCTTCCGGCAGCAGGACCTGCACGACCAGGCCGGTCTGGCCAAGGCGGCCGAGATCGCCGGACAGCTGCTGGTGGATGCTGCCGTGGCCGCGCCCGTGGTGTCGGCCTACTACGCACAGGTCGCCGGTCACATGATCGCCGCGGACCAGCGCCGGAACGGCGGCAAGTACGGTCAGTCCCTGCGCTCGGCGTTCATCCGTCACGGCATCCTCTCCCTGGAGGCCGCAGCGTCCATCACCGAGCCGGAGGTGGCACGCCGAGGCGCCGGAATCGCCGAGGCGACGCCGGGAGGTGGTGACGACGAGGGGCTCACGGCCGTCACGGTCCATGGGGCGACGTACGGTGTCACTCAGCCCCTCACCCTCTCCGCCCCCGCGGCGGAACGACGGTTCGGCATCGCGGGCTCCGACCCCGCCGGCGGCTCGGTGCGGCCCGCCGACCCCGAGCGGGTCGCCACGTCGTTCCTCGAGGACCTCCTCCGCCGCGGCCGCGTCCACGTACCCGAGGAGCACCGCTCCAATGCGGCGTTCGTCGACGACAGCCCCTCCCGGCTCAAGACGCACGAGATCACGCGGAGCGCGACCGGCGAGGGTCTCGCCCTGGTCCGGCGGTGCTTCGACTGAGCAGTCAGTGGAAATAGCGCAGACGGCGGACGGTGAGCCGTCCGTCGTCTCCGCGCTTGATGACGTGCGTGGTACGCGGCGTCGGCTCCTCACCCTCGAACACCGCCTCGCCCCGCGCCAGCAGGTCGCTGATGAATTTCTCGGTCGCTCGGCGCTCGGCGTCATCGCTCTGTCCGCCTTCGGTTTTCTTCTGGCCTTCATCACTATTTGTACCCATACTGTGCACTTTCTTCGTTGACGCCGGATGCCTGCCGGGGGCTGACAAGGCGGCCGTCGAGTGCGGCGTCGGCCCGGCCGCCTACGGGGCTTCGTGAGGGGCGTCCGCGAGCGATTCGGCTGCCGAGACCGGCTGGTAATCCCTTATCGGGAAAGCCGCCGTGTCATCCACCGGTCCCCGCAGGTCCACCGTGAAACCGGCGCACTCGAGCGCCTCGGTGCCCTGCGTGGTCGCCATGGCGAGCGCGGGCCGGTCGGAGACGGTCTGCACGACAACGGCCTCGGTCTCGTTCACGGCCGCGGTCAACTCGGGCAGGCTCAGGCTGTCCGACAGCTCGATCCGCGTCCGCAGCAGGGGACGGTTTTCCATCGCGGGAACACCGGGTGGGGCAGCCGTACGTATCCCCGCCTCCCGTGCGAACGCGCGCTCGTGGGCGTCCTCGCCCACGAAGACACAGTCGTCGGCCGCTGCTCCCCCTGCACTCGCGACCGCCAGGTCGAAGATCCTGCACGGTCGGGGCTGAAGTGTCAGAGAGCCGTCGGGTGCCACGTGAGCATCCGCCAGGTTCGCCCCGATATCAACGAAAATCACAGACATGTGAAGTGCGTCCCCGCGGTGAACGCTTTCGAGTCGGGACCGCCCGGGTGAAGGGCGCTCACGATGCGAAGTGCCGCACGGCGCCCTTCCGTGGCGCCCGTCCGAAGTGTGACGCTCAGCCCGGCTCGCCGTGCCGGTCACGCTCCGGCGCGGTCGCCTCCGCCTACCACACCCGCCGCTTCACCAAGGTGCCCCGCCTGTCGAAGGCGCTGCGCGTGCCCACGCCGGCCGACCGCCGGCCCGGCCGCCCTTGACCCCGACCTGCTGGGCGCGGACATCCGCATCGGCTACGCCAGGTGCCCCACCCTCGGCCAGGCCAGTATCTACCGGGCGCTCGCCGAGCACGCCAAACGCGAGGCGTACCACCGAAGTCGTCGAGGAGGCCCACGTCGGCGGCGCCGATGCCGGGCCGGCCGTTCCTGGCATGGCCCGCTTCAGGTGCGTGGGGGTTCCAGGGTCGCGGGGGTGGGGCCGTCGGGGCGGACGGTGATGCCGTACGCCGCCTTCGTGGGGGTGGAGGAGAAGGCCAGGGTGTGGACTGGCAGCAGGTGTTCGAGCAGGACGGTCGATTCGCGGAGCGCGAATTGCAGACCGAGGCAGGCGCGGGGGCCGATGCCGAAGGGGAAGTAGGCGCCGGGGTGGGCGGGTCGGCGGTCCGGGGTGATGAAGCGCCGGGGGGCGAAGTGCTCTGGGTCCGGCCACAGTTCAGGATCGCGGTGTGTGAGGTACGGGCAGATCAGGATGTCGGTGCCGGCCTCGACGGTGTAGCCGGCGAGGGTGTCGTCCTCGGTGGCGTGGCGGGGCAGGATCCAGGCGGACGGGTAGAGCCGGAGCGTCTCGTGGACCAGGGCCTGGATGGCCTGGCGGCGTTGCGCCGAACCTTCGTCGCCGGCGGCGAGGGCTTGTTCGCGGGCGGCGGGGTACCGGTCGAGGAGCAGGTAGAGCCACGTCAGGGTGGTGGCGGTGGTCTCGTGCCCGGCCACGAGCAGCGTGACCAGCTCGTCGCGGATCAGCCGGTCGGTGTACTCGGGGCGCTCGTTGGCGGCGTCGATCAGGACGTGCAGCAGGCCCGGGCCGTCGGGGCCGACCGCCCCGCCGCGGGCGGCCTCGATGGCGTGCCGGGCGACCGCATCGATCCGGGCGAGATCGGCGGCAACGGCGTCCTGGGCGTCGGTGACATCAGCGGGCAGCGTCGGAAGGGCGGCCGCCACGGCTGCCACGGCGGCCAGTTCGCGCTCGGTCCCGTCATCGAGGGGGTGCCCGGTGAGAGAGCGCCAGATGGCGTCCAGGGCGAAGCGGCGCATTTCCCGCCCGACATCGAGGGTCTGCCCGGTACGGGCGTACCCGCCCCAGCGCCCGGCGGTGGTCCGGGCAGCCGCAGTGATCCGCTGTTCGTAGCGGCGCATCCCGGTACCGGTGAACTGGGACTGCAACAAGCGGCGTTGGCGCTTCCACGCCGTACCGGTGGCGGCGAGGACTCCGTCGCCGATCAGCAGACGGGCGCGGTGGGAGCGCTTGACGTACCGCTCCGGGTGCCGGGCGAGTACGTGCTGGACCGCCTGCGGGTCGGTGACGAGAACGGTGGGGGCCGGCCCGAGGCGGAACGCGGCGATGCTGCCGAACTGCTCGCGCACCTGGGACAGCAGCTCGACCAGTTCACCTCCCCCCGAACGCCATCGCTGCACGAGTCCAGGCTTGGCTTCGGGGACCGGCCGCCCCGTTCCGGGAACGTGCGAAAGGGAGCCGAGACTGGCTTCGGGGTCCATGATTCTTCTCCTGGTCAACCGCTGTGCTTGGCCGTAACGGAGCACTGGCACCACGGACTGTACGGGAGCAGGAACACTCGGTGACAGCCCGCCTCGTGCCGCGGCTTGGGGGAGTGAGCAGGCTCTGGGCGCCTCATCTGCGCATTGCTCACTTGCATGGGTGCGATCGGCTCGGGAGCGTCTGCTCGATGGCACGGATGAGGGGACGTAAGTGAACGTGGCGGATTCGTCTGACGTGCGGGTTTCGAGGGGCCTCAGGGAGTTGCGCAGGATGAGTGTCCAATGCTCACTGCTGGGGGCCGGTGGTAGTGATGGTCGAAGTGGACGCCGGACAGATGGCGTAGCAGGCTCGGTGTTCAGGCGTGAGAGTGGTCAGTTCGCGTTGCCCGGCCGGAGGGGGAGGGCCGGGCCCCTGCTACTTGGGGAGGCGGAAGCCGTTGAACAGGTCGTCCATGCCGCGCAGGGTCAG
>NZ_JBJDQK010000041.1:0-7195 GCF_044903445.1 Streptomyces sp. NPDC019890 | reverse complement strand
CCTTGTTGTCCCCCTGCTGCCTCAGCCGTCGCCGCCGCTGCGCCGCCTGCTTCGCTTCCCGGTTGATGTCGGCCACTTTGGCGTCTTTGGCATTGCACGCAGCGCTCACCGCCGCGGCGATGAAGTTGTCGAGCAGGTAGGCACGCAGCGTCCCGGCCTCGGCCATGTCGATGATCGTGTCAGGGTGGCGCTCGTAGCCCACGCCGCCCGAGCCGCGTTCTTGGAACACCACCGTTGCCAGGGTCAGCCGCCAGGGGCTGTCCAGCGCCGCCTGCACTGCGGTAGAACCGGCACCATCAGAGTGCACAGCGTCGAGCACTCTCTCCCACCGGCCCTGGGCGTCGCGCTGCCCGGCCCGTACGTCCAGGTATTTTCTGGCCCGCGCCGGATCGACCCGCTTCAGCCGCACTACCGCCGCGTTCCTCAATTGCCTGTCGGCGGCAGTCAGCGCCGCGTAGTGATCGGCACGGCAGGTCACCACCACCGGCAACAGCCGCGCGTCCAGCTGCCTGTTGTTCAGCACGTCAAGCAGCGCCGCGGCCTGGGAGCCGTGCCCGGGAGCGTCGGTGCCGTCCATCTCGTCGAGCCCGTCAATCACCGGAATGACCAAGTGCGCCCGCACCATCTCTCGCGCTTCACTGTGCCGCAGGCCCAGCACCCGGTCCAGATGCGCCACCAGCCAGTCCTCGATCCCACCACCGGGCCAGTCACCCGCACTCAGCCGCACAAGCACCGCCTGACCGGGCTGCCCCTCGGCGACCCAGTCCTGCAGCAACTTGATCACCGCGACGGTCTTGCCCGTGCCCGCATCCCCTCCCGCTGCAGCTCCTGAACGCCCCATGACCACCATGCGGCGTGGCTCCAGCTGCCGGTAGAACGCCACAAGCCCCTCGACACTCCGCGGCGCCTCATCCCTCGACGGCAGCTTCACCTTTCCGTCGCGTCTCACCGTGAAACCGAGATCGATGAGTTCGGAGTCCCTGCCCAGCAACTGCTGCCACGCCCGCGCCTCACGTTGACGGACAGCCTGCTCCAGCCGAGCCTCCGCGGTCCCGGCAGCGGCGATCACTTCGGTGCGCCGCCACTGGAAATACCCAAACGCCAGCGACAGCGCACCGAGCAACAAGCCGCGAGGATCCGAATCGCCCCACCCACTGCGACCTGCCGCTGCCGCCGTAGGCACGAGTAGCGTGATGCCCACAGCCACGGCCACAGCAGCAAGAGCCCGCCGTCCCCCTGTTCCCATAGCAACGCATCTTCTCGCCCCGCACCCGTGCCTGTACGCCGATTCCCACGGCCGATCCACTCTCCCGGCCGGTGAGCCGCTCAGAACCAACCCCCAAAGAACCGATCCCTGCACAGATGGCTTGGCCTGGACAACATCCCTGTTTTCTCTCGTCACGATGGGCATGCTCACGTGGCAGGCGACGAAGAACACCAAGTCGGATTCCGGGCCCAGCGGCGTGGTCACTGCAGTCGGAACCGCCCTCTGACCCCTGCCTGATCACAGCCTTGTGCAACACGCTGTAAACGGAGCCCTGGAGACTGGCTGCCTGAGCTTTGCAGCATCCGGAATCGGTCGAGGCTACGACACCCCTGTCTCCCCCGCCTTGCGCCGCCACGAGGCGAGGTGGTCTTGAACCTTGAGGGTGTCGGGGTGGTCACTGCCCAGCACCCGCTGCTGGTCCTGGAGCACTTCGGCGAACTCGGCCGCAGCTCCACCAGCGTCCCCCGCCTCCCCCGCCGACGCGCGACTTCTTGACGGAACATCAGGGTGTCACGGTGATATTTACCTGGATGGGTGCTGGCCTGCTGGGTGAGCTGCTGAGAGTAGTCACGGGCTGCGGTGACCTGCCCGGCCTTGCCGAGGCTGGTGCCGCTGCGGTCCAGTACGGGATGCGCGACCGGCCGGAACAGTGCGGTTTCCTGTGTAGCGGGTGACAACGGCTGTGTTCGCCCGCAGGGCGGCGGCGAGTTCGGGGTCGCTTTCGATTTCAGCGACGTTTCCCATGCCAAAGGCTGACGCAGCAGATCAGGCCAACTGCGCCGTGTGCTCATGCAAAACCGGACGCTACGCGTGTTTGCGCAAACACGGGGCCGGGCCGCGGCGAGTGCACTCGTCGATGCCCAGCGCACACGCATTCAGAAGGAAATCGACGAATCCGCACCGTCCGAAATTCGCAGCAGTCCATACGAATGAGCGGACGGGCTGATTTCTTACTGTCCCGCGGGCACTTGCCGGACCTACGGTCGCTCTGCTCCGCACAATTGAGGCCGAAATTGCAGCACTGTGCGCACGATTCAACCATTGGGGGTACCCCTTGCGCAGCCTGAGACACGCGCTTCTGCCGCTGGCCGCCACCGCGTTACTTGCGTTGGCCGGGGCGGGACCCGCCTTGGCGAGACCCGCCGACTCCGGTTCCGGACCCACCGCCGTGCCCGCCGGGGCCGCGACCACCGCGAGTCCCACGGCACGGCTCTCCAACGGCACTCCGGTCGACTCGACGGCAGCCGCCGCGCTGTCCCGTTACTGGACACCTGAGCGGATGGGCAAGGCCATCCCGCTCAACATCAAAGACGCGCCGCGGGCAGTCCGCGGTAAGGCCGGACCCACCGGCCGGCCGGGATCGACCTCGCCGGCCCGAGCACGGTCGGACGCCAAGCGGGCACTGGTCAACGAATCCGCAGCGGTGGGCAAGGTGTACTCCACCACCCCCAGCAACGGACTCAACTACTCCTGTTCCGCCAGCGCTCTCAACAGCAACTCCAAACAGATGCTCATCACAGCAGGGCACTGCGTCCACGGCGGCAGCGGCGGAACCTGGATGACCAACTGGGTCTACGTACCGCGCTACCGCTCGGGCGCCCGCCCGTTCGGCACCTACGCCGCCAAACAGTTCCGCACCTTCAACTCCTGGATCAGCAGCAGCGACCTCGGCCGGGACGTGGCCATGGTGACCACCTGGCCGCTCAACGGCAACAAGATCGTCAACGTCACCGGCGGTCACGGCCTGAGCTGGAACTACTCGCGCAACCAAGCGATGACCGTGATGGGCTACCCGGGCAACCGCGACAACGGCGAGCTCCAATGGGCCTGCCAGGGGACCACCCGCGGGGTGAGCGACGGTCGCATCGAACTTCAGTGTGACTTCGGCCCCGGATCCAGCGGCGGACCGTGGCTGCGCGAGTTCAACGACGCCAACGGCCTGGGGAACGTGAACGGGGCAATGAGTACGATCTCCTCGGGCGGCTGGAACCGGAGTTCCTACTTCGACGACGCGGTCAAGGGCATGTTCGACGCCCAGGGCAGCGTCACCTGACCTCCTGACAAGGAGCGGTCCCATGGGTCACAGTAGCTCCCGCCGATGGGGAGTCGTGGGCGTCCTGCTGACCGCTGTCGCGGCGACAGCCGCATGGCGTACCGCCACGGCCGAGCCCGGCCCCGAGCACCAGCCGGACCCTGGAACCACCGGCAGCGAGGTGCGGCAGAGTCCACAAGAGGTGCAGGACTACTGGACACCGGAACGGACCAAAGGGGGCAGGCCCGCGCCGATGCCGGAGGACGGCTGAATCCGGCGGACGGCTCAGGCGGTACCGGGGTGGCGCGGGCCCGACGGGCGCATCGCCGTCGCCCATTCCACGCCTCCCCCGTCGGCCGACAACACGCACACGATCATTCGGAACGCAGCCCCTCCGCATGTCCGAGGTTCCTTCCCGATGTCTGGGATTCGGGACCGGAGTGCTGTAAGAGGCTTCATCGTCAACCGGGTGAAGGCAGACCTCGGCGCACACGACACCGCTACCGGTACACGAACTGGCGCGAACTGCGGGTCACCGGGGCCGCCCCGCAGGCCGGGGGCAGCCCCGGTGACCCCGCCACGCGGGGCCCGGTGAGGCGAGGCGGCAGATCTGTCGGGGACGTCAGCCAAGGCCGTCGGCCCCGACACGGACGGCGGATTCGTCGAGGAGGGCGTCGGTGACAGGCTGGGGTGTGCCGTTCAGGTCCAGGACCGGGGCGGCTTCCTTGTACCAGGACTCGATTACGGCGTTGCCCCAGAAGTCGCGGCGGCGGTCGTCGTGGACATTCCACCGGTAGGTCTCGTGGCCGGGGTCGCCGGTGTAGTAGTCGGAGGTGTAGATCTCCACGCGATGGCCATCGGGGTCGCGCAGATACAGATAGAAGGCGTTGGAGACACCGTGACGGCCGGGGCCGCGTTCGATGTGGTGCTCCTTGCGCAGTGAGCCGAACAGGTCGGCGCAGCGCAGGACATGATGCGACTCGTGCGTGGCCAGGCCCAGGTGGTGGAGACGGGGGCCGGCGCCGCCGGTGAAGGCGACGTCGTGGACGGTCTGCTTGCGGTACATCCAGGCCGCGTAGAGCTCGTGTTCGTCGCCCTCGATGGTCTCGGAGCATCCGAATCCGAGGGACCGGTAGTGGGCGTAGGCGGCCGGGATGTCGGGGGTACAGATGTTGAAGTGGTCCAGGCGTGCCACCTCGGCGCCGCGACGCAAGTCGTAGCGCTGGATGAGGCGTTCGGCGCGGTCGATGTCGTGGAAGAACTCGACAGGGAAGCCGAGCGGGTCGACGACGCGGACCGCGTCGCCGACACCCGGTGTGCCTTCGCCGCGGGGAACACGGCGGACGGGGCGGCCGAGGTGATGAAAGAACCGCTCGGCCCTGTCCAGGTCCCTGGGGGTGCGGACGCGGTAGGCGATGTGGTCGAGGGCGGCGGTGTCGCCCTCGCGCAGCACGACCGAGTGGTGGGTGAGTTCGTCGGTGCCGCGAAGGCAGACGATTCCGGCAGCCTCGTACTGGACATGGAAGCCGAGCATGTCGGCCCAGAACCAACGGGCCTTGGCCAGATCGGTGACGACGAGCTGGGCGTAGGCGGAGCGGACGACGTCGGGTGCCGGCGCCGGGGTCATCGCTTGCCTCCGAAGCGAGGAGTGTGCATCTCGCTGAGCGCGACGTGCACGATCTTGGACTCGGTGTAGAAGTCGACGCTGTGCGCGCCGCCCTCCCGGCCGACGCCGGACGCCTTGACGCCGCCGAAGGGGGTGCGCAGGTCCCGTATGTTGTGGGAGTTGATCCAGACCATGCCGGACTCGACGGCATGCGCGACGCGGTGGCCGCGCCTCAGGTCCGAGGTCCAGACGTACGCGGCCAGGCCGTACTGAGTGGCGTTGGCCAGCTCAACAGCCTCGGACTCGTTGTCGAAAGGAGCTACGGCGACGACCGGGCCGAAGATCTCCTCCTGGAAGATCCGGGCGTCGCGCCGTACGTCGGCGAAGACGGTCGGCTGAAGGTAGTTGCCCTCAGGGAGGTGGGCGGGGCGGGTGCCGCCCGCGACGAGGCGGCCCTCCTTGCGGCCGATGTCCACATAGTCCAGGACGCGGGCGTAGTGCTCGGGGTGGACGAGAGCACCGACCTCGGTGGCCGGGTCGGACGGCGGGCCGACCGTGACGCGCTCGGCGCGCTCGGCGAGGCGGCGGCTGAACTCCTCGTACAGCGGCCGCTCGACCAGGACGCGGGAACCGGCGGTGCAGCGCTCGCCGTTGAGGGAGAACACACCGAAGACAACGGAGTCCAGGGCGGTTTCGAGGTCGGCGTCGGCGAAGACGACGACCGGGGACTTGCCGCCGAGCTCCATGGACAGCGTCTTGAGGTGCTGGGCACTGCTGCGGGCGATGTGACGGCCGGTGTCGGTGGACCCGGTGAAGGAGATCAGCGGCACGTCCGGATGGTCGACCAGCGCCTGCCCGGCCTCCTCGCCGATGCCGTGCACGATGTTGACGACCCCGGCGGGCACCCCCGCCTCTGTGAGGATCTCCGGCCACAGGCTTGCGGACAGAGGGGTCCATTCGGCGGGCTTGAGGACGAGCGTGCAGCCGGAGGCCAGCGCGGGTGCCAGCTTCCAGCTCTCCAGCATGAACGGGGTGTTCCACGGGGTGATCAGCCCGGCCACACCGATGGGGGTACGCACGACATAGCTGAACTGCTCCTGGCCCTGGCGGAACGCCTCCTCGCCGAGGGCGACGACGACGTCCGCGAAGTAGCGGAAGTTCTCGGCGGCGCGGCGGGCCTGGCCGCGGGCCTGGGTGATCGGCAGCCCGGAGTCGTACGACTCGAAGGCGGCCAGCCGCTCCTCGCGCGCCTCGATACCATCCGCGATCCGGGTCAGGATGGTGGCGCGGGCGCGGTTGCCGAGCGTCGACCAGGCGGAGAAGGCCGACCGGGCGGCGGCCACCGCCCGGTCGACGTCCTGCCTGCCGCCTGCGGCGGCATGGGCGTAGGGGGTGTTGGAGACGGGATCGGTGACCTCGAAGGTGCTGCCGTCCGTGCTGTCGGCTGCTTCGCCGCCGATCCAGTGGCGGATCGCCTGAGGCAATCCGTAGGGGCAGGTGGGTGACATCGGATCCTCTTTCTGTTGTGGGCGGCGTCGCAGCCGCTGCGGACCGGCGGCGCCGGGTGGCGAGGTCGGGTCACGGCGTCGCGCGCGGCAGGTGGCCGGGTCAGATCTGGGCGGTGAGGTCGCCGCCCTCCGCCAGCAGGGCGCGGATGCGCGTCAGCGAAGTGTCCGCGGGCCGTACCAGCGGTGGTCGCACGACGTCGGAGGAGATACGGCCCTGCTGGGCCAGGACCCACTTCACCGGGGCCGGGTTCGTCTCGACGAAGAGAAGGTCGACCAAGGGGTGGAGACGGTAATGGAGATCGCGGGCGGCATCGGCGTCACCGGCCTCCCACAGCTCGTACATCCGGGCCACCGCCTTCGGCGCCAGGTTGGCCACGGCACTGACGAAGCCCGCGCCGCCCAGCGCAAGCAGCGGAAGGCACAGCAGCTCGATACCTGACCACACCAGCAACTCCCGCCCGCAGGCGTGCAGCACCCGGGAGAAGTGCTCGAAGTCCTTCGTCGTCTCCTTGACCCCGACGAAGTTGTCGAAGTCCGTGAACAGGCGCTTCACGGTGTCGGGCGCAATGTCGACGGCCGTGCGGGAGGGGACGTTGTAGGCGACGATCGGCAGGTCGGGAAACTCCCGGGCCACCGTGGCGTACCACCGGTACAGCGCCTCTTGGGTGGGGCGCGCGTAGTACGGGGTGATGACCAGGGCCGCGTCGGCTCCGAGTTCCCGGGCGGCGGCGGTGATCTCCAGTGTCTCGTCGAGCTTGTGCGAGCCGGTGCCGGGCAGGAAC
>NZ_JBJDQK010000040.1:0-7679 GCF_044903445.1 Streptomyces sp. NPDC019890 | reverse complement strand
CGCAGCAGGGAAAAGCTCCGTCCGGCCAAGGAGATCGTGGCCACCGCCCTGGACGCGATCCTCGCCGACCAGCCGCTCACCGCGGGGGACGAGACGATCGTCATGGTCAACGGCCTGGGCGGCACACCGCTTATCGAGTTGTATGTGGTCTTCAACGAGGTCGCCGCCGTACTCGCGGACAAGGGCGTCGTCATCGCCCGCAACCTCGTCGGGAACTACGTCACCAGCCTGGACATGGCTGGTGTTTCCATCACGGTGTGCAAGGCCGACGCCGACATTCTGTCCCTGTGGGACATGCCCGTGAACACCCCCGCCCTGCGCTGGGGCGCCTGAACCGAGCCGGGGGCGGGGCCGCGCGATACGCGAGGGCCGGGCGGGCACCTTCCCGCGCCAGCTCGCCCGGACCGCACCCCGCACATCCGCCCCCGCCCCCGGCTCACCCAACCGCCAGCCCGCCACGCACCGACCATGAACGGAGACTCCGTGGACACCGACCTCGCCCGCACCTGGGTGCAGGCCATCGCCGCCGCAGTCGACAAGCACAAGGACCACCTCACCCAGCTCGACTCGGCCATCGGCGACGCCGACCACGGCGTCAACATGAAACGCGGCTTCTCCGCCGTCACGACGGCGCTGGCCGACTACGAGCCGGACTCGGTCGGGGCCGTCATGGTCAAGACCGGCACGACCCTCATCTCCAGCGTCGGGGGCGCCTCCGGCCCCCTCTACGGCGGCGCCTTCCGCGCCATGGGCAAGGCCCTTGACGCACCCGCCGCCGACACGCAGCAGTTCGCCGCCGCACTGGCCGCCGGCCTGGAAAGCATCCAGAAGCTCGGCGCGGCCGCACCCGGCGACAAGACCATGATCGACGCCTACGCCCCCGCGCTGGCCGCCTTCCAGCAGCACGCCGTCGCCGGAGCCGACTTCGCCGCCGCGGCCCTGGCCGCCGTCGACGCTGCCGAGGAGGGCATGCGCGCGACCACCCCCATGCAGGCACGCAAGGGACGCGCCTCCTACCTCGGCGCCCGCAGCATCGGCCACCAGGACCCGGGAGCCACCTCCACCGCCCTGATCTTCCGCGCCCTCGCCCGAACGGTGGTGGCCCGATGACGCACCGCCACACCTACGCCGGGAATACTGCCGCACCCGGCATAGCCCTCGGCTTCGTCCACCGCACCGACCGTCCGCCCACCAGAACGGTGCTCCCTCACCGCACCAGCGGTGACCCCAGGCAGCAGATCACCGACGCCTTCGACGCCGTCGCCACCCGCCTGCTCGACCTGTCCACCTCGCTGCGCGAACAGGGCAAGGACGAACAGGCCGACATCATGGAGGTCAACAGCTACATCGCGCAGGACCAGGATCTACGCGAACAGGCCGTCAAACGAGCGAACGACGGCCAGCCGGTACCCGTGGCCGTCCGGCAGGCCATCGACGCCTACGCCGGAACCATCGCTGCCCTGGACGATCCAACCCTTGCCGAACGCGCCGCCGACGTACGGCAGGTCGGCCGCCGCGTCCTGGCCGACCTGCACGGCGACACCGGCCCCGCACCCGATCAGCCCCTCGTCCTGGTCGCCCACGAGATCGGCGCGGCGGACCTGCTGGAACCCGGTCAGACGGTGACAGCCGCCATCTCCGTGACCGGCGGCCCCAACTCCCACGCCGCGATCGTCGCCCGCTCCCAGGGGATACCCCTCCTGCTCGCCGTCGACCCGGCCCTGCTCGATCTGCCCGACGGGCAGGAAATCCTGCTCGACGCCGACCGGGCCACCGCCGTCGTCTATCCCGACGACGACGAACGCACCTTGGCCCTTCACGCCATCGAAGCTGCCCGCGCCCGCCGCCTCGCGTTCGCCGAAGAGCGCCACCTGCCCGCCGAGACACTCGACGAGCACTGCATCGTTCTGCGGGCCAACGTGGCGACCCCGGCCGAGGCCCGCGCGGCCCTGACCACGGGCGCCGACGGCGTCGGCCTGCTCCGCACCGAGCTGCCCTTCCTCAACCACCCCGCCTGGCCCACCCGCAACCAGCACGCGGCCACTCTCGTCCCCGTCCTGCGCGCGCTCACCGGGCAGGTCGTCACGGCTCGCACTCTCGACTTCGCCGACGACAAACTGCCGCCGTTCCTCGCCGCGGGCCGCGAAGGCCAACGGCTCGGGCGAGGCCTCCCCCTCATGCTCGCCCAACCGGACGCCTTCGCCGACCAGTTCCGCAGCCTGCTCAGCGCCGGAGCCGACACCGACCTGCGCATCATGATCCCGATGGTCGCGAGCATCGACGAACTACGCGCCTGCCGACGCCTCCTCCAGGCCGCAGCCGCCGAAGCCGGCGTCCCGGCCCCGCCCCTGGGCATCATGGTGGAACTCCCCGAAGCCGTCGCCGCAGCCGACGACCTCGCCCGCGAAGCCTCCTTCCTCTCCATCGGCAGCAACGACCTCACCTGCCAGATCCTGGGCCTGGACCGGCGCGACCCCACCGCCACCCCCGCCATGGCCGCCCACCCCGCCGTCCTCGACGCCATCGCGCGCGTCGTCACCGCCGCCCACCGCCACCATCGTCAGGTCTCTGTCTGCGGCGACGCCGCCGCACACCCCCTCGTGACACCCCTCCTCATCGGCCTCGGCTGCGACATCCTCTCGGTCGCCCCCGCCGCCCTCGACGAGGTCCGCGCCCGCATCCGCAGGCTCCGCCATGAGACCTGCGCCTCCCTGGCCGCCATCGCCCTCACCCGCGAAACCCCCGAAGAGGTCTGGCGACTCGTCGAGCAGTGCTGCCAGCCGTCACTGCCCTGACCCGAACCGTGCACATTGCGCAACTACTCGAGCGTGGGCAGGCCCGACCGGACCGGCCCACCGGAGGACTTGGCTTCCGCTGACGTTGTTATCCAGTCGAGAAGGGCCTGAACCGTGAAGAAGCTCATCAACTCGCCCGATGAGGTGCTTGCCGATGCTCTCGTCGGCGTGGCCGCCGCGCACCCCTCGCTGACGGTCAACACGTCCGACCGCTACATCGTCCGCGCGGGCGGGCCGACCGCTGGGAAGGTCGGCCTGGTGTCAGGTGGCGGGTCCGGGCACGAGCCGCTGCACGGCGGGTTCGTCGGGTACGGGATGCTGGATGCGGCCTGTCCCGGTGAGGTGTTCACATCCCCTGTGCCGGACCAGATCCTCGCCGCCACGCGCGCCGTTGACGGCGGGGCGGGGGTGCTGCACATCGTGAAGAACTACACGGGCGACGTGCTGAACTTCCAGATGGCCGCCGAGTTGGCCGCCGACGACGGCCAGTGGGTGGAGGGCGTCGTGGTCAATGACGATGTCGCCGTGGAGAACAGCACGTGGACGGCGGGCCGACGGGGTACCGGGGCGACCGTGTTCGTGGAGAAGATCGTCGGTGCCGCCGCCGAGCTTGGCGCGGACCTGGGCACGACTGCGGCTTTGGGCCGGGAGGTCAACGACCGGTCCCGTTCGTTCGGGGTGGCGCTGACGCCGTGCACGGTGCCCGCGTCGGGCAAGCCCGGTTTCGAGCTGGGCGAGGACGAGATCGAGCTGGGCGTCGGCATCCACGGCGAGCCCGGTCGCGCCCGCGGAAGGCTCACATCCGCCAGGGAGATCGTCGGTGTCGCGTTGGACGCCATCCACGCCGACATGCCGCTCTCCGGCGAAGTGCTCGTGATGGTCAACGGCCTGGGTGGCACACCGCTTCTTGAGCTGTACGTGGTGTATGCCGCGGTTGCCGAGTGGCTCGCCGGCCATGGCGTGTGGATCACCCGCAACCTGGTCGGCAACTACATCACCAGCCTGGAGATGGCCGGTTGCACGATCACGGTGTGCCGGCTCACGCCGCAGCTCACCCATTTGTGGGATGCCCCCGTCGAGACCCCCGCGCTGCGCTGGGGACGCTGAGCGGCCTCGGCCACCGACGACAGACCCTACGAGGGAGAAGGACGACGATGGACGCGAGCTTGTTCCGGGCCTGGATCCATGAGGCCGCCCGATTGGTGGTCGTGAACGCCGATCATCTGACCCGCCTCGACTCCGCTGTCGGTGATGCCGACCACGGCATCAACATGCGCCGCGGCCTGCAGGCGGCGGTGGCGATGCTGGACGAAACCAACCCGTCCACCCCCGGGGCGGTGCTCGCCACCGTCGGCCGGGCACTGATCAGCAAGACCGGCGGCGCCTCGGGACCGCTGTACGGCACCGGATTCCGGCAGGCCGCGGGGGCCCTGGGTGACGATCCCGACGTGTCTGCGGCACAACTTGGGGAGGCGTTGGCGGCAGCCCTCACCGGCATCCAGCGGATCGGCGCGGCGCTCGAGGGCGACAAAACCATGATCGACGCCCTCAGCCCCGCCGTGACCGCCTACCAGGCCGTCATCCACACCGGCGGCGACCTGACCAACGCCACCCGCGCGGCCTCCGACGCCGCCGTGCGGGGCCTGAAGCAGACCGCCGGCATGCACGCCCGCAAGGGCCGCGCGAGCTATCTCGGCGCCCGCACCCTCGGCCACGAGGACCCCGGAGCGGCGTCGACCGTACTCATTCTGTCTGCCCTCGCGACCGTCACCGCGGCGCGCGGACGGAGGAGCGACTGACCAGGCGCAGGGGCGGCGACATGAAGGTGGTGTCCAGCCGGCGGGTCGGCACCGAGGTGGCTCCGGGTACGGCCGTCGCGGAGTCGTGACGGGTCGAGTGACTGGCTACCCGCTGGTTCCTGGTCCCCAACTGCGTACCCCCTGCACGTACATGGCAAAGGGACGCGCCGCGGCGACTCGGGATCGGTCATGGTCGTTTCGGTCAGGCGCTGGGCCGGCGTGGACAGCAACCCTCTTGCGACCGTGAGCAGCTCCGAGACCGACAGGTAGTTCGCTGCCCCGGGCACCCGCCAGGGGACGCACGAGGCCATGGCCTCGCTCAGTGACATCACGACAAGCGCACTCGCGCGATGAATGGAGCGTCCGCGATGCGTGCGCGCGCCCCTGAATCGCGCACGTTCAATGGCGGGGAGAAGGTGCGAGGGCAAGTGCAGACACAATCCGAGGTGCATCGCCACGGCACGGAACCGGTGCAGACGCCCCAGGCGAGAGGCAACGGTTCCGACAACGGCAGTACCGAGCCGGGCAATAGCGATCCGGGCCCCGCACATGCAGGTGGAGGGCGTCGCCCGCGGGGCAGCAACCAGGCGGCGTTCGCCTTGAGTAACTGGAGTGTGCGCACCCAGCTGCTGGCTGGGGTGCTCATCCCGATGATCACCGTGCTCGTACTCGGCGGTCTGCGGATCGGCTCGGCCGTGCAGAACGCGCAGGACATCGACAACGTACGTCAGCTCGTTCGTATCATCGACAAGGGCACGGGGCTGTTGGAGGAGCTCGAGGACGAACGCGATCTCACCGCGCTCTACGTTGCGGCCCGACGTACGGGCGACACGAGCCGACTGGACACTCAGCGCTCCCAGGTGGACGCGGCGCTCGCCCGGGTCCGTGCCGAGGCCACCCATGTCCACCGCGGGACGAACCCCGTCCTGGCCACCCGGCTCGCGGTGCTCGACGCCTTCGGCGGCAAGGTGGCGTCACTGCGCCACACAGCAGCCCCCGCGAAAATGCGCTTGCTGCCCGTGGCCGACGCATACACGGCGTTGATCGCCGAGCTCACCGACGCCCTTGACCTTCTCACGCCGGACATCGCCCACCAGACCCTTGTCGTGCGGGCCAATGCGCTCAAGACCTTCGCAGAGGCCACGGAGCAAGCCTCCCGGCAACGCGCGCTGCTCGGCGGCGTGCTGACCCAGGGACACTTCGATTCGAACTCGGCCCAGGGCCTGACCCTCGCCAGTCGGCAGGAACAGGCGTTGATCGGCGAGTTCCTGTCCGGTGCGCCGCCGGCCCAGCGTCAGTTCTACGAGCGCACCGTCACCGGGAGCGACGTCAACAAGGCTGAGATGCTCGAGAAGCGGGCGCTCTCCGGGCAGGGCACGAGCCGCCTCCGTCTCGACGCCGGCGAGTGGTTCGACACCATGACGAGCAAGCTCGAGCTGATGCGTCTGGTCGAGAAGCGGCTCGTCGGATCGGTCGACGACGAGAGCTCGCGCGAGCAGCACCAGGCCGAGCGCTCAGTGTTCATCGCCTCGCTCGTCGTGCTGTTGATCCTCCTGCTCACATTCGGTGTGACGCACGTCTTCGTGCAGTCGATTGTCAGCCCGCTGCGCACCCTGCGCGCCTCCGCGCTCGATATCACGGGACGCCACCTGCCCGAGGTGGTCCGGCTGCTGCGCAGCTCCAGCAACGCGCAACTGGAGGCCATCAAGGCCGAGCCCACGGCGATCAACTCGACCGACGAGATCGGTTGTGTCGCCCACGCGTTCGACGACGTCCATCGCAACTCCGTACGGCTGGCGTTCGAACAAGCGCAGCTGCGAGGCCGCATCAACGCGATGTTCGTCAACCTCTCGCAGCGCAGCCAGAACCTCGTGGAACGGCAACTGGAGCTGATCGACCATCTGGAGAACGGTGAGCAGGACCCCGACCTGCTCGCCAGCCTCTTCAAGCTCGACCACCTGGCCACCCGGATGCGCCGCAATGGGGAGAACCTACTCGTCCTCGCGGGAGAGAGGGCGGGCCGCCGCTGGAGCGCCCCAGTCCGGCTCGTGGATGTCCTCCGGGCCGCCACCAGTGAGATTGAGCAGTACCAGCGTGTGCAGCTACGCGGACTGGTAACCGCGGACGTCGACGGCCAAGCAGTGAACGACATCGTTCACCTCATCGCGGAGCTGCTGGAGAACGCGACCACGTTCTCCTCGCCGGGCACCGAGGTGCTCGTCACGAGCCAGCTGCTGTCCGGCGGCGGCGCGAAGGTCGAAATCCAGGACAGCGGCATCGGCATGACCACAAAGGACCTTGAGGAGGCCAACGAGAGGCTCCTGAACCCGCCAGTCGTCGACGTCTCGGTGGCGCGGCGCATGGGCGTGTTCGTCGTCGGCCGGCTCTCCGGCCGCCACGGCATCCGCGTCCAGCTCCGCAGGTCGTCTACCCGCGGCGTCACAGCAGTGGTCATGCTGCCCCAGAACCTGGTCCGGGAACACGGAAATCACATGGATCCTCCCGGACTGTCTGCCAGGTACAACCCCGAAGGACGCCTCACCGGCTGGCGCAACTACGACACAATCGAGCAAATCGACGAGAGCACGTCGACCAAGCGTGCGCACCGGGCACGCCGTCACGGCTCCCGCTCGGCCAGCAAGGAGTAATCGGCTATCGCGACCCTCGCCCAGCCGCGGGGGTCCCCGGAACGGAGTCTGGGCGAGCCTGGGTCCGGGTCCCCACTGCCTGAGGCAGGGGGGCGTACCCCGAGGCCCCGCGTGCCGGAACGGAGGCCGAAACACGGCACCGCGTCCTGGACGCGTTGTTCGCCACCGTCGCCCTGGTGACCAGCGACATGCTCCGCCACCGTTTTAGCCCCGCAATCTCAGCTTCGAGTGGTCCGGAAGTGCGGCACCTGTGAAAACGGCCCGTACGGCACCGTCGAGACCGGTCTCTCCGCATGATCGGGCCGATCGCGGGTACACGGCGGTGTATCGAGTGGCGGGCTTACAGGACCTTCAGCGGCTCAGGGCCCAGCCGCGTGCGGGCCTTGGAGATGGCGGAGGTGCCTGCCACCCGCAGGGCGCCCGCGTGGACTGCTCCG
>NZ_JBJDQK010000039.1:0-8206 GCF_044903445.1 Streptomyces sp. NPDC019890 | reverse complement strand
GCCATGACGGAAGACAGCACCCCTGCATAGCAGTCGGCAGCGCCGCAGTCGAAGATGGCGCAACATCCGCCGTTCCGTGGTCGCCCTCGGCGCCCCAGGCCGGCAATCGGGAAGGCAAGGAATCCGGCGCAGATTCCGCGGTGCCGGTGGAGGCTCAGGGGCGGGACGGCTTGCCCTTTGTGCCGATCCAGGTGTGGAACAACTTGTCGAGGTCCATGCCGGACTGCCGCTCCGCCAGGCGGATGAACTGCGCTGTGGTTCCGTGCCCGTTGCGGTGCTCGGCCGCCCATGTGCGCAGGATCCGGAAGAACGTCTTGTCGCCGACCGCCGTGCGCAGCTTGTGCAGGGCCATGGCCCCGCGCGAGTAGACCGGCGCATCGAAGATGTGCGCTCCGCTCCCGGGGTCGGCGGGCGGGAACGACCACAACTCGCTGTTCGCCGGGCTGGCGTACAGCGAGTCGAAAGTCTTCTGTGCGCTCTTGCCGCCGTGCTGCTCTTCGTAGAGCCACTCGGCGTACGTCGCGAAGCCCTCGTTGAGCCAGATGTCCTTCCAGGTGGTGAGGGAGACGGAGTCCCCGAACCACTGGTGCGCGCTCTCGTGGGCCAGGGTGCTCAGGTCCGGCGCCCGGTCGTACACGGGCCGTGCCTGGGTCTCCAGTGCGTATCCGGCCTGCGGGGCGCGGTCCACGATGGCTCCCGCGCCCTTGAAGGGGTAGGGGCCGAAGATCTTGCTCTCCCACGCCAGGACGGACGGCAGCTTCTTGAGCACGGGCGCCGAGGCGGCCGCCTCACGGGGATCGACGGCGTTGTAGACCTTGATGCCGCCGGGGGCGGTGTACTGCTCGACCTTGAACGTGCCCACCGTCGCCGTGGCGAGGTATGCGGCCATCGGCTCGGTCTGCCGCCAGCGGAAAGTGGTGCGTCCATGGGCCGTTTTCTGCCCGCGGAAGACACCGTTGGCGACGGCGGTGCGTCCCGCGGGGACGGTGACTGCGAAGTCGTAGGAGGCCTTGTCCTTGGGGTGGTTGTTGGCGGGGAACCACGTCATGGCGCCTTGCGGCTCCCCGGCCACGAACGCCCCGTCGTCGGTGGGGATCCACCCGTCCAGCGAGCCGTCGGGGTCGGTGACGGGCCCGGGCGTGCCCGCGTAGGTGACGGTGGTCCGGAACTCCTGCCCCTTGCGTATGGGGTGCTTCGGGGTGACCACCAGTTCCTGTCCATCGCGGCGAAAGGCCGCCTTGGCGTGGTTGACCGTGATGCCTGTGACCTTCAACCCCTTCAGGTCGAGGTCGAAGCGGGTCAGCCGCTGCGTGGCCCGCGCCGTGATGACCGCCCGTCCGTCGAGGTGACGGGTCTTCGGGTCGTATCCGAGGGTGAGGTCGTAATGGCCGACGTTGTAGCCGCCGTTGCCAGCAAGGACAAAATACGGGTCCCCCACACCGGACGAGCCGACCGTGGCGGCCGCCGCAGGCCCGGCGGCCGTGGCGAGCATCGCCACGACGGCGATGGGGAGGCCTGCCGCGACAACGGCGCCTCGCCGATTGGTGGTTGGGCGCGTAGCGGGCTGCTGCGGGGTTGGCGTCACAGGGGCTCCTCCGGGCTCGATGATGATCATTCGGGCCAGCTTAAGGGTCTCCTCCGCCCCAGAACTCCCTTGAACGGGTCAAGTCACTCCCAGTCGCGCCGCGCGGGACGGAAAACCAGGTGACCGGGCCCCGCCGGGCTCACTACAGTCGTCTCGCGCGCCGACAACATCGCAGCGCGCGTTTCGACGAGTGAGGGGAGCCCGACCGTGCGATACCGCACCGCTGTCGTCGTTCCCCGGTCACGGTACGACGTGATCCTGACGTCTATCTGAGCCCGGTGTCGGCTGCGCGGCCGCCACTGGACGCCCGCGACGAACACCTGACCCCTGTCCGCCCGACTGGCCGAGTACATCCCGATGCGGCATCGCTGCATCTCTGGGGATGACGCTGCATCAGGGGATCACGCTGGATCAGGGGATTCAACCGGCCTGGCTCCAGGCCGTTCAGTCCGGGAAATCGCGCCGCCCTGTTCTCGATTCACCCTGAAAGGCCTCGGGCCGTGCGTACCAACCTGCAACGTCATCTCACCAGTCCGTTGACCGACGTCCGAAATCTGGGCATCCTCGCCCACGTCGATGCCGGCAAGACCACCATCACCGAACGCATCCTGTTCGTCACCGGCGCAACCCACAAGCGGGGTGAGGTCCATGACGGGACGACCGTCACCGACTTCGACTCACAGGAGCGCGATCGTGGGATCACCATCTTCGCCGCGGCCGTGAGCTGCGACTGGGACGGTCACCGGATCAATCTGATCGACACACCGGGCCACGTCGACTTCTCCGACGAGGTGGAGCGCTCGCTGCGGGTGCTTGATGGCGCGATAGCGGTGTTCGACGGTGTCGCGGGGGTCGAACCGCAGAGCGAGTCGGTGTGGCGACAGGCCGACCGGCACCAAGTGCCGCGGATCGCCTTCGTCAACAAGCTGGACCGTGCCGGTGCCGACCTCGACACGGCGGTCGAGTCGATCCGAACGCGGCTGCACACGGTCCCGTTGGTGGTCCAGCTGCCGATCGGGCAGGAGGACGGGTTCACCGGGGTGGTTGATCTGCTGCGTATGCGCGCGCTGGTGTGGGGCGCCGGCCGCGACACGTTCGAGGAGGGCCCGGTGCCCGACGCGCTGCGGGAAGAGGCGCACCGCCGCCGCCGACTGCTCGAGGAGGCTGTGGCGGAACTCCATCCGGTCGTGCTGGAGGAGTTCTGCACGGCGTCGACGGTCTCCGCTCAGACTCTGGCCGCAGCACTGCGCGACCTGACCCGTAGTGGTGAGGGCGTGGTGGTGTTGTGCGGATCGGCTTACCGCAACTGCGGGATCGAGCCGCTGCTGGAGGCTGTCGGGGCCTACCTCCCGTCGCCTCTGGACGTGCCGGCGGTACGGGGCACCTTGCGCGGCACGGTGCAGGAGCGGGTCGCCGACCCGGCGGCGCCGTTCGCTGCACTGGTCTTCAAGGTGAATTCGACCGCCACGGGGCGGCTGACCTACCTGCGCGTGTATTCAGGAACGATCCAGAAGGGAGACGCGGTGCTCGACGTGGGCGCGGACCGCGCCGAGCGGGTGGGCCGGATCCTGCGCGTGCAGGCCGACCGGCACGCGGAGGTGGACCGGGCGGTGGCCGGGGACATCGTCGCCGTGGTCGGCCTGAAGGCCGCCCGCGCCGGGGCCACCCTGTGCACACCCGCAGCGCCGTTGCTCTTCGAATCGGCCATCGTGGCCGATCCGGTCGTCTCCGTGGCGGTCGAGGCCCGCAGCAGCCTCGAAACCGGCCGGCTGGCGTCGGCGTTGGCACGGCTGGTCGAGGAGGATCCTTCACTGGCGGTCCGGACCGACCCCGAGACCGGCCAGACGGTGCTGTCCGGTATGGGCGAGCTGCATCTGGAGGTCGCGGTGGAGAAGATCCGGCGCGCCCACGGGCTGGATGTCGGCGTCGGCCGACCGCAGGTGGCCTACCGCGAGACGGTCGCCCGCGGGGTGTCCGGGCTGGTGTACCGGCACGTCAAGCAGGACGGAGGCGCCGGCCAGTTCGCCCACGTCGTCCTTGACGTGAATGCTCTGGAGACTGCGGCCGACGCCGCCGGTGACAACGCCGGTGGCAGTGCAGGGGACTTCGTGTTCCGGTCGACCGTCGTTGGTGGACGGGTGCCGCAGGAGTACATCCGCGCGGTGGAGGCCGGTTGCCGGGATGCTCTGGCCGAGGGTCCGCTCGGCGGCCACCCGGTGACCGGACTGCGGGTCACATTGACCGACGGAGCCACCCATTCCAAGGACTCCTCGGAGATGGCGTTCCGGACAGCAGGCCGGCTCGCACTTCGGGAGGCACTGCGGGCCAGTGTGATGGCGCTCCTGGAACCGGTGGTTGAGCTCACGGCCACCGTGCCCGACGACGCCGTGGGCGGGGTGCTCGGCGACCTGGCGGCACGACGCGGCCGGGTCTCGGGCCAGGCCGCGCGGGCCGGCACAGCGGTTGTCACCGCGACCGTGCCGCTGGCCGAGTTGTTCGGCTATGCGTCCCGGCTGCGCAGTCGGACCCAGGGCCGGGGCACCTTCACCACCCGGGCCACGGGCTACGCACCTGTGCCGGCCGCGGTGTCCCACGGGATGCTGTCCCGGTAGATCACAGTGATGGCCCCGCCCGCACCGGGCGGGGCCATCCGGCTGGCGTCCGCAGGCGCGCTGACGGCGTGACGATGCTGGTGGGACGCGGGGTGATTGCATTGATCCGACATTGTCACCGATGTGTCACAGACGATCAATGGCCGAAACCTGACGTCGGCGGGTGCTGTCTGCAGTGACGAGTGCCGGCGAGAGGCCGGTACCTGGCCACTTCTCAATCGGGGGGCGTTATGAAGTACGGAAACAGCATCCGCAGAGCAGGGATGGCGATGGTCGCGGTGTCGGCGGCCACACTGCTGGCGACAGGGTGCCAGCCTGGCGGCGGCGATGCAGCGGAGTCCGGGTCGCCGACGGCGGCGGGAGGCTCTTCGGGGGCGCCGGACTCTGCTGCCTCAAAGCCGGCCGACGGGGGCACATCGGCGATGCCGGCGGCGAGCGCTTCCCCCTCGGCGCCGGGTTCGGGGACCGGATCGTCGGAGGACGAGGCCCGAACCTGTCCGGGGACGGGGCTGAAGGCGAGCGCATATCAGGCCGCTGTTCGCCCTGACGGCACGGGCATCGGTGCGGCGGTCGTCGAGTTCGCCAACACCTCTGGGCACGCGTGCACTCTGCAGGGCCACCCGACGGTGGCGGGGGCAGGCAATGGTTCACCGCAGAAAAACGCTCCGCTGACGGTGACGCGCTCGGGATCGGCGTCTCCGGTGCGGCTGGCGCCCGGCGGCAAGGCATGGGTGAAGCTGACCTTCGTCCAGGTTCAGGGCGAGGGCGACGGCTACTGCAAGTCCGGCTCCGAACCCGTCGTGTACCCGACGCTGGTGGTTGGTCTGCCAGGGGCGGGGGCGCACCAAGTCGCACTGGAGGACGGGCTCTTCGCCGAGTGCGACAACAAGGTGACCGTCACCGCCGTGACCGCGGCGAAGCCTTCCTGACGGAACCTCACAGGCCAGGGGCCGTAGGACCCTTCGATTCGAGCCCGGTACCCCCAGGGGTGCCGGGCTCGACCGGCTTCCATCAACGGATGTACGCATCGCCGGTCACGGGTTGAGACGACCTCCAAGAGCCAATCGCCCGGCAGAGATGGGCACTTGCGTGATCGGAACCTTTCCATCCGGGACCATTGTCTGACATCTTGCGTCCACCACTTCCCACACTCGGCCCGGTCGGCGCCACCAGCGCCGCCGGGCTCTCGGAGGATGCATTGCTTACCCTCATATCCGGCCGTCTGAGACGCTCGGTCGTAGCCACCGCTGCACTCGGCGCGGCCGTGGCGTTGGTAACTCCCGTAGGGGCTGCCCAGGCAGCGACGACCGCGGCGGGGACATCCGCGGCGTCCGCGTCACCCACGGCCTCGTGGGCCGCCGGTACCCGGGCCTACCTGGTCATCACCGCACCGGGCGACACATCGGCCGTACAGACGGCCGTCGCGGCAAACGGTGGCACGGTGTTCGCGCACTACGACGCGATCGGCGTGATCGTGGCGCACTCGGCGTCCACGACCTTCGCGGGCACCCTGCGCGGCGTCAGCGGGGTCCAGCAGGTCGGCGCCACCCGGACCTCGGACGTTCCGGCCGACGCGTACAACCCCGCAATTCCCCCCACCCCCGGGCAGGCCACGACCACCCTCACCGAGTCCAACCGCTGGGACATGACCCAGATCAATGCCGACAAGGCATGGGCCGTGACCACCGGCTCCTCCGCGGTCAAGGTCGGTGTCCTCGACACCGGCGTCGACGACCTGCATCAGGACATCGCGCCCAACTTCGATGCGGCCGACTCCGTCTCCTGCGCCTACGGCAAGGCGGACACGAGGACCGGCGCATGGCGCCCCGTCGGCGACCACGGCACGCATGTGGCGGGCACAATCGCGGCGGCCAAGAACGGCAAGGGCGTCATCGGTGTGGCCCCGGGCGTCAAGATCTCCTCCGTCCGCATCGCCGAGCCGAACACCAGCATGTTCTTCGCCGAGAACACCGTCTGTGGCTTCATGTGGGCCGGCGACCACGGATTCAAGGTCACCAACAACAGCTATTACACGGACCCGTGGATGTTCAACTGCCCGGACGACGTGGACCAGGCAGCGATCATCGAGGGCGTCAGGCGTGCCCAGGAGTACGCGGAGAGCAAGGGCTCGCTGCAGGTCGCGGCCGCGGGCAACTCCAACTACGACCTGGCGAACAAGCGGACCGACACATCGAGCCCGAACGACTCGACCCCCGTCACCCGCACCATCACCAACGCCTGCATCGACATCCCCACCGAACTGCCAGGCGTGGTGACCGTCGCAGCCATGGGCAATGGCAACGTCAAGGCCTCGTACTCCAATCTCGGCCGGAACATCATCGACATCGCGGCACCGGGCGGCGACGGCGCGTCCGGGGTCTACTCGACGCTGCCGGGCGGCAAATACGGCACCATGAACGGCACATCGATGGCCTCCCCGCATGTCGCGGGAGTGGCCGCGCTGCTGGCGAGCACCAACCCCGGCTCCACGCCTGCGGACCTCCGGGCCAAGCTGGCCGCCCAGGCCACCGACACGGCCTGCCCCTCCGACAGCCGCTGCACGGGCACGACCGCCAACAACAGTTTCTTCGGCGAGGGCCAGGTCGACGCGCTGAAGGCCGTCGGCGGCACACCGCCGCCCGGCGCGTACTTCGAGAACACCGTGGACGTGGCCATCGCCGACAACGCCACGGTGGAGTCCCCGCTCACTGTGACCGGGGTCAGCGGCAACGCCCCGGCCACGCTCAAGGTCGGCGTGGACATCAAGCACACCTACCGCGGCGACCTCGTGCTCTCTCTCGTGGCTCCCGACGGCACGGTCTATACGCTCGAGGACTTTCCGAACAACGACGGCACGGACAACGTCGCCAAGACGTACACCGTGAACGCCTCGTCGGAAGTGGCCGCGGGCACGTGGAAGCTGCGCGTCCGTGACCTCGCCTCCCAGGACACTGGCAAGATCGACGCCTGGAACCTGACCTTCTAGTGCATCACGGGTCCCGGTGGGAGCTGTACGCGGCTCTCACCGGGACCCGGTCGGTTGTCGCCCCGCTGTGGAGCGCGGCGTTCCGTCGTGACGACGTCACAGTTCCGCCGCTGCCCGGACATCAGGACTTCACCTGCGCAGCATCCCGCCGTGGCCCGCGGGGCGGCGCTGCGGCGTACCTTCCCGGCATGCCCTCTCTCCTTCGGAACCGGCTGGCGAAGTGGGTCTTGAGCCTAGCCGTCACCATGATCGAACGGCGCATCGAGCAGCATGTGGCGCGTGCCGCGCAGGCATTGCAGACCGATGTCGACGCTCTCCACCGAAAGGTGGCCGCCCTGCAGAACCCGCAGTACGGACTGTCTCTGCTCGTGGACGGGACGGGAAGAGGCACCCACCGGATGCCCACCGCCCCCCAGATCGACACTCTCGTACGCCAGGTACAGGGGGTGACGGACGCCAGTGAACATGCCCGTCGCAGTGTGACCGTCGCCTATCGCACGGTGGTGGCTCTGGAGTCACTCGGCGTGGGCAGGCTGGCCGGGTCCACCTCCAATGTGTGCGGAAAGCTCGCCACGGTGCCGCTGCTCTCCCCGCCGAACGGCAACGTCCTCGAAATCGGCACTCTGTACGGGATGTTCGCCGCGGGACTGCTACGGATGCTGCACCGGTCCGGGACCGAACCGCATCTGACGATCGTCGATCCGCTGGCCGGCGCGCAGCTTCAGCCCGGCGCCGCCCCGCAGGGCGCGGATCCCACCGGCACGCCGGTGCGCGAGGACGTCGTACGGGCCAACCTGGCACTCGGCGGCGTCGGTTCGGTGATCGATGCGCGAATCCAGCAGGGCTTCTCGGGTGATCCGGAGGTACGGGCCGCTGTTTCCGACCGGGAGTACGGGGTGATCGTGGTGGACGGCGATCACTCCATGGACGGGGTGCGGTCCGATCTGGAATGGGTCGAGCAGATCGTCGCCCCGGGCGGGATCGTGGTGCTCGACGACTACGGCGACAAGGCCTGGCCCGGGG
>NZ_JBJDQK010000038.1:0-8374 GCF_044903445.1 Streptomyces sp. NPDC019890 | reverse complement strand
CAAGCGGCTGGGCTCGGCGCTGCCGACCAGCGTGCTGCTGTGGGGCAGTTCGGCGTATGTGGCAGCCCGGATGGCCGAAGCCGGCGCGAGTGCCGCCGGTGCGGCGATGGCACCCGGCACACCGGGCGGCACGGGGTGGTGGCCGCCGGCCGCGGGCTCCCCGCTCCGCTCGGGCGCGCTCGCCGGTGGCGTCGTCACCGCCCTCGGCATCGCCCTCCTCGTCCTGCCCATGCCGTTCGGTGACGACGGCACCGAGTCCTCGCCCTCGCAGGCGTCGCCGGCCGTGACGGACGTCGAGCATCCGCCGCCCGTCACCATCACGGCCACCCCTTCCCAGCAGACCCCTTCCGGCCAGGCCCAGCCGGCCGTCCACGCAACGGGCACCGCATCGGGGAAGCCGACCAAGCCGTCTCCCACCGGGGCCGGCCTCGGGACCGTCACATGGTCGGGCACCCTCCGCAACCGGGGAATCACCACGAAATGCGTCGAGCCCGCCGGCACAGCAATCGTCCAGAACACGTGCGACGGCAGCAAGGACCAGGTCTGGCAGACCGTGTCGTCCAAGACCAGCAAGGACTACAGCCGGCTGCGCAACGCCGCCACCGGCGAGTGCATCGACTACGGTGCAGCGACGTACCACTCCGGAGCCGCCGGCAAGGATGTCATCGACGTCGGAATGTGCCCCTGCCGCACCGAGGACGAAGGACAGCTGTTCCGCTTCGACCTGTGGTGGGTCGAAAACGACGGCAGCTACCTGGTTCGCGCCGACCGAACGGACGGCAAGCCCTGGGACGAGATGGTGCTCGGCATGCTGGACTGGTGGGAGGGCGGCGACCCGCCGCCCGAGACGAACGCCCCCGTTGTGCTCACCTACAACTACTACAACGCCACACGGCTCCGCTATTTCGTCGAGGGCAGGTGACAGGCAGGCTGGGCCGGACCCCGTACCAGCCCGTCACTCAACGGCACACGGGCCCCACTCGGCAAAGCCTCGGCAAAGCAGCGGGATGGACGCCGTCGAACACCCTCCTCTCCTGTGACCAGCCAAACACGCATAACGAGGGGGACTCGGTGGCCCGAAGGGTCCTCACGCACCACGTCCACCAGCGCTTCAGCGACGCGCCCTGCGTTCGGCGGGCGCGGAGACCACTGTCCGTTGCGACCAGACCGACGCGGCTTCGGTCACCGCAATGCCGGTTCCCGAAGCGGGTTCAGCACGTTGGGTGTATGCGGTCATGAGGTCCGCCATCGGCGGCCGCACGGCGTATATCACGGCCGGTGCCGCAGCCAGATCCCCGCGTCGGTGCTACCGAATTCAACCAAAGCGAGTATGACCACAATTCCTTGCCGGCTGGGGAGCAGCGTCTCAGCCGGCAGGGAGGGTGGCGCCGTGTCGGGTTCACCGATGGCGCCACCGGACTTGAGTGGAAGGCTCCTCAATGCAATTGCTCTTGGGCTCGCGGCCGTCACAGCAACCTCTCTCCGACGCTGCTGTGATGATTGCGTTGCGCAAAGGCCGGATCGAATTCTTTCGGCATCTCTACCGCCGCCACTACGCCGCAGTGCAGGCATACGCCTCCCAATGCGTGAGAGGTCCGCTGCCTGCGCAGGAGGTGACGTCAGATGTTTTTGCGCACCTGCTCCAACAGTTGGTGTCCGGGGAATCGCTCATCGAGCGTCGTCATCCGGGATGCCTGCGACCTCAGTTACTGGGGAAGGTCCGCACCGCCGCGATCAATCGCTGGCACCGGGAGCGCGACACGCTGTCGCCGGACTTCCAGGCCTGGGTCGCGGCAGGATCACGGTGGCCGTGGGGCGAAGACGGCCAGCTGGCTCTCGCGTACGAGCGCCTCCCGGCCACCACTCAGTGCCTGCTGTGGCACTCGGTGGTGGAACGGGATGATCCCGCGTTCACGGCACGCATCACGGGCCTGGATCACCATGCGGTTCCGGCTGCGTGCAGCCAGGCCATGACCGCGCTGCGCCAGGCCCGTGCGGACCTGTACCTCGAGCGGCTGGAGCGTGCGGACTGCAGGGATGTGATCGAGCGGCTGACCCAGCGGCCTGAGGCGGACCCGGCTGAAGGATGGGGCCATCTCCGCGCCTGTCCGGCCTGTGCAGCTGTCTACAAAGACCTGTCCCAGCTCGACGAGCAGCTCGAAGCGCAACTGCCGGTACGGCTGTTGGGATGGTGGACGGGACAGCAATACCTGCATGCGAAGGCCGCCATCCCCATACCCCTGGGCGATCCGCCGTTCCTGGCAAGGCTGCTGGAGCGAGGCCGGGCCGATGCCCCCGCAGAGCCCTCGCGTGTACGCCGGGCCACTCCGGGGAGCCGGGGGAACCGGGGACGAAGCAGGGCAGCGTCCCCGCAGTTTCCTCGTCGCTCCCGGGCCGCTTTCGCGGTGGCGGGCTTCCTGGTCGGCGTTGGCGCGGGCGTGCTCCTGCTGACCGCTTGTGACCCGCAGCTCGGAGCGCGCATGCAACCGCCCCCTGCCTCCGGACCTTCACCTGCCCCGGACGACCCGCCGTCACAGCAGGCAACACCTCCTCATGCGCTCTCGGCCCGATTCCCCGTCCAGGTCAATGCGTACACATCGCAGCAGGGGACAAGCGCCGGCCCCGACCCCGGTGCCCGCGCCCTCGGAAGCTCTTCTGTCCTGCGTTACGACCGGGTCGATTTCTCCACCGTCCGAGACACCCTCGCCGTGGCGAGGCTCGCGGGGCCGTCGGGCGGCGGTGCCCGGATAGAGCTCAGGCTCGATTCCCCTGCCCGACCACCGCTGGCACAGATCATGCCAAGTGCCGACGGTTCCGTGAACGACATCTCGGTGCCCATCACCCCCGTCGTCGGCGTGCACCGCCTCTACGTCACCGCGCACTGCCCGACGACCGATCGATGCGTCGAACTCTATGCGTTCGGTGCCGCACCGTCGCTGTCTGAGACTCTGCTCGCCCTTCACCGTCCATAGGGAGCGTCATGCCCCTCATCCGTGGCCACCACCGGGCAGCCACGACTTCCTTGTTGCGTGCGAAGAGGCCGACCTGGTGGAAGCCGAAGGTCCGGACTAACAGCATTCTCCGGCAACAGCGCGCAGCAGTCCAACGGCAACCGGCCCTGGCACTCGACGAGCTCGATGCGGACCTCGTCAGTATCGACGGTGCGCGAGAGGTCATCCGTATCGCAAAGCCTGATTCGCCCCGCCGCACAAACCGAACAAGACGGCGGATGCTGTTTGTTGCGTCCCTTCCTTCAGGCGCTTAAGCGCTGATACGAGTCGCGCCAGGGACGAGTCGAGTTCCCAGCAGAATGCTGGTCGAGAGAAACCTCGACCGGCATTTCTGCGTTGCCCGGGCGGGACGTGCGCACATGCACAAGCGACGCTCCGTCAGAATCCAGAAAAATTCCATGAGTTCCGTTGAGTGGGTCTGGATCCGCATCCGTACTATCAGGTGACGGTTGCCAAGGATCCGGCCCAATGAGGTCGTCACTCGAGGCAACCGGAAAGTGGGGTCTGACGGCCCCTGAGATCCAGCATGGAAAGGAAGATAAGTCATGGGATTTAATCTCTTCGGGCTCGGCCGGCAGGGTGCCGGGCTCGGCCAGCAGGGTGGCGGGCGTGGCAGGCAGGCCGCCGGGCGCTGCCGACGTGGCGCTGGTCAGGGCGTGCGGGGCAACGGCCGCGGCCAGGTCCGCGGGGCAAATGGCGCCCGCAGGCGCGCCTGCCGGTAACCGTTCTGCGGACACGAGAGATTCCAGTCGGCTCCGGCAGCCGGCCCTGCGGATGACAACGCCGGATTTCTCTCCGTCCGCCTGACAGGGACTCGGAGATTGATACCGTCAGCCCCCTCTGGCGGACATCAACTCCGATCACCGCAACGAAAGGGCCGCGGCCGCAGCATGAATTGCTGCGGCCGCGGTCTGCCGGGGGACGGCTCGGCTTCGGCAATCGCAGCACTCCAACCCAACATCGGTTATATGCGCCAGATGAACAAATCAGTCATGCCCACAGTCGCAGTCACACACGGACAGCGAGTCCGTCACGCGAGAACATCGTCTGTTGCCAGCTTCAAGGAATTCTGGCCATTGGCCCGGAAGAACAGACCCGCCATGGCGGCGACCTTATTGTTGCTCATGCTCTCCGCGGGTTTCCAGACAGCCTCCATCTGGCTGGTTTCCTACCTCACCGACAATGTGCTTGTCGGCGGCAGGGTTTCTGCGTTCTGGCTGCCCGCCGCGACATGGCTCGCCTTGGCGGTTCTGGGTGGACTGGCGGGATTTGCGGGCGGATACCTCGCCGACTGGGTGAGTGAGCACTTCCTGCTTCAGTTGCGTGACCACACCTTTCAGCACCTGCAGAAGCTTCCTCCGGACTATTTCGGAAAGCGTGGGATCGGCGACCTGGTGGCGCGGCTGACAGGCGACATCGAGGCCGTGGAGTCCCTGGTCACCTCCGCTCCGGTAGCAGCAGTGACCGCCACGTTCGAGATCATGTTCTTCACCGTCGCTGCCTTCTGGATCAGCTGGCCGCTCGCCCTGGCGACAGTCGCTGCCGCTCCGGTGTTCTGGCTGGTCGCTCGTGCCTTCTCCCAGCGCATGCGGACCGTGACCCGGCAGGAGCGAGACAGCAACGGACAGCTCGCCTCCCTGCTGGAAGAGAACCTCACCAACATGCCCGTTGTGCAGGCATACAACCGGCAGGAAGCAGAGCGCGCACGGGTGCACCGCGAAGGGCGGACATGGATGCGTGCGAATCTACGCCAGGCGCTCCTGGACGGTGCGTATCGGCCCCTCAGTGGGTTTGTCGAAACCCTCTGCGTCCTGCTCGTCATGGGCATCGGAGCCTGGCAGATCTCTGCTGGTCGGCTCACCATCGGCGGCCTCCTTGCCTTTTCGGCGTACGTCGGACATCTGTATCCCCAGTTGGAGCAGGTCAGCGCACTTTTGATCCAGACGTCGTCGGCGACGGCTTCAGCGGAACGCGTCCTTGAGGTGCTTACAGCCCGGCCCGTTGACGCACCCGCGGACGGTCTCGTCACCGTCGATGACGGTCCTGCTGAACGCATTTCCCTTGACAAGCCGCACCTGAGAAAGGCCTGTCCGCGGCGACACGCGGCCTTGGGGGCCCGTCGGGGCTCCGGCATGCGCCCCACGGCACCGCACACGCCAAGCCCCGGCCGGCCGGCCCCGTCAGAAGCCCTCGCATCGGTTCGTGGCTCGATCACCTTCGAAGGTGTCAACTTCTTCTATCCCGGTGCAGCCCGACCATCGCTCTGGGAAGCCTCGCTCACCGCTGCACCCGGTCAGCTCGTTGTGATCACGGGACCGAGCGGGGCCGGCAAGTCCACGATCGGCAAGCTCCTTCTACGCTTCTACGCTCCCTCGGCCGGCCGCATTCTTCTCGACGGTCTGGACATTGCCCCGATGACGGCGGCATCACTGCGCCAAAACGTCTGTCTCCTGCCGCAGGAAAGCATGCTCTTCGAGGGGACGATCCGGGAGAACATCGCCTACGGTCGCCCTGACGCCGACGACGAGCAGATCACCGCAGCCGCCAAGGCCGCCGACGCGCACGATTTCATCAGCGCCTTGCCTGACGGGTACGCCACCTCCGTCGGCCGGCAAGGCCAGTTCCTCTCCGGAGGGGAACGCCGTCGGCTGGCCATCGCACGTGCCATGATCCGTGACGCACGGGTCCTCGTCCTTGATGAACCCACTACGGGCCTGGACGACGAATCCGCAGAGCGGATCACGGAACCCCTTCGCCGCCTGACCACCGAGCGCACCACGTTCCTCATCACTCACGACCTGCGACTGGCCTCTTACGCCGACACCATCATCGAGGTGGATGCGGGAACACTGACGACGATCACTCCCTGACGCGGGCTGTGCAGCCCGCTGCCGCGCTGCCGACGCTACGGATGATCTTGTAGTTCTTCGTGCGGTCGAAGGCATGCCCGACGCGGGCAGGGACCCGGCAAGGTTCCGCGTCGTCCTTCTCCTTACCCGACAGGAGTGGCCGGCCGGGGCGTTTACGGTGCGGGACGATGAGACCGGTGTTGATGTACGCGCCTTCGCCCAGCACGGTGACTCCTTCACACCGCTCGCGGAGCAAGGCGACGAGCTGGTCCTCCCCGGCTGAGGCCGTGGACGGCGTGTTCTTCTCGGCGGCCATGAATGGATCCCTTCACGGGAGGCGATGCCACGGGACGTGCTGATCGGGATCTGGGGTTGGGCCGTCAGCCCTGGCGGACAGACGGGGGCGTGCAGCAGGCTCGCTCGCACGCGCTCTGCGTCCCAGGCCGTGCCGAGGTCGGCGAGCCGTTGTGCGCTGTCGGCCAGTTCGTCCGGCAGAACCGTGTCGCCGGCGGCGACGGTTCCGACACCTCGTCGCGGGCCTGTGAAGGACAGGACCGGACCCGCACACACCCCATCAACTCAACCCCGCAGGGCCCGACTTGGTAAAGTGTTGGCAAAGCGGCGGGATGGCTGCCGTCGGACACAGTCCTCCTTGGTGGCCGCCGAAAAGGAATTCATCCGATGCTTCGCTGTGTCGCTGAGCCCTTGGGACCGAGCGCGGCCCACGCGTCCGCAGGCCGGAGATCCCGTCAGCCACTCCCCACCACCTTCTACCCGAGGAGCCCGCCATGCCCTCTGCCCCCCTCAGCAGACGCTCTCTCATCAAGGCCGCCGCGCTCGCCGGCGGCTCTGTGGCCTTTGGGGTGCCGCAGGTCCTGTGGCCCGCCACCGCCGAGGCGTACGCCGTCGCTTCAAAGCTCGACTGGTGGTACCAGGGCCGGTTCGGGATGTTCATCCACTTCGGGTCCTACTCGTACCTCGGTCACGGCGAGTGGGCATTCCAGCAGGAGAACTGGAGCAAGGCCAACTACCAGGACCAGGTCAGCAAGAGGTTCAACCCCACATCGTTCAACGCCGCCGCCATCGCCGAACTGGCCAAGAACGCCGGCATGAAGTACCTCGTGATAACCGCCAAGCACCACGAGGGCTACGCGATGTGGGACTCCAACGTCCCTGGCTTCACCGATACCACCGGCACCAAGCTGTACAACCTGCGCGACTACAGCGGTGTTCAGACCGACCTGCTCATGGATCTCAAGACCGCGTGCGAGAGCCGTGGCATCAAGTTCTGCCTGTACTACTCGATATTGGACTGGAATCACCCCTCCCAGACCATCCGCGGCGGTCTCACCAGGATGTCCTCGCTGGCCGCCCGCGCCGCCTACATCGCCGACATGAAGGCCCAGCTTCAGGAGCTGCTGGACCGCTACGACCCGGCACTGCTGTGGTTCGACGGCGACTGGTTCGCCGAACCCTCCAGCCCTACCCTGGACGACTGGTGGCTCACGTCGGACGGCGCCGATCTCTACAACTGGCTGATCGCCCGTAAGCCCAGCCTCATCATCAACGAACGGGTCAAGCGGGACAGGGGTCTCGGCGACTACGTAACCCCGGAGTTCGCTATGCCCACCCAACCGTTGGACCGGCCATGGGAGAAGTGCTCCACCATGAACGGCGCCTGGGGCTACGACGCGTCGCATGAGAACTCCTACAGATCTGTCAAGGACGTCGTTCACGAGCTCGTCACGGCCGTTTCTCGGGACGGCAACCTCCTGTTGAACATCGGCCCCAAGGGCGATGGCTCGGTCACAGCCGGATCCAAGACCATCCTCGATGGCCTGGCCTCATGGATGTCGACGTACAGCGACAGCATTCATGGGGCCGACGGCAGCCCGTTCGCCACCGAGCCCGCCTGGGGGAAGGTCACCAAGAAGAACGGCAAGCTCTTCGCCCATGTCTTCACCTGGCCCGCCAACGGCGTTCTCCGGATCCCGGCGATCGACAACGCGGTCGGCCGCGTCTACCTGATGAACAACCCCTCCGGAGCCATGAGCTCGCTCCCGTACACCGTCACCGACCAGATCAGCGTCACCGTGCCGACCACCGCGCCGAACGCCAACGACTCCGTGGTGTGTGTCGAGACCACCGGCATGCCCGTGCGAGTGTCCGCGACGGTCTTCCAACACGTCGGGTATTCCGGGGCCCGCGCTGTCCTGCCGCTGGGCGGCTACACCTCTTCCCAGTTGTCGGCCGCAGGAGTTGGACCCGGCGTGATCTCCTCGATCCTGGTGCCCCGCGGTTATCAGGTGACGGGCTACTCCGGCGACAACTTCACCGGCACCGCTTGGACGTTCACCGCGGACACACCCGATCTGCGCCCGAAGGGCAACAATGACGCCATCGCCTCGCTGAAGGTGACGTTCGACCCTGCCGAGTACTTCCGCCTGATCAACGTCACCGACTACCTGGTCCTCGACAGCGGCGGCAGTGTCCCCGAAGGCTCGAACCTGAAGC
>NZ_JBJDQK010000037.1:0-9034 GCF_044903445.1 Streptomyces sp. NPDC019890 | reverse complement strand
CCGGGCCAGTGGGAGTTCCAGGTCGGCCCGCTGTCGCCGCTGGACGTCGCCGACCAGCTGTGGGTCGCCCGCTGGCTGCTCTACCGCACCGCCGAGGAGTTCGGCGTCTCCGTCACCCTCGACCCCAAGCCGGTCAAGGGCGACTGGAACGGCGCGGGCGCCCACACCAACTTCTCCACCAAGGCGATGCGCGAGGGTTACGACGCGATCATCACCGCGTGCGAGTCGCTGGGCGAGGGCAGCAAGCCGCTCGACCACGTCAAGAACTACGGCGCGGGCATCGACGACCGCCTGACGGGCCTGCATGAAACCGCCCCGTGGGACGAGTACACCTACGGCGTCTCCGACCGCGGCGCCTCTGTCCGTATCCCGTGGCAGGTCGAGCAGGAGGGCAAGGGCTACATCGAGGACCGCCGCCCGAACGCCAACGTCGACCCGTATGTCGTGACCCGCCTGATCGTCGACACCTGCTGCACCGCACTGGAGCAGGCCGGCCAGGTCTGACCCGCCAGCTCCGAACCCACCAGGGCCGCCCCGGCATCACCGCCGGGGCGGCCCCCGGCAGTTGTGGGGCGTGTCCGTGTACGGTCCGTGGCCGGCGCGAGGGTGACTTCCCCGGCGGGGCTCACCGCGGTTTCTCCCGCTACCGGGACGGGGCGCGCCTGCGGCACAGCGGGCCCTGAGACACCCGCGCCGTCGGCGTCGGGCTCCGCATGGGCCAGGTTTCCCAAGTGCCCGGGATTGCGGAGCCAGGCTCGCACGGTGGACATCACCTGTACGAGCCGGGCTCCGGGCGCGCGAAACGCAGTGGTGCCCGGTACGGCCGTGGTCATGGCCGTACCGGGCATCATCCTGGCTCACCCGAGCCCGAGGGCCGGGCGCTTGGGGCTGTGCCGGCTTCAGAGCGCGCCGGGTCCGCGTTCGCCGGTGCGGCTCACGGGGAACACGGGGAACACGGGATCACGGGGAACACGCCGACGAGCGCCGTGGTGAGCCTCATGCATCCACCATCGTGCCGTGCGGCTCGGCAGCGATCGTCGCCTCCGTGCCGGCGGCGCCCACCGCGCTGAAGTCGTAGGCGGTCTCGGCGTGGAATGCCTGGTCGACACCGGAGGTCTCGTGGTCCTCGATCGCCCGGAATCCGATCGTCGCTTCGACGGCCTTCGCCAGGATCCAGGTGACGACGAAGGAGAACGCCATCACGGAGAACGCACCGACCGCCTGCTTGCCCAGCTGCGCCAGAGAGCCCACGCCGTCGATGGCCAGGACACCCACGAGCAGGGTGCCGACCAGACCGCCCACCAGGTGGACACCGACGACATCCAGGGAGTCGTCGTAACCCAGCCTGTACTTCAGATTCACCGCCCAGGAGCACAGCGCACCCGCCACGACACCGATGAGGATCGCGCCGAAGGCGTTGACGTGCGCGCCGGAGGGGGTGATGGCTACCAGGCCGGCGACCGCGCCGGACGCGGCACCCACCGTGGTGAACGCCCCGTTCCGAATCCGCTCGTACGCCAGCCATCCGAGCATCGCGGCACCGGCGGCGACCTGCGTGTTCAGTGCCATGTTGGCCGCCGTGCCGTTGGCCGCGAGGGCGGAGCCGGCGTTGAAACCGAACCAGCCGAACCACAGCAGACCCGCGCCCAGCATCACCAGGGGCAGGCTGTGGGGGCGCATCTGCTCGCTCCTGAATCCGATCCGCCGGCCCACCACGAGCACCACGGCGAGCGCCCCGACACCCGCGTTGATGTGGACCGCTGCGCCGCCCGCAAAGTCGATCACCCCGAGCCTGAACAGCCAGCCGTCGGCCTGCCACACCCAGTGCGCGACGGGGAAGTACACCAGCGACACCCACAGCGTGATGAAGAGCGCCCAGGCACTGAACTTCACGCGATCGGCAACTGCCCCGCTCATCAACGCCGGGGTGATGACCGCGAACATCAGCTGGAACAGAGCGAAGACGAAGACCGGGATGCCCTCCTTGCCGCCGGTGAGCGTCTCGGCGTTGATTCCCTTGAGGCCGATGTGGTCGAAGTTGCCCAGCACTCCGCCCCCGAGGTCGTCACCGAAGGCGAGCGAGTACCCGTAGAGCACCCACAGCACGGTGACGATTCCGAGCGAAACAAAGGACATCATGAGCATGTTGAGGGCGCTCTTCACCCTCACCATGCCCCCGTAGAAGAATGCGAGGCCGGGCGTCATCACCATGACGAGCGCGGCACTTATCAATACGAAGGCGGTATCTGCGCCATTCAAAGCCTGGGTCTCCTTGTGGATCGCACCGTCCTGGATCGCTCGGGGACGGTGATGCGTGATTCTTCGGTGGCGTGGGTGTCCGCGCTGAACCGCCGGTGCGCAACTCGTACGCGACCGGCGGGAATCGCCACGGCTCAGACCGTTGCGACGAGCCCGGCTCTCGTGTCCGCGCAAGTGCCGCAGTCGGTGGCCGGCCTCATCGCCCTGGTCGCTGCGAGACGTGAGCGATCGCCGTCCGGCAACTGCGTCATGTCTCTGATGGCTCCAGGCCTGAAGCCGCACATGCCGGTCGAGTCCTACTCCCGCTCGGCGGAAGAGGCATCGGCGACCAGCCGCCGACCGAACCCCCGAACCCATGTGATCAAGGGCGGCTACGACTTCACAACCCATCACCGCGGCTCCGGGCAAAGACTTCGGTAAGGCTTCGGTATCGCACTCGTAGGGCCCTTCGGTACTGCGAAGGTTCCACCCATCACGTCAGGCCCCGGCGCAGCAAACCTTTCGGTTCCGTCGCTCGCGGCGGGAACGTCCCGGCCACGGACAGCCGGGCACATCTACGCGCAGGAGTACCACGCGGCCGCGCTCACCGGCCTGTCGCCGTGCTGGCGCCAGTGACCGGTTGGAATGCCCGAACGCGGGACCGTGACCGGAGCCGGAAGGTCACGCGTACAACCGGGCCCGAGCGGTCTACCGATGAGGGTCGGGGTGCCACCACAGTTCTTCGGTCAGGGTCTCCCACGGAACGCGCATGTGCCGGTGCTCGGATCCGTAGACGACCACGGCACGCGTCTTCGCAAGGAACGTCTCCAGGTCACTGGAGCGCATGGCCAGCATGGCTCTCCCCTCGGGCGAGCTGAGGCTGATGTGCACGCGGGCGGGCCCCGCCTGCCCGGGGGTGGCCGCCTGCCTGTGGACCCTGACGTCTCCCGTACCGGAGGAATCGCGCTGGCCTTCGATGAGGAGTTCTCTGGCGAAGACCCACTCGACCTGAGCACCTGGGCGTTCTCCGAAGACGACGCGCACCGCGTACGGGTCGTCCGAGCGATACGTGAAGCTGGCGGGAACAAGCCGGGGGCGCGGCGGGCCGTCCACGAGCAGCTGCAGTTGGGCGGTCGCCCGGACGGTCGTCACGCCTCGCTCGGTCTCCATGGTGCAGGCCAGTGGCGCCCGTTGCTCATCCGCGGGCAGCCCGACGTCCAGGCCCGTGGCGGGAGCGAGCTCCGGCGGTCGTTGTGCCAGGTCGCGCCCTTGGAGCAGGTGCCAGAGCGCATGCGTCCCCTGCGCGACCACAAGAAGCGTGCGTCGCGGCCCTCCGGGCCCGGGCAGCACGCCTGATCCCAGCACGGTGGTCTGCGGCGGCACGGGCAAGCGCCAGGCAGGGCACAGCCCTGACTGCACCGCCACCGGTCGGCCGAAGTCTCGGTGGGCATGGAAAAGCCTGTGGTGAAGCCGCCCCGTCGGCACGCCCTCCAGCATCGTCCAACCGAAAAGGAGATCGAGGTACGACGGGACGCCCAGGTCGCCAAGGCCAAGCCCTGGCACATGCGCGCGGGCGCACCAGCGGCAGGGCTGTCGCCGCCCGGACGGCGGCTGGAGCCACGGGTCAAGACCGCCGTACAGGTCGGGGAAGGGCAGTGGGTGCCATCGGGCAGACAGCCGAACGGTCCGCTCGATCGGTTCCGCCTGCGGGCTGCAGGCGCTGAGGCTCGGCTGCGGAACGGTCGTGCGAGACGTCCAGGCTTCGATCTCCCCCAGGCTCTCCCCCATGCCGGGCATGTCCCACAGGACTACCTCCGGAGCGACATGAGAAAGCTCCAGAGGCGCGATGCAGGCGGCCCGTCGCCATATCCCCGTCAACGTTCTCCACCCGGCCGGGATGACGACCAGCTCGTGCCGTGCCCGGGGAAAGAGCCACCCGGCCACGGCGGAGGCCGGCGCCTCGACCGAGATCGCGGGGCCCGAAGAGAGGTGTCCGCACGGTTCGAGGCGCTCGGGCCAGGCATCGGGAGCCCGGTGCGGACAGACCTCCCGCACGAGGTCGTCGGTGCAGCCGGCGAGCGCGCGTCCGCCGGAGAGGAGGCGGTTGACGAACGTCGCCTTCCCCGCCCTCATCGCCCCCGCCATCCCGATGGACACCACGGCGGTGCGGGGGTCTGCCGTGGCGCGTTCACTCACCCGGCAGCGCCCGGCCCCGACGATGTCGGTCGCCGGGAGCGGCTGGGGCGCCGGCCGGGGCGTGATCTTCTCGAGACGGGTCCCGAGAAGATCACGGATCGCCGCGGGGGTGTGGGCGCGTACTGCCCTGACCCGGGGCGCTCCCAGACTGGAGGCTGCCAGCAGGGCATCGAAGTCGTCGTTCACACTGGGAGCTCGGTTGAAGTCCATGGCTCCACCTGTCGGCTCAGTCATCCCGTTCCCCCCGTGCCCGGTTCCTGCCACCGCTCTGCAGTGGCGCGGAGCTTGACGCGTACCCGGCTCAAGCGACGTTCCAGGGCCTTCTCGGTCAGTCCCGCCAGCGCGGCGGCCTCGCTCTGGCTGCATCCCACGGCCCGCCAGCCGATGCCGATCCGCACCTGCGAGTCGGTCAGCAGCGGGATGATGCGGTTGATCTCGTCGTGGACGGCGGCTGCGTGGCAGGGATCGGCGGCACGCTGATCGGGGATGCCGACCAACGGATCCGCATCCTCCGGGCCCAACGGCCCCACCCGCATGGCCTGCCGTGTCATGCGCTCCCGGCTCCAGCGGACATACACCGGCCGGAAAGCGCGCACACAGGCACCGACGTAATACGTCGTCAGCCTCGCACCGCCGTCCGGGGTCCATCTGCCGTTCTCAAGCGCGTGGGTGCGGAAGAGCTCCAAACCCGCCAGGACAGTGTCGGTTGCGACCTCGCTGCGGTCGTCCCGGTCCCAGTCGCGGATGATCACGGCATCCGGGACCGGCCTGTGGATCATGCCGGTCTGCCGGAAGATCTCCCCCGTACTGTTCCAGCCGATCATGATGGGCCAGCCGTACTCCATCAGCTGACCTGCGAACTTACGGTAGCGGGGGCCGGTGAAGCCATCGGCGCGCAGCACTTCCACCACCCGGGCATCACCGGCCAGCCGCTCCGCGCGGGCTGCCGCAGCCTCCGGCTCCACTCCCCGGGCCAGCAGATCCTCGATCCGGGCCAGTTCCTGCCCATGTGGCGGCAGGAGCGGTCCCTCGCTGCCGGCATCCGAGGACCGGCCGGAGCACTGCGGACCGGGGCACCCGGGGGCACCAGCTGTGATCTCACTCGACACACCGGCTCCTTCGCGCAGTTGCGGACCCGTCATCGGGTGCGTGGCAATTGGCTCACGACCTTCTGATAGCTCCGGTGCGCGGATCTCCCCCCGGATATCTCCCAGGAATCACGCGGGGGCAACGGCGCCGCACGCGGCTACAGCAACAACATCCGGACACGGCCCTCAGCCGCGTCGCCCTGTCAGCAAAAGGAGCTGCCGTGAACGCTCCCCTCCTGGGCCAGCGTGCCGCCGTCATCCTCCTCCTCGGCATCCTCACCGCCCTCGCCGCCGGCGGCCTCACCGCCGCCAAAGGCGGCAACCTCGCCGACGCCACTCTCATCGGCGGTGCCACGTTCACCGCCGCCGTCACCTTCTTCCACTCCATCATCGAATAGCCCGAACACGGGCCAAGGACCGGCCGCCCCCGCCTTCGGCTCCGCCGAACTGAGGGCGGGGCCAGCCTGTTCGCACATCGCATGGCCGGAGGGCCATGGCGACGGCCGCCGACCGCCTACGACCGCTGACGAACACTCTGGATTCGTGCGGTCGCGGTGGCCACTGCCACGGCCTTGCCGTCGGGACCGATGAGCTCACCGGCCAGAAAACACACCTCTTTGCCACGCTGCACGATCCGTCCGCGCCCCAGAAGCCGTCCCGGACGAGCGGGACGGAGGAACTGAACGTGAAGATCGAGAGTCGGCGCGAACTGGCCTTCCGGCAACGTCGCGACCAGCGCCGGACCCAACGTGTCATCGAGCATCGCGGCCAAGAACCCGCCCTGGATGACACCGGCAGGGTTCACGAACTGATCACCCGCCACAAACGCCACCTCGATGGTTCCCTGCTCCGGATCCACCTCGACCAGCTCCCAGCCGAGAACCACCGCTGCTGGGGGTGGTGGGACCCGCCCCGCCTGCACATCCCAAAACAACCCGCGCCTGTGCGTATCCGTCTCCATGCACCGCATTGAACAGGCCCCCACTGACAGTCCCGGCAAACGGAGGGGGCCCTGGCCCGCTTTCGGGCGGCGAATCACCAACGGAAATCCAGTTGGTGACGCAGGGGTGGCGGCCTACCGTCGGACGCGATGGACATTTTCTTCCGGAAGCTGCCGGACAACCAGCACGAGATCCTGGTCCGTGACCGCCGCGGACCCGACGTCCGGCTGCACGCGCAGCCGACCGGCCCGACCGTGCCGCACGATCTGGTCCATGCCGCTGTCGAACAGGCACTCGGCCTGACCGACGGCTTCTGGGGCGCTGTCGCGCAGGGCGCGACCTTCCATGGATGCGAACTGGTCGCCCCGGGCAGGCACCGTCGCTCGGGTCTCAAAGTTCTGCGTCGCAAGGGTGATGCGGTGATGGCGGCCGAACTGGCGGTGAACTGGGCCTATCGGGTCTGGAGTGGCCTGCCCACCGAAGGCCGCGGCATCGGTCGCGGGCCCCTCGACGACGCCGATCTGGCCCGCACCGGCGCTGCTCTCGACGCGGCCGCTGCCCGCTGGGCGGCGGTCGAGGAGTGCGACTGCCTGACCTGGCGCTGGTGAACGCCCACGGGGAAGACGCGCGCCAGGACCCGTCCCGCGGGACCGGCGAGCCTCCCGCTGCTCCCCGGACCGTACGCCCGCAGCGATGCACCATCTGGCATTGTCCCGGTAGCACGATGGGTGGGTACCGGCCCGGTGCACGGAGCCGAGAGCAAGGGAGGGCCGGATGGGTGGTGGCGTCGGTCGGGGACAGGTGCTGGTGGTGGACGACGACCCGGCGATCCGGCGTTCGCTGGAGCGGGGACTGCGGTTGGCCGGTTTCGCGGTGGCCCTTGCCGAGGGAGGGCGGCCTGCCCTGGCCCATGTGCGCCGGGAGGCGACCGATGTGGTCGTGCTCGATATTTCCATGCCCGGTCTCGACGGAATCCAGGTCTGCCGAGCGCTGCGCGAGGACGGCAACGACCTGCCCGTGCTGATGCTGTCGGCGCGGGACGAGACGGCCGACCGCATCGCAGGGCTGCAGGCGGGTGGCGACGACTACCTGGTCAAGCCGTTCGCGTTGCAGGAGCTGGTGCTGCGGCTGGAGGCACTGCTGCGCCGACGGCCGCCCAGGGACACGGACATGGTCCGTGTCGGCCCTCTGGTGCTGGACCCGGCCGCCCGTGAGGCGCGGCTGGACAGCGAGTTGCTGGCGCTGACCCGGCGGGAGTTCGAGCTGCTGGAGGTCCTCGCGCGCAATGTGGGGATCGTACTCACCCGGGACCAGCTGCTGGAGCGCGTCTGGGGGTACGACTTCGAGGTGCGTACGGATGCCGTCGACACCTTCGTCAGCTATTTGCGCCGCAAGCTGGAGAGCGGCGGCCGGGCACGGATCATCCATACGGTGCGGGGAGTCGGTTTCGTCCTGCGCGCGGACAACGGGGGCGGGAACCCGTGAAGCTGTCCACGCGTATCGCGCTCGCCGTTGGAGCCACCGTGCCAGTACTGGTGCTGGCGGCGGGATGGTTGCTGCTCCTGCTGGTCGCCCGCGACCTGCATGCTGAGCAGGACGCGCATCTACGAGAGCGCGCGGCGGTGGCCGCCGGGAACGCCCGTCGGCTCCTGCGGGTCACCGCCGCCGACCGCCCCGCAGCGGTCGAGCAGGCCCGTGAGCGGCAGTTGTACGCCTCCGGCCTGGATGTCGGTATCCGGCTGACCGGGCCGCAGGGCACCGTGTCGGGCGGCCCGCAGCCCGACGCTTTCGTACCCCTGCCGGCCAGTGCCCGGATGCCGGTCACCATCGAGGACGGGGCCAGGAGCTGGCGGGTGCTGTCGGTCCGTGTGCAGGGCTCGCGCGCCGGTGTCGACGGCACGCTGTGGCTGTTCTCGCCCGATACCGCCGGCAAGGACCAACTGACCCTCGTACGCCGACGCGTGGTGACCGTGGCGCTGCTGGCGGCCCCGGTGTCCGGTCTGGTGGCGTGGGCCGTCGCCTCGCGGGCCGGCCGCCCGCTGCGCCGACTGCAACAGCGCACCAGCGGCCTCGACCCGAGGGTGGATGCGGCGAGGCTCGACCACAGCCGGACCGGAGTCACCGAGGTCGACGACCTGGCGCGGACGCTGCAGACCGTGCTGGCCCGCTACGACGAACAGGCCGCGCGGACCGCGGGGGCCCTGACCACCGCCCGGTCTTTCGCCGCCGCCGCGGCGCATGAACTGCGCACCCCGCTGATGAGCATGCAGACGAACCTGGAGATCCTCGACCAGCATCCCGACCTCGCACCGGCGGACCGGGATGAGGTACTGGGGGATCTCCAGGCCGAGCACGCTCGGCTGCTGGGCCTGCTGGTGATGCTGCGGGAACTCGGACGGGGCGATCTGATCGAGGCAGATGCCTTCGGCCCGGTGGACCTGACCGAGGTGATCGACGCCTCCGTCGCCGACGCCAAGCGCAGGCACCCCACGGCGGAGATCACTGTGCCGGTGATGCCGCGCCTGAGAGTGCACGCCTGGGAGCCCGGGATACGGACCGTCGTGGACAACC
>NZ_JBJDQK010000036.1:0-9134 GCF_044903445.1 Streptomyces sp. NPDC019890 | reverse complement strand
GTGGCTTGACGGTGCGTCCGAAGGTGCGGAAAGTGTCCTCGCGGTTGCTGCCGTCGGAGACGATGCCGCCCTTCGCGCCACCGATGCGCAGGCCCGCGAGCGTGAACTTGTCGGTCATGTCGTGTGCCAGGCCTGCCACCTCCTCCTCGGTCACTCCGGTGGTCATCCGCACGCCGCCCATCGCCAGACCGTCGACGAGCGTGTCGACGACCACCCAGCCCTTGATGGCGCCGCCGCTGCCGTTCAGGTGCACGGTGAACGCGGGATCGTGCGTGTTCTCATCAACACTCATTGCCAAGTTCTCCAGTTTGTACATGAGTTCGGGGAGGCCGCGCGTCTGAGCGCGGCGGCCGTCACTGGTAGAGCTGCGCGAAGCCCCGCAGGATCTCGAGACCGTCGTTGCGGAACTCCAGATGCGCCTGCGAGCCGAAGATCCGGCCGTCGTCGCAGCGCAGGAACTCCACGGGCGCGTGCTCGGAGCGGCCTATGGAGCGGAAACCCTTCGGGGCCTCCTGGAGGTAGAGGGTGTGGCGGTGGAAGACCGTCACTGTCGGCTTCACATGTGTGAAGAGCGGCTCCTCCTTGTCGACCTGCACCTCGTAGCCGCCGACCCGCTGCGGCCCGTCGGCCAGCTGTCCTCCAGCGGCGACCGCGAGGATCTGCATGCCGCCGCAGATCCCGAAGACCGGGACGTCGGCGCCCATGACGAGGTCGACGAGCGGCTTGTAGTACTCCTGGTCATACGCCCGCACCTTGGTGCCGCTCAGGACGATCGCCTGGTAGCGGCCGTCGAGCCGGGCGGGCACGGATGCCGCGTCGACGGTGTCGGTGTCCGAGCCCAGCTCTTCGAAGCGCCCGCGGAGCTGAGGGAGGGACAGTGTTCTGTTGTTGACGACTAGCACACGGGATTTCGCCACGTCTGTGCTCCTCAGGTTCGTGTGATGACGGTGCCGGTGCGGGCGGCGAGCAGGTCGGTGACGGGCGCGCTGCCGATGACGACCCGCTCAACTCCCCGCTCCAGGGCCTCGCCTGCGGCCCGCAGCTTCTTGCGCATGCCGCCGGTGGCGCCCCTGTCGCGGAACGCGGCGGCGGCCTGCGCGGTGATCCGGCGCACCGGCTCGTCGTCGACCAGCAAGTGCGCGACGTCGGTGACGAGGACCAGGTCCGTGGCGCCGGTGGCGCCGGCGATGGCGGCGGCGGCCCGGTCGGCGTCGGTGTTGACCTCCTGGCCCGCCGCGTTCCGGGCGAGGGGGGTGACGAGGTAGGCGTGGCCCGGCTGCAGGTTCTTCAGCGGGGAGGCATCCACCCCGGTGATCGGGCCGACGAGGTTGTCCAGCTCGACCAGCTGCTTGCCCTGCCACCACCAGCGTTCGCCCTCGCCGGCGTTGACCAGGCCGTCGCTGCCGAGCAGCCGCTCGGCGGTGATGCCGCGCCGCTCGAGCCGCCTGAGGACGTCGGTGGCCAGTTCGGCGCTGACGGTCTTGATGTCGTCGATGACCTCGGGCGTGGTCCAGCGGCTCTGGTTGCCGTAGCGGTCGCGCAGGATCGCCGAGGGCTCGCTGTAGCGGGGGCTGAGTCTCTTGAGCGGCTTGGACCAGCCGTGGACGAGGACCAGCGGCCTGTCCTGCCCGTGCCGGGCGAGGTCGTCCCACCACTGACCGCTGAGGTCGTCGAGGCAGCTGCCGCCGAGCTTGACGACGGTCGGGATCCGGGTTTCGGGCGTCTCGCTCATGCGTACATCACCGGCTGCATCGTCAGGCCCGACTCCTCGGACAGTCCGAACCGCTTGTTGAGGGCCTGCACGGCCTGACCGGCGGCGCCCTTGACGAGGTTGTCGAGGGCCGCGAGGACGACGATCCGGCCGCCCTCCTCGTCGTGCAGCACCGTCACATCGCAGAAGTTGGAGCCCAGGACGGCCTGCGGGTCCGGGACCGGGATCAACGTCTCGGTGTGCCGCCGCACCCGCACGAAGCGGTGTTCCTTGTAGAAGCGCAGATATGCCCGCTGCAGCTCGCGCCCGTCCACCTTGTCGTCGGTGAACACATAGGCGCTGGCGAGCAGTCCGCGCACATGCGACACCCCGTACGCCGACATGGTCAGCGAGCCGACGGTGCCGGGCTTGCTGCGCTCCAGGAAGTCGCTGACCTCGGCGGCGTGCCGGTGCCCGGTCGGGGCATAGGGTGCGATCGCGCCGTTGCGCAGCGGGTGCAGGTCCGGGACCCGCAGCTGCAGGCCGCCGCCGCTGGAGCCGCTCTTGCCGTCCACCACCACGGTCTTCAGCTCCAGACCGAGGCCGAGGGTCAGCGGGGCGAGCCCAAGGGTGATCGCCGTGGCGTAGCAGCCGGGTACGGAGATCAGCGGGGCGTCGACCAGTTGGTCGCCGATGAGTTCCGGCACTCCGTAGACGAAGCGGTCGGCCAGATCGGCGGTCCGCTCGGCCTTGGGGTACCAGCGCTCGTGCAGCTCACGGGTGCGGATGCGGAAAGCTCCGCTGAGGTCGATCACGCAGGGGACGCGGTCGGCCAGGAGCGCGGCGAGTTCGGCCGAGGCCGGGGCGGGCGTGGCCAGGAACACCACGTCGCACCGCTCGGCCACGGCGTCGGCCGTGACGGGTTCGACGGTCAGGCCCAGGTCGAGGCGGAGCCCCGGGTGCAGCTGGGCGGGGCGCTTGCCCGCGCTGGAGTTGCCGCCGAGGAAAGTGAGTTCGAGTTCGGGATGCTGGGTGACCAGCCTGATCAGTTCGCCGCCGGTGATTCCGGAGGCGCCGACGATTCCCACGCGGATCATGCGAGTATCTCCTGCACGTGACGGGCGACGGCCGACGGGATGTCCACTCCCGTCGTCGACGCCACCCCCCGCCAGGCGGGGGCGTGGTTGACCTCGTTGACGAGGTAGCCCGAGGGCGTCTTGAAGAGGTCGACTCCGTAGATGCCGGCGCCGAGTTGGTCCACGACGCCGTCCACGACCTTCTGTACCTCGGAGTCGTCGGCCAGGGCCCGGCTCTGGTTGCCGAGCGCCGCGTTGCTGCGCCAGTCCGCTCCGGCACTTTCGAACTCGGCGGCGGCGACGATCTGTTCGCCGACGACCAGGCAGCGGATCGAGCCGCCGCCCAGATACGGCTCCATCAGGCAGGCCTGCTCGAAGGCGTGGCCGAGGTCCTCGACGTAGTCGTAGACGGAGTGCGCCAGGTCGGAGTCGCGGATCAGGGTGACCCGCTTGCCCATACCGCCGTAGACCGGCTTGAGCACTACGGGCAGGCCCAGGTCGTCCAGCGCCTTGTCGAAGTCCTTGCGGGAGAGCACGAGCCGGAAGTCGGGCACCGGCACGCCGGCGGCGTCCAGCACCGCCCGCAGCACCAGCTTGTTCTCACAGGCGTGGATGGCCGAGGCGGAGTTGAGAACAGCGACACCCTTCGACTCGGCCAGGGTGGCGAGCAGTCCACCGCGGGTGTAGGAGCGGCTGCGGATCAGCAGCGCGTCGTAACCGTCGATCGACGGGGCCTTGGCATCCCCCAGGCACAGCGACTCGTCGTTGACCCAGTCGATCTCAAGGCCCAAGTCGGGTGCCGCGCTGATGAGTTGGCGTTCCTCCCAGCCGACCCGGTCTGCGACGATGGCAACTTTCGTGCTCATATCACTGACCCCAGTCGCGCAGCGTGACCTCGACCATCTGCAGGGTCAGCCGGCCGTCCTGGATGTCCTCCACGCGCAACGTGAGCATGCACTCGGGGCAGGAAAGGGTCTCGCCCTGGACGATCGGCGGCACGGTCAGGTCAGTTTCGCACTCGGGGCAGGCGCCGCTGAGAGTGGCTGTGGACATGGGTCAACTCCGTATTTCGTCGTAGTTCGGTGCGGGTGTTTCGGCACGGGGCCGACGGGCCCTGCCGGTGTGGTGTCAGACGGCCTGGTGGCTTCAGGCGGCCTGGAAGTCGATGGCGGCCTTGCGGATCGCGTCCCGGTCCAGCAGCGGAGCTCCGTCATGCTCCTGCTGCTCGATCAGCCACGGGGTGAAGGCGTCGATGTCGACGAAGACCCCCGACTCTGCCAGCGCCCACTTCACGAGCGCGGAAGTCAGACGCGTACGCACCCGCAGCTCACGGGCATTGCCCACCAGCTCGGCCGGCAGCGTCTCGTACGCCTCCGGGTGAGTGAGCTGGCCCGGCAGCTCATAGGCGAAAGCGTGCGGCGTGGTAGGCCCGGACTGGAAGGCCTCACCGAGACCGGAACCCTTCAGCGCCAGACGCGACAACTCAGTGAGATGGGACAGGTCGAAACGGGTGTCGCCGTAGATCACACGCAGCGACGTCAGCAGCTCGGCCAGCGGGGCATTGCCACCCCGCTCACCGATGCCCCCGACCGTCGCCGAAATCCACTGCGCACCGGCGCGGACCGCGGCGAGCGAGTTGGCCACCGCCATGCCCAGCATGTTGTGCGAGTGGATCTCGATCTCCGAGCCGTCGATCGCCGTGAGATCCGCGATCACCTCCTCCATCTGCCAGGGCGACAGGTACGCGACGGTCTCCGCGAGCCGGAACCGGTCGGCCCCGGCCTCGAAACCCGCCGTGACGTAGGGGACCAGCCGCTCCTTCGGGGTCCGGGCACCGTCCTCACCGCTGAACGTGACATGAAAGCCACGCTCCTTCGCCTGGGTGATCGCCGAACGGGCCAGCGTCTGAAGGAACTTCGCACTCGGCGAACCGAGCTTCAGCTTGGCGTGCTGCTCGGATGTGGGGATGGAATACATGATGTGGCGCACGCCCAGACGCTCGGCCTCGTCAAGGGCCTTCGCCACCTGCTGGCGGTCCCGCACCACCACGAGCGTCATACTCCGCTCAGGACCGACAGCCTCGTGAGTGGCAAGAATCAGATCGGCGTCCTTCGAACCGGGACCGGACACCATGCCGACCTCGACCAGATCGATACCGGTCTTCACCAGCAAGTCCGCGATAGCCGCGGCGTCCTTGGGGCCGAACTCGACACCAGCCATGTGCGCGGAGTCCCGCAGCGTCGCGTCGGACAGATGGGGCAGCTTCGGAAGGCTTCCCCCGTGCTCTGCTACAGCCATTGCGTTCCTCTCCTTTTCCGGAACCGGCTTCCCTATTTCGCCGGCCCAGGCTCTGCGCTGGATTTTTGCTGCCTCGCCTGAATGGACCGATCGCGCCGAATCCGGAAGCACGTCGAGCGCGACACCGACCATGTTGCGCGACCTCGAGCAAAGATTCGAGGCCCCCTCTGTTAGGGCTCTGTCAAGAGCTGTCAGGGAGTGTCACGCCAGGCAAGGAGTGCGAATGATCTGCAGACTTGGATAAGTTCTGGAAAACTACTTTCGGATCGGCGTGGAATCTCGGATACAATGGTCGTCGCCATCCCTGGCAGCGGGATGATGTCGTTTCCTGGAAAAGGTCCGACAGCCCGGAAGTAGAGCTTCCTCGCCTTTCCCGTGTTCAGAGAACGGCCCGTCAGATTCCGCGGCGGGCCGTTTCGGCTTGTCGGCGGAATGCGGACATGCTGATGACCCGGCTGCCGCGCTGGATGCGCGCCGGGTTCCATGCCTCCGGGAGGGGGCAGTGCTCGTCGGGAAAGGTCGTTGTCACACCGTCGGACTCGACGGCCGGCGACCGGACGGAGGCAGGAATGTCTCAACTGCCTGGTGGATGCGGCCCGGTGATGGTCACGCCGACGGTACGACAGCCACCGTCCGCGCCTGGCGGCGAACTCGCGCGTACCGCTGCCGGAATCACCAAGGCTTAGGGTCTGCCGAGCATTTCGGGCGCGGCCGGCCGCGTTCCTTCGTCGCCGCCCCGGCAAGCGGCCGCATCTTCGGGTGCGCTCTGTCCGATGCCGTGCGCCCGGGCATTGCCGAAGAGGCGATCTGCGGTGACCGCGGCCCGCCGACAGAGTCAGGTCGAGGCCGTCGTACAGGCCGGGGAGAGATCATGGGGTTCGGCCCGGCCCGTGGTGTCGTACCTGGCGTCTGTCGTCCGGGGCGTGACGAACTCCGACCCGGCGCCGCAGCCGGCAAGTGAAGCCGATCCGGATCCGCGCCGGCCCGACGTCGACGGCGAAGGGCCCGCCTGGTGAACGGACCCTGGCGAGCCGACCGGTGCGGGCCCGAGTACCTGGTCGTGATCAACGGTCGTCGGCCGTCGGCCCGGGGGCCCGTCCACTCGCGGCCGACCGGGCGGCGAGTGGACGGGGGACGGCTCCTCGTCAGATGGTGTACCCGCCGTCCACGGCGAGGGCGGTGCCGGTGATGTAGCGGCCGCTCGGACCCGCCAGGTAAGCCACCGCGGCGGCGATGTCCTCGGCCTCGCCGTAACGCCCCAGGGCGGTGAGGGAGCGCTGGAAGTCGGCGGTGTCGCCGCCGGCCGGGTTCATGTCGGTGTCGATCGGGCCCGGGTCCACGGTGGTGACGGTGATCCCGCGCGGCCCCAGCTCCCGGGCAAGTCCCTTGGTCAGCCCGATGAGCGCGGACTTGCCCATCCCCTGAAGGACGAAGTTCGCGCCGGGAAGGTGCCCGTTGAAGCACGACCCGATGCTGATGATCCGCCCACCGTCACCCATGTGCCGGGCGGCGGCCTGGGCGGCCAGGAACACCGACCGCACGTCCACGGCGAGCACCCGGTCCAGCTCCGAAGCGGACACCTCTGCCAGCGGGCCGTAGGCGAGGAAGCCCGCGTTGTTCACCAGGATGTCGATGCCGCCCAGCTCCCGGACCGTCTGCTCCACTGCCTCCGCCGCAGCGTCCGGTTCCGCCAGGTCGGCCTGGATGACCGCGGCCCTGCCGCCATCCGCCTCGATCTGCTTGGCGACCTCGCGCGCCTGGTCCGCTGCCTGAACGTAGGTCAGCGCAACCGCCGCTCCTGCGTCCGCCAAACGCTTGGCCACCGCCGCGCCGATCCCGCGACTGCCGCCGGTCACCAGCGCTACCTTGCCGGTCAGGTCACTCATTGATACTTCCTCCGTAGACGGATCCGTGTTCGTCGTGCCCGCTACGCTAGGAGTTGACATCAGCGTCAGGTTCAAGTCCTAAATAAGATATGCGAGGCGGGAGATGCGGATCGGTGAACTGGCCCGGCGCAGCGGTGTGAGTGAGCGGTCGCTGCGCTACTACGAGGTGCATGGTCTGCTCTGGGCCGAGCGAACCCCCGGTGGCCACCGCGACTACAGAGAATGGGCCGTCGACCGGGTCATCCTCATCCAGGCGCTCTATGCCGCAGGGCTGAACAGCAAGAAGATCGCCCAGCTGCTCCCCTGCATGCGAGACGGCGACGGCACACCGAGCGAGAACGCGACTCCCCGACTCGTCGACGAGCTCACCGCGGAACGCAACCGCCTCGACCGAATGATCGCCGATCTGGGCCGATCGCGCGATGTCCTGGATGACATCATCATCACCGCATCAACGGGCCTGAGTTCGGCCACCCTCTCCGGCACCGGCAGCCAGGCAACCCACTGAGGATGAACCAGGCCTGGCTCAGGCAACCTTGTCCGCCATTCGGGCCAGTGTGGTACGCGCTTGGCGCTCCGCTTCGGAGGGGCTCAGCCGTGTCCCGCGCTCCAATGTCTCGTTGAAGGCGCGCACGCCCAGGACAGCCTGTGCTGCCGCGGTGATGCGGTCGACGTCGCCGCGCTCGGCGGGCGGCAAAGGGGCGCCCACACTGCGGCGTGCGGTGTCGGCGGCGCCGAGAAGCAGGGCCGTACAGATGGCGCCGGGCCGGTGTCCGTACAGGGTGGCCGTGCCCGCGAGTCCCTCAAGGGAGAGGGCGAGAGCACGCGGCTCGTCAAGGAACCAGGCGATCTGAAGGCTGCGCAGGTGGTGGGCGGCGGACTGGGCGGCATCGCCGCGGAGCTCCGCGATGAAGCCGAGTTCGGCGTGGAGGAGGTGTTCACCGGCCGGAGAGGAGACATCGGCGTGGTCGTCGCGGATGTGCAGCAGGTGCGTCTCGGCCGCGTCGATGTCGCCGGAGCGCCGCGCGCCGAGGGCCAAGCCCATGTCGGCGTGGATCTCTCCGTACTTGTAGCCCTGTTCGATCGCGATGCGGCGTGCCTGCTCGTGCAGTTCGCGGGCGCGGTCGAAGTCGTGGGCGAGCAGCGCGAGGCGGCCGAGCCCGGAGAGCCGGGCCGAGACTTCGGCTTCCAGGCTCAACTCCCCGGCTATCTGCAATCCTTCGTGCTGGCGGTGCGCCGCCTGTGCGTACTCTCCCTTGATCTCGGCGAGCGCGGCGAGCGGTGAGACGGTCTGCAGTTCGCCCCAACGGTCGCCCAGGTCGCGGAAGATCGCACGACTGCGCTGTCCGTCGCGGGCCAGACCGTCCAGGTCGCCGCGGACCAGGGCGAGCGCTGCCCGCAGGCCGAGCGCGGCTGCGGTGCCCCACTGCTCGTCCGCGGCCTCGAAATGGGCGAGGGCGCGCGTGTTCAACGCGCGACTGCGGTCCAGGTCGCCGACGCTGAACATCCCGTAGGCGTTCAGCCACAGCGCTCGGGCGCGTCGCACGGGGTCGGGTACGGCGTCGGCGGCGGTGGTCTCAGTGCGCTCTCCGGTCAGGAGCACGAACGCGCCGTGCAGAAGGACGAGTTCGGGCACGGCGTCGTCGGCGGCGGCCGCGAGGACGGCGGCCAGGCTGCGGCGGGCCTCGGTGAGCCGGCCGCGCAGCAGCCACCACCAGGAGAGGGCGGTGGCGAGCCGTACGGCTTCCTCGCTTCGCCCGGCGGCGGCCCGTCGCACCGCCTCGTCGAGGGCGGCGCGCAGGTTACCCGCCTCGGTGTCCAGACGGGCGAGCCAGCACCGTTGCTGCGGACCGCGCAGCCGGGGCTCGGCGCGTTCGGCGAGCGTGAGGTAGTGCTGCAGGTGGCGTTCGCGGGCTGCCGTGTCGTCGGCCATCTCGTGCAACCGCTCGATGGAGTAAGCGGCGACCGACTCGAGGAGGCGGTAGCGGGGGCCTGCGGGGCAGTCCGTGACGACTACGAGGGACTTTTCGACGAGCCGGGTGACGAGGTCGAGCACCGAGCTGCGGGCCACGCCCTCGCCCGCGCACACCGCCTCCGCCGCATCGAGGCCGCAGCCGTCGCTGTGCACGGCGAGGCGGCGCAGGACGATGCGTTCGGGAGCGCTGAGCAACTCCCAGCTCCAGT
>NZ_JBJDQK010000035.1:0-9345 GCF_044903445.1 Streptomyces sp. NPDC019890 | reverse complement strand
CCGGCATCGGCGCTGCTCGGCTGAACGGGCGCGCCTTACGAGACCCCGGCCAGACAGAGCCGTAGCGCCGCAACGAGGTCTGGCGCCCTGGTGCTCCCCGGCCGACGACAACGTACGAGGCGACGGCCGCTCCCGGCGTGCCGGTGCGGGAGTGCTCGGCCGGGCAGCGCGACTCCCGGCGTGACGATCAAAGACTCCGGGCCCAACAGACGTCGCAGCGGCGCCACTTCCTGACCGGGAGGTGTTGGCGGCGATTGTGTGGGCCAAGCCCGATCAGCCTCCAGACGGCCACTGCGGCAGCGAACCGATTCAACCGGGGGCCGATCCGCAAAGGTGGTGATGGTGGGGTTGGAGGTGCTGGCCGACTGCGGGTGATCAGACGGGCTGGTGTGCGTCAGGCGACGTTGAGGGCCTGGCGCGCGGCACTGATGATCCGGTGCGCATCGGCGCCGTACACGGCGGACTCCCGCAGCGTGCGCCAGGTACGGCGGTAGGTGTTCACGCTGGGCTCGTCCTCGATCCACAGTTCCGAGTGCCACGTCTCGACGATCACGCGGCTGTCGTCGTAGATCCAGAAGGCCGTGGCGGGCGGGATCTTGAGTGACGCGCTGAACGGGATGATCCCGAGTTCGACCGTGTCCAGACCGACGGCCCCGGACAGTCGGTCGAGCTGTGCGGCCAAGACCGACGGCGGGCAGACCAGCGCGCGGAGCGCGGCCTCCCAAAGGATCAGGTAATAGCGCTTCGCGGGGTCGTACAGCGCCTCCTGACGCTTGATCCGGGACCGTACGGCCTCCTCGGTGTCCCGGGGCAACTGCTGGAGTTCGGCGTACCGACTGAAGATGTGCCGGGCGTAGTCGGGGGTCTGGAGAATCCCGAAGATCATGGACGACTCCCAGCCACGGAACACGGACGCGTCGGCGTGTGCACCGAGGTGGATGTCCTGAACGGCCTTGTGACCCGAGGCCAGTTGCCGCCGCCATGAGCGGATGTGGGACTCGAACCCCCTGAGCCGGGCGAGCAGTTCGTCATACGCGTCCGGCTGGCCGGTCGCCTCGGCCCACGCGCGGAGGTCGTCGGGGGTGGCGGTCTGCCTGCCGTTCTCCAGCTTGCTGACCTTGGGCTGCGGCCAGCCGAGCTGCCGGGCCAGTGCGGAACCGGTGAGCCGACCGTCCGGGGCCGTGAGCCTCAGCTCACGCAGCCGGACGCCAAGTGCTTCGCGGGCCTGCTGGTAGTCCGTGGTCACCGGTTCCGCTCGCTGCTACTCGGTCGCGGACAGGTCCGCCGCGAACGTCTCGTACGGGATCGCGTAGTGCCAGGCGGCATCCCGCACCTGGGCGTACCGGTTGACCTCCACCGGCTCCGTGACCCGCTCAACGTTCACGAGGTCGTCGGCGTCGTCGAAGTTGAGCCGGGCCACGAGCCGGGAGTCGAAGCTCCAGAAGTCTTCTTCGGGGAGCTGGAGCCTGTCGGCGTCCACGCGCCAGAGCTGCCGGATGTCCTCGCCGACGGCACAATGATCACCTCGCTGGTGTCGAGGTCTTCGTGCACGGCGGGGCAGCCGTTCACGCCGCTCCCGGTGCCGTTGAAGCGAAGCCGTCGGGCCATGATCAGTTCCTTTCGCCGGGTCCTGATCCATTCATGATCAACGTGCTCAGCGTCGGACGGTACAGCTACGCCGCGCCCTCGTGGACATAAACGCCTATAGGCGGCGTGGTCTCGCGAATAGTCGAGTATAGGTGCTGACCCTCTCAACTGGCCCGCGATCACGCTGAGTTCATGGTCACAGCGCAGCAAGAACCGGACACCACGGATGTCACAGCGGCCGTGGAGGCTCTGCGGGAAGCACTGACGGCAGCGAAGATCGTGCTGCCGTCGCTGGGGGCGGACAGGGCATCGCCCTCACTGAACCTGATCACTCTGGGCCGGGTGCGTGCCGACGTCGCTATCCGGCTCGCCGACGTCATCCGGCGGGGGTGCGCATGAACGCGTATACGCCCGAGATCCACGATCTCGTGTTCGATGAAGCGACGCGCAAGGTGGGCCAGGTCACGGGCCGTGTGGGTCCGTGCTGGCAGCTCCGTCCGCCCGGCGGCGGACGGAAGTGGGACGCGTCCGGCCCACTGCGGCCCGCTACGGCGGCGGAGAAGCTGTCGGCGTGTGTGGCCCTGGTCAACGCCAGGAGCCGGGGAGAGCTGCCGTGAGCGCGCCGACAGCGACCGACGACCGGACGCTGTCGGCGGAGTGCACCCTTGCCCAGCAGCCGACCTACGCGGATGTGCACCGCGAGTGCCGCCAGACCGAGGATGTGCCGCTTCCGCACTCGAACGGCATCTTCCTCGTGGCCCGCTGCGGGTGCCCGTGCCACCGCCGGGGCGGTGCGTCGTGAGCGACGTCTGCCATGCCGGCGACGAGGTGATCACGGACGCGGCGGATGCCGACCTGGTCGCTATGTGCTGGGCAACTCCGGTCCTGGCTGGGACGTCTACGCCCACCGTGATCATGTCGATGACGTCGGGATGATCGACCCGAACCTGCTCCGGATCATGACGCGTATCTAGGCCGTCAAGATCGCCGCCAGCCGGAGACGTAGCGCGTCCCCAACAACGCGAAGCCTCTCCGGTGTTGAGTCAAGGCGGGGCGAGCTCTTTCCGACCTGCAACCAGGCCGAACTGGGCAGCATTCAGGAAGTCATGAGCACGGTGCTGGAGGCGTCCGGCAAGCAGATCGACCTTCTCAACGTCGGCCGGAGATCCCATGGCTCGCCACAAACTGGCGGGAGCAGTGGCGGACGGGCAACGGCCCGAAGCCCAGCAACCAGGCTCGCAAGCCCCGGCTTGAGCCGCATCACCCCAGCGAGGACGGGCTTCACTTCACGAATCAGTACGAGCTTGAGCTGTACCAGGTGCTCAAGAAGCGGCAGTCCGGTCTGCCGGACAGTGAGACCATCGGGATCACGCCTCTCGGTGGCATGCGGGTGTTCGCAGGCGTGTCCTCGAATTTCCTCATCACGTATCGCGGACGCGTCGCCGCCATCGAACTCGACGGCCCGCATCACAGGGACCGCGCCGCCGCCGATCACCGCCGCGATCGGCAGCTCCGGCACGCAGGAGTGAGCTTCGTCGAGCGTCTGAACGCGGAGGATGAACACCCTTGCCGAGGTTGATAAGTTCGTGGATGACTTCCTGGCCCAGTTCAGGCGGTAGGCAGAACGGAGCCCGGCCGTCCACCCTCCGGCCGGGCTCTGCATTGTGTCGTTGATCAGCCGGCCCGCCGGTCAGGTGGCGGTCGCGCTCTTCCCCTGGCCTGCCGCAACGCAGCCCTCACTGGTCGCCAACCGGCAGGCCCTGGCGCTGGTGAACTGTGTTGGTGATCCCAGCGCAGCCATACCTCGGGCAACAAGGCTGGCAAATCGTCGGGTCGGTGCCGGTAGATGTTGCAGTACAGCGAGTACAGGTTGTCCTGACCAGGTGATTCCTTGGGCAGGCTGGCCCGCATGCGCTCAAATAGCGACGATCTGGCATGTTCGCTGTCCGTGATGCCGTGCTTTTGACTCTTGCGAGATCGCTCGCGCGGCCCCATGCGCACCCCGATGAGGGCCTGGCTGTCGCGGCGCCAAACCCTCACGGAGCTGCGCCCGTACGCGGCCTGCACCACCGCGATCGCCTGCCGGACAGCAGGCACACCAGTCATGAGGCGCGGTGGAAGACGGCTCGCCTCTGACGACGCCCCGCTGGTTGCCGCCGCACTGACGGCGGCCCGAGCGCGGCGGCCCCGGCCGGCGCGCAACACTGGGCGAGCGCGCCCCGATTTTCGGCTGCGTCCGCGCCGCCCATCCCGCCCGCCGTTCTCCTTCGATCCAGCAGGGACATGGGCGAAAGCGGAGGCAATGGGGATGTCAGACTCCCGACCACGCCCGTACGTCCGTGGTGACCTGCACGAACTCCAGGACGGAGATTCGGCTCGCGCAACACTTGGCGCAACGGGTAGCCGCAACAGATGTCGCGGGCAGGCCTGATGAGGCAGTCACGGGGCAGCGGCGTCCTGCGGTCGGTGACTGCCCACGGACCTGGTGCTGGTCGCCGGTCGCGCGCACGAGCAGGTCCAGCCCATTGTCCAGGGCGAGCCGCAGTTCCCTCCCATACTCCGACGCGTCACGGGGCGGTGAGTCCAGGAGAGCGGCACACCGCGCCACGACCGGTGCGAGCCGCCCGTGTGAGACCTCCGGGCCGGCCTGCCGTACGAGAGCCTGTCCGAGGACGTCGCCGAAGCGATCGGGATGCGGCGGCCCGGCCGTTCGTAGCCACACGCGGGAGCGGGCCTGGTCTAGCTTGGAGGCCGGGCCCGCTCGCGTACTGCCGTACTCCCCCAGCCCGGCGGCCGCGAACGAGGGGTGCGGGCTGCGGCTGGCGATCGACGACGTGCTGCACCTGGTTGTGCGCAGCCCGGCCTAGGAGCAATGCTGTTGCGTTACCGCGCTGAGGATCTGGGTGGGTGGACGACGACGGCGTCGGCTGGCGCTTTGGTGGGCTGGGCCAGGTGTGGTGTTCGGCCCGCTTGAGCCGGTAGTTGGACATCTTGCGTTTGACGACGCGGGGCGGCTGCGGAGCCGTCGGCGTGGCAGAGCCGGTCCAGAAGGGTTGTCTGAGTGCGTTGACCAGGAGCTCAGAGGGAAAAGACGCCTGGTGTGGTGGTCACGCTGCGCCGGGCGGCGCGCAGGGTGTCGGTGAAGGACAGCCGGTCGGGATCGAGGCCGCGGGCGGCTGCGGTTCTGCACATCAGCTCGCGCAGGGCGTGATGGACCAGCAGATGCGCCCAGATCTGTTGGCGCACTCCTTCGGGAGTCTTGCTGGTCAGCACCACTCCGGGGCCGCGTTGATGGGTTTGATCTCGCCGAGTACGGATTCGATCTCCCAGCGTTGCCCGCAAAGGTTCCGACCCCAGCCGTTTCCGGGCTCAAAACAGCGTGGACTTCGCGGGGATGTGCCAGTTACCCCACAGCCCCGCTCCGCGCAGCCCCTCTACCAGGTGCCGCAGCACTTCCAGATAGGGAGCGGCGAGAACAACGCCAGCCTCAGCACGAAATACACCACCAGCCGTGCCGGGAGCAGCCGTCTGCGCTGCTCGACCCGGCCGCACGCGGCCACCACCCGGTCCACCAACCCCGGCGGATACACCCAGGTCAACAGCCCCAGACCCGATTACTCCGACAAACGCTCGGCCACCGACACCACCCCCGGACACCACCACAGCAACCTACGCCCGGATCTAACACAACGGCATTGTCCCTAGGGCTCGCAGAGAATTGACTTGTGGGCTCTGGGACTTGACGCCCCACGTCAGCATGGTGCCCGCACGCACGTTATTAATCTGCGAGCCCTAAAGGCAGGGTGAGGGCTGCCTTAAGGCAGCCCGATGAATCTCGTTGAACTGTGCTTCCGGTGTCTCAGACCCCTAGCGTCGATGGCGGATGGATGAGATTCCGCGGCCGAACGTGGCCCCGGGCGCCGTGTCTGCGCCATGGGCAGCCACCCCACCGGAGCAGAGGTACAGGCATGAGTTCTGAGCACCGCGCAGAAGGCATTCGGCCGCGCCCTGATGGCGCCCACCGACGGCCCCGACCGTCTCGCAGGCCACGGCTGCGCCCCGCACTGACCGTGGGCGCCGCCCTCACGGTCACCGCCTTGGGCAGCAGCACCGCCTTCGCCGACGACACCGAGGGCCTCGCCACCGAGAGCCTCGTCGGGGAGCCGCTGACCGAGGAGCAGTTCGCGAAGCAGCTTGAGGCCGCCCTGGATGATCTGCAGAGGGCATCCGGCCGCAGCGTATGGGAAGCGGCGCGCGAGTAGCGCTGCGCGTGGCAACAAGCGTGATCTGAGCGCTTGCTCCTCCCAGGTGCCCCCTGCCGCGCTCGGAGCGCAGGCGCATTTGCGGAGAGGGCAGCCAAGAGTGTGTCGACTCTCAGCCTCAGCACGGCCGAGTCAGCACCGCTGACGACGAAGGACAGAACATCGCTTCCGACCGCGTTCGCAATCCGGACGTCAACGGAGTGAAGGGCGCCGACCAAAGGATAGGAGTACCAGGTGCTCGGATCCTCGTCATCGGTCGTCTCAAGGCCGAGACCGACGATGTCCCAGGCGGCGTCGTCAGGGTCCTGACCGACGTACTCCGACAGCAGGTCCAGGAAAGCTTCGAGATTGCCCCGCCATATCCAACCGCCGATCTCATGCCGTACGGGCCCGGCCATCTCCTCTTCCCCCGCCTCCGTGACCGGGCCGGCGCTCACAGCATGCTTGTCATCGAAACTCAGGCGCACGTTGGCCCAAAGGTCGAGACGTCTGCAGGCACGCTCGGGGTCGTAGGAAGCAGTGGGCAGTTGAGGAATGCGCTTGCGGCCGGTCTCATCGAGTCGATAGGGCACCTCAAACGCCGTGCTCCACTGGTCGAGGTCATTGGAGAACCGCTCTTGTGCCGCTGAGGCCTCGATGCCGAGGCATCGGCCGATGACCTCCCAGGAGCTGCCGCGCTCACGCTCGTACACCACGGCGCTGACCAGAAGCCGTCCCGCACGTCGGGACAACTCCAAGGCCTCGCTGACGCGACCGCCGGGACCGGCATAGAGGTCGTAGCGGGTGACCGCCAGGCCGCCGGCCGTCTCGGAGAGACCTACAGCCCGGTCGGAGAGCACCAGGTGGGCAAGCGCCTCCCGGGAATACGAGCTGCGTTCGTCGCCATAAGGAGTCGAGTCGGCCACGGACCCGAGCATTCCAGGCACGGGCGCGTCCAGCACGCAGTTTTTCTCCGGCCCCGAGTTACGCCGCTGAGCACTACCGGCGGCGACGCGAAGGAAGACCGGCACGCCGCCGCCCAGCGCAACCTCTTCAAGCGCATGATCGGCCAGCTCTACCACTGCCTTCAGAGCGAACTCTTCGACGAGCAGTCTGCGTTCCCCGCATCCCCTGTGCTCGCGGTCAATGCGGGTTGATCGGAAGCAGTTCCCTCATGCCTTCCGGCAGCTCGGGGTCCTCGCGCCAGGCCGCGGTGATCGAGATGAGGGCCTCCCACGACGCCTCGGCGACGGGTCCAGGGCGACCTGTCGCAAGCTCGGCATACAGCCGACTGCACAGGTGGGATGTGACTTGATGGAGGGCCCCGTTGACCTCCGCCACGCGCGCCAGATCGGACCCAGCGGCGTGCGGCGCCTCTCCGTTGAGGCGGATCGTGGGAGCCGCGGCAGCGTATGTCCGTAGTAGATGAAGTCGCGCAACGCGACCACCTGGTCCCACGTCGGCAAAGAGCGTTGGACAGAGGACTAGGCGGCTTCTTTCCGATCATCGGATCGTTGGCCTGGTGTGCCGTTGACTGACGCGCAGTGGGCGCGGATAGAGCCGTTGTTGCCGGACCGGACGCCGAGGCGGGGCGGGCGGTGGCGTGATCACCGGCAGGTGATCGACGCCATCGCGTGGAAGTTCCAGACCGGGTCGCAGTGGGTGCACCCGCCCGCCGAGTACGGCTCGTGGAAGGGCGTCTACACCCGGCTGCGAAAGTGGGCAATCAACGGTACCTGGGGGCGGGTGTTCACTGCCCTGCTCACCCAGGCCGATGCCGAGGGCGAGTTGGATTGGGTTGTCGCAGTGGACTCCACGATCGTGCGTGCCCACCAGCATGCGGCTGGGGCCCGTATAAAGGGGCCCCGGCCGGCGAGCCCGCCGACCAGACCATGCCATCGGGCGCTCCCGCGGTGGGCTGGCCACCAAGGTTCACTTGGCGGCGGATGGGCGTTGTCGGCCGCTGTGCCTCGTCCTCACGCCTGGCGGGCGGGTGACGCGCCCGCTTTCGAGCACGTCATGGCTGGGCTGCGTGTTCCGAGGGAGGTCGGCCGCCCGCGCACTCGCCCGGTGAAGGTGCTGGCCGACCGCGCCTACTCGTCCCGGGCCATCCGCGAGCACCTGCGAAGCCGCGGGATCAGGGCTGTGATCCCACAACCCGCCGACCGGATCGCCAACCGCAAGCGCAAAGGCCGCCGCGGCGGCCGCCCTCCTGGCTTCGACTGCGAGGCATACAAGCAGCGCAACACCGTCGAACGATGCATCAACTGCCTGAAGAACTGGCGCGGCCTGGCCACCCGCTACGAGAAGACCGCCACCATCTTCAAAGCCGGCCTCCACATCGCGGGCATCTTCATCTGGTCAGCGAGATGATCCGGGGGTCGGCTTCGGGCCTTTCCGCAGAATCGGCGCGCCGGGCGCTTTAAACGCAGGGGCCGGGCGGCCGAGGGCTCGAGGTGGAGCTGCTCGATCGCCTCGATCACGAAACAGGCAAGGTGGTCCTCGGGCAGCCAGTCGCGCAGGTCAGGGGGCTGCAGGGGTGCAGCAGCGCTTGGTCTCGATCGCATGTGAGGATGTTCTGTGGCATGCCCCGATGGTCCAAAACGGCCTGGACAGCAAAGGTTTGTGCGACAGCCTCCTCGAGAATCAGGTGCCAGAGTTGTCGACGAACCCCACGATATCGAGATATTCGATTTTGGGCGGGACGCCATAAATCCCCGTCACCTTGTCGACGAGCTCCTCTGTGAAGAAGGCGCGGGCTTTCTCCTCGTCATCCCACACGTAGAAGTTCCTTGCCTGAACACCGTCTTCGTCGAGCATGAAGCTCTTGAAGCGAAGGCCGGCCATGCCTTCGAACGGTCCTCGGAGTTCGCCGGCAATCTTTGCGATAGTTGAACGATCGAACTTGTCTGTCTGCGCGAAAGTCACGAGCACGCCGATCATCGGGCCTCCTATCGATCGAGTGATGCTAGCGGCGGATCCTAGTACACGCGGCCGGAAATTCTGGTCGTCAGGCCGCGAGTCGGAGGTGCGGCTCGCGGTCGGCGATGCGGGTCAGGAGCGCGTCGAGCTTTGCGTGCGTGAACGCCTGCTCGAACGGGCGGGCGATTTGGCGGTGCAAGGACACCTGTCTTCCCCCGCGCCCCGGCGGCCGGGCAATAGCCCTGCCTCCCGAGGGCTTGCTGATCCGGAAGAAGCGGCCTAGGCCGTTCGGCCGCGCGGTCAGTCGTCGTAGTCGATCCAGATACGGCCGTGGTCATCCACCTCGGCCCCGCGGATCTGACCGTCGACGATCGCCCCGTTCACGACCACCTCGACGTCGTCTTCAACGTCGATCCACAGCACGCCGTCGTCACCGGTGAACGCGGACCAGATCGTCCCGTCCGTGTTGACGACATACACAGGAACACCGCGACTCAGTGGGCGGCACTGGCCCAGGACAGCTGGGCCGGCTACCTCGCGGCCCAGCAGACCGCCACGCCTCATACCTGAGCTGAGGCGCTGCCCAGATCCGAGC
>NZ_JBJDQK010000034.1:0-9395 GCF_044903445.1 Streptomyces sp. NPDC019890 | reverse complement strand
GTACGTGACTCCGGTCGCGGACTGCATGGTGGGGGTCGCCGTACTCAGCCGCAACCGGCGCTCGCACGACGAGCACTTGACGGCGTTTCCCGCCCTTGCCGCGCTGCTCCGGGGCCGGGGGGTCGGTGCAGTACGCGGTGCCGGGCCGCTGCACCAACGGGCGCGGAGCCCGCGGGCCGGGCGAGTCCTGCTGATCGGTGACGCAGCGGGCTACGTCGACGCTCTGACGGGCGAAGGCATCGCCCTGGCCATGGCGACGGCCGCGGCGGCGATCACATGCCTGGCGGCCGACCGCCCGCAGGACTACCCCGCGCACTGGGCCCGGCTGACCAGACGTCACCGGGTGCTCACCGCGGGCCTTGTGCGAGCAGCCCGGCACTCCGGGACGGCTCGCCTGATCGTTCCGGCGGCACACCGCGCGCCGGCGCTCTTCAGAGCGGCGGTACACGCGTTGCAGTAGAAGAGACCGCCCCCTCCGCAAGGACAGGAACGAGGCCTTCGAAGATCCGGGCCTGGCTGGCCGTGCTCCTGGCGCTGAGCGCAAACTCCCCGTTCTGGCACAGCCACTGTGGCAGGTTGCCCGTCAAGGCCGGGTCGACGGCTTGATCCACCCCAGCGATCGCTCGACCGCCCGCTGCCAGTTTTCGTATTCCGATTCGCGCCGCGCGGAGTCCATGTCGGGCAGCCATTGCGCCGCCCGGTGCCAGTTCCGGCGCAGGACTTCCAGGTCCGACCAGTAGCCGACGGCCAGCCCGGCGGCGTAGGCGGCGCCCAGCGAGACGGTCTCGGCGACCATGGGCCGCACCACGGGCACGTCGAGGACGTCGGCCAGGATCTGCATGAGCAGGTTGTCGGATGTCATGCCGCCGTCGACCTTGAGCTCATTCAGGGTCAGCGAGGAGTCGGCGTTCATGGCGTCGACGACCTCACGCGTCTGCCAGCCGGTGGCCTCCAGCACAGCTCGGGCCAGGTGCCCCTTGGTGATGTACGAGGTGAGGCCGACGATGACGCCGCGTGCGTCGCTGCGCCAGTGGGGCGCGAAGAGACCGGAGAACGCCGGGACGATGTAGCAGCCGCCGTTGTCCTCGACGGTGCGCGCGAGGGTCTCGATCTCCGGCGCGCTGCTGATCAGTCCCAGGCGGTCACGGAACCACTGGACCAGCGAGCCCGTGACGGCCATCGGGCCTTCCAGCGCGTAGACCGCGGGCTGATCGGCGATCTTGTACGCAACGGTGGTGAGAAGTCCGTTGCGGGACCGTACGACGTCGGTGCCGGTGTTGAGCAGCAGGAAGCTGCCGGTCCCGTAGGTGCACTTCGCCTCGCCCGGGGAGAAGCAGGTCTGCCCGAAGAGTGCGGCCTGCTGATCGCCGAGCGCGGCCGTGATGGGCATGCCCGGGAGAACCGAGCGGTCCTCACCGTAGCGCTCCGCCGAGGACCGGATCTCGGGCAGCATGGCGCGGGGGACCCCGAAGAACCCCAGCAGTTCCTCGTCCCAGGTGAGCGTGCGCGTGTTCATGAGCATCGTGCGACTGGCGTTGGTGACGTCAGTGATGTGCTGACCGCCGGAAGGCCCGCCGGTGAGGTTCCAGATCAGCCAGGTCTCCATCGTGCCGAACAACACCTCGCCGTCCTGGGCTCGCTGTTCCAGCCCTGCGACGTGGTCGAACAGCCAGCGGATGCGTGGCGCGGAGAAGTAGGTCGAGGGCGGCAGGCAGCAGCGTTCCTGGAAGAACTCGTCGCCGGGGTGGTTTCTCAGCTCCTCGACGAGCGCAGCGGTGCGGGTGTCCTGCCAGACAATCGCTCTCCCCAGCGGGGTGCCTGTCCGCCGGTCCCAGAGCACCGTCGTCTCGCGCTGGTTCGTGATCCCCAGGGCGGCGACCTCTTTGACGGAGACGCCGACGCCGGACAGGGCCTCTGGCACGACGCGCCGCAGATTGCGCCAGATCTCGAGGGCGTCGTGCTCGACCCAGCCGGGCCTCGGGAAATACTGCTGGTGCTCGCGCTGGGCCACCGACACCAATCGCCCACTGTGGTCGAACAGGATGCAACGGGTGGAGGTGGTGCCCTGGTCTATGGACATCACATACCGTTCAACCATGATCCGGACCGCCTTCCGAAGCGTCCACGATGCGGTGGTGGGACTCAGGTGAGGGACTTACCAGCGGGCCGCCCCCAGGTCTCTGGAGATCGCCCGTGCGGCCTCACGGAGCAGGGTGATCAGGGCCGGCTGAGGCTTGCCCCTGGCATCACAGATCCGCTCGACCGGGCCGGATGCGCCGATGGCTCCCACCACGAGGCCGCCGTGCCCCCGGATGGGCGCGGCGATGCCGGCCTCACCCATGCTCATCTCCTGGACCTCGGCTGCCCATCCGTTCTCCCGGATCTCGGCGAGTGCCGGGGTGAGCTGCTCAGGGTCGACCAGGGTGTGCCGGGTGTACGCGTCCAGTCCGGCGTCCAGCGCCGACTCCACGGTCGCGGTGCCGAAGGCCAGCAGGACCTTGCCGAGCGAGGAGGCGTGCAGCGGCAGCAGCGCGCCCACATCCAGGGTCTGGAGCGTGTCGTCCGGCCGGAAGACGTGGTGGACGATGAGCACCCTGTCCTCCAGGGGGGTGCCCAGGCGGACTGCCTCCCCGCTGCGGGCGGCCAGAGCGTCGGCCCAGTTGATGGAGCGCGACCGCAGCTCGTTGACGTCCAGGTAACTGGTGCCGAGGTGGAGCAGCGCCGCCCCGAGCTGGTACTTTCCCGTCGCCGCGTCCTGCTCCACGAAATCCACGTGCTGCAGGGTGCGCAGAATGCCGTGGGCGGTGCCCTTCGCGAGCCCGAGCGACGCGGCCACCTCGCCCAGTCCGAGCCGACGAGGGCCACCGGCGAGCAGTCGCAGGATTGCCGCCGCCCGTTCGATGGACTGGACTGGGCCGGCCATAAGGCGATTCTAAGTCCGTCTTTACCGGTCTTGGTGCCGCATAATGCAATGATTTGTCCGGATCCATAGTCTCGCGTTCGATAATGCCGACCGCCGTTCATTGACCGGCCTCGTATCGCTCCCTAGCCTGCGTTGAGGTCGGCGTCCCGTGCCGACAGCAACTGGCCGAGGAGGGCACATGACGGCTCAGCTCAACACAGTGGCCCGCGAGGCAGTCGATCATGTCTCTCCCGTGCCACATTCCCCGAGAGCCGTCTCGGTCGTACGCGGACGTGTCCGCGCGGTGCTCGCCGAGTGGGGCCTTCCCCCGGACGTCACCATGGATGCGGTCCTGGTGGTCTCTGAGCTGCTGACCAATGCGCTCGTCCATGCCCTGCCACCGGCGACGCTGCGGTTGTCGTGGGTGCACGTCGACGAACGCAGAGCCTTGCGCGTCGAAGTCACCGACGCGGGATGCGCCCTCTCGGCCGGGCAGTCGGCTGTCCCGGACGAGCACGGCCGGGGAATCGCCATAGTCACCGCCCTGTCGGCCCGCTGCGGCATACACGTCCACACCGGCGGGATCACCCACTGGGCCGATCTCTTCGTAGCGTAGGAAAACAGCCCGGACAGCCCGGACTCCCGGAACCGGCCGCCGGGATCGGGCCCGGTCAGGCGTCCGCCAGCAGCAACCGCTGCTGCTGTGCCCGCTCCGCAAGTTCGTCGAGCACCAGTTCCGCCGCCTGCTCGCCCCACAACTTGCCCACCAGATCGCGGTAGACCGAGAGCCTCGGCAGTTTGCCGTCCATCCGGAAGAGGATGGACAGCGGTCTGCGGCGCCACCAGCGCTGCATCCACTCGATCGGCTGCGTCAGCAGCAGGGCGCCGTAACTGGTCACCGATGTCGGGGTCGCCGCGGCCGTGACCACGCTCTGGGTCAGATTGAGCATGCCGGCCAGGGACACCACCTCTGCGCCCGGACCGCTCGCCTCGTCCAGGAGGACCTGGTAGGTGGTCCGGAGCCGGTTGCGCTCCTTGATGGTGTCCGCCGCGGCCAGCTCGGCCTTGAAATCGGCAAAGTAACGACGGTAGCGGGCGAAGTCCTCGCGCACGCGCAGGAGTGCCTCCGGCACCTCGGCCGGTGAAGCCGCGCGGTCCAGTACCAGGGCGCCCACCGGAGGGATGGGGATCGTGGAGATCGCGGCCCACTCGGAGACCACGTCACCTCCGGTCAGGGACTCGTCCAGGGATTCGGCGACCTTCTCGTACAGCCGCATCGGAAGCGAGCGGTACACCTTCTGGAGGCAGCCGGCGGTGAAGGTGCCGCGTTCGAAGTCGGGGAAGTAGTCCAGGCCGTGGGCAGCGGCGACGATCAGATATCCGTTGCTGCGGTAGGCGCGCTCGCTGCCGACCTCACCGGCGCTGTGGAACGCGACGAGCCGGTCGACCTGCGCCACCAGGTCGTCGAGGCTCACGGGAGGGTCGCCGCCGCCCGCGAGCGGATCCCCGTCGACACGCGCGGCGGAGTCCTGCCCGTCCGGCAGGATCGTACGGGACGCCAGCTCGGTCGGCATACGCAGCAGCAGTCTGCGCAGATCACCGCCCGAGAGCGTGGGGCGTAACGTGCCGTACAGCCCTTCCCGTTCGAGACGGTCGGTGAGCGGGCTGCTGTGCCGGTCCACCGAGTCCAGGGACTCCACCCGGTCCAGCAGGACCAGAGCCTCGCCCAGCGTGCACAGGTCCATGAGGGACCGGAGACACAGAGTTCCCGAACTCCTCAGCGCAGCACCGGCGTTGCGCACCAGGCTCTGCGTCACCAGCCCGCGGTTTTCCTGTGTGTCGGTCACGGCGTGATTCTATGCTTGTGCGGTGGACTTGGTGGACATGGTCGAATTTGACGGCAATGAGTTACACCTGGCGCGAGAGCTGATCGCCCGTGGCGAGATGGCACTTATCACGCATCCGCCCAGCGGTGAACGCACGTCGAGTCGTTGGTCATGGCCCCGCGACGTCGCGGAGTCGATCGGCGAATGTGCCGTCGTCCCGCTGTCCTGCCTCAACGGCACCGTATTCCAGCAGTATCCGCTGATCGCCGGCCCCAAGGAGAGCATCCGTTTTCTGAGTGCCACGGCCGACCCATTGCCGCCCGAGCCCTTCCCCTACGAATCCGAACCTCTGCGGACGCACTACCGGGCCTTCCGTGAGCTGTGGCTCGCCGTCCCCGATCCGGAACCGGAGATCAGCTTCTACGAGGGCAAGGGTGGGCTGCGGGTGGTCGCCTTCTACATGCAGTTGGGGGAACGCCTCGCCCAGTTGCATTCCAAGGACGTCCTTCACGGCGACGCCCATAGGGACAACTGGGGCGTGATCGACGCCACCGTGGTCGTGGGAGACAACCACGCCGTCTTCCTGTTCTGCCCGCCCTCACCAGCGCAGTGCGCCACCGACATCTATCCCCTGCTGCCGGCTCTGGACGCCACGAAGTGGCGGGACTTCAAGCTCGGCTACGTCGGCACCTGGAACAAGGGCCAGCGGGTGATCGACCAGATCCAGATCAGCGACCGAACCGGATGGGCCATGGCGTTCCGCACCAGGCGATACACCGACAGCATGGAACTGATCCATCATCAGCTCCAGACGGAGACCGACGGGGGACTGCGCGTGATGCTGCTCGCGAATCTCGCGCTCGCCGCGGGCTGCGCCGGTCTGCACGACGAGGCGATGCGCCACCACGCCGAGGCCGTCGAGCTGGCCGGGACCCAGGCTCCTCACGCGGTCGGCTCCCTCGGCAGCACGGTCCTCGGCGTGCTGCGTATCCAGCAGGGCGACAGGGCCGGTGCCCTGGCCGCGTACGAGGGCGTGTTCCCGGACCCGGAACGCCTCGTCGCCCGGCTCGGGGCGAAGGACGCGCAAATCCCCATCATGAACCTGTGACGGCGCCGCAAGGCGGGCGGCGGTTGGTCTTCGGCGCTCTCGCGGTGGCGGCGCTCGGCCTGGGGGGCGTGCTCGGGTGGCGGACGCTGCGAGATGTCTCGGCGGGAGACGACTTCGACCCCGTGGGTGCAGTGATCGCCCTGATATCCCTGGCCATAGCCCTCGTTGCCGTACAGCAGAGCGCTCGGGCCCAGCGCTGGCAGGAACCAACCTCCCGGACGCAGCAGGCCGGCTGGCCGTGGAGGTACTCGACAAGGAGCGCGCGGCCCGCAAGCAGCTCCTCGGCGACCACGACCATCCCATCGACGTCCAGTTCGACCTGCTCCCCGCCCCGTGCCACAACGCCGAAGGCGCCGGGACAAGCGGTCAGCTCCAGAAGATCGTGGACTACTACCGGGACCTGCGTCCCGGGCGGCTGGTGATCACCGGCGCCCCGGGGTCGGGCAAGATGGTGCTACGGCGCCGGACTCCTCCGCATCGCCGGCATCGCCTACCAGTTCCGGCACCGTGAACTCCAAGACCACCTTGGCTCGCAGCACGAACCCTCAGCAGAGCCACCGTGCCGGTCCGTCTCGCGTCGCTGACGGGCGGCGAAGTCGTCCCAGCCCCCCCACACAACGTGCCAGAGCGAGACACACCAAGAGATGGCCAAGGTCGGCCGAGACACGCGACTAGATGGTTCAGAGAGACCGAGCCTGACTCACCCCACAGCGAGACGGGTCATCTAGGTCGACCGCGCTGGGATCCCCTGTCGCTACCTCCCCCAACTGCCGTCCAAGTTGAAGTACCGGCCCGCGCGTCGGCGGCGGAGAGCAGCTACGGACTGGATCACGAGGTCCGACGTCCCCCAGAATGACACCACAGTCACCGCTTAGCACGTCACGAGAGGAAGCGCCTTCGCATGGCCGGCAACGCAGACATGGTGGCCTTCATCCAAGCGCGGCTTGCCGAGGAGGAGCAGGTCGCGTGGGACGCCGGCGGCGCGAGCTGGAGGTGCCCGCCGGAGGCGCCCGGAGAGGTCCACGACAGGACGTCCGGTGTCGCGTTCACGGTGAGGGGAGCCGGCTACGACCGGCACATCGCGCTCCAGGATCCGGCTCGTACGCTGGCCCGTATCGAGACCAGTCGCGTCCTGCTCGGCGAGTACGTTGAGGTGGCGGACCGGGACGCCGACCGGCCGGACGACGACTTCGCCTCCGGCCGTGCCGTCGGACTCGGCTTCGCGGTGCGGCAGCTGGCCGCCGAATACGCCTGGCACCCCGGCTACAAGGCGAAATGGCTCCCCCGGTTCATCCGCTAGCGCTCGTACCAGGTGTGAGGAGTCCAGCGGTGATGCCCTGGCGAGGTGGACAGAAGGCCTGCAGCCTGCAGAAGTGGCCAGCCAGGTACGGACGGACTGCGACGGGCTTCGAGACTGCGCCGCCAACGACCTGCCGCGCAGCGCCTACTCCGGCTGATGGCCGGGATGGCGGGATCGGAGGTTCTCCAGGGTGCGGCAGGTCCCGTCGAGTTCATGCTGGAGGCGGGGGGCGGCTTCGGCCAGCGGGGTCGGATCTCCCGCCTTCGCACGCTGTTCGAGCTCCTCGCAGCAGGCCGCGAGGCCTTCGGCTCCCATGTTGCCGGCAGCGCCTCTGAGGCTGTGCGCCTGCTCTGCGATCTCCCGGGCGTCGTGGCGGTCCATCGCATGAAAGAGCGCGCTGGTCATGTCGGGGGCCCGCCTGAGGAAGTGATCCACCAGCCGGTCGACGAGTTCTCGCTCGGCCGGGCCGTCGGCGCCCCGCAGTTCGTCCAGCCGTTGCTCGATGGAGGCTCGCAGGCAGTCGTTCTTTGCCGGCAGGCGGGTGGGGCGGACCCAGCGGGTCAGGGCTCGCTCCAGGTCGGCGGCAGCGATGGGTTTGGAAACGGAGTCGTCCATGCCCGCAGCCAAGCAGCGTTCCCGGTCTTCGGGCAGGACGCTGGCGGTCATGGCGATGACCGGAAGGCGGCTGCCGCCGCCTCCTTCCCGGCGGCGCAGCTCTTGGGTGGCGGTGTAGCCGTCCATCCGGGGCATCTGGCAGTCCATCAGCACGGCTTGGTAGGTGTGTTCCTCGGTCATCTGCAGCGCCTGGATGCCGTCGGCGGCGATATCGGCTCTGTAGCCGAGGCGGGTGAGAATGCCCTGTGACACCATCTGGTTGATCTCGTTGTCCTCTACCAGCAGCAGACGGCCGCGGTGGGCAGGCTGGGAGGTGGTGGGGGCAGGTGTCGCTGCCGCTGCAGCTGCCACGGGCGGTGACTGGGCGGTGAGCTCGACCAGGGCGTCCATGAGTTGGGACTGCTGGACAGGTTTGGGCAGGCTGCGCGCGATGCCGGCCGCACTGAGTTCCACATCGGCCAGCGGTACGCCGGAGGTGAGCATCAGCAGCGGTACCCGGGCGATGGCCTGGTCGGTGGTGATCCGGCGGGCGAGTTCCAGGCCGTCCATGTCGGGCATGTGCATGTCGAGGAGGGCGAGGTCGAAGGGGCGCCCCGCGGCCGCTGCCTCGTGCAGGGTCACCAGGGCCTGGGGGCCGCCCTCGACCGTGGTCGGCTGCATGTGCCACCTGCGCAGTTGCGTATCGAGGATCAGCCGGTTCGTCTCGTTGTCGTCGACGGCCAGGACCCGCAGCCCTCGGAGGGTGGCGGAGTGAGGTTGGGCCGGGGGTTGCTCGTTGGTGTCGAGTGCGCGCATCGGTACGGTGAACCAGAAGGTGCTGCCCTCGCCGGGTCGGCTGGTGACGCCGATGGAGCCGCCCATGGCGTCGATGAGCCTGCGGCAGATGGCCAGGCCCAGGCCGGTCCCTCCGTAGCGGCGAGTGGTGGAGGCGTCGGCCTGGGAAAAGGCGTCGAACATCCGTTCCTGGTCAGCCGGTGCGATGCCGATCCCGGTGTCGACCACCTCGAAGTGCAGCCACGGCGACTGCTCCGCAGGTGGCCGTGCGGGGACCGGGCGGGCGCGTATGAGGACCTCGCCGCTTTCGGTGAACTTCACGGCGTTGGAGGCCAGGTTGACCAGGACCTGCCGCAGCCGACCGGCGTCCCCGTGCAACATCACGGGCAGGTCGGGGTCGCAGTCGCTGAGCAGTTCCAGGCTCTCGGCCTGGGTGGTCTGCGCCACCAGCGAGACGACCTCCTCCACGAGCAGCTGCGGGCTGAAGGCGACCTCGTCCACGTCGAGCTTGCCCGCCTCCAGCTTGGGGAAGTCCAGGATGTCGTTGATCAGCGACAGCAGTGACGTGCCGGCGGCCTCGATGCCCTGTGCGTAGCGGCGCTGCTCGGCGTCCAGTTCGGTGGCCAGCAGCAGGTCGCTCAGCCCGATGACGCCGTTCATCGGGGTGCGGATCTCATGGCTCATGGAGGCAACGAACTCTGACTTCACCCGGGATGCCTCCACCGCTTGGCCACGAGCTGCCGCCACGGCTTCCTCGGCCTGCTTGCGCTCGGTGATGTCCCGGATGAAGGCGTTGAAGCAGCGCGCCTGCCCCGACTGCAGCCGCCAGACGGCCAGTTCGACCGGTATTTCGTGCCCGTCACGGTGCAG
>NZ_JBJDQK010000033.1:0-10008 GCF_044903445.1 Streptomyces sp. NPDC019890 | reverse complement strand
GTGACGTGCGCGCTGCCAGGATCGCGATCGTGACGAGCGAGGTCGGCATGCATGCGGACACGGATCTCCGGCTGATCGTGGAGGCGTTGCGTGCCGGCGGCTCTACGGCCGAACCGGTGGCCTGGGACGCGGAGTCCGTGGCGTGGGACAGGTTCGATCTGGCGGTCATCCGGTCGACCTGGGACTACGCGGAACGGGTCGGCGAGTTTCTGGCATGGGCCGACGCGACGGCTCGCCTCACGCACCTGTGGAATCCGGCGCCGGTGCTGCGCTGGAACAGCGACAAGCGCTATTTGCCGGACCTCGCCGAGCAGGGGGTCGCCGTCGTGCCCACGCGCTTCATCGAACCGGGCGGGCGGTTCGGTGAGGAGGACTTCCAAGGGGACGGTGGGGTGGTGGTCAAGCCGGCCGTTTCCGCGGGGGCGACGGACACGGCACGCTACGAGCCAGGCCGGCACGCCGACGCCATGCGTCATGCCCGGATGTTGCTGGACCACGGCCGCGTCGTGATGGTCCAGCCATATCTGCGTCTCGTGGAAGAGGGGGAACGCGCTCTGGTCTTCTTCTCGGGCACGTTCAGCCACGCGATCCGAAAGGGACCTGTGCTGACCGAGCCGGGGGTGATCGACAACTTCCGGATGCCGCACCCCGACGTGGCCACGTACCGGCCGACCGACGAGGAAATCGACACGGCGCTGGCGGCACTGGCGGCGGTTCCGTCGCCGGAGTCCCCGCTGTTCGCCAGGGTGGACCTGGCACTGGACGAGTCCAGGAAGCCCGTGGTGATGGAGCTGGAACTCATCGAGCCAAATCTGTTTCTCGGGGACCACCCGCGGGGGTTGGAGCGTTTCGTCGACGCCGTGTGGCTGCAGCAGATGTACCGGGCCGGGTAGATGGAAGCTGGGTCCCTCCGGTCACAATCCCCGAGGCGGTACGGGTGCCCCGACGCCGCGCGAACGAGACCGCCTCACGCGGCCGGGCAGACCGCCGGGGCGGCCTCGGCGAGCTCGGCATACGGGTGAAACCCCACTCGGTCGGCAGTTGCAGCGCGGCCCACGGGATCGCGCCTGCTTGCCTGAGCACCGAGGCCGACCGCTGCACCCGCAGCTCTCGGTCACCGAGGCCGTTGCAGCCACGCGCGACAGCGGACGGAGTTGAAATACCGAACGACTCGGTTTAGATTTTCCTGAGACCACACGAACACCCTGCGTCCAGCCTTCCGGAAAGGACCTCACCCTCATGCGTTACGCCGTCCTCGGCACCGGCATCGTCGGCCGGACCCTCACCGCCAAACTCGCCTCCCTCGGCCATGAGGTCGTCGTCGGGACCCGCGACCCGCAGGCGACCCTCGCCCGCACCGAACCGGACGGCATGGGCAACCGGCCGTTCGCGGCCTGGCACGCCGATCACAACGACGTACCGCTGCAGACCTTCGCCGAGGCCGCCGCATTCGGCGAGACGGTCCTCAACACCACCTCCGGACCCCGCACGCTCGACGCCCTGGGGGCCGCGGGCGCCGCGAACCTGGCCGGCAAAGTGGTCGTCGACATCGCCAACCCGCTGGACTTCTCCCAGGGCATGCCGCCCACGCTGAACCCGGTCAACACCGACAGCCTCGGCGAGCAGGTCCAGCGCGCCTTCCCCGACGCGCGCGTGGTGAAGACTCTCAACACCATGAACTGCTCCATCATGGTCAACCCGGCCTCCGTCCCCGGCGAGCACAACGTCTTCGTCTCCGGCGAGGACGCCGCCGCCAAAGAGGCCGTCACCAAGCTGCTGACCTCCTTCGGCTGGCCGGCCGGCAGCGTCATCGACCTCGGCGGTATCGAGACCGCCCGCGGCGCCGAAATGCTGCTGCCGATCTGGCTGCGGCTGTTCGGCGCGCTCGGAAACACCGCATTCAACTTCCACATCCAGGGCGCTCACAAAAGCGCCTGACCCGCAGACGGAGCGGGCGCCGCGGCACACATCCCCGTATCCGCCGCTGCATCTGGCCAACGCCCCACGAACGGGACCGGGCTGAGCAGGCGAGCGCCATGATGACACCGGCCGACGGCCGAGAGCAGCGTATGGGCGAACGGAACGGTGCCGTACCGGTCGCCTACCCTTCGATCATGCGCGACACGAAGACCACCAAAGGAGCCGGTAGGCCACGGTCGGCCGAGAAGGACGAGGCGATCCTGCGGGCAGCCCTGGAACTGCTGGCCGCCCAGGGATACGTCCGCATGACGCTGGATCAGGTGGCGACCGCCGCCGGTGTCAGCAAGTCCACCATCCACCTGCGCTGGAAGACGAAGGCCGACCTGCTGACCGCGGCTCTCGCCGGCCTCCGCATGGCAGACGCCCCGCCCGCCTCAGGCGACATCCGCACCGACCTCGTCGACATCCTGAGGGACTTCGCCACCACGGTCGAGCGCGTGAACGGCATGGCACTCATCGGCACGTGCCTGGCCGAGGAGCCCCATACCCCCGAACTCCTCGCCCTGCTGCGCGAACGCACCGTACTCCCCCGCCGTGCTCTGCTGCGGGACGCACTCGAACAGGCACGGGAGGCCGGGCAGGTCCGCGCCGACGCCGACCTGGAAGCAGCGACCTCCGCGCTCCTCGGACCGTTCTACGCCGACTACATGGCGGGCCGCGGCGGTCAGCCGGAATGGGCGGAGCAGGCCGTGGACCTGGTCCTCGCCGGACTCCGTCCACTGAATGCGTGACGGATGATGGGTGGCGGGCGACGCGGGGATTCCGGGCGTCGGCGCTCACGACGCCCCTACCGGCGCGACGAATCCGTGCCGGCGGCCATGTAGGCCGACTGCGTCCGCGTCGAACAGGCCCGCACGCGGTCCCGCGCCCTTGCCCCAGATGCTCCAGGCCCGGCAGGCGCCCGGCTGCCGCTCGCGAAGGCTCTGCACGCCGTCCGCGCGCAGAGCCTTCGCAGCCGACCGGCGAGCAAATCCGTTGACAACCATCCCAATCGGCGTGCCATGATCCCCACATGACCTACGGAATCGAGTCCCACCCCGCCTGGTGAGCGCCCCGGAAGAGCGCACCGCGCTCCCCCAGCCGGCCTCCCTGTACGCCTACGCCCTGCGCCTTCAGCGCGCGGAGCCCTACGACCGCCTACCGAAGGGCGGCTACTCACTACCGGACCCCCGGCCCCCGTCACCAGAGCGCCGGACGCGGCCCGGGCGCGACTGGCGGGAGTCCGAGGAGGCCGCGCGTCAGGCCCTCGAACCCCTGCTGACCGACGCGGACACTGCCCGTGCCGCCGAAGAGGCGGATCGCCGCCTGCGCGAGGCAGGGGTGAACAGCCGTCATATCTTCTCCGCCATCGACAAGATGACACTGCACCACGAGGGGCGGGCCAGGGCCCTCGGGCGGCATCTCACCCGCACCGGCACCACGGCCTATGCCGTGGGCACCGGCATCGCGCTGCTGACCCGCCTCGGTGAGCCGGAGGACGTGCCGTATCTCCGGACCCTCGGTCTGCTGCGCGGTTTCACCCGGCCCGCGATCCGGGCGCTCACCGCGCTCGACGCCCCGACTGCGGCCTTGCTGTGGCTCGGCCGCTACACGCGAGGGCGTGAGCTGCGACCATTGATCGACGCCCTAGCGGTCCGCGACGACGGCGCCGCGCGCGCCTGGTTGCTGGACGCCCCGTTGGAGCCCGGCTGCGTGGACTCCGCCATCGCCCGCAGGATCGCCGAGGCATCCCGGCTCGCCGACGTCCTCGACGACGAACAGGTCACGCCCGCGATCCTCGCCCAGGCGGGCCGGCTGCTGGCGCGGATGACGAGTCCCCTGAGCTACGAGTCGGAGATCCGCAGCTACCGGGACGCGGTCAGGGTGTACGACGCCGTGGTCGCGCGAGGTTCCATGCTCACCCCGTCGCTCGACCTCTACGCCACGCTGCTCACGCTGGCGCTCGACCTGCGCAGCGGGCCCAGTGTGCTGCTGGACTGGCGGGCCGGACAGCGCGAGGCGCTCCTCGAGGCTCTGGACGCGCTGCTCGCCACGCCCGGCTGGGCTGCCGTCCTGGCCGCCCGTGAACCGGCCGATCCCGCCGAGCGCCATCGGCTCCAGTGGGCGCGCCGCACGGCCCGTCAGCCGTTCGCCGCCGCACCGGCCTCTTTCCCCCTGCGGATCGAGGTCGTCGTACGCGATCCGGCGGACCCCGACGTCGTCGAGACCAGGTTCCTGCTCGACGGTCGTCCGCTGGTCCCTGAGGCCTTCGGCCGCGGACCGGGTCACTCCCCCGAAAACCTGCTCGACAGCGGCTCACTGCGCGCCACAGCCGACGGCAACGAGGTGCAACTCGCAGAGGCCTACTGCACCGAGGGCTGCTGCGGCGCACTGTCCGTCACCATCCGCCGCGACGGTGACGAGGTGGTGTGGGACGGCTGGCGCGGCACGTCCGAGGGGATGGTGCTTCCTGCGTACCGTTTCGACGCCGTCGGTTACGACGCCGAGATCGCCCGTGCCGAGACCGACCGCGCCTGGTCGTGGCCGGCACGGACCACGGCCCGGATGGTCTCCGAGGGGCTGCGCGGGCACCCCGATCTCCTCAGCCGGTGGAACCTGCGAGGGGGCTGGGCGCACACGGACTTCTCGGCACCGGAAACGGTCGTGCTGTGGTTCACCTTCCGGCCGGAGGGCGACGGGCCGTGGCTGCAGTTCAGCTTGCGGCTCCCGGACGACGGCACGCCACCAGAGGCGTGGGCCTCTGCGGCGCTGCGTCGCCTGGCCGAGGAGGACCCCAAGGGCTACGCGAAGGTCTGTGGCGGCTCACGGGAGTATGCGGAGGCGCTGGGGTTCGCCTGGCGGGAGGGCTGACGCTGCGAGGCTGAGCGGCGAGGCGTCGGCGACGCCGCAGGCGGGCGAGCGGGCAGGCCGAGCTGCGCTGGTGTGGCGCCACTTCGTGCAATGGAGGGTGCACGCGCCGAGCGTCGCCGCCTCCGGGGCGCATCGCACCCCGCCGTTCGACCGAGCACGGCGGGGTGCGACCCGGGCGGCACCGAACTCCCGCCGACGGTCCCCGTGAACAGGTGACGGCTCCGGTCAGAGGACAAGCACATGGCCGGTGCGCGGGGCGGTCCGCCCCGACTGCACCTCGTGCCAGACCTTTTCCAGGGCCTCGGGGCCGTGACTGTGGATGACGTCGACCCAGCCCTCGACCACGGGGGCGAACCGCTGCCATGCGTCGGCGAAGCGCCGGTTCAGCCCTTCGCGCCCCCAGTCGCCAAGGCGCTTGCGCATCTGGTCGGGTGCGAAGAACATGGCCGGTCCCGTCTCGGCGAGTGTGCCGGCCGGCCCGGGCTGCTGGTTGGTGACGCCGACAACCACATGGTGCACCAGTGCGTCGCCGAGCTGGGCGCGCAGCGCGGCGGTCAGGGTCTCGTCTCCGGCGAAGTCGGCGTACAGGGTGGGTTCGGCCGGGGAGAGTTGGGGGGCGTCCTCGTATGCCAGCACCCGGTCGTAGCAGCCGAGGCTCTCGGTGAAGGCGAGGTTGCGCCGGGACGTCAGGCCCACCACTTCGCAGCCCTGCCCTTGGAGCAGGTAGGCGGCGCCGTAGGCCGTCTTGCTCGATGCGGAGGACAAGACGGCCGTGCGGGCGCCCAGCCAGGCGTTGTCGACGAGCCAGTCGGCCAGCATGAAGGAGGTCCAGAACAGCGGGCGGTAGAGGATCTGGAGGTCCTCGCGGTCCGCCTCGTATGCGAGATCGCCCGAGGTCAGGGCGTAGGCGTTGTACGGGGAGGGCAGCGTCGCCCGGTGGGGGCTCGCGTCCCGGAAACCGCGCTCGTTCACCCGCCCGGGGCGCACCAGCAGGTGGCTGCCGGACGGGAAGTAGCCGTAGAGGCGGCTGCCGTGCTCGACGCCGTCGACCCGGGATGCGACGACCTCCGCGAAGCCCCAGAGCGGGACGATGCCCCAGCCCGGCCGGGTCGGGAAGAACTCCCAGTAGCGGAAGGAGTCGCCGAGCGCGGCGTAGGTGACGTTGTTGGCGGTCAGGCCGACCCGGTCGACCCGCAGCAGCGCCTCGCCGTCCCGGACCTCCGGGACCGGCGCCTCGATCAGTTCTGCGGTCGAGAGGTCATCGCGGGCGACGAGCAGGTTCCAGCCCTTGGAAGTGGCAGTGGTGTCCATGGGTCCGGAACGTACTTGAATCCGGATTCGGATTCAATAGTAAGCTAGGATGCGGCTCATGCCCTCCCTCGATCACGCACCGTCCGAGCCCTCAGTCCCCCGGCGCACCCGGCGCGGGATGCGCACCAGGGATGCCCTGGTCGCCGCGGCGCGGAGGATCTTCGAACGCGACGGCTACCTGGACGCCCGGATCGTCGACATCGCGGCCGAGGCCGGCGTCGCCACCGGCAGCTTCTACACGCACTTCGCCTCCAAGGACGAGGTGTTCGCCGCCGTCCTGGCGGAGTTGCAGGACGAGATGCTGCATGCGGGAGTCAGCGGCGGCAGCCGCAGGGAGCTGCGGCGCGGGGTGGAGGACGCCAACCGCGCCTACCTGGAGTCGTACCGCCGCAACGCGGCGCTGATGGCCGCCATGGAGCAGGCCGCCGCCGTGGACCGGCGCTTCCTGCAGCTGCGGTTGCAGCGGTCGCAGGCGTTCATCGACCGCAGCGCCGCAGCGATCACCCGCCTCCAGGAAGCCGGACTTGCCGATCCGGCGCTCGACCCGGCGGTCACCGCCCGGGCTCTGAGTGCCATGGTGAGCCGCATGGCGTATGTGACCTTCGCCGCCGACCAGCCCGTGCCCTTCGAGGCACTGGTGGAGACCCTCACCCGGCTCTGGATCAACGCACTGCGCATGCCCCAGGAGTGAAGGCCGGCTCTGGCACCTCAGCAGTGGTCTGTCGTGTGCAGACGAGCGCACGGTACCTGCCGCGCGGCAGGGAAGTGTTGGAGTACCTGGTCAGGGTTCCTGGGACGAGGGACTGGTGCTGGTGCTGGTGTCGTTGGGCTGCTGTGTCGGCCCCGGCGAAGGCGTGGACGGAATCGCCGTCGGCGTACTCGGACCGGGTTGAGGCGTGGACGGAATCGCCGTCGGTGTACTCGGACCGGGTTGAGGCGTGGACGGAACCACCGTCGGTGTACTCGGGCCCGGCGACGGCGTGGACGGAACCACCGTCGGTGTACTCGGACCCGGCGACGGCGTGGGAGTCGGCGTCCCGCTCGACGTGGGCGTGGAGGCGGGCTCGGTGGTGGGGCTTTCGGTCTCGGTCGGCACCACCAGCTGGAAGTCCTTCACCGGCAGGTTCTTCAAGGCCGCGGCCATGTAGGCGGTCCAGATCCTTGTCGGGTATGAGCCGCCGTTCACGCGGCTGATGCCCGCGGCGGTGCCGAGAGAGAGCCGGACATGGGACGTGGGATCCTCGGCGAACATGGCCACCGAGGTGGTCAGCTGGGGTGTGTAGCCGACGAACCATGCGGAGAGGTTGCTGTCCGTGGTGCCGGTCTTGCCTGCGGCGGGCCGGCCCAGGCCGGTGGCCACATGGCCGGTGCCCTCCGCACTGACGACGCCCTCCAAGACCGAGGTGACCTGGTCGGCGGTGGCCCGGGAGAATGCCCGGATGTCCTTGTGACCTGGAAGTTCGTACGACTTACCGTTCCGGATGAGCTTCTGCACCGACCACGTTGCGATGCGCCGGCCGTGATTGTCGAGGGTCGCGTACGCCTGGGCCATGTCCAGCGGGCTGGGGGCGGCCACGCCGAGGGCCAGGGCGGGGTTGGCGCTCATGTCGGGGGTGGTGGAGGGGAGGCCCGCGGCGATGGCGGCCCTGCGGACGTCGGCCGGCCCGGCGTCGGCGCCCACCTGCGCGTATACCGCGTTCACGGACTTCATCATCGCGTTGCGCAGGCTGATCCGGCCGTAGTCACGATCGTCCTCGTTGGGCGGGCAGTAGCGCAGACCTCGTGGCAAGCCCTGGACGCAGCGGCGGCTGGTGCCGTCATAGCGGGTGCGGGGAGTGATGGTGCGGCCGTCCTGGGTGGTGGCGTGGTGCTCCAACGCGGCGGCGAGGGCGAACGGCTTGAATGTGGAGCCGGCCTGGAGGTCGTGGCGGATGGCGTCGTTGTACGGCTGCGTGGTGTAGCCCGGGCCGCCGTAGGCAGCGAGGATCTTTCCGGTGGAGGGGTCCACGGACGCGGCGCCGACGCGGATGGCTTTGGCCTTGCGGGTGTCCGGCAGCCGCCGCAGTCCCTTCTTCACCGCCTCGACCATGGCGTCCTGATTCTTCTTTACGAAAGTGGTCGTTATGTGCCAGCCACCCGAGGCGAGCATGGCGTCATCCATGATCTTGCTGTCGACGAGGTATCGGCGGGCGACGTCTATGAGGTATCCGGCCTGCCCGCTGACCCCAGGGGTGGGGCGGGGTGCCCTGGGCGTGGGGAAGGCCATGTTGGCGCGCTCGCCGCTGCCGAGATAGCCGAGCTCGACCATGCCGTCCAGGACGTAGTTCCAGCGCGCGATGGCCGCGGCCCGGTTCGCCACGGTCGCTGTGGAGACGTCGTAGACGCTGGGCGCCTTGAGCAGGGCCGCGAGGTAGGCGCTCTGCCGGACGTTCAACTGTGAGGCGCGGATGCCGTAGTACGCCTGTGCGGCGGCCTGGACGCCGTAGGCATTGCGGCCGAAGTAGCTGGTGTTCAGATACCCGGCCATGATGGCTTCCTTGCTCTGCGTCTCATTGACCTTGATCGCGATCACGGCCTCCTTGGCCTTCCGGCCGAGGGTCTGTTCCTGGGTGAGGTAGTAGCTCCTCACGTACTGCTGGGTGATCGTCGAGCCGCCCTGCAGCCCTTTGCCGGTGACGGTGCGCCAGGCTCCGCGCAGGATGCCGCGGACGTCCACCCCTTTGTTGGAGTAGAAGGTCCGGTCCTCGGCGGCGACCACGGCATGCTGCACGTCGACCGAGATCTCGGAGAGGGGCACCGCTGCGCGGTTGACCGCGCCGGTACGGCCCAATTCAGTGCCGTCGGCGTAGTAGTAGATGTTGCTCTGGCTCACGGCGGCGGCGTTGGGGCCCGGGACCTGGACGCTCGCGTAGAGGGCGGTGAAGGCGGTGATGCACAGAAGGACCACGGCGAGCAGACCGCCGAGCAACATCCGCCAGGTGGGGAGCGCCCGGCGCCACCAGGGCATCGCACGGCGCGCCTCCCTGCGCATATGCCGTGCCAGCCTGCGGGCCCGCTTCGTGGTCCGCAGCAGGTCGCGCCAGTTGGCGCCCGCTGGGACTGTCGATTCGCTCGGCCCGTCGCTCATGCGTACGCAGCTCCTCCGGCTGGCACGGTCGGGTTGCACCCTTCAGGAGGCGCACAAGGCCCGGGTGTGGCGCGCCGCTCCGTATGCGCCTGATTGTGCAGATTCTTCCCTTTTGATGCCGGACCATTCCTGTGGGCCCGAGGACGGCGATGGGGGCCGCTGAGCGGGTCGGGACGGAGCCAATGGCGTCGGGAAGCGGGCTCAGGGCGTCACCGCCATCACCTTCGAGCGGGTGGAAACGTCGGCGAGTCGCCCGCGTAGAGGCCAGTCACGCAAGGCCGGTACCACGCACCAGGAGCAGTCCCAGATCCAACGTCGCGACGGCGACCGTCCCGGCGAACGCCGCCTTGCGCCAGTATCGGCCGAGCGCGAGACCCGCGATCGCTGCCAGGGGCGCCGCGGCGAGCGTGGCCACTCCCCAGGCGCCGGCCGGCCACGCAGGTCCGAGTACCAGTACCGCCGACGCTGCCACCAGCGGGACCGGCAGCAGCAGCCGGGTGCCGGTGGTGCCGAGCCGGTGCGGCAGACCGCGTACTCCGGCCTTCAGGTCGTCACCGATGTCCGGGAGTACGTCGCCGAGGTGGGCCGCGCTACCGAGCAGTGCTCCGGCTGTCATGGCCCACCACGCAGGCCAGGGACGGCCCGGCAGGCTCAAGGCGACGACCGCGGGCAGGCTGCCGAATGCGAACACGTAGGGAAGCCAGGACAGCGCCGTAGCCTTCAGCCTCAGGTTGTACAGC
>NZ_JBJDQK010000032.1:0-10105 GCF_044903445.1 Streptomyces sp. NPDC019890 | reverse complement strand
GGGAAGTTCTTCATCGACGTCTCCTTCGCCGCGTTCCGCGGGTCCCGCAGCGCACCTGGCCGCACCGTGACGGCCGCGGGCCTGCTGATGGGCACCGTCTCCGGTTCCGGCACCGCAACGGCGGTCAGCCTCGGCTCGGTGGCCTGGCCGTTGTTGCGCAGGGCCGGTTACTCACCGGAGAAGGGCGGGGGTGTGCTCGCCGCCGCGGGGATCGGGGCGATCCTGTCGCCGCCCACTCTGGGGGCCGCCGCCTTCGTCATCGCCGAGTACCTACGGGAGAGCTACGTCACGGTGCTGATCTACGCCACAGTGCCGACGCTCCTGTACTACCTCGGCATTCTGCTGGCGATCGAGATCGACGCCCGCAAAAGCCTCAACGAGACGGTGCAGGGCGAGCGCCGATCGCCGTGGCGGCTGCTGGCCAGGTTCGGCTACCACTTCCTGTCGCTCTTCCTGATCGTCGGCTTCATGGCAGCCGACCTGCCACCCTTCAAGGCGGTGGTATACGCGACGGCTGTGCAGTTCGCGCTGTCGTTCCTCGACCCTGCCCACCGGTTGACCCCACGACGGCTGTACCAGGCGCTGGCGCAGGGCGCCGCCTCGGTGCTGCCGGTGGTCGCCACATGCGCTGCTGCGGGGATCATCGTCGCCGTCGTCACCGAGACCGGGCTCGGCCTGAACCTCGCGTCGATCATCGTGGACGCTGCGGGCGCCCTCGGCAGCGATCCGGTCGTGAAGCTCACGCTGACGGCGCTCTTCGCGGCTGTCTCGGTCTCGATCCTCGGACTTGCCGTGCCGGTGACCGCGTCGTTCATCATCTCCGCGGTGATCATCGCGCCGGCGATGACCTCCCTCGGCGTCAGCGCGCCGGAGGCGTACATGTTCATCTTCTACTACGCCGTGCTGTCCGAGGTGACCCCGCCCACGGCGTTGGCCGCCGCGGCGTCCGCGGCCGTCACCGGCGGCAGTCCGATGCGGACGATGAACGAGACCTGGAAGTATTCCCTGCCCGCGTTCTTGATCCCGTTCTCGTTCGTGCTCACCGACAATGGCGCGCATCTGCTGGGCCAGGGGTCTTTCGCGGACATCGTCTGGGTCACCTGCGTCTCCGCGCTCGCGGTCGCCGCGCTCGCGGCCGCCACCGGCGGCTGGATGCTCGGGCCGAGCACTGCGGTCGAACGTGGCCTCTGCGCCGTCGCCGCACTCCTTCTGCTGTACCTCGAGCCCGTCTCGCTGATCGCCGGCTCGGCGCTGTCGGCGGTCGCGCTCGGCACCCATGTGGTCCGCCGTCGCCTGGCAGCCCGAAAGGGCTGCGCCGCGGAGGCGGCCATTGCTGAAGTTCCTCTGATGAAAGGCAGCTCCACCCCATGAACATGCGTCCTCGTGCCCTGGGCCTTGCCGCCGCGGTTGCGGCCCTGGTCCTCACTGCCGCCGGTTGCGGCGGAAAGCAGCACGACCAGGCGGACAAGGATGCCGGCGGCGGTCGGATCACGATCGCGACCGGCAATACCACCGGGGTCTACTACCAACTCGGTGGCGGTCTGGGCAAGCTGATCTCGGACAACATCGAGGGCTACCGTGCCACCGCGACCGCCACCGGCGGCTCCGTGCAGAACATCCAGGGCGTCGTCGCGGGCGACTACGACATCGGCTTCTCCCTCCTGGACACCGCCGGCGACGCGGTCCGCGGCGACGGTTCCTTCACTACGCGGCAGCCGGTGGAGGCGCTCGCCCGGCTCTACCCGAACTACACCCAGGTGGTCGTCCGGGCCGACTCCGGAATCAGGTCGCTGGCGGACATGAAGGGCAAGCGGATCTCCACCGGAGCGCCCGGCTCCGGCACCGAGGTCATTGCCAAGCGTCTTCTCGCCGCCGGCGGGCTCGACATGAACAAGGACGTACGGGCACAGCGCCTGCAACTGCCCGAGACCGTCGACGCCATGAAGGACGGCACGGTGGACGGCCTGTTCTGGTCGGGCGGCGTGCCCACCGCAGGAATCACGGACCTCACCACCACACTGGGCGACAAGGTGCGCTTCCTCGACATCACCCCGCAACTGCCGGCGCTGGTCAAGGAGTACGGCGACGTCTACCAGCGGGGCGCGATACCGGCCTCCGCATACAAGCAGCCTGCCGACGTCCCGACGGTGGTCGTGCCCAACGTGCTGCTGGCGAAGAAGGGCTTCGACCCGGAACTGGCCAGGAAGATCGTGAATGTGCTCCTCGACCACCAGCCGAATCTGGTGCAGGTGAACCCGGCCGCCAAGGAGATCAGTGCCGGCGACGCTCCCAAGACCGCGCCGCTGCCCTTGAATCCGGGTGCCAAAGCCGCGCTGGCGAACCGCACCGTCAAGGCCTGAGTCCGGCGTCGGGTCAGTGCAGGGCGTCCGGCCGCCGACGCCCTGCACCACCGACACGCTGTGTTGGAAGCCGTTGTCCTTCCGACCGTGATCGCTGCCTTTCCGCTGGACAGGCATGAACCCGGCTGCGCTGCGGCAGAGACGGCACCGGCAACCACACACCGGGGGACGTGCGAGCGCCCGTCGCCGGTTGGTGCGTTGAACCCGAGCGCGGACCGGGCCGCAGGCCAGGACATACCCGAAAACCTCTACAGGAGAGGCGCATGCCCACTCACCTCGAAGTCCTTGTGGTCGGAGCCGGTATCGCCGGACTGGCCACCGCCGCCGAGCTGCACCACCGTGGGATGTCCGTCGACATCATTGAGCGCTCCTCCCACCCTCGTGCCACGGGAGCCGGACTCTTTCTGACGGGAAACAGCGTCCGCGCGCTGACCGCGCTGGGTCTTCGGGACCACCTCACCACGTCGGGAGCGCCAGTCCCCAGTCAACGGCTACAGAGTCACCGGGGTCGGGTGCTGGCCGACATCAGCACGGCGGACCTGTGGAGAGGCACGGATGAGTGCGTGGGAATCACCCGCGCGGCGCTGCATGCTGCCCTGCACGACATCGTGCCGGTGCCCGTGCGGCATGGCGTCACCCTGCAAACGCTCAAAGAGTCCGGCGACGGGGTGGACGTCGAGTTCAGTGACGGGGAGACAGGCCGGTACGACGTAGTGGTCGGAGCGGACGGCATACGCTCGGGCCTACGCGAGTACGTCGACCCGGCCGCCGCTACGCGCTACCTCGGGCAGGTCTGCTGGCGCTTCCTGACCGATGACGCCGCCGGCATCGACCGGTGGACCGTATGGCTCGGCCGCGGGACGACTTTTCTGGCCTACCCCGTCGGCCGGGGCCAGGTGTGCTGCTACGCGGACATATCCGCCGCCTCGCCACTGGATCCCACGGACGGAACGGCCGATCTCTCACGGTTCTTCTCCGGCTTCGACCAGCGTGTACAGGACCTCCTGGCCACGCCCGCCGCCCGCGCGACGCATTTCTCGCCAGTGGAAGAAGTGAGCGGCGGAACGTGGACGTCCGGGCGCGTCGTGCTTGTCGGAGATGCCGCCCACGCCAGCTCGCCCAACATGGCCCAGGGCGTGGGCATGGCCATGGAGGACGCCCAAGTCCTCGCCGACACACTGGCCATCGAGGGACACACCCCCGACCTGCTCGAGCAGTACGCACAGCGCAGGATCCCCCGGACCAGGTGGGTGCAGCGGCAGACCCACCAGCGCGACCGCACCAGGTCCATGCCCCCCGCCGTGCGCGACTTCGTGCTCCGCCACTTCGCGCTACGCCTGTACGAACGCGCCACCGCGCCACTGCGCGAGCTGCCCTGAGCATGCAGCACAATGCATCAGCGACGGCAACGACCGGCTGGGCCCGGTCCGTTCGACGGACCCTGACTCTGTCGGGGATCTTGGTGTCGTCTGCTCAGTCTCTGGCGGACCGCCAAGACCTCGGCCGGGGGATCCCGTGCTGGTCCAGGAAGTTCTGGAAGGCGGTCGGCGGCCGGGACGGGGGTGCTTCTCCTGTCGGCGGCGTCGGCTGAGGCGCTCGATGTTCGCGGCGATGGCTGTGAACACGTGCTGTAGGTGGGCTTTCTGCTGTCCCCGGCAGCGGCAGCGGCGCATGGCCGTGTCCGTGAGCGAGCTCGTTGATGGTGCCTTCCACTCCGGAACGGACCGCATAGCGGGCCTGCCATTCGGGTGTCTGTTGCTCGGCGCGGACTCGGAGTTGCAGGTCGCGGAGTTCTCGCGGGGGAAAGCCCACGGTTCGGGCGCTGTCGGTGGTGGTCGTGCAGCGGGTGCGGACCGGGCAGGGGCGGCACTGGCTCTTGGTGAACCGCGCCACGATCAGAGGTGCCGAGGTGGGCGAGGAGGTCGGATAGGGGCCGTGCCAGCCCGCGCTGGTCTCGCTCTGTGGGCAGGTGACCTGCCGGCGGTCGAAGTCGATGTGGAAGTCATCGCGGCCGAAGCCGTCGTTCTTACGGTGCTGGCGGGTGGAGTTGACCGGCAGCGGCCCGGTGACCGTGACCGTGGTGTTCCTGGGCCGCCTGCTCCAGATGGACCAGGGAGGTGTAGCCGCCGTCGACCAGGTGCTCGGCCGGCAACAGCCCGCGGTGCTTCAGCCGGGTGTGGATGCCGGGCAGAGCCTTCGCGTCGTAGCCGGTGGCGTCGGTGATGGCCACATCTGTGATCACGTTGACGTCGTCGGGATCACAGGTCTCGGTGAGATGTGCGACGAACCCCTTCCAACGGGTGACATGTCCGCGGCGCGCGTAGCGGGCCGTCGGGTCATAGGGCGAGACGACTGCGACGGCCGAGGGTGGCAGCCCGCTGTCCTCGGCGGTGCGCCAGCGCAGGCGGCCGGCCCCGTCGCGGTAGTAGTTCTGCACCATGATCTGCCGCAGGGCCTGGACCCGGGGACCGGACAGGCGATCCGCCCCATGCTCTCCGACGTGCTCCAGCAGCCGGACGGCGTCGCCGCCTGTGGCAAGGATCCTGGTCTTGGGGCGGGTGGGGTTCTTGCCCAGACGGACCGGACGGCCGTAGCGGCGCCCCCACTCCTCGTCGACCAGGTCGGCCAGCAGGTGCGGAGCGGTGCCGGCCAGCTCTTCCAGCGCGGCGCGGACGGCTTCGGTGACCAGTTCCAGCCGGGTCAGGTCGCGCACCGCGGCCAGGACGTGGGTGGAGTCCGTGCGCTGGGTGGTGCGCTCGCGGACGAGACCAGCCTCTTCAGGCGCGCGAGCGCGAGGTCGAGGAGACGGTCGGCTCGGCCGCCCTCGGTGGGACGGTCGCGGAAGTCGGCCAGCACGCTGTGGTGGAATCCGGGATCGTCCAGTTCCATGGCCAGCGCGTACGTGAAATCGATGCGGCAGCGAACCGCCTCGGCCGCCTGCCGATCCGACAGACCGAGCAGAAACTGCAGCACACAGACGGTGGCCAGCTGGGCGGGCGAGAGCCCCGGGCGGCCGTCGCGCGGGTACCAGTCTGCGAAGTCCTCGTCACGCCACAGCCCGCCCAGGTGGTCTCTCACCCACATCGCCGTCGTACCAGCCGGGTTGCTCGCTCGCGCCATCTGCACGGTCAGAGACGGGACTTGCTCACCAGAACGGGCGTGGAGCGACAACGGGCACCTCGACAACTGCATCGGTTCTTGAACAGAGCCGAGCATGCCCGTTGATCATGCTGCCCGTCGGGGATCCCCAAGATCCCCGACAGAGTCAGGGTCCGTTCGACGGCCCGGGCCCATGGTGGTGTTTTGGTCTCAGTTGGCCTCGGCGGACCCCGTCGGATCTGAGCGGACGCTGTTGCCGAATTCAGTGACCGCCCCAGCGCGACGGGGATCGCCATGGGCGAGCGCTACTGGGCGTAACCGGGGTCGAGCCGGTCGACCTTGCGCAGGAGCGCGGCGAACATCATCTGCTCGGGACCCCGCCCCGGCTCCAGAAAATCCGCGGCGATGCGGGAGCTGGAGAGCGCGGCAGCTTCGCTCACCCGGCGCAGGGGCTGTCCTGTCGACTGGGCGGCGAGCTGGATCTCGCACGCCCGGTTCAGCACCCACAACCGGTAGAACGCTTCGGCGGTGGTGCGGCCGTGGGCGAGGAGTCCATGGTTGCGCAGGATCAGCAGGTGCTTGTCGCCGAGCGCTGCGAGCATGCGGGGGACCTCGCCCTCGTTGACGGTGATCCCCTCGAACTCGTGGTAGGCCACCGCATCGTGCAGCTGAGCGGCGTAGAAGTTGTCCGGGGAGAGCCCGCTGTCCATGCACGCCACCGCTGATCCGGCCGTGGTGTGCGTGTGCATGACGCAATGCGCGTCCGGCACGGTGCGGTGGATCGCGCCGTGGAACAGGAAGCCGGCGGGATTGGCGGCGTAAGGGCTGTCCTCCACCAGGTTCCCGTCCAGGTCCACCTTGATCAGGCTGGACGCCGTCACTTCCTCGTACATCAGGCCGAACGGGTTCATCAGATAGGTGGGGGATTCACCCGGCAACCGCAGCGAGATGTGGTTGAAGATCATCTCATCCCAGCCGAGCATGGCGAAGAGCCGGTAGGTCGCGGCGAGTTCGAGGCGTGCCTCCCACTCTGCTTCCGCCATGCCCGCAGGTGTCATGGTGTTCTGCAGCACGACGGTCATCGGACGCCTTCCGGTCGCGTGTGTTCGCCAGCCGTGTGTTCGGCGGCGCGTTCCGGGTCTGCGCGCTTCTCGCCCGCCAGCGGGTTGCGCGACGGCTCGCCGAGCGCGAACGCCGCCACCGCGCTGACGAGGCTGATGGCCACGATGTAGGCGGAGATCGACAGAGCGGTACCCGTCGACGCCAACAACGAGGTGGCGATGGCCGGAGTGAAGGCGCCGCCGAGGATCACTCCGAGCTGGTAGCACAGCGAGACGCCGGTGTAGCGGACGCGGGCTCCGAAGATTTCGGCGAAGATCGTCGCCATGGGTCCGTACATCGCATAGGAGGCGAGCTGCATGACGATGAACGCGAGCAGGATCAGCAGCGGCGTCCGCGTGTTGAACAGCAGGAAGAACGGGACCGCCCAGACCGCCTGGCCGATCGCGCCGGTGAGGAAGACCTTGCGGCGGCCGACCCGGTCCGACAGCGCGGAGAAGAACGGGATCCCCGCCCCGCCGACGGCTGCGGTGATGAGGACGAGACTCAGCATCACCGGTCTGCTCAGCTTGAGGACTGCGGTGCCGTAGGTCAGGCCGTAGGTGAGGATGAGGTAGCCGACGGCGATGTTCGCTGCGGCCGCCAGGCTGCCCAGGATGACCTGCTTCCAGTAGCTTCGCAGCACTTCGAGGATCGGTGTGGGCGACACCGTCCGGGCCTGCTTCACCTCGGTGAAGACCGGACTCTCCGCGACCCTGAGCCGGATGAACAGGCCGACGGCGGCGGGCACGATGGCGATCAGGAAGGGCACCCGCCAGCCCCAGGACAGGAACTGTGCGGGGCTCAGCGCGGTGGTGATGATCAGGAAGACGAGGTTCGCGAGGATGATCCCGGCAGGGACCCCGATCTGTGGCCAGCTGCCGTAGAAGCCCCGCTTGCGGTCGGGGGCGTGCTCGACGGCCATGAGCACCGCACCGCCCCACTCGCCGCTGACCCCCACGCCCTGGATGAGACGCAAGACCAGCAGCAGCACCGGGGCGGCGGGGCCGACCACGGCGTAGGTCGGCAGCAGACCGATGGCGAAGGTGGCCAGCCCCGTCAGCAGGAGCGACACGACCAGCAGGGACTTTCGTCCGATCCGGTCACCGAGATGTCCGAAGACAACGCCGCCCAGCGGACGTATGAGGTATCCCATGGCAAAGGTGACGAACGCGGCGAATGTGGCGGCGGCACCGCCCAGTTGCGGGAAGAACAACGGGCCGAAGACCAGTGCCGTGGCCGCTGCGTAGGCGAAGTAGTCGTACCACTCGACGGTCGTGCCGATGGCGCTCGCGAGTGCCACCTTCCTGACGATGCGGGCGTCGTGACGCGGAGGACCTTGCACATCTGTCATGAGGACTCCTCGGGGGGTTCGGGCGGGTCGGGGGAGAGCGAGGGGTTCGGGTGGGGAGCGCGTAGCTGTCGGTGCCGGTCGGCGGCAGGGACGCCGACGGGTACGGTGCGCATGGGTGCGGCAGCCGACTGACCTGCGGGGGCACGGGGTGCAGGCCGTGGATCATGGCGTCGCCAGGCCCGCCTTCGATGTGAGGTGCCCCACAACGGGTGGTGGATACAGTGCACCCGTCGGCGCACGCGTCACAACGCCGCGGAAAGAACAGAAACATGGGAAACCACATTGATAAAACTGTGCAGACCTCCCGGACGCTCAAGCTGCCAGGGTTCTCGCTGCGGCAGGCGCTGTACTTCGTAACCGCCGCGGAGAGCGGCACGCTGAGCGAGGCTGCCACCCGGCTGCACGTCTCCCAGTCGGGGCTGTCCTTGGCGATCAATGAGCTGGAGCGGGCGCTGAAGGTCCAGCTGTGTATCCGGCGCAAAGCGCACGGCATCACGCTGACGTCGGCGGGCAAGCAGGCCCTGCAGCAGATGAGGGCACTGCTGCGACAGGCCGAGGAGCTGGAGTCGGCGGTGTCCGGATCGGGGGACCAGTTGTCCGGCCGGCTGTCGGTCGGCTGCTACGTCACCCTCGCGCCGACCGTGCTGCCACCACTGCTCCAGGGCTTCTCCGAGCTGCATCCGATGCTGACCGTCGACTTCACCGAGGGCACACAGGATGCGCTGCAGCGGAAGTTGCTGGATGGTGAGCTCGACCTGGCTGTGCTGTACGACATGGACGTGCTGCCGGAGATGGAACGCGTGGTGCTGTTCACCATGCGGCCGCACGTGCTGCTCCCCGCCGACCACCGCCTGGCGGGTGAGCCGAAAGTCGCCCTGCACGACCTGGTCGCCGAGCCGATGGTGCTGCTCGACGCCCCGCCGAGCTCGCTGCACACCCTGTTGCTGTGCAAGACCGCCGGTGTGACCCCGCTGGTGCGGCACCGCACCACCAATTTCGAGATGGCGCGCGCACTCGTGGGGCGGGGACTGGGTTACGCCATCTTGATCCAGCGGCCGCCCAACGACCGTACCTACGAGGGATTGCGCGTGGTGAACAAGGAGATCGCCGAGCTGCCGGAGGCTGCCGTGTCGGTCCTGCTGTGCTGGCCGCAGCAGGTGGCCCAGACCCGGCGGGCCGCCGAATTCCTGCGGTACTGCCTGGAGGACCGTCCCGGCACCTGAAATGGCCCGGCGACGGGGAATTATGAGTTTCCCTGCAGTAGTACAGCGGGAACCTGTGCTTTTCATCGGAAGTGCTGACCGTCACAGTCATGGCCAACCGTGCATCGCCTCACGGAAGGCAGACCATGACCCAGACCATCGAGGACTACACCAGCACCATCCGTCTGCAGGACCTCTGGGAGGACCCCTACCCGATCTACCGGCAGCTGCGCCACCACCGACCGGTCGCCTGGGTGCCCGCCGCCAACCGGTACCTGGTCACCAGGCACCGGGACGTCGTCCACCTGGAGCGCCACCCGGAGATCTTCAGTGCGGCCGAGCAGGACTCGCTGATGATCCGGGTGATGGGCAAAACCATGCTCCGCAAGGACGGCGCAGCCCACCTTCGGGAACGTAAGGCTGCAGAGCCCGCACTACGCCCGCGGGCCGTCAGGGAGCACTGGACGCCGATCTTTCAGAAGATCGCCGACGAGCTCATCGACAGCTTCTACGAACGCGGCGAGGCGGACCTGTTCACCGACTTCGCCGGTCCGATGGCCGCCCGCAGTCTGGCCGTGGTGCTCGGCCTGCACGAGGTGGCCCCACAGGACCTGCAGACCTGGTCCCAGGCCATGATGGACGGCACCGGCAACTACGGCGACGACCCGGCCGTCTGGCAGCGCTCCGACGCCGCCGCCGGCGCAGTGGACGAGGCGGTGGACGCCGCGATCGCCTCGCTGCGCTCCGCCCCGGACGAGTCGGTGATCTCCGCGATGCTGCACGCCGACGACCCGCTGACGCCGGAGGAGATCCGGAGCAACATCAAGCTGTTCATCGGCGGTGGCCTCAACGAACCGCGCGATGTCACCGCGGTCGCGAGCTACGCCCTGCTCACCCACCCGGAGCAGCGCACGCTCGTCACGGCGGACCCGGCCGGGTTCAAGGACGTCTTCGTGGAGTCGGCGCGCTGGGTCGCGCCGATCGGCATGTAC
>NZ_JBJDQK010000031.1:0-10166 GCF_044903445.1 Streptomyces sp. NPDC019890 | reverse complement strand
TACCCGCTCTCGGGCCTGCGTGACGACGGGGATCAGATGATTCGCTCCAGGGCGTCAACGGTCATCTCCAGCGAAGAACAGTCCAACGAAGATCGCAAATCGAGTCACTGACCGACTCGGGAAGTGCCGTGCCTCCAGCGGCCTTGGACAGGGCATCGCCGCCGGGCTTCCCGCGTCGCTCGGGACAACGCCGGCGTCTGGTGCGACGGCGTCTACGGGACGGGTGTGGACGCTCCGACGCCGTAGGAGCCGTACTTTCCCATCGGGCTGCTGGTGACCCACGACGGGCAGAGCCGTGGCGTGCGCCACGGCCCTCCCCCGCGCCGGGCTCAGGGACCGTTGCGGTAAGGGGCGCCGCTGCGTGGTTTCGTCGCTGCCCGAGCCGGCGGCTCTCCAGCGGCAGAAGGGGACTTCGAGGAGGACGGTATCCCTGGCAGGGTGTGGTTGCGTCGCGCCGGAGAGCCAATACTCGGGCACATGGAAGGAAGACAACCGCTCGGTGAGTTCCTGCGGACCCGCCGCGCGCAGTTGCTGCCCGAGGACGTGGGTCTGGTGGCGTACGGTGACCGGCGCCGCGTGCCGGGTCTGCGGCGCGAGGAACTGGCCCTGCTGGCGGGGGTGAGCGCCTCGTACTACGCGCGGCTGGAGCAGGGGCAATCGTCCAACGCCTCCCCGGAGGTCCTCGACGCGATCGCCCAGGCGCTGCGGCTGGACGAGGCCGAGCGCCGGCACCTGCACGACCTGGCCGCCGGTACACGGCGCCGTGCCGGAGTGCGCCGAACCGGGCCGGAACGGGTGACGCCGGCGGTGGTGCAACTCATGGCCGCGTTGGCGAATGTACCGACGGTGGTGCTCGGTCGGCGAAGTGACGTTCTGGCCTGGAACCGTGCCGGTCACGCCCTTTTTGCGGGGCATCTCGACCCGGGCAGCCCGGACCGGCCGGCTGAGCGTCCGAACATGGCCCGCCTGGTCTTCCTGGACGGCCACACGCGCGCCCTGTACACGGACTGGCCGGCCAAGGCCAAAGCCGTCGTGGGCACTTTGCGCCTCGCACGCGGCCAGCACCCGGACGACCCCGCTCTCGCCGCGCTGATCGGCGAGTTGACGGTCAAGAGCGCCGAATTCGCATCCTTGTGGGCCGATCACCGGGTCAAGGCAGGCGGCGCCGCAGTTTACGAAATGCTGCATCCGCTGGTGGGCAGCATGGAAGTCACTCAGCAGTCCTTGCACACCGAGCTCGGGCAGCACATCGTCGTCGCGACCACCGAGCCCGGTTCGCCCTCCCAGGCCGCCATGACGCTGCTGATGCACAGCGTGCGGAGCGACCAGGGCGGCGTTCTGGCGAACTCCAGCAGTCCGGCGTAATCCGATGCGGCGCACATAAGCCGTTCTGCCCGTACGGATCAATTCGCTCAATTCACTGAGATCACCCGTATTTCGCGTGTGGATACCGCATGCCTCAAAACCGTGAAGGAAACATGAAAGAGAAACTGGCGACAATCACCGGCGCGGCCACGGCAATCGCCATGGTCACCCTGGCCGCCTTCACGGCGGCCCCGGCGTCGGCCGGCACCGCTTTGGTGATGAAGACCCGGTTTGCCGCGCATTTCGATCTGGCGCAGGGGCAGATGCCGGAGAACATAGCGCTGGAGCCCAACGGCACGGCCTACGTCACCTTCGCGGCCAGTCGGCAGGTGGCGGCTGTCACCCCTGCGGGGAAGACACGGGTCCTGGCCACCATGCCGGCCCCGGCCGACGGCGGAGTGCACACCCCGGTGCTCGGCTTCGCGCTCACCACCGGCATCGCCCGGGCCCATGACGGGACGCTGTACTTCCTGTATGCGAGCGGCACCGAAGACCTGACCGGCCTTTGGCGACTGCGCCAGGGAGGTACCCCGCACCGGATCGCCGCGCTGCCCGCCAACGGGCTGCCCAACGGACTGGCGCTGGACGAGCGCAGGGGCCTGCTCTACATCGCCGACTCCGTGCTCGGCACGATCTTCACCGTCCCCGCCGCCGGTGGTGAGCCGGTCACTTGGTCGTCAGCGGCAGAACTCGCTCCCACCGGCTTCCTCGGAGCCAACGGTCTGAAGATCCATGACTGTGCACTGTGGGTGACCAATCTCGACAAGGGCACCCTGCTGCGCATCCCGTTCCGGCCGGGCAACCGGCCCGGTCCGGTCCAGACGAAGGCCACGAACCTCGCCGGCATCGACGACTTCGCCTTCACCGGCAACGGCGACGAGATCCTTGCGGCCCTCAACGCCCCCAACACGGTCGTCCGCGTACGGGGCAACGGCGCCGTGTCCACCGTCCTGACCGCCGCCGACGGTCTGCAGAACCCGACCTCGGTCGCACTGCGCCGCGGCACCGCCTACGTGCCCAGCGCCGCCTACACCACGGCCACCGATCCCAATCTGCTGCTCGCCCCTGTAACGCACAACCGCTGATCGACGAACCACACGGAGCGCACGATGAACGAGACCGCGAACGAGATCAAACTGGGTGACGTCACCGTCACCCGGATCGAGGAGATGCACGGCCCCGTCGGCATGACCCCGCAGCAGTTCTTCCCGGGCTCGCCCGAGCAGGCGTGGCGGCGGCACGAGGACATGCTGGTCCCGGACCACCTCAACGCCGACGACGGGATCGTCCAGGTCGCGATGCAGACGTGGCTGCTGCGCAGCGAGGGCAGGACCATCCTCGTCGACACGGGGATCGGCAACGACAAAGCCCGTCCGGCTGTCCCGGCGTGGGACCACATGCTCCTCGACTACCTCGGTAACCTGCAGCGGGCCGGCGTACGGCCAAGGGACGTCGACCTGGTGGTGAACACCCACCTGCACGTCGACCACGTCGGCTGGAACACCCGCCTGGACGACGGCACTTGGGTCCCGACGTTTCCCAACGCCACCTACCTGATGCCCAAGGCCGACTTCGAGTTCTGGAACCCCGCGAACAACCCGAACATCACCGGTGGCGTCAACGAGAACGTCTTCGAAGACAGCGTCGCCCCCGTGCACGCAGCAGGCCAGGTGCGGCTGTGGGAAGGCAGCCACACCATCGACGCGAACCTGCGCCTGGAAGCGGCCCCGGGCCACACCCCGGGATCCAGCGTGCTCAAGCTCAACTCCGGCTCCGACCGGGCCCTCTTCGCCGGCGACCTGGTGCACACCCCGCTGCAGGTCATGGAACCCGACCACAACAGCTGCTTCTGCGAGGACGCGGCCGGTGCCCGCGCGACTCGTCGCAAGCTGCTCGGCTGGGCCGCCGACAACAACGCGCTCGTACTGCCCGCACACTTCAGCGGCCACAGCGCCCTCGAAGTCACGCGTGACGCAGACGCCTTCGCCATCAAGCAGTGGGCCCCGCTCCCCCGGTACTGAGCCCCGGCACAGAGCCACAGAACGCCACCGCTCGCCCGCTGCCGCGCCCACCCAGGGCAGCGGGCGACCGGCCGGGCGACGCACAACACGAAGGGACACAGCATGGCACCCGCCGATCCCGTCATCGTCACCACGACCACCGGCTCGGTCCGCGGTCGCCGCAACACCCACGGAACGGCCTTCTTCGGTGTGCCGTACGCCGCTGCGCCTGTCGGGGACCTGCGGTTCGCCGCGCCCCGCCCGCACCAGCGGTGGACACAGGTCCGTGACGCCGCGCGACGCGGCCCGACAGCGCCGCAGCCTGCCCGGGACGCGTTCGGCACCTTGGACATGTCGCCCTACTTCGGGCCGGGCCGGCGGCCCGGTGCCGACTACCTCACCGCCGACATCTGGGCCCCGGACCGGCGGGGAACGCCGGCACCCGTCATGGTGTTCGTCCACGGCGGCGGCTTCGTCGCCGGCTCGGCCGGCGCCCCCCTGTACGACGGGACCGCCTTCGCCCGCGACGGCGTCGTCCTCGTCGCCCTGAACTACCGCCTGGGCATCCCCGGCTTCCTGCACCTACCGGACGCCCCCGACAACCGAGGCATGCTCGACGTCCTCGCCGCGCTGCGCTGGCTGCAGGACAACATCGCCCGCTTCGGCGGCGATCCGGCCAACGTGACCCTGTTCGGCCAGTCCGCAGGAGCCACCATCGTCGGCGGCGTCCTCGCCGACGCAGCCTCTCCCGGCCTCATCCGCCGGGCGATCATGCAAAGCGGCAGCGGCACCGGCGCATTCACCCCCGAACAAGCGCGGATCGTCACCGCGGCAGTCGGGCGGCATCTCGGACTCGACCCCACCGCCCACACGCTGGCCGACATCCCCGACGAGCGACTCGTCGGCCTCGTGCCCCACCTGAGCGGCCTGGACCTGCACACGCCGACCCACCACGACCCGCTCGGCGGCATCACAGCGTTCAGCCTCGTCCTCGAACAGCAGCCGGCCGCCGCCGTAGCCACCGGCTGCGGGAAGAATGTCGACCTGCTCATCGGCGCCAACCTCGACGAGGGCAGCCTCTACCTCGCCCCCAACGGCGTGCTGCCCGGCAGCACCGACGCCGACGTCCGGGCGACCGCGGCGCGATTCCATCCCCGCCCCGACGATTTGATCCGTGCGTATCGGACCCAGCGGCCGACCGCATGCGCCGCGGAACTGCGCGCCGCCGTGCTCGGTGACGGGCTCTTCGGTACCGGCACCCGGCGGATGGCCGACGCACATGCGACAGCGGGGGACGCACCGACATTCGTCTACGAGTTCACCTGGCGGTCCGACGCGCTCGACGGACAGCTCGGCGCGAGCCACACCATGGAGCTGCCGTTCGTCTTCGACCGCCTCGACCTGCCGTCGCTGCACGGCCCCCAAGCACTGCTCGGCACCAGCGAGCCGCCTGCCGACCTCGCCGCCCGGACGCACCGGGCCTGGGTCCGCTTCGCCGCCGGCGGCGATCCCGGCTGGCCCCGCCACGAGTCCGGCCGCTACCGCGTGCAGCGGATCGGCGCCGCATGGGAGCTGACCGAGGACCCGCGCCCCCATGAGACCGAAGCCTGGGCGTCGTCCACCGATCACCACCGACCTGACGGGGCGAAGCCCTGAGACGAGTCCGGCCAGCGGACAGCTCCACCGTGCCCCAGCGAGGCTCTGGGCAGACGTGCTCGCGACATGACGGCAGCGGCCCTTCCTCTGCGGACGTAAAATGATCGGCGTACGTCCCGGGTGCGCCGACTGCCGGCTCCGCCGGTGAACGCGGGGATCCGTGCCGGGCCGCAGGGCCCGTTGCCGGTGGGACATCAAGGCTGGGTCGCCGGCCGGCCGGTCCACCCACCCCCAGTAGCCCCGTTGGGGCGGACATGGCTGACGAGGTACGCGTTGATCTGCTCGGTGGCTTCCACGTCGCGGTCGGCGACCGCGACGTGGAAGCCGGGGCGTGGCGGCTGCGCAAGGCCAAGAGCGCACTGAAGCTGCTGGCCCTGGTGCCGGACCACCGGCTCCATCGGGAACGGTTGTGCGACCTGCTGTGGCCGGACCTGGACCAGGCGGCCGCCTCCAACAACCTGCACCAGGTGCTGCACGCCGTACGCCGCGCGTTGGCGACGGCCGGGAGGCCCGGTGATGTCGTCGTCCTGCGAGACGCCATGGTCGCACTCGGCCCGGACGGTGGCGTGCGCGTCGACCTCGACGAGCTGGAGGAGGCCGCACGGCGGGCAGCGGCCGACGGCAGGCCATCGGACTACCGTGCCGCACTTGCCCTGGCCGAGCGTGAACTGTTGCCCGAGGACACCTTCGAGCCCTGGACACAGGAGGTGCGCACCGGTGTCGGTGTGCGGCGCACCCGGCTGAGACTGGGCCTCGCCGAAGCGCTCGAGCGCGAAGGCAGCACCGTCGAGGCCATCGAGGTGCTGCAGGCCCTGATCGCAGAAGATGCGCTGGACGAGCCGGGCAACCGGGCACTGATGCGGGTCCTTGCGACTGCCGGGCGCCGACGCGAGGCGCTGGCGGTGTACGAGCAACTGCGCGACGCGCTCCGGGCAGACGCCGGGTCCGATCCGGACCCGCAGACCCGCGAGCTCTACCGCACGCTGCTGGTGGGCTCGGTCGAGGAGCCTGTCGAACCTGGCCCCGGTCTCCTGCACCGGCACAACCTGCCGGCGCACATGACCGCTTTCATCGGCCGGGATCGAGAGGTCGCCGAGGTGGAGGAGCTGCTCGCGCGCAGCCGGCTGCTGACCCTGACCGGACCCGGCGGCTGCGGCAAGACCCGGCTCGCACTGGCCGTCGCAGCCCGCCACGTCGGCGCTGTCCGCGACGGTGTGTGGTTCATCGACCTCGCTGCGCTCACCGACCCCAGGTTCGTACCTGACGCGGTCGCCGCGGTGCTCGACATCCAGCTCCCGCCGGGTGACAGGACACAAGCTGCGCTGGTCGCCCAGATCGCCGGACGGGAACTGCTGCTCGTGCTCGACAACTGCGAGCACCTGGTCGAGTCGTGCGCCGCCCTGGTCTCGGAGGTGCTGGCCCACTGTGAGGGGGTCGTCGTGCTGGCGACCAGCCGGGAGACGCTCCATGCCTACGGTGAACGCACCTGGCGGGTGCCCTCACTCGGGCTGCCGGACGTGCTGAAGCTGCCGCCGCCGGCCGAGCTCGCCCGTTTCGCCGCCGTGCGGCTGTTCGTGGAGCGGGCCGCAGAGGCCGACCCGCATTTTCGGCTGGGCCCGGAAAACGCGGCCGCCATCGCCCAGATCTGCTTCCGGCTCGACGGGATGCCCCTGGCCCTGGAGCTTGCGGCCGCACGGGTACGCATGCTGGCACCGCAACAGATCGCCGAGCGGCTCGATGACGCGCTCCCCCTCCTCGGTCAGGGCAGCAGGCACGCGGTGACCCGGCAGCAGACACTGTTCGGGACCCTGCAATGGAGCCACCAACTGCTGGACACCGGGGAACGGCTGCTCTTTCGCAGACTCGCCGTCTTCGCCGGCGGCTTCTCCCTGGCCGCGGTGGAGCAGGTGTGCACGAAGGACATCGATCCCAAAGCGGTGCTGGACCTGCTCGGCCAGCTGGTCGACAAGTCGCTCGTGCTCGTGGAGCGCCGCGGTGACGAAACGAGCTATCGGCTGCTGGAAACCATTCGGCAGTACGCCCGGCAACGGCTGCGGGACTCCGGGGAACTCGCGCAGACCGAGACCATGCACCGCGAGTTCTATCTCGCGCTCGCCGAATCGCACGACCCGGAGCGGACCGCCCGTATCTCCGGCGATCGCGGGACGTCGCTCCCCCTCGAAGCCGACCACGACAACCTCCGCGCCGCCCTGAGATCGGCACTCGACAGCGACCCGGACACCGCGCTACGGCTGGCGGTCGCGTTGCAGCAGTTCTGGGTGGAGCGCGGCTATCTCGCCGAGGGGCGGCGCCAACTGGACGACGCCCTCGCCCGAGCGCCCGCACCGACCCCGCTGCGTGCCCGGGCTCTCTTCGGGCAGGGCGTGCTCGCGATACGGCTCGGAGACGGCGCTCAGCTGGCCTCCACAGGCGCAGAGATCGTGGCGATCCACCGGCCGCGACAAGACCGTGCAGCGCTGGCGTACGCCTGCTACCAGCAGGCGATCCTGCTGTGGATGCGCGGCACCTGGAACGAGGCACAGGCGGCGCTCGACGAGGCATGCGCGCTCGCCGACGGGGAACCGCCGGTTCTCGCCACCGCCGCGCACCAGCGTGGGATCTGGGCCGTCTGCCGCGGTGAGGGAAGGCCGGCCCGGGACGCCTTCGCGACATGTCTGCGGCTGCTCGCAGACCTGGACGGCACGGCCCCGCCGTTCTTCCCGGTCATGACACCCGGGTACACGCTTGAGGAGGACCCCGAGGGCCGGATGTCGCTGTTCTTCGAGGAGACTGTGCTCGTCGGACGGCTGGTAGGTGCCGCGCGGGCTCGCGGGTACGCGCTCTGCAACCTCGCCTGGGCCACCCGGCTGGACGGTGATACGGACGAGGCCGCAGCAGCAGCCGAAGAAAGCGTCGGCTGCTTCCGCGCGCTCGGTGACCCTCATGGGGAGTCACTGGCCCTCAACACCCTCGGAAACATCTGCCGCACACACCGGGATCACGAGAAGGCGCGGGCCTGCCTCGACGCCGGCCTGTTGATCAGGCGCCGACTCGGTGACCGCCGTGAGGTCGGGATCACGCTCGGCAATATCGGCCTGCTGGCCATGGCCGTCGGCGATGTCGACAGCGCACGGGCGGCGCTCGGCCGAGCCCGCGCCGGTTTCGAGGAGACCGGCGACATTCCGGGCGCCATGAACAGCCTGCTCCATCTCGGCCTCGTCGCCCGGGCTGCGGGCGACGCCGCCACGGCCAGGGCTCTGCTCACCCGTGCTCTGGATCTCGAACACGTAGCCGGGTCGACGCGCGCCTCCGGCTGGGTGGCCGTCATGCTGTCCCAGCTGGCGCAGGAGTCGCGCGACCCGGCCGGCGCCGACGCGGCCACGGCCCGCGCCCTGTGCCTTTTCACGCAGCTGGGCGACACGGCGGGGCTCGCACACCTGTCCCGAGCCGCGTCGCGGGCGCAAAGTCGGCGCTAACCCGGTGCAAAGTGGCATTTCGTACCTTCCTTGGAGTCGGAGCACATGCCCACATCAAGGAGGCCGACATGTCGACCCAAACGGCAAAGGGTGTCCTCGGCGACGCCACCATCGGCGAGCTGGAGGCGGAACTGCGCGGCACCGTGGTGCGCCCCGGTGACCCGACGTACGACGAAGCCAGGGCGATATGGAACGCCGCCCACGACCGGAAGCCCGCTCTGGTCGTGCGCTGCGCCGGGACCGCCGACGTGATCAGGGCAGTCGAGTTCGCGCGCAGCCAGGGCCTGCTCGTCGCTGTGCGGGGCGGCGCCCACAGCATCGCCGGATTCTCCACCTGCGACGGCGGCATCGTCATCGACCTGTCCGCCATGAAGGGGGCCCGGGTCGACCCTGCACAGCGCAGGGTCGTCGCACAGCCGGGGCTGACATGGGGAGATCTCGACCGTGAGACACAGGCGTTCGGCCTCGCCGTGCCCGGCGGCCTGGTCTCGACCACCGGCATCGCCGGATTCACCTTGGGCGGTGGTGTGGGCTGGCTGGTCCGCCGTCATGGCCTGAGCAGCGACAACCTGGTCGCAGCCGACGTCGTCACCGCAGATGGCCGACTCGTGCACGCCAGTGCGGACGAGAACCCTGACCTGCTATGGGCGCTCCGCGGCGGTGGCGGCAACTTCGGTGTCGTCACGTCCTTCGAGTACCAGCTGCACCCGGTGGGCCCACAGGTGCTCGCGGGCCTGATCGTCTACCCCCTCGCCGAAGCACGGCAGGTGATCGCCAAGTGGCGTGACCTGGCCGCCGAGATGCCCGACGAGCTGACGACGCTGGTCAACCTGACAACGGCGCCTCCCCTGCCGTTCCTGCCCGAAGACGTGCACGGTACCCGGATCGTCGTCATCGCCAGCATGTACGCCGGCGCCGTCGATGCCGGGGAAGCGGCGGTCCGGCCACTGCGCACGCTCGGTACCCCGATCGCCGACATCATGGGCCCGATGCCCTATCTCGCCATGCAGTCACTTCTGGACCCGTTGTGGACGCGCGGAGCGCACAACTACTTCACCTCGGCATTCATCGAGCCGTCCGACGCGGCGATCGATGCAGTGACGCGTCTGCACCTCACCACTCCGACGCCCTTCAGTGAACTGCACCTGCACCAGCTCGGCGGCGCCTACGCTCGCGTGCCCGCGGACGGGACCGCCTTCAGCAAGCGGGACGCGAGCGTCCTGTGCAACGTGATCGCGCGCTCCGCCGAACCGACGGGGTTCGACGGGCACACCGCCTGGGCGCGCGAGACACGGGAAGAGATGGCCCGCCACGGCGACGGTGCGATGTACGTCAACTTCACCGGTGACGCGGCCGAGGACAAGGTACGCGCCTCGTATCCGGGGCCAGTCCACGACCGGCTCGTGCAGGTGAAGGACACGTACGACCCCACCAATCTGTTCCGGCTCAATCAGAACATCCGCCCGTCCCTGGCGAGGTGACTCCCGCCGCGCCCGCGGCGTCCCGCGCGCCGTGAACGCCGTCGTGTCAGAGGAGTCCTGTCCGGGGACCGAGCTCAACTCCGTTCTGTGACCAGGAATGCGCAATACGTGACCGATATGGCCTGAACCCTTCTTGAGCCGACCGGGGAGCGGCAAAAGACTGCTCCTGTGCCACAGACGGACACGTG
>NZ_JBJDQK010000030.1:0-10467 GCF_044903445.1 Streptomyces sp. NPDC019890 | reverse complement strand
GGCAAGGGCTACATCGAGGACCGCCGTCCGAACGCCAACGTCGACCCGTATGTGGTCACGCGGCTGCTCGTCGACACCTGCTGCACCGCGCTGGACAAGGCCGGCCAGGTCTGACCTGCCAGTTCCGAACCCACCAGGGCCGCCCCGGCATCACCGCCGGGGCGGCCCCCGGCAGTTGTGGGGGCATGTCCTCCACGGCCCACGGCCCACGGCCCACGGCGGCGGCCGACCGTGCCAAGGGCCCCAGGAGCGGCCGCCGGTGCGTCTCGCCGAGATGAGTGAGCATGTCGGCCTCGTTGCACCTGTTATCCAGTGTCCGGACCAGCCCGATGGAGGGTGTGGCCCGCGCGCTGCGGGCGAGAAGGTCGTTCACTGGAACGGTCGCCTCGACGCGCGGCCTATCACCCCAGGCTTGCCGACGAGGGGCCACCGGGGATCAGTCGAATCAGATCGAGAGCGGCGCCGATGATGCGGTCCGTGTCGAGCCCGTGGAAGCGATACAGGTCCTCGATGGTGCCGGATTGCCCGAAGGAGGTGACCCCCAGGGAGGTGCTGCGCGCATTGTTGACCGACGCCAGAAAAGGCCAGCGCGTGCGGATGCCCGTCCAGGACGGTGACAAGTGGTCGCGCCCGTCGGGCGGAGAATGCTTGCTCGAGGATCCAGTCGGATCCCTTCTGTCGCCCCTGCCGCCCCTGCCGCGCCTGAAGAACACGGAAGACGAGCCCGGGACTGGTCACGCAGACCACGTCGGCACCGAGGCCCCATGGCGTCCGGGCGGCCCTGCCGCGCCGGGATTCTGCCCGGCAGGACCTGGATTGCTTCCCTCGCGTACGGCGGCGCGGGCGCGAACGCGTCCTTCTCCGAATTACGGCCCTAGCATGCGGCCGCGGGAAGTTGGCGGAGCGTCGCCAAGGGGATTTTGAATACCGCACCTTTTCACGTGGATTGAATCCAGCTCATGTCGAAGGAAAAAGATGAAGCTACGACCACTGTCCCGCCGATCACGCGAGGCCGCTCGAGGCCGAGCCGCCGGAGTCGGAGCCGCAGTCGGAGGGAGGCGGGACGGACGCGTGGGCTCTGCTGGTACGCCCCGCACTCGGCGGCGTTCGGCTCTGGGGATCGGAACCGTTCTGGGCATGGCCGTCACGGGTCTGACCTGGTTCGGCCCGACCACCTCTCCGGCCTCCGCTGCCGGTTGCATATCTTCTGGGACAGACGCCGACATCACCGCTGCACTCGTAGGCCCTGGAGACGTGGCGGAACTCTGCCCGGGCGCTGTCTTCAACCTCAGCAAGACCATTTATTTCACTGCCGCTCAGCAGCGAATCGAGACCCAGGGGCTGCCCACCGACGGGACCCGCGCCATCCTGCGGGTCGCCAGCCCCACCCTGGCGATGGCCGTCTTTGGGCACGACCGGTCCGGCGCGGTTGTGCAGAACGTCGAAGTGGACGGCTCCCGCCCGCAGTACGGACGGATTCCCAACTCTGACGCGCTGATCGAGATGGGTGGCAACAGCACCGGCCAGGCCGTGCGCAACGTCTACGCCCACCACACCCGCGGCTGGTCGGACCTCCACCTGTTCGGCGGCGACTCGACCGGCGGCGTACCCGGGTGCCAGCAGGCCACCTTGTCCGGCAATCTGCTCACCGACGCCGGCACGGACGTGCCGGACACGTGGGCGGACGGCATCTCCCTGGACTGCGGCCACACCCTGGTTGAGAACAACACCATCCGGGATGCCACCGACGGGGGCATCGTGATCTTCGGTGCTCCCGGCTCGACTGTCCGGAACAACACGATCATCGCGGCAACCCAGGTGATGCTCGGCGGTATCAACATGGTCGACTACGGCCCGGAGGGAGGCAACTACACGGGCACCGTGGTGTCGGGCAACACGATCAACGCCGCGGGTTCCCTGATCAAGATCGCAGTGCCCATGGGCCCGCTGCCCTGGGGATGTGGTTCCACCGTCGTCAACTACGGCGCCACCGTGACGGGTAACACGCTCGAGGGCGCGCACATGGGCTACGGGTTCGTCGCCAACGGCGTCCGAGACTGGACGGTGACCGGCAACACCGACAGGTCCACCCACGTGGGCTATGTGAAGGGCTCCAACTGCTCGGGCTCCATCGCCTCAGCACCGAGCGGATTCCAGTCGGCGTCCGTCAGCAACAGCACGCTGCAGTCGAACTTCATCCCCAACCCGTCCCTGACGAGCCTGCTCGGGCTGACGGAACGCCCCACCGCTGTGAGCTTCAAGGCGAACAACGGCCTGTTCGTCGCGGCGGAGAGTGCCGGTGCGCAACCGCTCATCGCCAACCGCGCGCAGGTCGGCCCATGGGAGGCGTTCGACGTGACCTATCTCAGTGGGGACCAGGTTCAGCTGCGTGCGCAAGTCAACGGCCTGTTCGTCACCGCGGAGAGCGCCGGCACGAAGCCGCTGATCGCCAACCGGACTGTCCCCAACAGCTGGGAGACATTCCGCATGATCAAGAATTCCAACGGTACCGTCAGTCTGGTTGCCGGGGCGAACAACATGTACGTGACTTCCAACAACGGCACTGAGCCGCTGATCGCAAACCGCCCCGCCAACAACGGCTGGGAAAAGTTCACTCTCTACGCCTACTGAGCCCGAATCGGCCAAGGCCCGCTGAAACAACTTCCGGGCGCTGCGGCCCGATTCAGCCCCACGGATCGGTAAGACGACCCACCCCAGCATGATCAAGGGTGAGCGGTTTGTTGGTCGTTGGCCGCAGCGTCCTGAGTTGATCTCAGGCTCGAGACGTTGATCATTGGTACGTGTGCCCGAGACGTCGTCGGCACCCAGTTTCGGGGAACTGCTCGCCCAGCGTCAGTCCCATCGGCCCCGGCACGTCGCCGTGGACCGTGCCGATGTGGTTGTTCAGCCGGCCCTGGACCGAGGCGGGCAGCTGTCGAACCCGGCTGAGGCAGGAGGCGGCTCCCTACCCGGTGACGGGGTCACTGGCGAGGATCGCGATCGATAGGCGAGACGCCATGTCAGCGGTGCGTGGTCCGCCTGGTGGTCCACTACGGCCCCGCGGTCGGCCCGGGGTGCTGCCGCCGGCTCCGCCCGTGTCCAGAACCCCTTCACGTCCGTCTCCCTAGAGCGATCAGGGCGCCGATGCCGGTCCGGCGCCGACCGAACCCCTTCTCCCGGGCCGAGGTGGCTTTATGACCGTGCCCCTGCTTCCGGCTGTCGTCCTGGGTGGATGCGCTCGTCGCTGCCCTTGCCGCACTGGTGGCGGAGCGGCGTGAAAGCGACCGCCCGGGCCCGCGCCGCCGGGCCGGGGCTGTGGGTCACCGGGCTTGAGGTCTGAAGGTCGTCGACCTCCGTCAGAACTGACTGAGTATCAGAAAGCAACGGTGCGTCCATCGAGGGCCAGGAGCATGCGAGACGTTCTCGGGCGTTCCGACGCGGCGGTACATCAGGGGACGTTCCCAGCTGTCATCCGTACGCCGACCCGCCGCCGCTAGAGCAATCGGCGTGGCCTGAAAGGCTCGGTCGAACCACCATGTACGTCACGTCTTCGATCACTCTGAAGGAAGACGGGAAATTGCCCGCAGTCGCCTCGTTGTCCGGCAGCGTTGCGCAGCACGTCGCAGGCTCCAAGCAGGTGGTCCCGGACAGAGGCCAGGACTTCCTGTTGGCGATCAGTACGGAGGAAGCCGACCTGCTGCGCTTCGCCAAGACACTCACCCTGGGTGACGTCCACAGCGCTGAAGACCTCGTCCAGGAGGCGCTGTTACGGGCTTGGCGCCACGCGGATCGGCTCATCTCCACCCAAGGACTCGCGCGTCCCTGGCTCTTCACCGTGGTGCGGCGGCTGGCCATCGACCGTCTCCGGGCCTCTCGCGTGCGTCCGGTCGAGCTGTGCGCATCGGACGTGGACGTGGACGTGGTGCCCGATGCAGGCGAGCGCATGCTCACCTCGCACGTGCTGAAGAGGGCGATGGAGGACCTGACCCCGCCCCACCGCGAGGTACTTGTTCACCGGTACTACCTCGATCGCAGTGTTGAGGACACCGCTGCCGCATTGAAACTCCCGATCGGCACGGTGAAGTCCCGCACCAGCCATGCGTTGCGGGCACTGCGCCAAGGCTTGACGTCCCAGGGACTTCACGCGGGGTGAACTCCCGGACGACCGCTGAAGGCGGTGACGCTGATCTTCAGCTGGGCCGCGCCCTCGACGAGGTTCCGCGACGGGGCGCGGCCCCGGCCGGCACGGTGATGCGTCCCAGGAAGGGTGTTTGAGGGTGATCTCGATCGCGATCCTCGCCAGTGACCCGGTCACGGGGGAGGGAGCAGCCTCCTGCCTGAGCAGGCAGCGGGAACTGACAGTGCTGCCGCTGCAGGAGCACGAGCGGGCGGACGTGGTTGTGATGCTGACGGTGGACGTCACCGACGAGACGATGCTGATCATGGAAGCGGTGTCCGCCCGCTCGGTCAAACCCGGCATGGGAATCGTGCTGGTCACCGGAGGTGTGCGCGAGGGCCAGGTGGTGCGGGCGGTGCAGTTCGGACTGCGCAGCGTGATATGGCGTCAGGATGCCGGGTTCGACCGAATCGCCAAGGCCATCCGAGGTGTCGCCGACGGACGCGGCGTGCTGCCTGCCTCGGTCCAGGGCTGGCTGATCAACCACATCGGCACGGTCCACGGCGACGTGCTGGGGCCTATGGGACTGACGCCGTCCGGACTGGAGGTCCGCGAAGTGGAGGTGCTGCGGCTGCTGGCGGACGGCCTGGACACGACGGAGATCGCCGAGAAGATGAGCTATTCCGAGCGCACCATCAAGAACATCATCAGCGGCATGATCAACCGCCTCGGACTGCGTAACCGCGCCCACGCGGTCGCCTTCGCATTGCGCTCCGGGACCCTGTGACGTCAACTGACCGTACCGAGTGCGGAGTTTGGGCAGGCCAGTCACCTGTCCAGGGCATCCTCTCCCGCGGTGCCGGTCACCGCGGCCAAGCCCGGATGGCAGGGGAGCGCTTGGCGGCCCGTGGCCGTGAACCTGGCAGCTGACGGGGCCGTAGTGCACGACGTACCACCCAAGGCCACCACATTACGGAGATCCGAATGCCCACCCCCCTTGACGTCCTTGTGGTCGGAGCCGGTATCGCCGGCCTGGCGACCGCCACCGCTCTGCACCGCGAGGGAATGTCCGTCGACGTCATCGAGCGTTCCCCCGAGCGCCGTGCCACCGGAGCCGGGCTCTTCCTGCCCGGGAACAGTGTCCGCGCGCTGACCGCACTGGGGCTGGGGGACCACCTCAGCGGGCTGGGAGCGCTCGTGCCGGGGCAGCGGATGATGGATCACCGGGGCCGCGTGCTGGCCGACATCGCCATGGCTGAACTGTGGAGAGGCACCGCCGGTTGCGTCGGCATCACGCGCGCCAACCTCCATGCGGCCCTGCACGACATCGTGCCCGTGCCCGTCCGCCACGGGGTCACCGTGGTCTCGCTCAAGCAGTCCGACGACGGTGTGGACGTGGAGTGCAGCGACGGCGTGAGCGGCCGTTACGACGTGGTCGTGGGAGCGGACGGCATACGGTCGGGCCTGCGGGAGTCGGTCGATCCTGCGGCCGGTGCCCGCTACGTCGGGCAGGTCTGCTGGCGCTTCCTGACCGACGCTCCCGACATCGACCGGTGGACCGTGTGGCTGGGCCCGGGGACGACCTTCCTGGCCTACCCCGTCGGCGAGGGCCGGGTGTGCTGCTACGCCGACGTGACGGTCGCCTCACCCGAGGACCCGACCACCGCCGTCGGCGGTCTTCTTGGGCTCTTCTCCGGCTATGACCAGCGCGTACGGGACCTGCTGGCCGCACCCGCCGCCCATGAGGCGTACTTCTCACCGGTGGAGGAGGTCAGCGGCGAGACATGGGCGCACGGCCGCGTCGTGCTGGTGGGGGACGCCGCACACGCGAGCTCGCCCAATATGGCCCAGGGCGTTGCGATGGCCGTCGAGGACGCTCAGGTCCTGGCCGAGGTGCTGGCCACCGGGGGAGACACCGAACACCTCCTGCAGCAGTACGTCCAGCGCAGGCTTCCGCGCACCCGGTGGGTGCAGCGGCAGACCCACCGGCGCGACCGGACCAGGTCCATGGTGCCCGCCGTTCGCAACATCGCCTTCCGCTACGGTGCCAAGGCCTTGTTCGAGCGCGGCTACGCCCCGCTGCGCGACCTGCCCTGACGTCGGCCCAAGGGCGCCCGCGCCCACTGGCCCGACTTCGAGAACGCCGTAGCCGGCGGCTTGTCATGTGGGTCGTGGTCGAGCACGTGGTCACCGCCTACGGCGGTGACCACAGGAGGCTGCTGCTGATGGTCGCTCCCACGTTCAGCGCGCGCCGCATCGCCGCCTCAGCGGTCTCGCAACGATCAGTTGGATGAATCCGTGCCCCGACCCGCAAATCCCCTGGTCCGCGAGAAACTCCTCAATGCAGGATTGGCCCTTTTCCACTCTGAGCGGTTCAACGCAGTAGGCATCAAAGAGATCACGGACAAGGCCGGCGTACCCGAGGGCTCGTTCTACAGCTACTACCGCAGCAAGAACGCCTTCGCCGCTGCCGTCCTCAGGCAGTACTGGGCGGGGATCGTCCGCGATCACGCCTCCATCCTCAGCGACGAGTCCACTCCACCCGTGCGGCGCCTCGTCGGGTTCTTCGAGGCTCTGACTCGGGACCGCGCCGAGCAGGGCTTCGCATTGGGATGCCTTGGCGGCAATCTGGCCCTCGAGCTGTCCGACGACAATCAAGAGGCGCGCGAGGAGCTGGCCGCCATCATGGACCGCTGGTCCTGCCTGATCGCAGCCTGCCTCATGGAAGCCAGGAGTGAGCAGAACGTCGCAGATTCCCCCGAGGCCACCGAGCTGGCATCCATGATCATCGAATCCTGGGAAGGTGCGGCCATGCGGGGGCGCGTCGATCGATGCAGGGCCCCTTACGAACGCTTCCTCACCGCAGCCCTGCCGCGACTGCTCGGCATGCAGGCGACCTCCACCTGAGCGTCGACGGGCCCCGCAGTGTGCTTTGCACAGAAGGGGCAGTTGAGAACCCTCAGTCAACGAGTCCATGCGGGCTGTCTACTTCATTTATAGACGACTGGACAGCTATGATTCCTGGACTCCCAGCACCTTCCAGCTTCCCGTCAGGAGTCCGACCCATGACGCCCGCCCAGACCGGCCTCTACGCGGAGCCCTCCGCGCCCGCGCTTCCGGGCAGCGGCCTGCAGCTTGATCTCGCACACACGGCATTGGTCGTCACAGACCCGCAGATCGACTTCCTCAGTCCAGAGGGGGTCACTTGGGAGATCTTCGGCGCCAGCATCACCGACAACGACACGGTCGCCCACATCGGACAGCTTCTGGAGGCAGCCAAGACCGCCGACGTCACCGTGGCGATCTCGCCCCACTACTACTACCCGTCCGACGACGCCTGGCAGTTCGGCGGCCCACTGGAGCAGTACATGCACAGCGTGGGGATGTTCAGGCGCCAAGGGCCGCTTCTCCTCGACGGATTCGCCGACTCCGGGGCCGACTTCCTGCCCGCCTACCGGGAGCACATACTCGACGGCAGGACCGTCATCGCCTCGCCGCACAAGATCGTGGGGCCCGAGTCGAACGACCTCGCCCTCCAACTGCGCAAGCGCGGCATCTCCCAGGTCCTCCTCGCCGGAATGGCCGCCAATCTGTGTGTCGAGGGGCATCTGCGCGAACTCGTCGAGCAGGGCTTCGAGGTGGTCGTCGTCCGTGACGCCACGGCCGGGCCCCGGCTCCCCGAAGGCGACGGCTACCTCTCCGCACTCATCAACTTCCGCTTCCTGGCCGGCGCAACATGGACGACGGCCGAGGCTGTCGCGGCACTGCGCGGACACTGACAACCGCATCCAGCGACCGAAGGACGTGCATCGTGAATCGGGCCACCGTCACCGAGCAGATCGTCGAGACAAAGATCCAGAAAGGAATGAAGTGGGCTGACGTCGCCGACGAACTCGACGCGAGCAAGGAATGGGTGACCACCGCCTGCCTCGGCCAGATGACCTTGTCAGCCGATCAGGCACAGAAGATCGCCGACATCTTCGACCTGCCCAGTGCAGCCGTCGCAATCCTCCGGACGCCTCCCACTCGAGGGCTGAGTGAGGGTGCCATCGCCTCGGACCCACTGATCCATCGTCTCCGTGAGATCGTCACCGTCTACGGTCCGACGATCAAGGAGCTGATTCACGAGGAATTCGGTGACGGCATCATGAGCGCCATCGACTTCCAGCTGACACTGAACCGCCGAGAGGATCCCAGGGGCGATCGGGTCGAACTCGTCCTGAGTGGTAAGTACCTCCCTTACCCAGGAGCCTGAAACCCGGCTCATCGATGTCGGCTCCGGCCGCGATGGTCACGGGTCCGTGGCTGCCGCAGGCGCAAGCGAACGCGGTGTCGGCGACGAGAAACAGACAGCCGCCGTGGGCGATCTTCTGGCCGTTGACCATCGTTGGAGTCACGGTCATGCTGGGCGCGGCGGTTTCCCTGGCCGTGATCCAACACGCCGGTTGCGGTGTGGCGGGTACTCCTACCGGTTGGTGCCCGAGACGGTGCGGGGCAGGTCCCCGCACTGTTTCCCGGAGCCGGCGGTTGGACGTTGGGTCACATCAGGCCTGGGCCGTCTCCGGTTCCGACGGCGTCGGCTCGTCGAAGCTCTCTGTGCTGGGAGTGGTGTGGGGGTCTTTGGTTCCGCCGCTCGGCGGTCCGGCAACCACGACACAAAGAGCCCGATCACACCGCCGACACACGGACCGACACGAACACCCCGCCGAGGCGCCGCTCGACCGCGGCCCTCACCGCAGCCGTGCGCTCCGGTGCGGCAACGAAGCGCAGCATGTCGAGGAGCTGCGGGGCGAGCCCGACGGCCTGGACCCCCTCGAGCTCCATCCAACAAGCCGCCGCGTTGCAGGCGGCGATTCGGCTCCGCCCATGCAGGCCGGTATGTTCCGTCCAGGAGTGCGCAATTGCCGTCCACAGCCTCGTGGCGAGCAGGAAGTCTCCGGTCAGGTAAGCGAGATCAGCACGGAACTGCTCCGTCTCCAGACGTTGTGGCACGGTCACTTCGACGTCCTCGGCCATGTCGCTCATCAGCCGGTCCGCGGCGCGCACGGCGGTGGCGAAGTCACGTGACCGCCCTGCCTCCATCGCCTCGGCGAGTCGGCCCGCATACAGCGGGGTGATGTGGATGAGGTGACGGGGTGTTGGGGACATGGCTTGCAGCCGACTGGGCGCCAGTGGCGCAACCGCGGCCCTCCCCCTTCCGGGACTGAAAGCGTCACAGCGCACTACGGGCGTCATGGCACATTGGTTCTCTGCTGCTGGCTGATCGCCACGGTGATGCCGCACGCTCTGGTCGCACCCGCAGGCAGGCCGCACCGGGATCGTCGTGGCATGCTGCCCCGCCCCCTACGCAGAGGCGATCACCGAGGGGTGACCCAGCTGGGGTGTGCGGCACCTTTCAGCGTGCGAAGTCGATGACGCCAACCGTGCTGGCGGTTGGTGAGGAAGGCTGCCCAGCCGTGCCCACCCGGGCGTCGAAGTTGCGGCGCCGGTCCTGGCCAGACCAGGACGATCACGCTCCGCGGCCCGGTTCTGTCCGGTCGGCTGACGCACGGACCGCGACTGCTCGTGAGAGGACACGCTGACCGGATCGCCGTTGAGCTGCCATGGCCAGCTCGTGACCTTTCCCTCCAGCGCGGCGAAGACTGACGAGGCCAGGTCCCTCCGCTCGGCCGCGGCCAGAGCGTAGGCGAGGAGGTTGAGGTCCGCGAGTGCTGCCGCGTGGTGCAGGAACCCCGCCTGCAGCCAGGTCTTGCCGGCTTTGTCCAGGGCCCCTGGCCACCGGCCCATGCTTCCAGAAGTCCCGGGCCATGAGGGCTTCGACTCCGCCTCTGGCCAGGACGCTCTGGTACTGACTGACGGCTGCCGTCAACTCCACTGCGGCTGCTGGAGCGTTGGGCGATGTCCGTCAAAGCGGATCAAGCCCAATTCAGGGTACGACCGGAAACCGGGACGACCGAAGGGCCGCACCCGGTTCCAGGAAAGCGTCCAACCCCTGGGGTGCGGCCCTTCGGCCAGTAAGCGGAGCTGCGAGCTGTCGGAATCCGACGCACGCCCGTCGCGGAGCGACTGATGTCACGTCGGCGCCGCGGCTCGTAGCCCGTGACGCGCCCCCGCGCCGAGCGGTGCGAGAGGCGCGTCGGGACATCAGACGGCGATGGCCACTTCGGCGAGGCCACCGGTCTGCGCGACGACCGTACGGTCCGCCGTGGCGCCGGGGACGAGGGCGCGCACCGTCCATGTGCCCTCGGCCGCGTGGAAGCGGAACTGTCCGGTCGCCGAGGTCGGGACCTCGGCGGTGAACTCGCCGGTCGAGTCCAGCAGGCGGACGTAGCCGGTGACGGGCTCGCCGT
>NZ_JBJDQK010000029.1:0-10654 GCF_044903445.1 Streptomyces sp. NPDC019890 | reverse complement strand
GTGCGGCGGTGGCTGTGGTTGCGCCGGCGAGGGTGCCAATGCTGAGGGTTGCGGCTGCGAGGGTTCCTAACAGCGCATTCGTGAGCGTGTTCGATGTCATGGGTGTTTTTCCCCAATACGGGAGTGACTGGGACGGTGACGACACTAGCGTCGGCCGTTTGTGAACCAGTGGTGCCGGTTGTGAGGGTTTGATGGGCTCTGGATCAACATTTCGGGATGGCCGAGCGTGACTGACCGTCAGTTCGATCTTTGAACGGGCGTGTTGCGTGATCAGATACTCGACGTGCTGCTCCGCACCTGGCGGCCATGGCTATCAAGGACATCCAGTTCATCGGGACGGGAGTGCGGATCACCGCCCTGGCCGCTGCTGAGGCCGACCGTTACTGCCGGAGGCTTGCCGATGTCACGGCGGGCGGACAGCCGGGTGCCGATACGCCTGACGGTCCGCCGATTCCGGTGTGAGGCACCTTCTTGCCCACGCAAAATTGCGGACCGCTTCCATCTCTGGCTCAACCTGTGCAAGACGGTTTCGAGAAGTGCGTCGTCGCCGACCGTCAGCTCCTGCAACAACTTCCCTGGCCGCCGGGCAGGCGGTCGACCGTCAGGCGGATCAACGTGCCCTCGATGACGGGAAGCTCGCCGTCGTGGTCGATCCACGCCGAGCGTGTGGTCAGCCTGGGGTGGATGCGGTCCCAGGCCATGGTCTGCGCGGTGCCGTACCGGTCGGTGACCTGCACGGTCGCCGCATCGGGCTCGCCCCAGGCGTTCGGCTTGGCGAATCGGAACTCTTTGCCGTGCTTCGGGGGCCGTCCACCCTGCGGCGGCGAGATCCACGGGCGTGGAACGGGCTTGCGCATCACGCGGTCCGAGCGCATCCGGCCGAGCACCTCCACCGGGAGGCCGTCGAGGAGGTAGGCCATGCGCGGGGCGTCGTATCCGGCGTCGAAGACGACCAGGATGTCGGCGTCGCCCGGCTCCCACTGGCCGCCGTCGACCAGGTTGGTGACAACGCGGCGGACCTGGGCGGCGGTGATCTCGGCGACGTCGTCGTCGGGGCCGAGGCGGACCGCGTCCAGCAGCTGGCACCACGAGGTGCGGCCCGTCTCCCGGGCGGCGACGAACGAGTAGGGCCAGCCGGGAATGAACTGGTCGCTGGAGCGTCTGTTGCGGCCGTAGACGTGGCAGAACAGGCGGTCCGGGCTGGTCGGCGCGTCCGGGCGCAGCCAGTTACTCACGTCGACTGCGAGGACGAGCCGGTGGCCGGCGGCCTTGGGCTGCCGCAGCACGGCCAGGGCCCGGCGAAGGCCGTCCACGTTGATGCGGCCGCAGTTCAAGGCCCGTACAACGCGCCGTGTCCGCGGCGGTGTTCGGCCAGCAGCGTCAGGTCGACCGGCGAGGTCACGGCCCGTTCTCGCAGAGCATCGCGTCGCAGAGCTCGAACAGGGTGTCACCGCGTGCGGTCAGGCATGCGTAGAAGTCCTCCCGGAAGTGTGACGGGAAGTCGAACGCCTCGTGCCGGGCATCGTGGTGCAGCAGACTCACCCTGCGGCCTTCGTATGAGTGCGGCTCTGTGACGGAACGCATGCTCATGCGGGGGCCGTCCGCCTGTCTGGCGAATACTCAGGTGAGCGGCCTGGTTCGAAGAGCATTTCGACTGACCGATAGCCTGCGTCACCATGACGCGCGTTTGGATCCTGCCAATGCTGTTTGTGCTCGGCGGCTCAGCCGCTGCGACTGGGCTGATCTTCAGGGGGAGCCCCGGCGCAGCCGCAGCACTCCTGCTGGTGTTTGTGCTGCTCGCAGGTGTGAACTCGCCTCTGATGTTCCCGAGGTCGATCGGTGCGCTGGAGGCGCAACGCCGCAGCGCGGTCGACGGCCGGCCGGTCGTCTACTGGCGGCCGGGCTGCACGTACTGTCTGCGACTGCGCATCCGGTTGGGCCGTAGCGCCAGCCAGTTGCATTGGGTCGACATCTGGCGTGACCCGGATGGAGCCGCGGCGGTGAGGGCTGTCAATGATGGCAATGAGACCGTGCCGACTGTCGTCGTGGGGAACCAGTCGCACACCAACCCCGATCCTGAATGGGTGCGCGAACAGCTCTCCTCTTCCGCGTGACCAGGAGCGGTTGAAGCCGTGAAGGGTGTGCCTTTACTGGTGTGATCGCCTAATCAACTGTCGCCGGTTCCCCGAGGAACCCAGCCAGCTGGTGACCGACTGTGGTCGCCAGCGGTGTATCGGCTCCAGGTCCCACCGGTCTCGTTGCGGAGCCGGGCGGTGGTCTTGTCGTGGTAGCCGAGAGCGTCCGCGACGACGGGCGCGGAATTCGGCACGGGCCGGAGAACAGCTGCGAACGGGCGGTGTTAACTTCCTTCCCGTGGTGGAGCACCAGGATGAGACCAGGGCGGCCTACGACGGGATCGTCGAGCTGTATGCGTCGATGTTCGCTGATCGGCTGGAGACGCAGCCGTTCGCGCGGGCCATGGTCGGCACCTTCGCCGAGTTGGTGCGCGGGACGGGGAACCTGCGGGCGGCCGACGTCGGCTGCGGGCCCGGACATCTGACGGCCATGCTGCACGACCTGGGACTGGATGCCTTCGGGCTCGACCTCTCCCCGGGCATGGTCGACCATGCCCGGCAGGCCCATCCGGCGCTGCAGTTCGACGAGGCGCGGATGGAGGCCCTGCCTGTCGAGGACGGCGCGCTCGGCGGCGTGCTGGCCCACTACTCGATGATCCACACCCCTCCTGGCGAACTACCCGCGCTGCTCGCCGAGCAGGCGCGTGTCCTGGAACCAGGTGGCCTGCTCCTGGTCTCGTTCTTCGCGACCGACGGGCCCGAGCCGGTCCGCTTCGACCACAAGGTGACGCCCGCCTATAGCTGGCCGGCGGACCGGGTCACCGAGCTGCTGGCCGGGGCCGGGCTCGTCACGTTCGCCCGGCTGCTTCACGACCCGGCCTCTGAGCGGGGCTTCCTCGACGCCCACTTGCTGGCCCGCCTCCGCTAGACCATGGCCTTCGGTCCCGCCACGGGATGATCTTGAGCGCCTGACGGTCGTCTACGGCGCCGAGACCGCAGCGGTCTGTTCGTCGTATTCGCGCAGCATCCGCATGACGGTGGCGGGCGAAGGGTGCTGGCCGTTCTTCGCGCCAGTGGTGATGACGAGCCGCATGGCGATGTCGCGCAGGCTCATTTCCTGGTCGCGCAGGTGGGGGGCCATGGACTCTGGGGGCTGTTGAGGCACAGTGGGCACGTGGGCCACGATGTGCCGCGCCGCGACCCCCACCGGCCACGGCGGAGGCCGTCGCGCTCATCTCCGAGCTGTACGCGGAGGGGTGAACCGCTCCGAAGAAGAGCGGCGCAGCCCGATCGCGGTGACGGCGGTGGCGGTGCGTCAGGCGCGGTTCGGTGTCGGCTCCGGCTCGGAGAGATGCGCTGCCGCGCGGCGGGGGAGCAGCAGCGGGGTCGCCAGCAGGAGCACGCCGGCCAGGCCGATGGCCGTACGCGGGCCGAGCAGGCCGCCCAGCACGCCCCAGACGGCCGTCAGGAGCGCGGTCGAGGCCTTGGTCGTCACCGCCCAGGCGGACAGTGTGCGGGCGACCCGGTCGGTCGCGGTGCGCTCGAGGCGGTAGGTGGCGTAGACGGGGTTGAAGACCCCGCAGCAGAAGATGAGCCCGAGCTCGACGCCCATCACCAGCAGCAGCCCTCCGGTGCCCGGTGCCAGGAAGACCAGGCCGACGGGCCAGAGCGCGCGCAGCGCCCCGACCGCGACCAGGACCTGGTGCTGCCCGAACCGGGTGACGAGCGGTCGGGCCAGCCGCGAACCGAGCAGCCCGCCGATCGAGGGCGCGGCGAAGGCGAGGCCGTACTGCCACGGTGCGAACCCGAGTCGGCCGAGCATCAGGACGGCCAGCAGCGGCTGGGCGGCCATCACGAGGCCGTTGAACAAGGCGGTGTTGAAGAACAGCGGACGCAGCGTCGCGTCGGCGAGGATGTACCGCCAACCGTCGAGCAGGTCCCGGGCCCGCATGCGCGCGGCCTCCCGGCGCTCGGGCCGCGGCTCGTGGCCGCCCGTCGCGCGGATGCCCAGGGCCGAGAGCAAGTAGCTGACCGCGTCGGCCACCACCGTCGCCACCGGACCGAGGAGCCCGATCGCGGCGCCGCCAAGCGGCGGTCCGATGATCGCGGTCGTCCAGGCCGTGGACTCGAATCGGGCGTTGGCGACGAGCAGGTCCTCGGCCGGCAGCAGCGTCTTCAGGTACGCGCCGGACGCGGCGCGGAAGGTGATGTCGGCCGCCGCGACGACGACTGAGACCAGCAGGAGCTGAAGGAAGGTGAGCACGCCGAGCGCGAACGCGGTGGGGATCGTCAGCAGCGCCGCGAACCGCACCAGGTCCATCGCGATCAGTACCGGCCGCTTGCGGCGGAACTCCACCCACGGGCCGAGCGGCACCGCCACGACCGCGCCCACCGCAGCCCCCACGGAGGAGAGCGCGGCGACCTCGGCCGGTCCGGCGTGCAGCACCCGGATGGCGATCAACGGGAACGCGCCGAAGGCGAGCCACGTGCCGAGCGCGCTGGTCCCGTACGCTCCCCAGAGCCACCCGAACTGCCGCCCCAGCCGATGTCCGAGCAGATGTCCCAGCCGGTGCCCGCTCCTCATGCCCGACGCCCCTCACCACTCACCCTGCACAACCGATCCGCGATCGGAAGCATCAAAGCGAGCACCACACCCAGGGATCAAACAACCACAGGGCCGCCGACCACAACCATCGGTTGTGTCCATAGGGTGTCGGCATGGACCTCGATACCGTCCGGACCTTCGTCGCCGCCGCCGATGCGGGTCAGTTCCAGGAGGCTGCCGCCGAGCTGGCGGTCACTCAGCAGGCTGTCTCCAAGCGCATCGCCGCGCTGGAGCGCAACCTCGGCGTTCGGCTGTTCACCCGCACCGCGCGCGGCGCCGAGCTCACCATCGATGGGCAGGCGTTCCTGCCCCACGCGCGCGAGCTGCTGCGCGTCGCTGAGCGCGCGGTCACGTCTGTGCGCCCCGGCCGCCGTCCGCTACGCGTCGACGTGATCGCCTCGCGCGCCGCGCCGTCGGGACTGATGCGCGGCTTCCACCGCGCACACCCCGACATCGAGCTCAACGTGGTGATGCTGCTCGAAATCGAGACGGCCGTCGCCGCCATCCGGTCCGGTGCGATCGACGCGTCCTTGCGCGCCGTCGCCGTGCCCGGCCGACCCCTTCCCGAGGACATCGAGTCCGTCCGGGTGCTCGACGAGCCGCTCCAGCTCCTCACCGGCCCTGCCCACGCGCTGGCGGGCGCCCGGTCGGTGCCCCTCGCTCAGCTCGCCGGGCACCGGATCTGGATGCCCGGCATCGTCCCCGGTACCGAGTGGGCCGCCTACTACGACGACCTCGTCGCCGAGTTCGGCCTCACCATCGAGGCGACCGGCCCCAACTTCGGCTCCGACGCGCTCCTCGACACCATCGCCGACACCTCGGCCCTGGCCACCTTCATGGGCGAGCAGACTCGCCTCGTCTGGCCCGCCGACCACGGCCTGCGCCGCATCCCGGTGACCGACCCGACGCCCGTCTACCCGCACTCGCTCCTCTGGCACCGCGACAACCTCCACCCAGCGCTGGCCACCCTCCGCGCCCACCTCGCCGCCACAGCGGCCGGCCACGACGCCGCCGGGACCTGGGCGCCGGGCTGGGTGATTCCGCGCTGAACGCCGCCGCGTCTACCATCATCGCGGCCGGATCGATGGACGGTGGCTCGGGGGCAGGCGTGGCCATCGGCACACTCAGGCTCTCCCCCTCCGTATGCCTCATATGTCTTGACGGTGAGGCGGGCGCCCCTCGTCAAGCGGGCACCCCCGCCAGCTGATCTTCGGGACCACCACCGTCCGAGGCCTCGCCGCCTACTGACCCCACCGCAAAGGGCCCCGGCACGAAAGCTGCGCCAAAGCCCCACCATCGCATCCCCACACGGTCAGGGCAGGACACGGCCTGCCTCGCCCTGCTGGCCCGCGAGCGGGTGCGCAAGAACCCCCGCCGACGCGCTCGACACGCTCACGTTCTCCTACTACATCCGGATGCTTGCCAGCGCCCCCAGCGCTTCGACGACGTCACCGAACAGATCGCCCTGGACAGCATCCAGTGGTGCACCCCGGCGCTCGACACCGCCGCCCAGGCTCGCGCCCTGCGCCTCGTCCGGGACCGACCAACCCCGGGGCCGCAGCTGACCGGCTGCGCCCCGCCCCGGCGGCGGGGGAGTGGCACCCCCGGCGCGACGGCCGGCAGGGAACCGTCCGGGACCGGCAATTGCGCGGCGTCAGCCTGCGCGACCGGCAGCCGCTCACGCGCATAGTGGAGCATCCCGCCGGACAGGTCGATGCCGAACCGGGGTCCAGCCCAGCGCGCGGAGGCGGTGTGCGTGGATGCCCGTGCCGCAGCGTCAAGGTGACGGGGCACCAGGGCGTTCATGCGCCATGCAGGACACGCCGTCGCGCGTCGGCGGATACAGGTCCAACATCACATCGATCCCAGGCAGGCCGACCTCCCTCAACAAGTCAAGGGGCAGAACGCACCCACCCTGACCGTTCTCGCTGCCGAAGCCGAGAAGCAACTCCACCTCGCAATCGGCGGCCAGGCGACCCAGCGCCTCGTGGCGTCCCTCCGCAGCCTGATCATCGCCACAGCGTGCTCTGCAGGCCAGCGGTGTCCCTGCCCCAGGCCGCTTCCGGGGATCATCACCTCAGTCACTCCCTTGCGTCGGCTCCGGTGTGCCAGCGACTTCGGGCGCCTGCGCGACGACGTCCATGGCCTGGGTGAAAAGGCTCTGGAAGGCGGCGGCGTCGAATCCGGGAACACTGCCGGCATCCAGTTCCACCAGCGGTTCCTGGGAGCCGTCCGGCCGGCGCACGGAGATCTTCACCCGTGATGCCCGGATACGCAGCCACACCCTCAGTACGGACGCCAGGGCGGTGAGCGCGCTGCTGGTCACGACAACTTCCACCGCCGTGATGCCCCCGCCGAGCGTTCCCGGCTCCGCCGCGGCCTGTTCGAGGCGCACGGTCTCCATCTCAGGATTCGCCCTCAGACGGCGAAAGAGGTCGCGCAGCTCGTCGTCTCCGGTCGGCTGCGGGCCGGCCCCCGTGAGGGCCAGTGTGATGTTCTCCATGACGACTCCGTTGTTGGTCGGCGGCCGGAAACGGCCGGGTGGCTGGTGGTTGAGGCGGGCGCGGCTGATTCGCACTGCGGCAGGTCATTCGTCGGCGGACGGACAGACCTCCTCGAGCGCGACGTCGTCCGAGTACCGGGGCCAGGCGGCCGCGACTGCCTCGGTGCTCCGCGTCGAGCACAAACGCTGGATGACGACAGCGGGATCGAGCCGCGAGACGATGACCGTTCCGTCCTCGAAGCCGGCCACGAGGGTGTCCTTGGCACCGAGTTCCAGGGTGGTGACGGGGCTGCCGCCCCCGGGGAAGTCGATCACCGGAGACAGCACGCCGTCACGGTCCGTGCGCCACAGCCAGACACGACCGCTGTCGTCCCCCGCCGCCAGCAGTGTCCCGTCCGGGTTGAAGGCCAGGGCCCTGACCGTGTCCGTCAGCGCAGTGCTGCTGGAGGGACCGTCGTGCCCGCCGAGGCGGTACGTCGTGAGCGAGCGTCCCGCCGCGGTGGCGAGCAGGCTCCCCTCGGCGTTGAGTGCGGCGCGTGGCAGGGCGTCGAATCGCTGGTACCTGGTCAGTGACTCCCATACGAGTACAGGAAGGGCAGTTTTCTTCGCTCCTTCGCCCCTGGTGATTCCGTACAGGGAGGGGGAATCGGCATTCTGCACGAAGACCCGGTTGCCCTTGGCGCTGAGCGCCTGTGCCCCGGCGGCCGGCCCGTGTTCCAACTCCAGACCCGGCAGCCGACGCGGCTTCGGCTGCCGGGTCAGGTCCCACAGCACAGGCCCTTTGGCGCTGGTGGACAGCAGTGTGTCGGACAGTGGGGCGTAGGCCGCGGCGGTTCCCTCCACGATGGAAGAGGGACGGCGGGGAAGGGCACCCGCGTCGGAAGGCGGCCAGAGCTCGGTGGTGCGACCGCGTCCGGCCACCAGTGCGCGGCCGTCCTTGCGGTACGCCAGGAAGCTGACGGCCTGCCCGGCGGAGCCGGCCGGCAGTTCCCCCTCCGGTCGGATGCGCCTCTCGTTCGGTCGGAGGGAGTACCGGCGGATCCTGCCGTCCCGTAACCCGACGGCCAGTGAATGCGCGTCGGGCGCCAGGGCCAGGGCGGACGGTGCGGATCCGGGCATACGCACCGTGGCTGCCAGGCCGGGCCGGAGCAGGCCGTGGACGTCCCACAGCCGAGTGGACTTGCCCGTGGTGGCGAGCAGACCAGTCGTCCGGCTGAAGACGGCTGTGCGGGTCGGGACGGGGAGGGCCACCGGCGGGGGCATGACCTCCTGCGGCAGTGTGCCGACCGGCTCCGGCCGTTCGGGCCGGTGGATGTCCCACAGCGCCACTGCGTCTGCCGCCACCGCGAGGGTTCCGCCGTCCAGGGAGAAGTCCACGGCCTGCACGGTGCCTGTCGCGAGGGGAAATCCGGCTGCGGGGGAGATCGCTCGGGGCGCGGGGTTGCGGGGGTCCACGTCCCACAGGGCCACTCGGCCTCCGGCCCGGCCTTCGGCGAGCAATCGGCCGTCCCGGCTGAATGCCAGGGGCAGTCCGGACGGCTCCGTTCGGTGGGCGGTGGGCAGCGGCTTGCGCAAGGTCGTACCCCCGCCGTCGGTCCGCCCGTCGAGGACCAGGGCGCCGTCGTCGTGGCGCGACGCCATGGCGGATCCGAGGGGGCTGAACGCGGCGTACACCCCTGTGAGGGTGCTGCCCGGTGTGAGGGAGCCGTCCGCGGAGACCTTCCATAGGCGCGTGCTGCTCGACGCGGGAGTGGAAGGGAGGAAGGATCGGCCGACGACGGTGGCCGCGGCGAGTGTCCTCCCGTCCGGGCGGAACGTGAGATCAGCCTCGACCACACCGGCCCGCGCCGCACCGGAGATGACCACCGGGGTCCGCCGAGGCGGGCCGGGCCCTGTCCGCCACGCCAGCATGACCCCCTCCTCTCCTATGCCCACGAGCAGGTCACCGTCGGGGCTGTAGGCCAGCGCGTCGAGCCAGTTTCCTCGGGGGACGTCGAGTGCCGCGCCGAGCCGGTGCCGAGCGGTGTCCCACAGCCACAGTTCGTCGTGCTGTCCCTGCACGGCCAGTTCGGGCCTGCGGGGATGGAAGGCCAGGGTTCTGCTGATGGGCAGGACGGTCGTGTCACCGTCGGACTCGGGTGCAGGGGCGGGGGCGGACACACTCGCGTAGATTCCTGACAGGGCCTGGTCGGTCGGGGCGCTGCGGAAGGCGGCCACGGCGAGCCGGCCCGCGAGTACCGGATCGTTGCTCCGGACGGCGTCCGAACGCGCCGCCAAGCGGCGGGACAGGTCCTCGTCGTGGTGCGTGTCCGCGGCACGTTCCTGCCGGTAGAGGACCAGTCCGGCCGGTACAGCCGCGAGGAGCAGCAGTGCCAGCGCCGCGCCGAGCAGTCGCTGCACACGTTCGGTCCGGACACGAACCCGGAGCGATGTCCGTTCCTGCTGCTGGGAGGCGCGCAGGAAGCGCCATCCCAGGCTGCCGAGATCGTCCTCGGGCCGGGCCTCGGCCTCCGCGCAGGCGTCGTCGAGGGCGCGCCCGGCGTAGAGCCTCTGGGGGTCGTTCCCGGAGTCGTGCCAGGCATTGGCTGCCTGGACGATCTGGTGGCGGCGGGCGATCCACTCACGGTCCTCCTCCAGCCACTGACCCATGGAGGGCCAGGCCAGCAACAGAGTCTCGTGGATGAGCTGGACTGTCTCCCGGCCGCGGGCCGGATCGACGTCGACAGCCACCAAACGGGCGTGGTGGAGCAGGTCCAGGATCCGTTCGGCGTCCCGCGGCGCGCCGAGCTCCCTGAGGAGCTGTTCGCAGGAGATGCGGCGGCGTGTCGGGGGGCGGCCCTCGACCGACTGGATCAGCCGGGTCAGCAGCAGCCTGGCGGTTCGCCGGTCGGCGAGGTCCAGTTGGTGATAGGCATTGTCCGCCGCTGCGGCGATGGCCCACCGGATTCCTCCGGACGTCTCGTAGGCGGCCCGGGTGAGGACGCCGCCGGTACGCCGTTCCCAACTCGCCCGGAGCGCCTGCGCCAGGTGCGGCAGAACACTGGCCTCGTAGGCCGGTTCGGCCGCCGCACCGCTCGCGGTGGCCGGCACCGGCGCTCCGAGCTCGCTCAGGATGAGTTCGGGCAATCCGTCCTCGACCGCCAGGCCCTCGGCGTGCGCCGGGCCGACGACCGCCTCCCGCACCTCGTCGTGCGTGAGCGGCCCGACGACGATCTGATGGGCCTGCAGAGCCTTCAGCAATTGCCCGTGGGCGGCGAGGGCCCCGAAGAAGTCGGCGCGCACCGCCAGGAGTACGTGGGCCGCGAGAGGTTCCGATTCGCCCGCGGGCCGGGGGAGCGTGGCGCGGGCCGCCGCGCACAGTGCGTCGATGAACCCCGAACGCTCCAAAGGGTCCTGGCACAGGGCGAAGGCCTCCTCGAACTGGTCGACCAGGATCACCGGTCCGGTGGTCGTGGCCTTTGCGGCTCCCCT
>NZ_JBJDQK010000028.1:0-12838 GCF_044903445.1 Streptomyces sp. NPDC019890 | reverse complement strand
TGCTGTCTTCCGTCATGGCTTGCGTGCCGATGACATTGAGGAGCCTGAGCCGGTCGGCGGTGTCGCTGCCGGGGGCTGCGGTGTACGCGACGACGCGCAGATCGCTGCCCGCGGCAATGAGCACGTCGCAGTCCAGGGTGAGCGTTCCGACGTCGGGATGGTGGACGGTCTTGGTGTCCGTCTCGTGGACGCCCACGATTCCCGTCTCCCACAGGCGTGCGAAGTCGGTGCTGGCCTCCCGCAGGTCCTTGATCAGGGAGCGCAGACCGGCATCGGCGGGGTAGCGGGCGGTCGCCGCCCTGAGATCGGCGACCACGGCCGCCTCCATGCGGATCTGCTGCTCGCGGCTGTGGCTGACCCGGCCGGGCAGGCCGGTGAAGTGGCGCCACACGACGTTGCGTTCCCGACCGCGCTGCGCTGACGGGTCCCCGAACACCGCGGCCCACAAGGGGTTCCAGAGGATCAGGTTCCAGGCGGCGTCGTGCACGCTCAGCGGTACGCCGTCCAGCTGGTCGAACAACCGCCGGACCCCGGAGGGGATGTGCGCCGACAGCTGTCCGGGGCCGGGTGCCGGCTGGCCCGCGAGGAGGAACAGGTGCTCACGCTCGGCCGCTGACAGCCGCAGCGCGCGGGCCAGCGCGGTCAGGACCTGCTGGGACGGGGAAGTCGCCCGGCCCTGTTCCAGGCGGACGATGTAGTCCACCGACAGACCGGCGAGCTGGGCCAGTTCCTCGCGCCGAAGTCCGGCGGCCCGCCGTGTCCCGCCGACGGGCAGTCCGACCGCCGCGGGGGCCGTGCGGTCACGCCATCCGCGCAGTGCCCTGCCCAGTTCCTTGGATTCGCTCACCTCTTCAGTATCCGGCCTCCGTGCCCGTACAGCCTGGTACTGCCAGTCCATAGGCAGAGGCGGGTACTGCCTGTTCGTCCGCCATGCGACGAGGGTGGAGGCATCACCAACCCACCGATCACCGGAGTGAACGCATGCCCACCACACTGATCACCGGAGCGAACAAGGGCCTCGGCTTCGAGACGGCTCGCCGTCTGATCGAGGCCGGGCACACCGTCTACGTCGGGGCACGCGATGCCCAGCGCGGCCAGGAGGCGGCCGCCAGGCTCGGAGCACGATTTGTGCAGATCGACGTCACCGACGAGGACTCCGTCAAGGCCGCCGCCGAATTCGTCCGCGAGGACGCCGGCCGTCTCGACGTCCTGGTCAACAACGCCGGGGTGGCGGGCGCGGGCAAGCCGGTCGGCGAGGTCACCGGGTCCGAGATGCAGACCACCTACGACACCAACGTCTTCGGCGTCGTGCGCGTCACCCACGCCTTCCTGCCGCTCCTGCAGGCTGGCGACGCCCCGGTCGTCGTCAACGTGAGCAGCGGCCTGGGCTCGCTCGCGGCGACCGCCGACCCCGACCGCATCGAGTTCCATGTGACGCTGCTGGACTACAACTCCTCCAAAACCGCCCTGGTCATGATCACCTCGCAGTACGCCAAGGCGTACCCCGCCATCAAGTTCAACGCGGTCGACCCCGGCTACACCGCCACCGACCTCAACGGCCACCGGGGCACCAACACCGTCGAAGAGGGCGCGGACATCATCGTCCGCATGGCTGCCATCGGCGCCGACGGCCCGAGCGGCGGCTTCTTCGACAGGACCGGCCCGGTCGTCTGGTGAGCACAGAGCCCACGACGAACGCATAAGCAGCCAGAACCCTGCCGGAATTCTTTCACCAGGGCACCTCGCAACCAAATGCCGTTTTCGGTTCACCTATACATGGATAAGCAGAAGATATAGACATCTCGCGCCATCTCGCCTCACTGGGTCTCCGTGGAACAGTAAATGCAGATATGCCCTGTCAGGGTCCTGCGCAGGCTTTTCCGTGAGTGTTGGCCGGTACATTCCGTGCGATGGGGTTCGTCACCCACTGACGAGCGAAGAAGCTGCACTTCAGAGCAGGTTGTGGTGGCGAAGTGCGCGCACCGAAAAGAACCGCGCAGTAAGTTGCCGGGCGGTCCGCCCGCGTGATTGCATCCTTCGAGTGCGGGAGTCGTAATTATTGGTGCCCTATTTCGGGCTCCAGACGACCGTTGAACCGGCCGGGTTTTCTTTGCCGTAAACCCGTCCGACGCCAGTTCAGGAACCCCAGAACCTTGAAAGGAAGGGAAAGTCATGCGTCAGGACTTCAGCCCTGCGGTCGAGACCGGCGAGATTTCCGACAGCGAGCTGGACAGCATTTCCGGTGGTATCGCCGGCGCCGGTGCCGAAGCCGCCGGTAAGGGCGCCTCCGTGAACGTCGGCGACGTCCTCGGCACTGCCCAGTCCCTCGCGCCCGCCGTGCCCGTTTCGCAGCTCTCCAGCCTCGTCACGGTACAGACCACCGGCATCTGAAAGCGGCGTCTGCGACCAGGCCTTACAGCCCAGGAGCCGCACTCGACCCACCGGTCCATCTGAAGTCCGGCAGGTTGGCCAGGAACCCCGGAACCTCCAGTTCCGGGGTTCATGCGCGGGCTCGCGCTGTCGCACGGACCCATCCACCCGGGGCCGGGCCCTTCGACTCAAACGCCGGTGGCGCTGGACTTCCTGGCCCGGCGGCGGAAGGCGAACGCCGCCGCCACACCCGCGATCAGGCCGAAGAGGTGGCCCTGCCAGCTGACCTCGGTGTTGGCCGGGGATATGCCGAGCAGGATCGTGCTGCCCCAGATCGCACCGACCAACAGGCCCACGCCCACGTCCAGCAGCTTGCGGTCCACAAATCCGCGCATCACCAGATAGCCGAACAGGCCGAAGATCAGACCCGACGCACCCGCGTGTTCGTGTGGGACGGGGATATCAGCCAGACGCCGAGGCCGTCCACCACGACGATCAGCAGCGACACGGCCAGGAAGCGGCGGATGCCGCCGAGCGCGGCGAGGAAGCCGAAGACCAGCAGCGCGATGCTGTTGCCCGCGACGTGCCCGAAGCCGAAGTGGATGAAGGCCGCCGGGATGATGTCGGCCAGCTCGGCCGGCTCGCGCGACACGATTCCGTAGGCGTCGAGCGCATGGCCCGTTACCGCGTCGACCGCTTCGAGCACCCACAGCAGCGCCACCCAGCCGGCCATCAGCTTGGCCGCAGCCACCACCCGGTCCGACCCGCGCCACTGTGTGACCTCTGTGCCTGCCATCCCATCCCCCTGCGCCGTGCGTATGCGTCCACCCCGGAAACGACCGGCGCACCTTACTCGGTTCCACATCCGCCCCACCGGACGGCTCCCTCGGCTGGCTCGGTTGCGGCATGCCCGCTCGCAGCATGGGGGCGCCCCGGCCAACTGAAGCAGTGCGCGAGCAGGCTCGACCGCGGGATGCGGGAGAGAATCACCAGGTGACCGAACCTTCAGCGGCTCCCGGCCTGGGCGGGCAGACCGTTTGCGGCGACGACATGCGAACGCCGTGGCGCGCCTTTCTGCGGACCGAGACGGGCAGTGCCACGTTCCTGCTGGCCGCGGTGCTGGCCGCGCTCGCCTGGGCGAACATCGGCCCGGCCTCCTACCAAGCCTTCTGGGGCACGCACCTGTCGCTCGAGCTGGGTTCCCGCGGCGTGTCCCTCGACCTGCGCGAGTGGGTCAACAACGGTCTGATGACGCTGTTCTTCTTTGTCGTCGGACTCGAGGCACGCCGAGAGTTCGACATGGGAGAGCTGCGTGAACGGCACCGCGCGACCCTGCCGCTGCTCGTCGGTATCGCCGGCATGCTCGTACCGGTGGCCATCTTTCTCGGCATCAACAGCGGCCACGACTCGGTGCACGGCTGGGGTGCCGCGATGTCCACGGACACCGCGTTCGCCCTGGGCATGCTTGCCCTGCTCGGCTCGCGCCTGCCGGCGGCTCTGCGAGGCTTCATCCTCACGGTCACCGTCGTCGACGACTTCGTGGCGCTCGGCGTCATCGCAGTCGCCTACAGCGACCGCATCGCCGTGGCCGCCCTCGTGGTGGCGCTGGGCCTCTTCGGCGTCATTCTGCTGCTGCGGGCCTCCGGCGTACGGCCCGGCCCGGTGTACGCCGTGCTCGCCATCGCGATGTGGACGGCGCTGCTGAAGTCCGGCGTCGACCCGGTCGTCACCGGTCTCGCCGTCGGGCTGCTCACCTACGCATACCCTGCGGCCCGCAGCGACCTGGAGCGCGCGAGCAGCTTGTTCCGGCTGTTCCGTGAACAGCCGACACCGGAGCTCGAACGCTCGGTACGGCAGGGACTGGCATCGGCCATCTCGCCGAACGAGCGGCTGCAGCGGATGTTCCACCCGTGGACCAGCTATGTGATCGTGCCGCTGTTCGCGCTGGCCAACACGGGCATCCCGATCAGCGCCGAGCGGCTGTCGAGCGCCGTGAACTCACCGGTCACTCTCGGCATCCTGCTCGGCTTCGTGCTGGGCAAGCCGATTGCGGTCCTGGGTACATCGTTGCTGGCGAGCCGGCTCAGCCACGGACGGGTGTGTCCGCCGGTCGGCTGGGGCGCGACGGCGGCCGGCGGCACCATCGCAGGCGTCGGATTCACCGTGTCCCTGCTGATCGCGACCCTCGCCTTCACCGGCGACCAGCTGGAACAGGCGAAGATCGGCATCCTTGGCGCGGTCGTCTGCGCCTTCGCCCTCACCTGGCTGGTCACGGCCGTGATCGGACTGCTGCCCCGCCGTACGCAGATTCGTGCGCTACTGGGCGCGACGGAGGGCATCGTCGACCTGGCCGCGCCTGTCGACGCCGAACGCGACCACATCCGCGGGCGGTCGGACGCTCCTGTGACGATGGTCGAGTACGGCGACTTCGAATGCCCCTACTGCGGTCAGGCAGAACCTGTCGTCCGCGCTCTTCTCGCCGACTTCGGGGATGTCCGCTACGTCTGGCGGCATCTGCCGTTGACCGATGTCCACCCCCACGCCCAACTGGCCGCAGAAGCGGCCGAAGCCGCAGCCGCGCAGGGCGCGTTCTGGCAGATGCACGACCTCCTCCTCGAACGCCAGGAGGCCCTGAAGGCATCCGACCTCGTCCGGTACGCGACGGAGATCGGCCTGGACGCACAGCGTTTCCAGCGCGACCTGCGCCGGCGATTCGGGGCCGCACGGGTGGCCGAGGACGTCGAATCCGCCGACCTCAGCGGCGTGTCCGGGACGCCCACCTTCTTCATCAACGGGCGGCGCCACCACGGCGCGTACGACATCGCCCACCTCACCACCGCCGTACGAACGGCCCGTCAGCACGCAGCCGTCCGGCGGTCATAGTTCCTTCAGCCGACGCCCGGCACCAGGGGCCCTGTCTCAGGCGCCGGCCGCGTACCGCCAGAAGTCCCGCATCAGCGCGGGGAAGCTCGGCCCGCCCATCTCCAGTTGGCTGAGCATGATGGTGACCGCGCCGGTGGACGGTGTGATGTGCGCTGTCGTGCCGGTGCCGCCGACCCAGCCGTAGCGTCCCGGCACGCTCCACGGTTCGACGGCCTCGACATCGACCGCGCCGCCGAAACCCCAGCCCATCCCCTCGAGGAACAACCCGGCCAACTCACGCTCGGACACGCTCAGGTGATTGGTCATCAGCTGCCGCACCGACTCGGGCATGAGCACCCGGCGGCCGCCGGCCGTTCCTTCGGCGAGCAGCATCCGGCCGAAGGCGAGCCAGTCGTCGACGGTCGAGACCAGCCCGCCGGCGCCACTCGGGAACGCCGGCGGGCTGCTCCACTGCCCATTGGCGGCGTCGACCAGCTCGAGGCCGCCCTCGGGGTCGGTCCGGTAGTAGCCGGTGAACCGGTCGAGCTTGACGGCCGGTACCGCGAATGCCGTGTCGGCCATTCCGAGCGGCCCGAACAGCCGCTCCGCCAGGAACTCGGGCATCGGTCGCCCGGTGACCCTGGCGATCAGCACGCCCTGAAGGTCGGAGCTGAGGTTGTACAGCCAGCCGTCGCCCGGCTGGTGCAGCAGCGGAATGCCGGACAGCCTCGCCATCCACTCGTCCGGCGCGGGGACGGTCTGCGGCTGCGGAGGTCCCTGCTTCAGCTCGCTGAACAGCGGCGCGACGGCGGGCAGCGAGAAGTCGGACGGGAAGCCGTACCCGGCACGGGAGCTGAGCAGATGGAACACGGTGATCGGACGGACCGCAGGGACCACGTCGTTCACCGGCGCGGCCGGCGTACGGACGACGCTCGGTGACGCCAGTTCGGGCAGCCACTGCTCGACCGGGTCCTCCAGCGCGATCCGGCCGTCCTCGACCAGCATCATGACGGCCGCGGCGACAATGGGTTTGGTGATCGATGCGATGCGGAAGATCGAGTCCCTGGCCATCGGGGCGGTGCCCTCGGCGTCGACGGATCCCACGGCCTCCACCTCGACCCGGTCACCGCGGGCCACCAGGCCCACCGCTCCCGGCACCGAGCCCTTGCTGACGTGCGTCTCCAGAGTGTCGCGCAGCTCGCCCATGGGTCCACCCTCTCAAGTGTGCGGTCTCAGGTGGGACCCTCGCCGCGCCGAAGAATCATCGGGCCGGTGCCCTCGAATCCAAAGGGCCGAGCCTGAGGCGCTCCGGCAGGGCGCCGCTGCGCCGGGTCAGGTCGGGGGCGGGCTGCTTGTCAGGGTGCGATGTTGTGGTTCAGGCGGAACAGGTTGCCGGGGTCGTGGCGCTGTTTGATCGCCCTCAAGCGGTCGTAGTTCTGCCGGTAGTTGGCCCGGACGCGGTCCTGGTCGTCGTGGTCCATGAAGTTCACATAACCGCCCTCCAACGAGTGGGGCTCGAGCGCCGCGGCGAAGGCGCGCGCCCAGCCGACGCTGGCCTCACAGTCGGCGCGGGTGAGGAGGGTCGGGCTGAGTGCGGTGGCGAAGTCGGCGTCCCGGTAGGTGAACGCGGTCTCCTCGGGCCGCACCCTGTGGCATGCCCCGTCGATGGGGAACACCACGGTTGCGCTCTGGATGGTGGGCGTCGTGGCGCCGTAGCCGACGTACGCGTCGATGGCCCCGTCCGGCAGGCCATGGCTGAAGGTTCCCTTCCAGTAGTGGAAGAGACCAGCGGGGAGCAGTTCGTCGAAGAGAGTGTTGACCACCGGATACGGCATGCGGTCGACGTACTGCCCCAGGATCGGGCCGAGGTCGGCGAGGCGGGCACGGATCCGGTCGTCCTCGTCCTCGGGGCCGCTCCAGCAGGTGACCACTCCGCAGAGCGGCCGCCCGTGCCAGTGCTCGGGCAGGAACGGCACCGGCGGGCCGAGCGCGACGACAAGCAGGGCGCCGAGCTTCTCGTCGGAGTCGGCGATCAGTTGCCGGTAGCGCCGTATGACGTCGCCGTCGAGCGGGTAGAACGTCGGCCCGCCGAGAATGTCGGCCACGGCGTGCAGCCGGTACTCGAAGGACGCGACGACTCCGAAGTTCCCGCCTCCGCCGCGCACCGCCCACAGCAGATCGGCGTTGTGCTCCTGCGTGCAGGTCCGGAAGGATCCGTCGGCCGTGACCAGATCGACCGAGATCAGGTTGTCGCAGGCCAGCCCGCACCGCCGGGCCAGATACCCCATGCCTCCTCCGGTGGTCAGCCCGCCGATACCGGTACTGGACACGACCCCTCCCGTGGTGGCCAGGCCGAAGGCGTGCGTGGCGTGGTTGAAATCCGCCCAGGTGCAGCCGCCCTCGGCCCGAGCCGTGGACGCCTCCGGATCGACCCGGATCCCGCGCATGCGCCCGAGGTCGAGCACGACGCCGCCGTCGCAGGTGCCGTGGCCCGGGACGCTGTGGCTGCCGCCGCGCACCGCCAGCAGCAGGTTCTGCTCCCTGGCGAAGTCCACGGTGGCGACGATGTCGCCCGCGTCGGCTGCCCGGACGATGATCGCCGGCCGCTTGTCGTGCATCGCGTTGTAGACCTTGCGGGCCTCGTCGTAGCCGGCGTCGCCGGGCTGGATGATCTCGCCGCGTACGGCCCCCTGCAGCCGCGCCAGCAGCTTGTCGTCGAGGGCTGTTGTGTAGGTGGTCATGGCCGCCACCGGCTTTCCGCGATTTCGGGGATCTCGGGATTTTCAGGGAATGGGGACAGCTCCGTTGTAGGCACCGGGCAGGGCGCCTCTCATCGCCGGAACCGCCCATTTCGCCGAAGTGGGCATGGGCAGAACTGCCCATGGGCCGGATCGCGCACGGGATCACGTACGGGGATCACGTCACGTACGAGGGATCACGCGCGGCCCCGGGATCACGCGAGCCCGTGTGTGTACGCGTACGCCGTCGCGGCCGCTCTCGAGGACACGTCGAGTTTCGCGAAGATGTTGTTGAGGTGCCGGGCGACGGTGTGCTCGCTGATCACCAGCTCGGAGGCGATGGACCGGTTGGTTTGGCCTGCGGCGACGAGGCGCAGCACCTGCGCCTCCCGGTCGGTGAGCTCGCCGGGGAGCCGGTGGTGCGCAGTGCTGAGCAAGGCCGCCGCCCGCCGCACGTCGGGCACTGCGCCGAGGCGCTCGAAGGCCGCGTGAGCGGCGCGGAGTTCCAGCCGTGCGCCTTCGTCGTCCCCCGCGGCACGGTCGGCGGCGGCGAGGGTCATCCGGACCCGCGCCGCCTCGTACGGAACTCCCAGCTCCAGCCACAGCGACAGCGCCCGGCGCAACAGCGGCAGCGAATGCCCGAGGTCAAGGTCGGCGAATGCCACCGCGCCGCCCGCCGCCGCGGCGATCGCATGCAGCACGGTGGTCTCGGACTCGCGCCGCTGCTGCCACTCGCGAGCGGTCGACTCCAGTTCGTCCGCTGCCGTACGGGCCTGATCGAGCTGTCCGAGCGCGAGCGAGGTCTCCACCTGGGCCGCGAGCAGCCGACAGCGCCCGAGGCGGCCAGGTGCGCTGCCCTCACCCCCACCGGCCTCGCCTGCCACCGCGAGCCGCAGGGCGGCAGCGGAGGAGTCGGCCCTGCCCTGGGCCAGGCGCAGCAGCGCAAGGCCCGGCTGCGGGTCACGGCCGAGCTCGTGCGCGCGCCCGTACGACGCCTCGGCCGCCGCCAGATCGCCGCGCCGTCGCTGGATGTCTCCGGTCAGGTAAAAGGCCTCGGCGGCGATCCGGGCCTCGTAGGGAAGCAGCTCCCTGCACGTCATGGCCGCCTCGGTCTCGGCCCGGGACCATTCACCGCGCAGCTCGAGCACCTCCACCCGGTGGACCCGGCACAGACCCCGGAAGTTGTTCTCATCGGGCATCGACGCGCACCAGGTCATGGCAGCGTCGGTCCACTCGGCGGCTCGTTCCAGGTCGGCGCAGGCCATGCACTTCTGGAGGCCCAGGCAGTAGGTCCATCCGGTGAAGAACGAGCTGAGCTCGCCCGCCATGGCCGAGCACATGGCGTCGTCGAGCAGTTCGAGCCCGGCGACGATCCGCCCCTGGGCCAGTAGTACGCCCGCCTGCGCCTGGGTGCTCATGGCGAGGAGATCCGGGCTGCTGCAGCGCCGCGCGATGCCGGCCATCCGGCGGGCACAGCTCATGGCCTCGTCGAACGCGCCACGCTTCTCTGCCTCCCCTGCCTCGACCCAGGCGAGATAGCACTGCTCGACACACTCGGGCTCGCTGCTGAGGTGCTGCCGCGCCCGGCGCAGCCAGCCGGCGGCCGCGGCCGTACGTCCCGCGAGCTGATACTCGTAGAAGAGCATCCAGGCGCTGAATCCGGCCTGCCGGGCGGCGCCTGCCGCCACATAACCGGAGTAGGCCTTGGTGCGCGCTGCGATCGACTCCTCGATGCGGCTGGTCCACCAGGCGGCGTCGGCGAGTGCAGCGAAGTCGTCCGGGGTCGTGCGGTCATTGTCGAGGTCGCGCAAGGCGGCGTAGGCATCGGCCCACGCCTCGCGGGCGACAGCATCCCTAGCCTGCTCGATCGCCTGCTCGCTGTGGGTGATCTGCTCAGCCACCGCGGCTCCCTTCTCGCGCTCCGCGAGCCGCACCCCCCTCACCAGGATAGGAGCGGGCTACCCTCGAGGCCGTTCGACAGGTTCGCAGTCGCTGCGCCCGCCGCCCTGGAAGATCCGGTCCAGGTGGTGGTCCAGGACCGCGGCGGCGGACTCCGGGCTGCGCTGGCCGACCAGGATGCTGGTGCCGAGTCCCGCAGACATGGCGAGCAGGCTGATCGCCTCCAGTCGCGCATCCGTACAAGGCCGGGTGAGATGCGCGTCCTTCGCCTGCAGGAGCAGGTCGGTCACGGCATCCTCGGCGGCGTCGGGGTTCTTGATGAAGGGCTGGGACGCGAGCGCCTCGTCCGTCACGGCCAGAACGGCGTACGAGGTGTAGACGAGGTGGAAGGTGCGACTCTCCTCGTCGGTCGGCAACGACGCCTTCAGCAGCGCCTCGATCATCGCGCGCGGCCCCGGGTCGTCCCCGGCGGCCCGAATCCGGGCGGCGACTCGCTCGCCGAATCCGCCGGCCAGCTGTTGCAGCCCGTAGAGCAGCAACTTCTCCTTGGTCTGGAAGTAGTACTGCACCAGTCGCAATGACACCCCCGCCTCTGCGGCCACGTCGCGCATCCCCACGGCATGCAGTCCGCGCCGCCCGGCGACCCGGACGAGTGCCTCGGCGATCTGGGTACGCCGTTCGTCGTGGTCCACGCGCTTGGGCATCTGCCGCGTCTCCGCTCGTCGGTCCCTCTGCTCCGGGCTCTTGCCAGGTCATGTTGATGATACAGCTGTACCATCAACGCCGTTCGTCGGGGCGCCCAACGGGATCAGGACTGGGCCGGCTCAGAAGCGGAGTCGATTCACCGCAACCGCTATCTGGCGGCGGAACGCATCCACCTCGAGGAAGTCGACCCGTCGGGAGGGCGGACGTCGTCATCGACAATGCGACGTTCGCCGGCCCGCGCATCGTTCGTGGGCCGGGGGAGCCCGACGTTCAGGTTCCGGGGACGGGGGTCCCTTGGCATATCGGGCATCGGTCCTTGCCATCCCACCCGTCCCATCCGAAGACCGCGGGCGAGAGGGGCTTTCCCTCCAACTCATTGCGCACTGCGACCCGATAGGCCCAGACCGTGCCGAGGTAGGGGTGGTAGGCATCGTGGAAGGCGGGTGATGTCAGTGTCGCGCCTGCCGCAACCGCGCGTTGAAGAGCGCGGAGTTGCTCGAACATCGCCTGCCCGGCACTGGCGACGGCGGCGGTCGCGTCGATGAACAGCCGTTCGCGCACTTCGTAGATCGCAGCATCGCTCAGTGCCGCACGGGTGGCCGTGTCCAGGCAGGCTTCGGCGCCGGGGACCTCGGCGATCTGGCGCAACCGAGCGTGGCAGGTCCCCGCGGCGGTGATGAACTCGATGTACACCGCGCGCCGCCGGGCCCCGACTCCCCGGTCTTCTTCCTGGCGATGGCGCAGGCGATCAGCGAGAACCGTGCCGGAAATGGCGATAGAGCCACCGCTGACCGCCGCAACGAGCGTCCCCCAGTCCACGTCTTCCCCCAGTAGTGATCACAACGTCAAAGGCTGGAATCTACGCGCGACTTCGCTGGAAGGACAGGGGTCAGGCTCCATGTGGCGCTCGTGACCGGTCGCGCGAACTCTCTGCCCCAGCAAGCCCCTTGCGCAGCCCGCACACGCCACTGCGCGCAAGGGTGACGCGTACTGCGCGCTCGGCCGCCCGGTGTTCCGCCACCGCGGGTCCACCAACTCCCCCGGCACTGCCCCACGTTGCCCAAGTCTCAGGAGTTCGCCGGTAAGCGGACAACGGCGGCTTCCATTCGGACAAGAACTGGTCAAAAGAATGTGAGGTAATTGTCGACACCCCGTCAATTTCGATCATTCGATGACACGCTCGGCGGCGATCAACCCCCCACAGATCGAGCGACGGAGATCGCATGACCCCCCACAAGAACACCCTGCGCGCCGCTGCCCTCGCGGCCACGGCCGCCATGGTCGTCGTCGGCGTGCAGACCGCTTCCGCGACCACCGCACCCGACCGGGCGGACGGCCCCACCCCCGCCCCGACGGGCGTGTCCGCGCGTGCCGCTGCCATCAAGTCCGCCCAGGCCGAGGCGACTTCGGCCGCCGCGGGGCTCGGCCTCGGCGAGAAGGAAAAGCTGGTCGTCCGTGACGTCATCAAGGACGCCGACGGCACGGTGCACACCCGCTACGAGCGCACCTATGCCGGACTGCCCGTCCTCGGCGGTGACCTCGTCACGCACACCGCCAAGAACGGCAGGCTCAAGGGCGTGGACAAGGCGAACGACGCACGGATATCGGTGGCGACCACCGATGCCGTACTCAAAGCCGCGCTCGGCGCCCGCAAGGTGATCTGGGCGGGCGACGGCAAGCCCGTCCTCGCCTTCGAGACGGTCAAGTCCGGTGTGCAGAAGGACGGTACGCCCAGCAAGCTGCACATCATCACGGACGCCACCACGGGGAAGAAGCTGCACCAGTACGAGGGGATCGAGACCGGCACCGGCGCCAGCCAGTACAGCGGCGAGGTCCCCCTCTCCACCACCAAGGCCGGCTCCGGCTTCGAGCTCACCGACGGCGAGCGCGGCGGCCACAAGACGTACGACCTCAACCAGGGCCAGAGCGGAACCGGCAAGCTGCTCACGGACGATGACGACAAGTGGGGCAGCGGCACCAACGACAACCGGCAGACCGCCGGCGTCGACGCGGCCTACGGCGCCGCCACGACCTGGGACTTCTACAAGACCGAGCTCGGCCGCAATGGCATCGCGGGCGACGGCAAAGCCGCGTACTCCCGGGTCCACTACGGTCAGTCGTACGTCAACGCCTTCTGGGACGACAGCTGCTTCTGCATGACGTACGGCGACGGCGAGGGCGACAAGAAGTCCCTCACCGAACTCGACGTGGCGGGCCACGAGATGAGCCACGGCCTGACCTCCCGTACCGCGGGCCTCGAGTAC
>NZ_JBJDQK010000027.1:0-13206 GCF_044903445.1 Streptomyces sp. NPDC019890 | reverse complement strand
AGGCCCTGTTGCAGGGCGATTGCAAGTTCCGGGGTCGTGCGGCTGGTCGGGTTGTGACCGGTTGGGGCGCGTAACAAGGCAGGCACGGGCTTCGTGATCATTGTGGTGTCTAAGCCAGATGATCATGAGGTGGCCCGTGCCTGCTGCTGCATCCTCTCCCATACCTGCCGTGCTGGTGAAACTGGGCCCGCTGGACAGCGGCCGGATCGCCGACCTGCGCCCCTACTTCGACTCGCTGCCCGACCCGCGCGCACGGCGGGCCGATGGTACTCACTCACAGCGATCCTGCTGGTGTGCGCCTGCGCGGCTGTCTCGGGAGCCAGGAGCATCGACGAACTCGCCGAGTGGGGCCAGCGTGCCTCGACGGCACTCCTGACGGCGATCGGGATCCGCCGCCACCTGCTCAGATGGCGGCGCACTCCGGCGCCGGCCACGATCGGCCGTGTGCTGGGGGCTGTTGACGGTGACGCCCTGGACCGGGCGGTCGGCGCCTACCTGGCCGACCGGCACCGCGCCGCCACCGAACCCGCCCAGGGTTCGTCACCCTCCGGGTTCGGGCCGTCGCGTGTGATCGCTGTCGACGGCAAGGCACTCAAGGGATCAGCCCGTCTCACCGCGACGCGCCGACATCTGCTCTCCGCGGTCACCCACGGCACCGTCGTGACCCTTGCCCAGGTAGAAGTCGGCGCGAAGAAGAACGAAACCACACACTTCTGTCCACTGCTGGCACCGCTGGACCTGACCGGCACCGTCGTCACCTTCGACGCCCTGCACTCGGTCAAGTCGAACATCTCCTGGCTGGTGGTCGAGCGAACCTTCGCCTGGCTCCACGGCGTCAAACGCCGCAGAATCCGCTGGGAGCGACGAGCCGACATCCCCGAAGCCTTCCTCAAACCGGCCTGCTGTCTCATCACCCACCGCCACCTCAACTCATTGTGTGAGCCGTTGTAAGAGGGTTGCGCATGGTGATGAAGACTGTGGGCATGGAGTTCTTCTGCTACCACCGCGATCGGCCCGGCTCAGTGGCGCTGCGTAAAGAGCTGCTGGAAGAGCACTGGTCCTACATGGACCGGTACTCGAAGGAGATCATCGCCCGGGGCCCGACCCTCACGAGCGACGGCGACGCGCCCACCGGCAGCGTGCACATCGTCGACCTGCCCGATCCCGCCGCCGCCCGCGCGTTCGCCTTCGACGAGCCTGGCTATCAGGCAGGCGTGTACCGCGACGTGCTGCTGCGCCGGTGGCGCAACACGTTGGGGCGCACAATGTGGGATTTCCCAGGCGGCCGCACCGGTGGCAACCGGTACCTGGTGCTCGGCCTCGGCACGGGTCGGGCCGCCGACCTCGCCGTGCCGCCCGACCAGGACGAGTTGATCGCGCACGGGCCGCTGCTGTCTGACGACGGCGCCGCCTGGCTGGGTACGGCGGTGCTGGTGCGGGCATCGGACCCGGACACGGCACGCGCCGTCCTAACCCCGGACCGATACGCCGACATCGAGGTTCACAACTGGCAGTTCGGCGGGCGGCCGTCATGAACCGAGGCGTCGCCAGCAGTCCACCTCATTGTGTTGCTGACTCTTGGCACCCTCAGCGTTTAGTCGCGGACTCGTCAACGTCCGGCTGCGACCTCCACGAACGCCGACCACCCGGAGGCCCGGAAGATTAATCGGACTGCCCGCGCGCCCAACTGCTCGACGGCCGGGCGCCCGCGTCGCCGACGAAGCCGTGCGGCCTCTCCGTGGCATGGCTCAAAGTCCGGCTCGGCTCCGGGGGCACCAAGGCGCGAGCACGGCACCGAGGAATCCCAAGTGCTCTATCGAAGGGAACACCGGGCCCGGCTTGAAGCGGCCATGCAGCCACGGAAAGTCGGCCCCTTCGATCACGAGCTCCCCCATCGCCTCACCTCGGCTGATCAGCCGGACTCCCCCGAAACTCAGTAGGTGGTCTTCTTCCTTCCTGCTGTGGCCGGCAGCGCGGTGTCGGCGGATCAGCTTTCTGGTGGCAGGCGCGCTGTGTGTCGGTCGCGTTCCTAACCGGCTTTTGGTGCGTCGTGGGAGAGCTTGTACCCGGTGAAGTCGGTGACCAGGCCGTATCCGATGCGTTGGTAGAGGGCGTTACTGGTGGGGTTGTCCGGGTCCGCGAACAGGACGACGTCCGTCGCGCCTGCGGCCAGCGCGGCCCTGCTCACCTCGACCGTCACGGCACCCGCGTAGCCACGACCCCGCAGGTGGGCCGGCGTGTAGACGGGGTCCACCCGGATCATGCCGGCGACCATCGACGTCGAGCCCGCCATGGAGACGGGAGTGCCGTCCGGGGTCTCCCAGAAGGTGAAGTGCTTGTCCGCGAAACGTGTGTCGGCCCAGGAGCCTGCGTCAATGGCGTCTATGGAGACATTCTCTCCGACGTCGGCGCAGAACTCACGGCACCGGCGCACGACTTGCTCATGGTCCTGCTCGCCCGCGACGCGGCCCCGGCCCTCTGGGCGCGGCTGCGGTGGGGTGAGCGTGCCGAGACGGTAGAGACGAGTCCGCCAGAAGGGCACCGGCGCTGCGCCCGTGTGCCGCTGCCATGTCTCGGCGAAAGCGGTGGCGGTGTCGTGGTCCGCGATGACGTCGGAGGGGGTGTGGCCGAGGCCGGCCAGGTTGGCGGCGAGGATGTCGGCCTGCCCGGCAGAGAGGGGGGTGAGGGTCAGGCGGCCGCGCGGAGTGCGGTAAAAGATGGCCGACCTCGCCTCGTGATTCCAGTCGGCCGAAGACGGCGGCTTCGGCGCCGTGTACTTCCGCCCTGCGTGTTCGCAGTTTCTCGATGTCCGTCAGCGGCGTGTTGTGCAGGGCGGGGCGCGAGCGCAAGAAGTCTCCCGCTCGGGCGAGGAAGTCGTCGATGTCTTCGGTGAGATGCCAGTCATCCAGGCGCATGCTTCATGATCCCTGATGTACTCGACTCGGGGGCACTTGCCTAGAGATGAGCCGTCGCCACTGGTCCCACGCTTTTCAGCCACGCGAGATAGCTGCTTCTGATCACGCAAGAGTTCTCCTCGTCCACTGGCTGGTCTGCGGGCTCTTGCGGGTGAGGCACCGGGTCATCATGGTGATGAGCGCCCAGTTCAGGGCCTGAACGTCGAGCCCGGCGATCTCCCGACCGCGGACGGCCGCACCTATCCGGTCGAGCTGATCCGGGCCATCACCCTGACCTGGCTCTTCGCCGGTCAACGCAGCGACGAGATTGCCCGGTTCCGGGTTGGCTGCATCCGCTGGCAGCACGACGGACTGCCCATCCCCGGCGACTCCGGCGAGGTCCTTGCCCCGCGATGCCGTCTGTCTGCTGGACGGGCCTACCCACAAGACCGGCACCGCGTTCACCAAGCCCGTCGAACCGCTCCTGGGCCAGGCCACCGAGGCATGGCAGGCCGTCAGGCCCGCCCAAGCCGCCGATGCTCGACCGCAAGACCAACGAATACGCCGGCTTCCTGTTCGCCCACCGCGCCCGCCGAGTCGCCAAGCCGTACATATTGCGCGACCTCGCCGGACAGCTCCGCGCAGGTGCCCACGTCGTCACCCACTGCCGCGCCGGCATCGGACGCGCCTCCCTTTTGGCCGCTTCCCTTCTCATCCTCAACGGTGTAGACCCCGACACCGCATGGAACAGCCTCGAACATGCCCGGGAACTGTCCGTCCCGGACACCGACGAGCAGCGAGAGTGGACGCTGAAACTGCTCGAACACGCAGTATCTTGACAAAACAGACTCCACAGAAACGGGGGGAAATCCGCAGGCAGAGCGCGCCACTTCGCGCCGTTGTCGACGATGTAGCGGATGCCGTCGAAGTTCTCCCGCGCGGCCACTTCTCCGGGTGCCCGCCCGTCTTGGTCTGGCAGGCCGGGACTGGCAGGAGAGGTTCCAGCAGGGCCCCACTCGGCAGCGGAGGTGTCGGACGGGTAGCGGCGGCGACGGGAAGCAGCGGGCATGGCGGGCTCGGCAGACGGGGTGGCCGGGGGCTATTGGGAGAGCTCGGCGAGGGTGGCGCGGACGCCGGTGAGTTGTGCGGTGGCAAGTTGGGCCCATCGTCGTTGGGGTAGCGGGCCAGGTGCGGATCGAGCGTGCCAGCGGCCGCGCCTCCCGGCGCCGCGGCATCGCCTACTCGCCCTTGAGGAGCTGGATCAGCTGCTCGTCCAGGGTGAACTCGCCGTTGTCGAGGGCGCCTTCGACCCAGTCCGCAGCCGCGCGGACCCGGCCGACGTGGCGGCGGACGGCCTCGCGCTCGTCCTCGGTGAACTCCTGCCCGCGCAACTGCGGGACCAGCCGGCCCAGAGTGGCCACGAAGCTGTGGCAGGAACCGACCAGGTCGAGGACTGTGATGCTTGGCAGTGCCCAGACTCCTGTGACATGCGACGGCGTGGCACTGCGCGATCGGCCTCTGCCGACAGACCACAAGGGCAGCCGGCGCCGTTGTCGGCCTCTATGAGGACACAGTTGGCCTGGTACTCCGCGCGAGCGCTTCCCTGTCCGCGTCGGTGTCAGCCCGCCTCAGCGGCGTCGACGGCCAAGGGGGCGAGTTCGGGCGGTAGTTCCACGGGGGTGCCGCAAAAGCAGAGCAGGGCGCCGCCCGGTGAGTCCGGGGCGCCCAGGTCGATCGTCAGTGTGGCGTGCAACTCTCTGATCACTGCGTGCACTTGGGTGTCTCTGGCGACGAGAATACTGACTTCGTCCGGATCCCAGACGGTGATCTCCGGCAGATCGTCGGCGACAGCAATGCGGATGCACACAGGAATCTCCCCAGGGATGCACGACGTCATGAAGTGATCCGCTCCGGGAGGTCAGCGGGTGACTGATGGTACAGCCTACTTATAACGTAGGGGTGTTTGGCGTGTTGAGTGACGCTTGACGACCGCTGCTTCAGGAGTGGGGACACCCTCGATTTCCGGGAAACCCCGTCAGCGTCAGGTCATCCGGCTGACCTGGAGCATCGCTTCTGCGTCCTGGATCAGCGCGCGCTGACGGGCCTCCGGAAGCTGCCGGTAGAGCCTCAGCAGCTTGGCCTCCCGCTCGTCCCTGCTGGGACCGGGCACGGGCCGGCCGACGGCCTCGAAGAACTCTCGTGGTGTGGTCTTCAAGCCCCAGCGACGGAACACCTCGACCATGGCCCGAAGCTTCTCCGGCTCGACGCGGGAGGTTCCGCGGGTGCGGTTCATCCACGCGTTGAGTGTCGGGTACGAGATGCCGGCTTCCGAGGCCAAGTCCTTCTGGGTCTTCCCCGAGGCCTTCGCCAGCAGGCGTTCGAGCAGAGCCGCCAGGTCCTCACCCTCGCGGACGCCGTCATCGCCGGGCCGGGGTTCACCGGGGTGGTTCTGGTGGCTGGTCACACGTCAGAGGATCGGCCATCGGCATCTACATGCGCAAGTAGATTGCAGATCAAGGACCTGCCTCCCGTTGCTGGGGCAGAGCATCCCTGCGCGCGCCGTGCACCCACCTCTCCCCCTTGACGCAATCTACATCTACATGAAGAATGAAGATGCCGCAGCGAATGCAGACAGCAATGCCCTGCATCGGCATAATCTACATCTACATGAATATTGAAGATGAGTGATGACGGCCGGACGCATCCACCGTTCACCACTCCATGAGGCCAAAGGAGTTCATGCCGTGCCCGAACAGGCCAACTGCCCGATGGGCCCGCCGGGAGGCCCGGAACCCGCGTTAGTCACGCGGGCCCGCGCCGGTGATCGCGAGGCGTTCGCCGCCCTGTACTGCGAACATCACCGGCTCGTATACCGCTATCTCTTCTTCCGCACACAGAACCGGCACTTGGCCGAGGATCTCGCCCAGGAAGTCTTCATCCGTGCGCTGCGCCGCATTGACAGCTTCGCATGGCAGGGCTCGGAGTTCGCCGCCTGGCTGCTCACCATCGCCAGGAACCTGCACCTCGACGACGCACGACACAGTCGTACCCGGCTGGAGACGTTGGTCGCCGAATTCCAGGACGCGGGGGCAGGCGACCGGAGCGTCGAATCCACCGCCCTGCGGGAGCTGGAGGCGATCGAGGCCAACGAGGCGGTCCGCACCGCCCTGCGCACACTCAACCCCTATCAGCGGCACTGTGTGGAGCTGCGTTTCATCTACGGGCTGTCGACCGAGGAAACGGCCCATGAGATGGGCCGGACCGTCGCCGCGGTCAGGACACTCACGTTCCGCGCCATGCAGAGGCTGCGCTCCACGGTTGTGACGGTGGCCGCGTGACCGGGAACCCGGCCCACATCGTGGCCGCGACGGAGCTGGAGCGTCAGGCGCTTGCCTGGGACGCCGTGTGCCGGCGGGCTGCACATGTCGCCTCGGCCATCGAGCGGCGGATCGGACGCCACCCGGACTTCCAGGGCGTTCACGCCGAGGGGGACAGAGTGCGCATCGTGCTTCACGTCACGGACCCGGCCCAGTGGGCGCGGTGGCGCGCGTACTTCCAGATCACGGACGACGGCCAGCACCCCACGCCGTATGCCGTCACCGGGGAGGGTCACCAGGGCGGGGCCCGGCTGTCGGTGATGGCCTACGAGGTTCCCGTCGCGCGACACAGGGCGGCGACCGGATCCGTGACGCGCCCGTTCCGGCTCGGCCGGAACGTGTACGACCTGGCACTGCCCCAGCGCGACGCCCACGGCGACATCTGGCACTTCCAGGGATACCGCGCGCACGACGGAATGCCGTTGATGTCGCTGGGCGCCCGACCGGAACGGTGCTCGCTCGCGAACGTCGCGACGCTCGTCGGCCCCCTATCTCCAGTCCGCAACGCGGCGCCGTCCGCGGATCCACCCGCGTCGGCCAACTCCCAGATCGGCCGGGCCCGATGAGGCTGCCGAACGCACCCGGATCACAGCGGTACACGCGCCCCTCAACAGGCCCGGCCTCATCCGACGCAGCGGACCTGACCACCAGGGCATGGGAGCTGAGCGCCGCCTGCCGGGACGAGGACAGCGAGCTGTGGTTCTCCCGCAGGACCCGGGGCAGGGCCATGGCGATCTGCACCGACTGCCCGGTGCTCGACGACTGCCGGGCCGCCGTACTGCGACGCGAGGAAGGCCTGCCCAAGCGCGACCGCAGGGGCATCATCGCCGCCCTCACCGGCGCACAGCGACACGCCCTCGAGCACGAGCGGAAAAGGCAGCAGCAGCCCCCGCCCGACACCAATGCAACAGATCGCGAACCCGGCCGCCCCAGGGAGCCGGCGCCCTGCGGAACGCGCGCCGCGTATCAGCGCCACCTGCGCAGGCAGGAGCCCATCGACGACGCATGCCGGGCAGCCAACAACAGTGGCGCCTGCCGCTACCGGCAGACCGGTTCCACCGAAGGGCACACAGCCGGTTCCTGACGCCCTCCGCCACGACACCATCCGCTCCGGCGCCCCGCGCCCGGCAACACCGCCGGGCCGGGCACGCTTGACTCCGGTAGGCAAGCTCGGGAGGCACGTCGGCCGGACAGCGCCCCCTGCCAGTCGACTCGGCAGGGGGCCCGTCCCTGACGCGGCACGTGCGGAACGAGGCCGGCTGCGCGCAGCCTGCGCACAAGGCCGCCCCACAAAGGCATTGGGAAGGCAGAACGCATAAACCGCTGCCGTTGGCATCCGCTGGAGGTCTCTCCCGGGCAGCCTACGTCGGTGCCGACTCAGTCGTGGGTGTCGATGAACGCCTTCAGCCGGGCGTTCCTTCGACTCCAAGGCTGACCTCCGCCGTGTTCCCATGCCTGGTGCCATCGCTGTACCGACCGGACGCTGACACATAACTGCCCAGCTACCGCGGCACTGTCGTGTCCAAGGGCGAACAACTCGGCCGCCTGCATCCGGATGTACTCGCGAGCCTGGGCACCCCGAACGAGCTGTGAGCCCGGACGGCCAACAGTCGGAACCGCATCCCGTTACGTGCCGTGATCAATCCTCCTGTGCATACCTGTTGCGGGGACGCGGCAGGCCCAGCAGGCCGCGGAGTGTCTCGGTGTCGTACGCCGTGCGGAAGGCGCCGCGCTGCCGCAGTTCGGGCACCAGCCGCCGGGTGATGGCGGTGAGGTCGTGCGGCACCGCGCCGGGGCGCAACCGGAAGCCGTCGAGCCCGGTGGTACGCCAGTCGAGCAGCAGGTCGGCCAGCTCGCCGGGGCTGCCCGTGAAGATCACGGCGTCCGAGGTGAATTCGGTGCCGTCCAGAGCATCCAGGCGCTCCTTGCGGCGAACAGCGGCGCCGGGCTCGTCGTCCAGGAAGACGACCACGTCCGCGAACCTGCGGAGCGGGCTGGCCCGTACGTCCCTGCCCACCCGGTCAACGGCCTCGTCCACCCGCGCGAGTATCGCCTTGGCGCCCGTGCGATCGAATGGCGTGATGAAGACGACGTCGCAGCCGCGCGCCGCGAACTCGTACGGCGTCGAGGCGTGAGCGAGGCTCGCCACCAACGGCTGTCCCTGCGGCGGGCGCGGCGTGATCGAAGGGCCCTTGACGTTGAAGTACGCGCCCTCGAAGTCGATGTGATGCAGCTTGTCGCGGTCGATGAAGCGACCCGTGGCCGTGTCCCGTATCTCCGCGTCGTCCTCCCAACTGTCCCACAGCCGTCGTGCCACCTCCACCACGTCGGTGGCCTCCGCGAACAGCGGGCGCAGCCGCTTGGCGATCATTTCCGGGTCACGTATGTCGTCGTCGGTCAACTGCGGTGTCGAGCGGCGGCCGAAGTGGGCGGCGTCGGCGGCGCGTGGGGAGATCTGCGGGCGCCAGCCCGCGCGGCCCTCGCTGGCATGGTCGAGGGTGGCGATGCCCACGGCGAGGTGGAACGGCTCGGTGTGGGTGACATTGACCGTGGGGACCAGGCCGATGTGCGTGGTGAGCGGAGCGAGGTGGGCCGCGAGCAGCAGCGCATCCAGGCTGCCCCTGACCTGGTCGGTCCGGTCGTCGGGACGGTGCGGCGCGGCTGACTGCAGGCCGGGGGCATCCTCGAAGGTGACGAAGTCGAGGAGGCCGCGTTCGGCTTCCGCGACCAGGTCCGCCCAGTACGCCGGGGTGAAAAGGGCGCCGGGGCAGGCGCCATGGGACCGCCAGGCTGCGGGATGCCAGCCGACACCGTTGAGAGCGACAGCGAGGTGCAGCGGGTTGTTGCTCACGATTCCTCCCTCGGGTTCCCGGATGTGCGCTCCGTGCACGGCGGGCGTCGCAGACCCAGGTGGTGCCGCAGTGTCGTCCCCGCGTAGTCCCGACGGAGGACGCCCTTCTCCTGCAGCAGTGGCACCACCCGGTCGACAAAGTCGTCCAGGCCACCGGGCGTCAGATGGGAAGCGAGGACGAAGCCGTCTGCGCCGTCGGTCTGCACGAAGTGGTCCATGGCGTCGGCGACGGTGCGCGGGCTGCCGACGAAGGTCTGCCCGCCGCTGACCTCGATGACCCGCTCGCGGATGCTCAGCCCGCGTGCCTCGGCGATGGCGCGCCATCGCCGGGCGGTCTCGGCACGGCCCTTACGGAACACGGAGTGCCCTTTCAGGACCAGCGACTCAGGTTCCGGGTCGATGTCGGGCAGCGGCCCGTCCGGGTCGTACGCGGACAGGTCACGGCCCCAGACGGCCTCCAGGTGGGCGATCGCGGTCTGCGGGCTCACCTGGGCCCGGGTGATCTCGTCGGCGTACGCCGCGGCCTCTTCGTCCGTGTCGGAGACGACAACGGTGGCGGTGGGCATGATCCGCAGGTCCGCCGGTGAGCGGCCGTGCCGGGCGAGACGGCTCTTGACGTCCTGGTAGAAGGCGCGGGCCTCGTCGAGGCGGTTGTACTTGCTGAAGACGACCTCGGCGTCCGATGCCGCGAACTCGCGGCCCGCGTCGGACTCCCCGGCCTGGATGATCACGGGGTGCCCCTGCGGGCTGCGCGGGGTCGTGAAGTGTCCCGAGATGTCGAAGTGCCGTCCATGGTGGGCGAACCCACCGGCCCCGGAGCGGACGAACTGCCCGGACACCGTGTCGGCGCGTAGGTCCTGGTCGGCCCAGCTGTCCCACAGCTCACGTGTCGTGGCCAGGAACTCGGCGGCGCGAGTATAGCGGTCGGCCTCGGCGAGGAAGCCGCCGCGGCGGAAGTTCGCACCCGTGAAGGCGTCATAGCTGGTCACCACGTTCCAGGCGGCACGCCCGCCGCTGAGGTGGTCGAGGGTTGCGAGCCGACGCGCCACGTCGTACGGCTCGTTGAACGTGGCGTTGACGGTGGCGGCGACCCCGAGATGCGTCGTGACGGCGGCCACCGCGCTGAGCATCGTCAAGTTCTCCGGGCGGCCCACCACGTCCAAATCGTAGATGTGGCCCTTGTGCTCGCGGAGCCGCAGTCCTTCGGCGAGGAAGAAGAAGTCGAACTTTCCGCGCTCCGCCGTCTGCGCAAGCTGTACGAAGGAGCCGATGGCAATCTGACTCCTGGAGCGCGGGTCCGACCAGACCGTGACGTTGTGGATGCTCGGCAGCTGAGCGGCGAGGTGGATCTGCTTCGTCATGCGCCGCTCACATCGCGATTCGGCAGTGTCGTGCCACTGACTCCTGCTGCCATGTTTCCCCGACTCCTTCGAATATCGGATGCATACTGATGTGGATCGGATGCGACGGAACTGCTCATACCTTCCGTCGCGCACTCGAAAAGGGCAGGTTTCACCAAGTCAGGGCTCCCTCGGAACCGTCAAGAAGTGTCAAGAACTCACGGCAGTGCCAGGAATTCCCCCACCTCGGCATCGGAGTCGACGGCGTCGTTCTCATGGACGACACCGCTGCTGCTCACGGGCACGGGGATCATCAGAGAGGTGACGCGCGTCCGGGCCCCGGGCAGCGCTCTCCGCTCGCGCGTACCCGGGCCCTCGACGGCGGGCGGTGGGGTTTAGCCCGCCGACGCCTCGGGCATCTGCTCGACGTACCCCATGCGATAGCCGACCCCGCGCACCGTGATGATCCATCGGCTGGAGCCGAGTTTCGCCCGCAGGCTGCTCACGTGCGTGTCAATGGTGCGGCTGGTACGCACCCAATTGCTCCCCCAGATCTTTGCCATGAGCTCTTTCCGGGAGACGACAGATTCCGGTTTCGCGGCCAGAGTGTAGAGCAGCTCGAATTCCGTGGCCGTCACTTCGACGACTCGATCGCGCAGGCGCACTTCCCGCGTCCGCGGATCTATGTGCAACGGCCGGAGCGAGATGCTGTCCGCTCCGACGGACTGCGGCCGGGTACGCCGCAGCACCGCTTCGATCCGCGCTCCTATCTCCCGCGGCCCCCACGTCCTCACCACGCAGTCGTCTGCTCCTGCCTTGAGCGCGAGGACCCGCTCCAGTTCGTTGTCACGTTGCGTGCAGGCAATCAGCGGGATGTCGCTTTCAGCCCGCAACGTGCGACACACCTGCAATCCGTCGATGTCGGGCAGATCCAGTGAGAGCAGCACCAGATCGGCGTCGTGGTACGTGCGCAGTATGTGTGCCCCTCTGTCGACGGTGTGGGCGGCGTACCCCTGCCGCCGCAGATAGCCCGCGGTGGTCTCGGCCGCGGCGGCGTCCGGCTCGGCGACCAGCACTTTCTTCACGCGCCCAGGCCTTTCGCTCCGGCGTCTGCCCAGCTCGCGGCTTCGACGCGTTCCCCGTACAGGTGCTGGTAGGCGTACGCTGCCGAGGCCATGGTCATGTGGTGGTGCCAGCCGGGGTAGGAGCGGCCCTCGAAGTCGAGCACGCCGAATCCCTCCCGCAGTGTGGCGACAGCCGCGCGGGCGGCGGCCTGACTTCGGGCCAGCGCCAGGACGTCATCCACGCCCCGGTTCATCAGGCTGGTGATCCAGTACCTGGCGGGCTGCCCGCCTTTGACGGAGGGCCGTTCCAGGACGTGGTAGGTACGCGAAACGCCGTCCTTGCCGACACCTCGCTGCGACAGGCGTACCGTCCCCGTGTACACATTGACCCGTCCCGCCTTCGAGCTGCCGTGCTCGGACTGACGCATCGCCACATGCGGCTGCCGGGCATGCGGTTCCTCCATCAGTTCCCCGACGGTGATCACCGTGGGGGAACGGCGTCCTACGAGCACGATCTGCCCCGGATCGACCTCGCACACGAAGTCGAGCTCCCGGCGGGCAAACCTGGCCATGACGCCGCTCGCGTCGTCGCACCGCGTAAGGTCGAGAACCCAGGGCGCATCGGGCAACTGAGGATGTGCGGCGGCAACACCGGCGACGAAGTCGAGGACGAACGCCCCCACGGGGCGCCTGGTCTCCGCCTCCGGTATACGCGCGCGGCGTCTCCGCAGGTCGTCCCAGTCCCACGCCCCGTCGAGCACGAGGCTCCAGTCGACCGGAAAGCACTGGCTGCCCGTGGCCAGGAAGAGCCCGATGCCGCGCTGGCAGTTGATCGTGCGTCCGGTCGCGGCGTCCAGGCGACGATGCACCCCGACCGAATGCTCACCCTGCTTGGGGATGAGGAGATCGGCGACGGTCCACGCGTACGTCGGCCTGCTCGCCGCAACCGTTTGGGCGAGCCCGCGGCGCACTGGCTCCCAGCTCCAGGGGCTGCCATTGATGAACTGGTGCAGACCGTGAGCTGCTCCGGCGGGTAACAACCCCGCCTGGGCCATGCGTCGCGGTGTCTTCCTGCCGGGTGAGTGAATCAGGCCCCACAGGTACTCACGGGCCCAACGGCGTTGTTCCGCGCGGCGGAGCGGTTTGAATACATCTTCAACGAACATCTGTATGCGCTCGCGGTCACCGGCTGCGACGCGCACTCCCATTGACGACATGTGAAAACACGTTCCCCCTCAGTCGTGCTGCCCCATCATGCCGATGTACAGGGCAGTCGTCCGAGGATCAAAGCTACCGGCTCGATCGCCGATTTCACGGAGTGCCCGGTTACTTTGAAATTTCGCGCACTGACCAGCGCATACGTGGCCGGGCGAGGTGCTCGCCCGGCAGTGCGTCAGGTGCGGCTGAGGGCCTTGCCCTCCCGCGGATGGCGAAATCTAACCGCTGGTCAAACAGTTCTGAAGGGCTTGCTGCCGCCTGGCCGCGATCGCCGACGAAGAAGGTTCGAACAGAAGCCCGCGACCAGTCGACGTGTATGAACATCATGTTGCGAGCCGCGGAGAGAGCCGAGCCGCCGAAGGCCGGGGGACGGTTACCTTCGGCGGCCGTCAAGGGGCGGCTCAGTGGCCGCGATGGTGTCGAGCCCGGGGCTCAGCAGGCTCTGGACGACGGCACTCGAGG
>NZ_JBJDQK010000026.1:0-14883 GCF_044903445.1 Streptomyces sp. NPDC019890 | reverse complement strand
GTGCAGGACGCCTTGGACAAGCATCTGGCGAGCGGGACTTCGCGGCTGAGCTTGCTCGGCCGGGTGTCCACCTCGGCGTATCTGCGCGCAAGCTGATCGTTCTCGCGCCGCAGGGACGGTACTCCTTCTCGCCTCGACCGGCGATGACACCCCGCTACCGGCACGGCAGGCAGTGTCGTGGAAAGGTGGTGGCGTGACGACGAAGACCGACGCCTGTGAGGACCGGCTGCTGTACGGGTGCATGGGACTGGGCGGGAGCTGGGACACCCAGCCCTACCGTGCCGCTGACATCGACGATGCCGAGGCCGCGATCAATGCCGCGCTGGACAGCGGGATCACCGCGTTCGACCATGCCGACATCTACCGCCACGGCAAGGCCGAAGCGGTTTTCGGTGAAGTCCTGGCCCGCACGCCGGGGCTGCGCGAACGCATCACGGTGCAGACCAAGTGTGGTATCCGCCTCGCGGACGGCGACCGGCCCGGCGTCTACGACCTGCGCGGGCACAGCATCATCCAGCGCGTCGAGGAAAGTCTCGCTCGCCTGCGCACCGATGTCATCGATGTACTGCTCCTGCATCGGCCCGACCCGCTGGCCGGTGCGGAAGAGATTGCCCAGGCGCTCACCTCGCTGCACCGGCAGGGCCTGGTACGGCGCTTCGGCGTCTCGAACATGAGCGCCGCGCAGATCGCGCACCTCCAGGCTGCCCTCGATGTCCCCCTGGTCGCCAACCAGCTGGAGATGAGTCTGCAGCGACGGGACTGGCTCGAAGCCGGAGTCCTCGTCAACACTCCTGAAGCAGCCACGAACAGTTTCCCGCTGGGGACGATCGAGCACTGCAGTGACAACGACATCCAGCTGCAGGCGTGGGGATCGCTCGCTCAGGGACGCTTCACCGGCCGCCAGGAGACGGCGGCCGAGCACGCGACCGCGCAGCTCGTCACTGTCCTGGCCAGGAAGAAGGGCACGACAGCGGAAACCATTGTGCTGTGGTGGCTCCAGCGTCACCCGGCCCGGATCGCGCCGGTCATCGGCAGCGCCCGACCCGAGCGCATCCTCGCCTGCCGCGACGCCGCCCGGCGGGAACCCGACCTCACTCACGAGGAGTGGTACGAGCTGTGGATCACAGCTCGCGGCACCGCTCTGCCGTAGGCCCTCGGTGGCTGTCGGCTACTCGTTGACGAGGCTGGTGAGGTGGTTGGCGATGGTGTCCAGCACGTGAAGGGCGCCGGCCTTGTCACCGAGTACCAAGTAGTTGAGGGTGAGGCCGTCGGTCATGGCGGCCAGGTAGCGGGCCAGGACGGGGGCGGGGACGAGGAGTTCGTACCCTCTCGTGCGGCCGAGTTCCTCGAGGAGCTCGGTGTAGATGTGGGTGTACTGCTCGTACTGGTGTCGAGCCAGATGCTCAAATCCCGGCTGGCGCAGGGCGTATTGGGTGAGTTCGTAGGTGAGCATGTGTTCGCCGGGGTTGGCAGCCACATGGTCGAAGTAGGCGTGGATGCCCGCAAGGAAGGTTTCCCGCAGGGTGGCTTTGGGCTGGATGGCCTCCCTGACGCCGGCGATGTAGTGGTCGGTGATGGAAGTGATCACGGACTCGAGCAGGGCCTGTTTGGAGTCGAAGCAGTAGTGGAAAACGCTCAGGGAGACGCCTGCTTCGGCGGCGATGGACCGTGTGGTGGTCTTGGCGACGCCGTCGCGGGTCATGGCTCGGATGGCCGCTTCGATCAGCTGCCGGCGCCGTTCGGCCGACGGCTTGCGTGACATGTGCCTTCCCCTCCCGGCCTGATACGTCCCCCGGGACGGACGTGCTTCCCAGGCTGCGGCATGCTCGCTTCGGCGGCGGATGCCGGTGACAGCGGCCCCGGACACATGCGTGCCCGGGGCCGTGAAACCGGTCGCGCCGATTGTTTCAGCTGCTGTGGACGTTCAGCCGCTGTAGACGCCGACTTCGTGGAGTGAGTAGCCCCAGCCGGTACCGCGTTTGATCCCGTGCATGCGTACGTACCGGGCCGAGACGGCGGTGAATTCGGCGGTGTCGAGGCCGCCGTTGCCGGTGGTGGTGGACCACACCGGTCGCCAGTTGGTGCCGTCGGTGGAGATTTCGATGCGGTATTCGGCTGCGTAGGCGCGTTCCCAGTCGAGGGTGACCCGACTGATCAGCCTCGGGCTTCCGAGGTCGACTCTCAGCCACTGGTCGTCGCTCCAGTCGCTGGCCCAGCGGGTGCCCTTGTCGCCGTCCACCGCCCTGTCGGGGGCGTAACTCGTGAACAGGTTCCACTCCGACGAGCTGGCCGCAGCGGGCACGCCCGCGGCGAGGTTGACCCCCGGCTTGTGGGTCTGGGTCGCCTTCCAGGTGTCCAGGTAGGACTCGGCCCCCTTGAACAGGTCGTCGACCACGCCCTGGCCGCCGAGGAGCCGGACCTCCTCGACCCAGTCCGGAACCATGCCGTAGTGCGCGGTGCCGTCGACGTTGATGTCCCAGGTGCGGTCGCCGGTGACCTGCCGGTCGATGACGGAGCCGCCGTCGGTGCTGCGGAAGGGGTACTTCACCGGGGTTGGTGCGTCCGTACCGCGACCCAACGCATGCTCGCCGAGGCCGTTCATGTCGCTGCCGAACCCAAGACCGACCTTGTACTTGTCGCGCAGCGCGTCGGCGAGCTTAGACTCGTTGGTGAAGCCCTCGGCGCCGTTCATGTATTGGGCAACGAAACCGCCGAGACGGTAGACCCGCTCGATCCAGCCCAGATCCATCCAGCTGTGCGAGGAGATCACGCCGGGGTACGCCTGAGACTCGAGGATGTCGAAGGCCTGGCCGGTGGCCTTGACGCTCATGTGGTCGATCTCCAGCATCATGCTGCGCTTCATCATGCCCCGTACTGCGTACTCGCCGAGCTCGGTGAGACCTCGGGTGTTGCACTGCGCGTCCGCGGCGTATGCCGGGACTTCGACGCCGGCGGGAAGTTTCTCCTCCTCGCGCGCCGCCGCGTTGCCGATGGGGTTGTCATGCTGGGGGCCGGTGCACTTCTCGGTCTTCCAGAACGTGCCGGTCGACAGGAACTGGCCGACGTTGATCGCGGTGCCGAGGGTGCCGGAGTCGAAGCGGACGCCGCACAGCGCGTTGTCGAACTTGTGGCACAGGAACATGCTGCGCACACCGAGTTTGTGCAGCTCGTCCAGGCCGCGGTCGATGTCGTCCTTGCCGCACTGCGCGATGTCCAGTATCTGCTTGCAGCCGAACGGCTCGGAGGTTTCCACGCCCAGGATGACGGCCAGCTTGCCCTGTTCGACGACCTGGCGGGCCTGGGTGGCGTCGGTGACGATCCTGAACCAGCCCTTGCCCGGGCCGCCGTACATTCTGTCGACGTAGTCCTGCAGTTCGTACGTCTTCTTCGCCTGCAGGCGGATGGATGTCATTTCGTCGCATCCGCGGTCCTTGAAGGGGGAGACCGAGCAGATCACACCGTTGGTGACGAGGTCGTTGACCAGGATGCGCTGGCCGCCCCGCCAGGCCCGCTCGACCCAGGCGTAGTAGTTCTGCTGGTGGGTCAGGGAGTCGGGGGCCGGCCAGTCCTTGAACGTCGGCCATCCGTTGGGGTCGTGCTTGCCGTCGCCGCCCTTGGTGATGAGGTCGAACAGAGCGAGCGAGCCGTCCGGGTAGTGCTCGGGACAGTCCTTGAGGGCGTCGGCGACTCCCTGTTCGGAGAACGGTTTGCCGCACACGAGCCGGCCGCCGAAGGCCTCGTTGGACATCAGGTGATCGTGCGCGTCGACGAAGCCCCGCACCTCGCCGTGGGCGTCCGTCCCGGTGAACGGCTCGCCGGTGACGTTGATCTGGGAGTCGGGGACGGGCCGGGCTCCTGGGGACCACCAGTTGACATCTGCCTCGGCGGAGGAACTGGTCCCCGCGCCGAAGAGCATCGTGGCCAGGGCGAGGAAGGACGACAGGGTCGCGATCAGTCTGGGCCTGCGGTGCGTGTGTGGGGTCACGGTACGGCCTTCCATCAGGGGACGGTGTGGGGGCAAGGGGCTGAGGCCGTCAGCTGAGCCACAGCCGTCGGACTGTCCGGCCGTTCGCCGCGCCGCGACGGTTGGCGCGTGGAGGAGGGACACCGGCCGGTCGCATCACCCGCCGGCTGACGGGCGTATTCGGCCGACGCAGCATGCCGAAGAGAATCCCCAGGGACTGAACTGGAGTCAATAGTCCGGGACGGATGACCTACTCGCAGGCTCGGAGGATTCAACTCTCGGACCACAAAGCCCGGTTGGCCCCTTCTGTGCCCTGTCGACTCCGGTGGCCGGCCGGTCGACCGGAGCGCGTTGCATGACGTGCTCACGCCTGGATAATGTGAGCCTCCCCATGCGGATGACGGAGCATTAGGGGCGGACCGGGCGTGTGAATGCCTTTCATGGGTGATTCGAGTACGTCCAGGAAACGCCGGACAAGCGGGACGACAGGACGCCTCAAAGGTCCACCTTGAGTTGACCAACAGGGGCGGACCGGTCGCCGATTTCCGTCGACGCACGGGCGATTGGCTGCTCTCCTCGCAACCAGTCGCTGCCGCCGGGACCGGGCTGGAGCACTGTCGGGGCCCGAGACCGCCAAACCTTTCAGCCAGCCGTGCCAGACACGGGAGAGCTCGTCAGCATCCGGGGCCGACGGCCTCGGGTGCCCGGTGCCGGTGGTGGGGCCTGCCGGATGAGCTGCCTGAGGTGGGACTCAAGCAGCGTGAAGTCGAAGCGGGTGAAGTCGAAGCAGGTGAAGTTCGGATCGACGCAATGCTGCCGCACGAGACGAGGCATAGGGCGCATTCAGCGTGCGCGTGTGCAGCCCTTCGCGCTCCTCATCGCAGGCGGAGAGGCATCATCCACCAGCCCCTGACCGCCACTCCTGGCAGCGACGCTGGTCTTCCGCAGCCGTAGCATTGGCGTAGAGGTGCTGAGGCGAGGCGCGCAGCCATGAGAGCAGTGGGCAGGCACACCGTCAGGGAAGGCCGCTTCTGGCATCGCCGGGCAGAGCTGTGCTACGACGACGCCGGTGAGGGCCCGCTCGCCGTGTACGCACACGGCGGGTTCGTGAGCCAGGCCACCGAGGACCGGATGGGCTTGTTCGACTGGGCGCCGGTCCTGGACGCCGGGCAGCGCCTGGTCCGTTACGACGCCCGGGCGCACGGGCGATCCACCGGCGAACCCGTGGACACCGACTACACGTACGCCTCGCTTGCCGACGATCTGCTGGCCCTGCTCGATCACCTGGGTGCTGCCGAGCCCGTCGACGCCATGGGCGCGTCGATGGGATGCGGCAGCGTGCTGCACGCCGCTGTCCGGGCGCCCGAACGGTTCTGCCGACTGGTCCTGCTCATCCCACCCACTGCATGGACGACGCGGGAGGCGCATGCGCGGGCCAACCGGGAGTCCGCCGACGCCATCGAACGAGGGGGAGTGGACGCTTGGCTCGCGGCCAAGGGGGCACAGCCTCGCCCCGCAGTCGTAGCCGACGTTCCCGAGTTCCCACCGACGCCCGCCGAGCGGGTACTGCCGTCGGTCCTGCGTGGCCTGGCGCTGTCCGACCTGCCCTCCCGCACGGCAATCGCCGGGCTGCGCCGGCCGGGCTTGATCCTGGCCTGGACGGATGACCCGGGCCACCCCGTGTCGACCGCTGAGACGCTGGCCCATTTGCTGACGCCCGCCGACCTGCATGTGTCCCGGACTCGCGCCGACATTCGTACATGGGGGGAACGCATCGCGGAGTACCTGGCCCGGCCCCGGCCATGATCGGGAGATCGGCACCCGTACGGGACGGGGCGGCGATCGCCCGGCGCTGTCGGTGCCCGCCATTGGCGGCCAGGACGGGCGCGAAGGCCCGGACCACGCTCAGCGTGAGGCGGCCTCCGGCACGCCGATCTGCAGGCCCCCGGCCTGCAGATCGGCGATCAGGTGAGACCAGCGGTCAGTCGTTCTTCCGGAGAACCATGGCGGAGCCACCACCACGACGTGCCGCTTCCGCAACGGCCTGGATGTCGCCGTCGTCGAGGAATTCCAGAGCCGCGACCGCTCCGATCTCCGGTGCCGGGGTGAATGTCTGGCTGGCGAGTACGAACTTGTGGCCGAGCTTTTCCAGTTCGGCCCTCGCGGGGGAGTCGAGGAAGGCAGGCTCGACCTCGGTGTTCGCGCGGTTGCGTTGCGAGAGGCGAGGTGCGGCGACCGCCTCCGGCAGAGTCATGCCCAGATCCACGCGGTTGATGAGGGTCTGGAGGACGGTGGTGATGATCGTGGCACCGCCCGGTGAGCCGACCGCAAGCAGGGGCTTGCCGTGCCGCAGAACGATGGTGGGCGACATGCTGCTGCGCGGGCGCTTGCCGGGTCCGGGAAGGTTCGGGCCGTCCACCTCCGCGGAGTAGGGGGTGAAATCGAAGTCGGTCAACTCGTTGTTGAGCAGGAAACCCCGGCCGGGCACGGTGATGGCGGAGCCGCCGGTCTGCTCGATGGTCAGGGTGTATGAGACCACATTGCCCCAGCGGTCGGCGGTCACCAGATGAGTGGTGGAGGGCCCTTCGTAGGGTTCGGCGCGTCCGGTTCCCGTGGTGCAGTGGGAGCCGGGGCTGCGCGGGTCGGCGGGGGCCAGCGGACTGGTCAGCGCCGAGTCCCGACTGATCAGGCAGGCCCGGTCCTTGGCGAACTCCTTGGAGAGCAACTCCTGTGTGGGCACTTTGGAGAAGGCCGGGTCCCCCACCCACCGGTTGCGGTCGGCGAAGGCGATACGACTGGCCTCAAGGTAGCGGTGAAGTGCCTGGGCCCGGTCGGTCGGCGTCGCCGCGGACAGGTCGAAGTTCTCCAGGATGTTCAGAGCCTCGCCGACGGTGGTTCCGCCGGAGGAGACGGGCGCCATGGAGTAGACGTCCAGGCCCCGGTAGGCGGTGTGGGTCGGCGCGCGCCGCACGGTCCGGTAGCCGGCGATGTCGCTGGTCTCCATGAGCCCGGCGCGAACGCGCCTGTCCGAGTCCGGTGCCACGGGAGGGTGTTGGACCGTGTCGACTATCTCGCGGGCCATGTCGCGGCCGTAGAAGCCGGCGAGACCCTTCTTGGCGAGCAGGCGGTAGGTGCTCGCGAGGCCGGGGTTGCGGAAGCGTGAGCCCACGACGGGGAGTTCGCCGCCCGGCAGGAACAGGTCGGACGTCGAGGTGAAGTCCCGGAAGCGGTCCTCGTTCATGGCCGTCTGCGCCCGGAACTCCTTGTTCACGACGAAGCCTTCGTCGGCGAGCCGGGTGGCGGGGCCGAGTGTCCGTCCGAGGGGCATCGTGCCCCAGTCGTGCAGCGCGTTCTCCCAGGTGGCGGGGGTTCCTGGTATGCCGACGGAGAGACCGGAGTTGACGGCTTCCTGGAAGGGGACCGGCCCGCCCGTGGCCGGGTCGATGAACGAGTCCGACCGCATACGGGCCGGTGCGGTCTCCCGACCGTCGATGGTGTGGACCTTGCCGGTCTTCGCGTCGTAGTACACGAAGAACCCACCGCCGCCCACGCCTGCCGAGTAGGGCTCGACCACACCGAGTGCGGCAGCGGTCGCCACTGCGGCGTCAACGGCGTTGCCGCCCTTCCGCAGAATCTCGAGGCCGGCCCTGGAGGCGTACGGGTTCACACTGGCGACTGCTCCACCGCTGCCGGTCGCGACCGGCTCCTTCGCCGGGGGCCGTTGCGCGGGTGCGGCCTCCACAGGTGTCAAGGACAGGGCGAGCGGAACGCTCAGGGCCGCCAGGAGAGCAGCACAGGCACGACGACGTATAGGCATGGAGCCTCCGGATCAAGGTTTGCCTGCTCGGGGGTGGCGGAATGGAGACGACCCTGACAGTGGAGGGCTGCTCACGACAACGCCTGCCTGGAAGATTTGCGCTAGATCTGAGGTTGCCGCCCCTGCCGGCCGTCTGTGCCCGAGGGATCCTTCACCGGCCGAAGAGCTACAGCCGACGCCTGCGCCGGGCCTTCTACCTCTCTGTGGTAGAGCCATACGTCCTCAACGGAAGCTTCGATGCGTTCATGGAGGGCCGTCGGCAAGCCGTCATTGGAGCCTCACGTGATCATCTGGACTTCAAAACGCCCCGGGAGTTGGCGCCGACCTCACCATTTCTGGGTCGCGATCAAAAACGAGCAATCCAGGGCATAAAGTTGTCATGAATGGATCCATTGATACCTACCGATAATCGAATAATGGCCGAATGGGATATCTCATGATTGACGATGAGTGATGTCCTGGACTTGTGTAGTATCAGCACCATAAGTGCCGTTAATTTCACCAGGATTATCCGGGGGGACGGGTGGCTGAGTTCCACATCGACAAACAGAGCGCCCAGAACATCTACCAGGGGGAGACCCTGCATATCGGGCCCGAGGCCACTTCCACTGCTTTGGCGCACCTCGGTGCTCTGCTCGCCCGGATCGACGAGCAGGGTGCCCCCGCGGACGAGTGGGCCGAATTGCGTGCCGAGGTCGTACAGGCTCGCGACTCGCTGCCCGAACGGGAAGCCGCAGTAGGTGCGTTGGCGCGGGCCCGTGACATCGCCACACGCCTGCCTGCCGGTTCTGTCGCCGCCACCATCGCCATGATCATCAGTTCCCTTGCCGGGTGATAGCGCATGGGAGGCTCGAAGAACCAGAAGGCCAAGGGCACCCACAATGTCGACCGGCAAGTGGCCGAAACGATCTACAACGCTGACACGGTATACCTCACTCCGCCGGAACTCTCCGCGCAGGAGCGTGCGGAGGGTCTTTTTCGGCGCGGAGAGAGGTCCCTGAGAGAAGGTCTCTACGAATCGGCGGTCGCGCACCTGACCGAGTGTGTCGACCTCAACGCCCTCGGCCCTTCCGCCACCGCCGACGCACGTTTCTTCCACGCTCTCGCCATACTCGGGGGGAAGCGTCCGAGTCTGTGCAGCGGTTCCCAAATCACCGCCGCGCTGAAGGCGCTGGGTCCGTCGCCGCATACCGCTCACGCCCGCTTCCTCTCGGCACTCGTGGAGGAGGACCGCACCAACGCCTGGATGGACTCCCCTCGGATTCCCGGCAACCTGCGCCTGATGACGCAGCAGGTCGACCGTTCACATGCCGCGCTGATCTGCCGACATGTCCCCGCACTCGAAAGCCGTGTCTGGCGAGCTTTGAACGAACACGTGGAAGGTACTGTTTGATGTCTTCGAACCTTGCCGGAAATCAGGCGACCGAGCGGAAGCGGAGAATCGAAAAGTATTTCCAACCCACCCCGAAGGACAGCCTGAAGCAGATCGCTGTGGCGCTGCTCGCTGGTGGTGGGATCGCGGTTCTGCTCGGCCTGATCCTGCTCAGCAGCCAGAGCTTCCTGGCCGTCCTGCTATTCATAGGTGGCGGTTACGCCCTCGTCCAGGGCGCCATCCGGAAAGCGCGCTACAAGGCCGAGTACGAGAAAGCCGAACCCAAGCCCTCCGACCGGGAGATGGACCGGACACTGGCGCTCGACCTGCAGCAGATCGAGGACCGCGCCATGCACCGTCTCGGCATCACCGCGGATCACCTGGAGACCGGCGCGGCGTCCTGGGATCCGGTCGCTGCCCTGCTCGCCGACAAGATGGTGGAACGTCCCAAGAAGCGTCCGCTGGTGCTGTACGGGCCGAAGTTGAGCGACTTTGGGATCGGCGAGGATGGAGTGTGGCGGTTCAAGCTGTACGAGGTCCTCGTCATCTGCCCCACGGTCCACCATCTCGCCATCTACCACTGCTCCCTGGATTTCCTCAGCGGCGGACTGTCCATGGAGGACACCGAGGAGTACCAGTACAACCATGTGGTGGCGGTGTCGACCCGGACCACGCCGGCTCCGGCCGATCTGTCTCTGGAGCGGTTGAACACCCGTGACCCCGAAGACGACGAGGTCCGCTTCGCCAAAGTCTTGCGCCGTCGGCTGGAAGTGAGCGTGTCCAACGGCCAGTCCATAGGTGTCACGGTCGGCATCACGGACGAGCAGGACTCCTCGAAGCAAGCTGTTCTGCAGTCGAGCGGTATCGATGAGGTCATCGGATCTGTCCGGCGCGTACTGCGGGACCATTCCCGGCCGTAGCGGTGCCGGGTGGAGTGGCCGTCCTGCCTCGTCAGCTGTCGAAGTGGTGGCCGTTGCGAGGCCGGCATGTCGAGCCCGAGGATGCGGGCCAGAAAGCCGAAGTGGGCACCCGCGTCCTCGGCGGCGACGGCGGTCGCCGGCACATTCAAGTGGCGGCCGATGACCTCGGCGATGGCGCGGACGGTCACACCCTCCTCACCGACGCCGTGCAGCACCGATCCCGCCGGTGCCTTCTCCACCGCCAGGTGGAACAAGCGCGCGGCATCGAGTCCGGTGTACCACCGAGGGCCAGCGGTTGGACCCGTCGCCGAGGTAGCCCGAGACGCCCTTCTCGCGGACGATGTCGACCAGCTGTCCGACAAGGCCGCGCTTGCTCTGGTCGTGGACCGTCGGCGCGAGCCGCACGATGGATGAGCGCACGCCGCGCTCCGCGAGCGTGAGCGCTGCCTGGGCGCCGGCGTTCCGGGGGCTCGCCGAGGCGGGCGGCGCGTCCTGCTCACTCCCCACAGGCCCACCGGTGGCGATGACCAGCGGCCGGTCCGACCCCTCAAGGGCATCGCCGAACGTTTCGATGGCGCGCAGTTCGGCGCGCGCCGCGGCCTCGTGCTGGGTGAAGTCGTGGTTGAACGCCAGGTGGATGACCCCCTCGGACTCGGCGGCGCCGGTGCGCAGGCTGTCGAGGTCCTCCACCGTGCCGCGGCGCACCTCGGCGCCGGCGGCGGTCAGAGCAGCCGCCCGGCAGCGGACACGGCTGTGGTGACGGTGCGGTCCACCTCCACGACCGCACTGCTGGGGTTGGCGGGCCCGGGATCCTCCCGCCGCGGTCCGGCGGGGGCGGCCCGGGGATCAGGCCATCAGGCGAAGAACTCGTCGAAGGCGTCGATGTCCGTCGCACATTCGTCGAAGTCGGTGGCCTTGTCGCCGACGATCCTGAAGACGATGCCTCCGATCATGTCGAGGCTGCGGCCCTGCCGGGTGGCTGTGGCACGGTGGACAGAGACGACGTGCCCCCGGCCGTCGACGAGCAGGTGCTGCAGCTCGCTCTTGAGCGTGCCGTCCGTCAGGGAGAACAGGCGACCCCAGTAGTCGATGATCGCGTCCTGCCCCTTGAGGTCGCCGGACAGCTGGCTGCTGCCGGGGACGTGGTACGTGGCGTCGTTGGTCATAAGGCCACGGAGTGTGTCCATGTCGCCACGGGAGAAGGCTTCGTAGCCCTTGCGTACGAGTGCGGCGTGCGGATGCTCAGCCATGGCTTTCATCGCCCTTCCGCATAAACAGGGATATGACTGATACTCCCACCCTGTCACCCTCTGCCCGCCCCCGCCAGAGCGCTGCGGGCGCCGGGCGCCATGCCCCGGCTGCCCACGGGGCGCCGAGGACCCGAACAGCAGCCCCTCCTCCTGGTCCTCGACGCGTTGAAGGGCGATCGCATCGGTCACCTCCCGGTGATCGTGCCACCGACCGCCCCGCTGCGGCGTCGGTCCGGCAGCAACGGCTCCTTCCATTCCCCATGTACATCGGTATGTACATCGGTCACTGGCACACCTGTGGTGCTCGGCGAGGGACTGCTCGTGGGCGAGGTGCTGACACTGCCGGTAGGACTTGCGGAAGGGGTCGCCGTCGGCGAGGCCGAGTGGCTGGGGCGGGCACTGGAGGGGCGGGGCGTCGGCTTGGCCTTCACGGGCGGACCGGTGGGGGTTGCGGGAGTTTGGGAAGCCGGTGATTCCCGGTGAGTGGCCGTCGCGCGGGCGCGCCCAGTCGCACCACTTTTCCGGTCCCGGACGCTTCCTCTGGCTGGGTGCGTGGTCGGACGTTCCGGCGAACGTGAGGCCATGGGTGATTCGCTGACGGGGACTTGGAGCTCGTCGGGGGATGCCTGTTCCGGGCTCGGCGCTGCTCGTGAGGAGCCAGCGGAGTGCTGGGGCAGCAGCGATGCAGCGGCCAGGCCGCCGAGCATGGCGAAGGTGGCCGCGGCAAGAGTCCGGCCGCCGTACTTCTTGAGTCGCGGCGGACAGCGGCGCCGGGCTGCGGGCACATCGGCAGAGGGAGTGGGGGACCAGGCAGGGGCCGGGGGCGAGAAGGAGCCCGGTCCCTCGCTGAAGAGGACCTCCAGCACCGCCGTGTCGACTGCCGGAGCACCGCCGCTCCGATCGCCCGGCGGTGGCATGTCGGAGTCGTATGCCCCGCACTCTGGGCACGTCACGGCGCCGTTGAGGTCGCGGCGGCAGGGTACGCAGTAGTCCATGGCTCGACCCTCAGTGCGTGATTCGCTGGAAGGAACCGTGGTCGGCCGACCAGGCTGGGCAGCAACCAGCGGCCGGAAGGCGCCGCTCGGTGTCTTTCGGAAGGATCCTTGGCATGTGCGAACCTCACTCACTCACCGGTCTACAGGCGGGCACCGGTTATCGAGGTCAACGGGCCGGAGCGAGTCAGCGTTCAATCAGCGGCTGAAACGTGGGCCACGCAACTCCCTTGGAGGTTGCGGCTGGTCACACCATCGCCGACGCTTCAGGGTCCGAGCCGACAGCGACGACTCACTCCGAGTCAACTGCGTTCGTCTCCCAGAGAGCTGAACGTCCTCTTCGGCGCGGTGATTCTCTTCGCCCTTGTGATGTGCTCGGCCTCCAGCGCCATCCGCTACAGACGCCGGTTCTGCGAACGCACCGTAGATCCACCGACGATGTGTCCGCGTCGGAGTCGGCTCTCGGTTGGCTGCCGCAGGCGTCAACTCCCCGAGGAATCGACGAGATGTGGGCCACATCCCGGAAGGCAGGTTGAGTCAAGGCCGCACGGGCTGCGTATCGCCTCACAACGAAACAGCCAAGCCCGACCCGTGCCGCCCGGCTCTCCGCCAGGGACTCACCCCTGCGACTGTCATTCGACGTTTTGGTATGCATCCGCCGATGAAAGACATCGCTGGTTGAGGAGGACTGCCGGTGGGATTCGACGACACCGACCCTCAGCGAGCTCACAGTCCAGGTCCTGATCTCGCGCAAGACATACGGGACTCCTTCCAGGCCGTGCTCGACGCCTTGGATGCCGCACGCGCCGACCTCTACGCGATCGACGAGCAGCAGGGCATGCCCGAGTCCCCGCCGCCGTCCTGGCAACAACCCGGCGGACCGACCAGGGACGCAGGCGTCAGTCATCCGCCCCCGCCTGTCTCCTTGCCTCCGCCTCCGCCCCCACCCCGACGGACACAGCCGGTGGTGCCTGCGCCAGAGCGCCTGGATCCGGATCTTCCGCACGCCGTCGAGCCGTATGTGGTGGAGCCGCTGCGGACCCGTGGCGTACGGCAGGTCGACGCTCCGGAGGATGTCGTGGTGGAGCCGCTGTGGTTGCGCGCCACGCATCTGGAGCCTGTTCCGCCCCCGTCATTGGGAAAGCTGCCGCCGGTGGGAAAGCCGCGGATGGCGAGTGGCGCAGGCCCGACGTACGCCGCACCGCCGCTGACCTTCCCTCGCCCGCAGGAGGGCGCGCGCGGCCGGACCGGCCCGCGCCCGTACACAAACCGGTCGGATACCGACGGGCGCCCGGCCCCGCCCTCGGACCAACTCCTCGCCCCGCCCTCGGACCAACTCCTCGCCCCGCCCTCGGATCAACTCTTCGCCCCGTCCGTGGAGTCGCCACCGCCACAGCCACCCGTCCGCGGGGCGCATGCCAGGAAAAGAAGCCGAGGATGGCGGCACTTCGGCGACCGGCGGGACACGCGTGTCGCCGGAATCTTCGGACTGGGCGCCGTGACCGGACTGATCCTCGCCTCTTCGCTGCTGGCCGGCGACAACCCCGGACCGGCGGTCCCGTCCGCGCCCTCCGAGCAACCGGACCGGCCGCCCGTGCCCGACAACCCCGCTCCCGGGCTCCCCGAGATCCCGGGCACGGGCGTGCTGCGCCAGGGCGACAGCGGCCACGGGGTATACGAGCTGCAGGTTCGTCTGCTCCAGGTCCCGAACATGTACGACGGCGGCGCGATCGATGGTCGCTACGACAAGGAGGTCCGAGCGGCCGTGGCCAGATTCCAACAGTGGTACGGCGTCCGCGGTGACGAGACGGGCGTCTACGGCGACAACACGCGCCTCGCCCTCATGTTGCGAACCAAGTAGCAGGACTCCGTCAGGTTGGCCGGTTCTGGGTGGGCTCTGTCGGCATGGTGTTCTTGGCAGGGGCGGCGGCCCGGCGGACGGGGGGAAGCTCTGCCCCGCTGCCTGCGCCCGGTCAGTCCTGCCCATCTGCTGCCGCCGCGGATTCCGCTGCGGCGGCGGCCGACTCGGCGGCATCCACGAGTTGCTTCATTTTGGTGACCTCCGCGGGGCTGGTGGCCGTAGGGCGGTCGGTGGCTTCGCTGCCTTTCCGGTCACCGCCCTGCCCGCAGCCGGTGAGGGCGCTGAGGAACAGGAGGGTGGCCGCTGCGACGATGGCGGTGCGTCGGCAGGACATCAGTTCTCGCTCCCGTTGTTGTTCGCCTTGCACCAGGTCTTGACCGCGGTCAGGTCCTTTTGGCGCTTCTCGAGAGTGGGAACGAGGGAGCGGCGGAAGGTGAGCTTGTCGTTGAGGTAGGTCTCGATCTCGGTGTGACCTGCTGCCCTCGCGTTTTCGACCCGCTTCTCCAGCCGGGCGATGGAGCCGCGCTGCGTCGCGTCTCCGCCGAGGCGGTCCAGGGCTCGCTCAAGACGCTTCTCGATCTTCGGTATCCGCTTGCACAGCACCTGCGCTCCGTCTCCCGTGGGCGCCTCGGCCGGCGGCGGTGTCCCGCCCCCCGGCGAGGGCGTGCCGGCTGCCGCGCGCCGTGCGGGGACGGCGGGGGGAGCCC
>NZ_JBJDQK010000025.1:18427-19181 GCF_044903445.1 Streptomyces sp. NPDC019890 | reverse complement strand
GAGCATCCCCACCGACAGTCACATGATCAACGGCTTCTGTTAGGGCCTGTTAGACAGGACAGATTCCGGCGCAAACGCTAGGCCCGTCTCCACTCACGCTGGCGGGCCCGGCCACCGCACCCCATGCCTGCCGCGCCAGTTTTACTGCTGCTGCTCGATCAACCGCTGCTCCTGCACCCGCCGCAGGAACGTGAGCAGTTGCAGCCGCGACGGCGGCGGATCACCGTCGGTGAGGCCCGGCACGTCGTTCATGGCGTAGACCGCCTCGCCGGCCGCCCGCTCGGACATCGACAGCTGCTGTGGAGGGCGACAAAGGGCGGGCCGACCCGCACGGGCCCCGCACTGTGACCTCCGATGCTGCCGGACTGGCCGGGCGGGACGGGCAGATCGGGGAGGTGTTCGCGGACCGGGTGCCCACCCGCCGCCTGGTGGTCCTGGGCGAGCCGGGCGCCGGTAGGAGTGTCCTGCTCATACGCCTGCTGCAGCACCTCGTCGAAACCCGCATTCCCAGCGGCCCAGTGCCCGTGGTGTTCTCCCTCGCCTCCTGGAACACCCACCAGCCGTCGGCCTGCACACCCCTGCCCCAGCGCGTGGCATGCTGTGCGACCTCGCCCAAGCGGCCGACAGGGGCAGCGACATGGCCTCGGCGTCCGCCGTACACAACCTGGCCGCACTCCTCGCCTCGGACTGCGGTCTGCCCTCACTTGCCCGCCGGTGGTGTCACAGCCGGGCAAACGTGCACCTTCGCGCCCAC
>NZ_JBJDQK010000025.1:0-18417 GCF_044903445.1 Streptomyces sp. NPDC019890 | reverse complement strand
CGCACGCCACGCCCTCGAACCCCTGGTCAACCTCGCGCGCCTCCACATCCGCGACAGCGAAGGCGAGCGTGCCCTCCGCCTCATCGACACCCTCTACAAAGCTGTCTCCTCCCGCACCAACACCACCATCGAGGGCATCCAGATTCTCGCCGCACGACTCGCCGCGTCCCCAGAGGCACACAAGGAGGTGCGACGCTGGCTGCGAGCACTCCTGCTGGCCACCGGCGCACGAGCCCTCGCCGTCGCCGGCCGCTGGGACGAGGCAATCACCCATCTGCGGCACTACAAAGGCATAGGCCGCCGCATGCTCGACGGCCGCCAGGTCGCTGTCATCGCCCACACCGCAGCCGGGGCAACCGCAAGCGCCCTCGCCCTCCTCAACGACACGGATCCGGGTGAGCCCTGGGAGAGCGCTGTGACCGCCTGCCTCACTCTCGTGTGCCGCCGCGACACAGCCGAGGCAGACCTGGGCAGTTTGCTGGATACCTACAACAAGCTCGACGTCTCAACGCCTGGCCTTGCGGTCTTCCACATCCGCCTGGGGCTGTCCTTCACCGACGCCCTCGGCAGTGTCGAGCATCCCCGGGCTCACGACGTCGCCATCGGCCTCATCGACCGGACAACCGCCTCCCGGGACGGATACGCGGCCCATGAGCTTCTCTCACACAGGCTGCCTCAGCCTCCTCGCCGAACCCCAAGCACGGGCACTGGCAGACATGGTCGAAGCGTGCGCGCTGGGAAGCCCCACGATCCCCTCCCCACTGCGAGCCGACCTGACAACAGCAGTCGAGATCGCTGAAACCGTCCTTGCTCGGACACTGCGCATAGCGCAGGGCTAGCCGCCCTGAGCGCAGCGGCCTGCGCCTCACCCACCTGGGCGTGGTGTGATCGGTCGCGGCTACCCGCCCGTCGGGCGATGGCTTCGATGACGCAGCTGCCACAGCCTAAAGGCACCCCAGAGCTGAATGACGCATCCTGCGACAAAGAAGAAGTACCCGGCCCGAGCCTCCCCTTCTACGATGATGTCGTACGCAATCGATATGCCCAAGAGCGAGGCGGCACTCGTCACCACGTTGTACACCACGCGAAGCGCCCGATGCCGGAACGCTTTGCGCGTCTCCAACACGAGGCTCGTCACAACAACGAGCATGAGCACGCACACGCCAGTTGCTACCCCGACGAGTCCTCCTTCGAACGGGTAATAGTCTCGTCCCGCATACCCGTAGATCGGGAGGACCATCGCCATCGTCATGGCGACAGCTCCAGCTACGAAGGGCGCGGCAAGTCTGCGGCCGGAAGAAGGGGCCTGCGCGGGTTTCGGTTCGCATGCTCCCTGGTGCCGGCGCCCGCTCAGGATGCCGCTCCTCGGCAGGTTTTCTGTCCCGCGCTCCGCCGTCACCGTGGCGGTGACGTGCACGAGGAGGTTGCCGGTGGCGGTTTGGAGTTTCACCACTCCGGTGTGGCTGCCGGCGGATGCCGTAGCGTCGAGGGAAAGGGTCAGGCCCTCGGGCACATACCGCACGCGCAGCCAAGGCTCCGCGATCGCCTCCAGCGTGTCGCGGACAACGGGTGGTCCGTCGACCGGGAGGAGTACGGCCTGGCCGGGAGTACCGGCGGTCGAGCGCCCCAGGTCGAGTTGGGTGGTTGGAATCCTTGGCTGGATCGCGGCCCAGGCGTTCTGGGCGGCCTCAGAGACACGCCGGCTGTCGTCCTGACGGAGTTCGGCCAGTGTCACGCAGGCAGTACGGGCGAGGGCCGCGTCCTTTTCGCGGGCGATGGCTCCCAGGTCGGTCACGGCCCAGAGCCGTCGCTCACGTTCGGGGGATACGACGGCAGCGGCGAGTTCCGGGGGCAGCGAGGAAGGCCGGGTGGCGCGGCGTGGGGCCTTGCCGATCGAGAGGTCGCCCTGGGCCCCGAACATCCACAGCTGCGGATTCTGGTGTGGCGTGATCCGGCGGATCCGCTGGGTGATGTATTCCGCCAGCTCCGACAGCCCGATCTCGCCGTCTCCGTTCAGATCCGCCGCACCGGTACGCATGCCCTCGACCAGCGCCCCAGTGAACAGAGAAGGCCCCGGTCGGCCTTCGTCGGACAATGGCCGTGCACCTTCGCTTGCCACGAGCCGATCACCCTCGAACGCGTACTCCACGGCGCTGGAGGCGGTGAGTACTGCTCTTCCGCGTTCCCCGATCGTGCGCTCCAGCCCGGTGAAGCTGTCCTGGACATGCGCCTGGGAGTCCGCGCGGCTGAACATCCCACGCTCGAACGCACCGGCATAACAGCAGTCCAGCATGAGCGCCACCCTCTGCGCCCGGGTGGACATCATCAACCCGCTGACGTACTCCGCAGGAACCGCGGTCGAAGCGAGCCGGTCCCGCCTGGTGTCGGTGGCAGCCAGGAACAGTTTGCCGCCCGGGTTCTTCAGCCCATGGCACGCGACGTGTACCAGCAGCGTGTCGTGCAGCGACCGGTCGGCGAAGAAGTCTTCGGTTTTCCTCCTGAGTTCGTAAGAGTCGGGGTTCTTCACAACGGTCACTTCGAACCCGCCGATGGCCGGTTCTCCCAGTACCTCGACCAGCTCGTCCGCGTCCTGGGCCGGTGCCTTGAGGCTGCTCAGGCCCTGGTCACTGTAGGTATCGGTAGCGACGATGAGTGCGTAGCGCCCATGAGGAATGGTCACCGCCTCTGCCTAGGCCCCTGGCGCGGACGGGTTCTGCCGGGACCGGTTCTCCACGGACCATTCCGCCGACGTGACGGTGGAACGATCAGCCATGATGACGGCGCCCAGCCACGCGTCGGTCAGGCGTCGCTGATCGGCCCGGCTCACCCCGGTGAGCTCTAGCCGTCGGCCGTCGATCTCCAGAGTCGCGCTGCGGCCTCCCGTCCGTTCCAGCCATGACTGGACGACGCCGACGAGTCCTTCCAGGAGCGGCAGGCTCGGCGCGAGCACCACAATGAGGCTTCCGACTGCTTCCGCCACACCTGCGCGGCTTCCTTCTGGCGCTGGACCGGCCTCCGCCTGCTCCACACGATCGATGTCAAGAGCGAGCAGATCCTCCTGCAGTGCCCTCAGCAGCAATTGGAGTGCTTCCGTATCCGTGTCCTCGTCCGCTCCGGACGCGACAATGCTCAACCGAATAGCCATAAGCCCCCACCACCCACGCAATAGCCCTTTCGGGCACCCAGTGTGGCAGCGCGGTTACCTCATGTCTCAAGAACGGGTGGCTGCATGAGATGCAATCTGTGGATGGTCGCCCAAGGCGGGAACCCGCTGGCGCCAGGCGATGGCAGCCACGCCTCCGTGCTTCGCTTCCACCAGAGCTAAGGGACCGAGACGGGTACGGGCACCGTCCTGGTCAATGTCTCTGTCCGAACTGCCTTACTGGCTCCAACAAAAGTTATTGATCATGTGACTGTTGGCTTGTCTGCTCGTTGGTCTTGTCGTGGGGAAACGTCAGTCGCGGCCGTGGATCGTGTCGGATGAACTGTGGTCGCTCATCGAGCCGTTGCTGCCTGAGCCGGCGCCGAAGACGGCGTCGAGGGGCGGCCGCGGGTGCCGGACCGGCAGGCCCTGTGCGGGATCCTGTTCCTCCTGCACACCGGCATCCAGTGGGAGTACCTGCAGGAGCTGGGCTTTGGCTCGGGCATGACCTGCTGGCGGCGCCTGGCCGCCTGGAACGAGGCCGGCGTCTGGGACCAGCTCCATGTGGTGCTGCTGGGAAGCTGCGGCTGCGCCGCACACGAGACCATGCGCGTTCACTGCTCCGGCAGCACCGTGCTCGTTCTGCGGCACGACCCGGCCGTCGCACGCGTGTGGCACCTCGCCGAAGTGTGCGCCGCCTGCGCGAAAGTCATGACCCACACCCGCGTCGTCGGCCTGCCCGCACCCACCGCCCTGTCGGCCACAGCGGCACCGGAGCGGCGACCAGAACGCAGTGAGCGGGCCGGGCAGCGCGCTCCGGCACCCGCCGCGCCGGCTGCGGTGGCGGTCGGGTTCTCCTCCCCCACCCCCACCAGTGGAGACGAGGCTCCGCGCCGTGCTCCGGGGCAAGCCAAGCGCGGCCGGCGACGCGGCACTCCGCACGGCAGTCAACGCCGCTGACACCCGAAGGGCCCAGCAGTGACGTCACTTCCGGGCCCTGTCGATGGTGCGCGAGTTGAACGAGCCGCGGTCAGGAGGCTGCCACGGTGGCCTTGTCGGCAAGCCCGGACGCGGCGGGTGCCGCATCAGCCTTGGCCGTGTAGTAGACGGTCGATCCCTGCTTGACCCGGTCGACGCGGCTGCGGGCCACCAGACGCTCGGTGGTGGTGCGCACGAGGTTGTCGTTGACGTTCCGGCCAGGGTTCGCGTCGGCGAGGGCCTTCGCGATCTCGCGTGCAGTGCGCGGCTCGCTCTGGCTGCTGAGGTGGGCGTGGATCAGTTCGGTCAGCGCCGGCCCCTTGTCCGCACCCGTATTGGCTTCCTTCGCCCCGCCTGTGGTGGCCGCGGTCTTCTTCGCGGCGACCGTAGTCGCCTTCTTGGTCGCCTCCTTCTTCGCGCCAGCCTTCTTCGGCGCTACTGCGTCGGCGGGCTTCTTCGCGGCTGGCTTCTTCGCGGCTGGCTTCTTCGCAACTGCAGCGGTCTTCTTCGTGGCGCGGCGGGGTGCGGGAACCGCGCCGGTGGTGTCGCCCAGAGCGGCGCTCACGCTCTCCAGCAGGGCGTGATCGTTCTCCAGAGTGGCGAGTTGGGTCTGCAGGGTTTCGATCTCCGCACGGATGCGGTCCTGCTCGGCGGTGTTCTCGGCGAGGTCGGCGGCAACCTTGCCGGCGTACGCGACCTTGAGGGTGGTGTTCTCCTGAACGGTCATGTGAGGGCTCCCTAGTATGCGCGGGGGTGTTGGGTGGGGACTCTAGATCACTTGTCTGTGCAGGTGTAAGGGTTCGGGCAACCCATCACCCCTGCAGACAGGTGTGGGGGCGCGGTGGTACCACCCGCATGTGTACCGCTGCGCCCCGGCCGACGCTCCCGGCCCACGGCACAGAATCCCTCCGTCACCTTGCAGTTGGGATTCTTCACGGCCCTCGTCCTACGAGGCCGGCCTCCTGCGCAAAACAGGCGCCGGCCGCGAAGGATCCCGGCTCTCGTCACCGACGAGGACACAGGCCCGGCCCCAGGCAATCACGCGGGTACGTCTCCTGGAATACAGCAGCCGCGATCCCAACCACCCGGTGAAGGTGGCGACGTCACCGACCGCGCCCCCCGGCCGGGATGTAGACGCGCGGGCCAACACGTGGCACACGAGGGGCTGACTCCGCCCTTCGACCGGGCAGTCGGCTCAGGTTCTGTGTGGTGGGCCCGGGTTGGTGGCGAGGTGGTCTTGGAATTCGCGGTGGCGGAATTGGTAGGCGGATCTGGCGATGCGCAGACTTCCGGCTTGGTAGCAGGCGTGGAGGAAGCGGCCCAGCCGCCACGGCAGCCGGTGTCGCATGCACAAGTGGAGTACTCCAAGCTTTGCCAGTCCCACGTCAAATCCGTGACTCGGGCAGCGTATCCGCCGCCGAGCCGGCCGTGATTCCGACTGTAGGCCCTGCAGCGAGGGTGGCGATGGTGTCTGCGCGCATGGGATTACGAGGATCGGAAGCCGGCTCCCGGTTCGGCAACCCCAGCGAGCGAGCAGCTGCCGGAATGGGACACGTTTAGGTTGAGGCCAGGGCACACTCCACAGAGCGGCCATTACGAGGCAGGCAGACGGGAAGGCCCACAGCCTGTCGAGATCTGGCGGGAAAGGGTAAGGCATTTGCTGCGCGAGGCTGGCTGCGCTCAGCGTGGCCAGTCCCTCGATCAAGACTTGATGGACGTGCCGAGGGCCGTGCTCTCCAGCGATGGGCCAGAGTTGGTGGAGCACGAGATCGGTGGCGGGCAGGGGGGGACCCGGCGAGGGTGCGTCCGCGGCTGTTGGCGTTGAGGTAGTGGGCGAGGACGGCGAGGTGGTGCCAGGTGGCTTCGGATGGCAGAGGGTTGTACGGCTGCGCCCTCCGGTTCCCGCGACCTTCATCGCCCTCGTGCGACCGGTCGCGTTCAGCGGTTGACTGCCCCGACAAGGACGACGAGTGCGGTGAGGACGGCCGCGAGAGTCATCGCCATCGCACCCGCGCCCCCGAGGACTCGCTGGTCCGCGGGCCGCTGCTGATGGGCGAGTCTGAGCGCCACCCACGCCGCCTGCGCGAGTACGCCGCCAACGAAGGCGAGCAGCAGCGGCATGATGCCGTCCGGAATGGGCAAAGCGCTCGTCACGAAGGCTCCGGCGACCGGGCTCAAACAGGCCAGCCCGATCCACGGAGCAACGCGCCGCCTCGGTTGCACCCCCAGCAGAGCGGCCAGCACCAGGCCCTCGCTGGCCGCGTGCACGAAGAGCGCCGCCACCACGGCGACCGAGGCGGTCAGCGCCAGGGTCGCCCCCTCCAGGAAGCGGTGCAGAGCGAGCCCTGATGCCGCGCCGATGCCGCCCGCACGACCCGGCTCGCACGGGCAGCCGATACGGACCACGGCACCCATTGCCCCGTACGAGGCGAGCGCGGTGACCGGCACCGCCCACAGCGGCACGCCGGCCTCATGGGCCTCTTCCCACGCGTCGGGCAGAAGATCGAGGACCGCAGTGATCAGCAAAATCCCTGACGCGGCGGCCAGCAGAAGCGCCGACCGGCCGGATCCGCGCCCCGCCAGCCAGGCGCCCACCACAGTGGCCACAGCCACCAGGACCACGGCCACCAGCGTTTCGGTGGAGGGCAGCTGCCACCCAGTCCCGTCGTCAGTGTGCGCGCCTGCTGCGTAGAGCACGGAGAGCATGTCCCCTCCCTCCGAGGGGGCGGGCTTACGTGCGCAGTGCCCGGGCGAACCGGCTCCGTACTTCACTATTCCACCGCGCTGCCCGTGCGCGATTCGGCACCGCCCACACCAAGCCTGACCTGCCCAAACATCCCCCGTCGTCCGAGCGCGCACGGCACCCGGAGCCGGGCTAGCGTGGAGGGGGAGGACAACCACCTCGATGAGGACGGATCATGCCTCAGACCCGCGAGCTGTTCGACACCCTGACCGCCAAGTCCGGGCTCAGCAGCGAAGTCCTTGCCAACGCCGTGGACACCTTGCAGGAATGCGAGGAAGTGGTCGGGGCTTGTTCGATGGTCATGCTGGGCGAGCAGTACGCCGTGCAAATGGCGCCCGCGATCAGCCGGGACCTGGACTGCGCCGACGTCGTGGGCGTGACGCGCCGCCTGCTGACCCGGGGCAGCGGCCCTGACAACAGCCTGATCAGCGCCCAGTTCGAAGCCTGCCTGCTGGCCTGCGAACGCAGCTACGAGATGTGCAGCACGCACGCCGCCGAGCACGCACACTGCCGGATGTGCTCGGATGCGACCCGCCGCTGCGCCGATATGTGCCGCCAGATCCTCGGCGCACTCCGCGCATAGCTGCCCCGAGCCGAGTCGGAACAACAGGAACTTCAGCAGGCCCCAAGTACGTGGTGCGCCGACGTCAGTGCGCTGTGCGGTCCCTCCCGGCTGCCTTTCACACCATACGGGGCGTCACCCAGTCGGAATGAGGAGCCGTCTCGGCGAGACAGCACGCCTCAGAGCGGCGGCGAGCCGACACCGGGCCTTCCGGCCGCCTTGCCCGTTGGCCGTGTCAGACGCCGCTCGTTGATCCGGCCTGATCGACCGGACAAGGATCTGGCGGGCCCGGCAGTGACAGGCTGCGGGGCGCGGCCTCGGTCGGCTTGTCGGTGTGCCGGTAGGTCAGGTGCGGCAGCGCCGGGCGCTGGATCTGATCCGCCGTCGCGACCTTCAGCACGCGCAGCACGCCCAGCACGCGCAGCACGTCCGCGCGCAACGGGTTCGACGACCCGCCCGGGTTCGTCTCCCTCTTCCCGACCATCAGGAGCGCCTCCCCGTCCTCCGCGCCCGGCCCCGGTCGGACGCTGTCGGCCCGCCGCGGCTGGGGGCATCCGGCCCTCCCGGAAACCCGATGATCTCCTCCCCCACTGACAACAAAGAGGGAAGAAGAGGGTTGTGACGGATCGGCAGCTGCCCCGAGTGGCGGTTCGACCAGGGAAGATGCAGGGCTGCCCAGGGTCGGGCACGGAAGTGGGTACGGCAGTGGGTTCGCGAGCGCCGACGGAAGGAGCACCCGGTGGCCTGCCCGGCCTGCCGTTCTCCCCGCGGCGCTGGCACGGCTCGCTGGTTCTCGGCACGGTCCGGGCGCGTCGAGCAGCTGCCCACCAGCCTTCGCTCAGTCACCATCGCGTGTCTCTCCTCGTGCTCAGGCGGCCGCTACCAGCCCGTGTAGGCCGGGGCTCGCGCCCGAGGCAGCAGGAGCGGCCGAGGGGGCCGCTGGCCGCTGCGTGCCCCTCACGCGCGAGCTGGCCGCCATCGTGGACAGCCCCCCTTGTCCGCGGTCTATTCGCTGCTGGCAGCGAGGCTGCAGGATTCTGAAGGAGTTTTGAAGGAGTGTCAGAAACGATGGCTTTTTTGAAGGCTGACTGAACCTCCCTGGCGGCCACGCAGGACGGACGGTCGATGCGTGTTCAGCGTGGCTACTGGAGTGGTCGTACAGCCCGACGCTCCACCGCTGCGGTTCCGCCGAGCTCGTCCAGGAGCCGAGCCAGCAGGTCTCGGTGCTCGGCCAAGTGCTGCTTACCGAAACGGTCGGCCAGTCGCTGGTCGAGAGCGGTGCGGGCGTGTCGTGCCGCGACCACGGCATCTTGGCCGCGATCGGTCAGTCGGACGCGGCGGATGCGGGCGTCGGCGGCATCGGGTGTGCGCTCGCAGTAACCGAGGCGTTCGAGCTCTGCCACGGCTTTGGAGGCTCCTTGCTGGGTCATGGCCAGTTGCGTGGCCAGCTCGCCAACCGTGGGCTCATCATCGATCAGGTGCTGGAAGACATAGCCGTGCGAGAAGCGCAGATCGCCAAACCCCTGGTCGACCAACTGCTCCTGGACCAATGCCGCGGCGGCCTGGCCGACGAAAAGGGCGAGTGTTCCGGTGTCCAGCTGCTGCGGGTCGAGTGAGGGTGGCATGGGGCCATCCTGCATTTGACAACCATGGTTGTGCAACTATGGTTGTTGATATGTCACTGCAACAACATCCCAACATCGACACTGCGGTCCGCTACCACCAGGCCGTCTCCGACTTCGCTACCGGTGAGGAACTCGCCGCGTTCTTCCATCCCGATGCCAGCCACCACGAGCTTCCCAACGCGCTCTTCCCCGACGGCAACATCCGGGACCTGGCCGGCTTGTGCGCTGCGGCGGAAGCGGGCCGCACAGGCCTGAGCGCTCAGAGCTTCGAGGTGGTCAACGCCCTCGCCGTGGGGGACCAGGTCGCCCTGGAAGTGCTCTGGACCGGGACGACCGCCGCTCCCATGGGCGACCTGCCCGCAGGACATACCTTGCGGGCCCATATCGCGACTTTCCTCGAATTTCGCGATGAAAAGATCATCGCTCAGCGGAACTACGACTGCTACGACCGACTCACACCCTCCTGAGCACACCGGAACCTTGATGCCCCGTACCAGATACTGCGAGGCACGCTCCTCATGAGCAGAACGACGACGCATGCGGCGTCGGCGGAAACTCCGGCTGAAGGCCGCCCTCCTCGGACGTTCCAGAGGGCGGGCAGACCAGCAAGGTCCACCTCGCCGCCGACCGCAAGTGCCGCCCGCTGGCGTTCATCCTGACCACAGGCCAGGCAGCGGACAGCCCGCAGTTCATCCCCGTCCTGAAGAAGGTACGGGTACGCGGGCCCGTCGGCCGACCCCGCATCCGGCCGGACGCGGTCGCCGGGGACAAGGCGTACCCGTCCCGCGGAAACCGCGCCCACCTGCGCAAACGCCGTATCAAGGCGGTCATCCCGGAGAAGAAGGACCAGGCCGCCAACCGGAAGAAGAAGGGCTCCAGAGGTGGCCGACCCGTCAGCCACGACGCCGATCTCTACAAGGAGCGGAACACCGTCGAACGCCTGATCAACAAGCTCAAAGCATGGCGAGGCATCGCCACCCGATACGACAAGACTCCCGACAGCTACCTCGCCGGTCTCCACCTGCGCGCCTCGATGATCTGGATCAAGGACCTCACCAGGACCACCCGATGATCACGACTCGATATGCCCCTGGGTGACGCGCTGAGGTGCCGGACGCCAAGGGCGGGCAGGAGTTGAGTCAACGGTCAACCAGCCGTGGACGAGGGGTCTCACCCGTGGATTCCGCGTCGGTGTCGTCGGTGCCGACCGGGCCGCCGGGAAGCATCCAGTCTAGCCACTTCGGCAGCCACCAGTTGGTCCGGCCGAGGAGTGTCATGGTCGCCGGTACCAGCACCATGCGTACGACCGTGGCGTCGATGAAGATCGCGGTGGCCAGGCCGAGCCCGAACATTTTGGTGGAGGGGTCCTCGGCGACGGCGAAGGACAGGAAGACCGCCACCATGATGAGGGCGGCCGAGGTGATGATCCGGGCGGTGCGCGAGACGCCCTCAACGATCGCCGTGCCGTTGTCGCCGGTGCGCAGGTACTCCTCGCGTACGCGGGAGAGGAGGAACACCTCATAGTCCATCGACAGGCCGAACAGGATGGCGAAGAGGAACATCGGGATGAACGACACGATCGGAACCGTCGCTTCCAGCCCGATGAGTGCGCCTCCCCAGCCCCACTGGAAGACCGCGACCATGATGCCGTAGGCCGCGCCGATGCTCAGCAGATTCAGCAGTACCGCCTTGAGCGGTACGAGTATCGAGCGGAAGACCAGCATCAGCAGCAGGAACGACATCGCCAGCACGGCGGCGACGAACACCGGCAGGCGTTGGCTGGTGCGTTGGCCCACATCGGACAGGCTCGCGGCGGCGCCGCCGATGTGGGCCCTGGCCGGGCCGTGCCCGACCGCCGTGGGCAGCACGTCGGTGCGCAGCCGGGCGATGGTGTCGGCCGTGGCCTTGTCCTGAGGGCTGGTGGTCGGGAACACCACGAGGGTCGCGATGCCGGTGGCCCGATCGATGTGCGTCGGCGCGACGGATGCGATGCCCGGATCCGCCGCGACCGTTGCGACGAGTCGGTCCAGCACTCCCGGATCACCGGTGGGGTCCGCGGCGATGACGAGGGGACCGTTGGTGCCCGGGCCGAACCCCTCGGCGACGAGGTCGTAGGCCCGGCGCTCGGTACGGCTGTGGGGCAGTGAGCCGTCGTCGGGCAGGCCGACGCGCAGGCCGAGCACGGGCAGCGTCGCGGTCAGCAGCAGCCCCGCCGCGCCGACCGCGTACGGCACCGGGTGCCGGCTGACGTGCCCGATCCAGCGACGCCACCCGGCGGCGTGGGCGGCGCCTGCCGCCGTGTCCCGCCGCCGTGCGAGTCGGCCCAGCTTCCCGGTCTGCAGAGCCCGGCCGATCCGGCCGGCCCGGGCCAGGCGCGGGCCCGCCGCGCCGAGGAAGGCTGGCAGAAGCGTCACCGACGCGAGCACCATCGTCAGGACGACGATCGAGACGGCAACCCCGCCCACCGTCATGAACGGCACGTTCGCGACCGCCAGGCCGAGGATCGACACGACGACGGTGCCGCCGGCGAAGACCACCGGCCGCCCCGCCGTTGCCACCGCTCGTCCGGCCGCCGCCTGCGGATCGAGCCCGCACGCGAGGTACTCCCGGTGCCTGGCGAGCACGAACAGCGCGTAGTCGATGCCCACTCCGAGCCCGACCATGCTGCCCAGGACAGGGGCGAAGGCGGGGACCTCTGTCACCCCCGCCAGTACCGTCATCGTGGCGACCCCGACGGTCAGCCCGAAGACCGCCATGCCGATCGGCAGCGCGGCGGCGACGAGCGAACCGAACGCCAGGAACAGGATCGCGGCCGCGGCGAGGAGGCCGATCAGCTCGCTCGCGCCGCCGTCGGGGTCGGAGAAGACGTAGAAGAGGTTCCCGCCCATCTCGATGCGCAGCGGCAGCTCGGCGCGCAGCCGGTCGCCGAGATCGACGAGGGCGTCGAGGTCTTCGGCCGACAGCCGGCTCTGGTCGGGGTACTGCACCCGGACGACCGCGATCCGCCCGTCGGCCGAAACGAGGCCGCCGCGCACGGCGGTGTCCCCGCCCGCGTCGAGCGCCCCCGCCGGGTCGCTCGTGCCGAGCACGTGCGGCAGCCGCTTCACCTCGGCCCGCAGCCGCGTGAGAGCGGTGCGCGCGCCGTCGTCGTCGAAGAACGTCGCACCGTCGTCGAGGGGGGTGACGACCACTTGGGCGGTCATCCCCTCCTGGCCGGTGCCTGCCCGCTCGATCAGTTCCGCGGCCCGTCGGGAGTCCAGTCCCGGAGCGGTCATCGAGTCCGCGGTCCGCCCGCCGAAGGCGACGGCGGCGAGGACGGCGAGCGTGGCGGCGATCAGCCATGCCGCGATCACCCGCCAGGGATGGCGGGCGGCGCTTGCGCCCAGGCGCAACAGGGCTTTCGAGAGCATCGGGTCCTCCAACCACCTCGTCGGCCGTCCTTGTACGGCCGCCGATGCCGAGGCTCGTCGCCACGGCGCTCCGCGGCATCGGCCCGCGGGCCGCGGATCCGTCGGCCCCGGGGCGGAGTGACGACCCGTCCTTTCGGCCGATGCGCGGCACGCCGCGGTCCCTAGGCTGAGAACCGTGCTCCGAGACGACCTGCGAACCCTGTGGACCGAACCCCGGCCGCCCGACGCGCCCGCCCGGGTGCGGCGGGACTGGGCGCTGCTCGCCGCGGGCCTTGCCGGTGTGGCGCTGGAGGCCACCCTGCGCGAGAACGTCGTGTGGCGGCCGGTGGCGGTGGTGTTCGCCGTATGGCTGTGCCTGCTGCCCCTGTGGCGCCGGACCCGCCCGCTGGCGATGGTGACGCTGGCGTTCGGCTCGGTGATCCTGCTTCCGGTGGCCTCGCTCGTCGCCGCACCGCGCGAGCCCGTCGGCCTGTACACCGGCGGGGTCGTGCTCGTGCTGGTGTACGCGCTGGCCCGGTGGGGATCGGGACGGGAGATTGTGCTGGGCGGCGCGGTGATCCTCACGGCCGGCGCGCTGTGTGTCGTCACGGACGAGACCTCGGTCGTCGAAAAGGTCGTGGGCTTCGTCTTCCTGCTGCTGCCCGGCGTGGTCGGGGCTGCCGTGCGGTTCCGTGTGACCGCTCGCGAGCGGCAGTTGGAGCAGGTGCGCTCCCGCGAGCGCGAGCAGCTCGCCCGGGAACTGCACGACACGGTGGCCCACCACGTTTCGGCCATGGTGATCATCGCCCAGGCGGGCCGGGTGCTCGCGGGCACCGACCCGTCCGCCGCCGTCGAGGCGCTGGAGGGGGTCGAGGAGGAAGGGGCGCGCACGCTGGAGGAAATGCGCGCCATGGTCGCCGCGCTGCGCGACCGCGGGGTCGGCGCCGAGCTGGCGCCCCCTGCCGGAGTCGCGGATCTGGAGCGCCTGGTGCGCACCCCGGGTGGTCGCCTCAGGGTCGACCTGGGGCTCGACGGCGAACTGGACGCGCTGCCCCCGGCCGTGGACGCGGCCGTCTACCGGATCGTGCAGGAGTCGGTGACCAACGCGCTGCGCCATGCGGTCGACGCGACCGAGCTCGTCGTTCGGGTCGCCGCGGAACGGCACACGGTACGGGTGAGCGTGCGCGACAACGGCCGGCGCACCGGCCGGGGTCGCGACGGATACGGACTTACCGGACTGCGCGAGCGCGCGACCCTGCTCGGCGGCACACTACGAGCCGGCCCGGGTACCGACCGGGGCTGGCATGTCGACGCCGAACTGCCGAGAGCGAGGAGCGAGAGCGGTGTCCATTAGCGTCCTCGTCGCTGACGACCAGACGATCATCCGCACCGGGTTGCGGATCATGCTGAACGCCCAGCCCGGCATCGAGGTGGTCGGCGAGGCCGCCGACGGGCGGGAAGCGGTAGGTCTGGCCCGCGAACTACGCCCCGACGTCTGCCTGTTCGACATCCGCATGCCCGTACTCGACGGGCTCGAGGCCACCCGGCTGATCGCCGGCCCGGGCGTCGCCGACCCGCTGGCCGTGGTCGTCATCACCACGTTCGACCTCGACGAGTACGTCTACGGCTCACTGCGTGCCGGCGCCCGCGGATTCCTCCTCAAGGACACGGGACCAGACCTTCTGGCGCAGGCCGTACGGTCGGCGTCCGACGGTGAGGCGCTCATCGCGCCCAGCGTCACCGTCCGTCTGCTCCAGGCATTCGCGGACCTGCCCGCCGGCCGGCCCGCGGCCCAGCCGGTCTCCCCCGTCACCGCCCGCGAGGAGCAGGTGCTCCTCGCCGTCGCCCGCGGGCTGACCAACACCGAGATCGCCGATGCACTGCACATCAGCCTCAGCACGGTGAAGACGCATCTGGCCAGCCTGATGGCCAAACTCGGCGCCCGCAACCGGGTCGAGATCGCGATGTGGGCCTACGAAACGCGCCGTATCCTCCCCGGAACCTGAGCCGGGTGCCGGGCCATGTCCCATGAGTCCCCGCCCGGACATCAGTGCACCGGTCGGCTCACGTCGGCTCCACGTGCCTCACCCGCCCCAGAGCGTGACGTACCAGGAGGCCGGAACTGGGACGGTGAGACACCCGATACGACAAGACTCCCGACAGCTACCTCCCCAGTCTCCACCTGCACGCCTCGATGATCTGGATCAAAGACCTCACCAGGACCACCCGATGATCACGACTCGATACGCGCCCTAGGGCCGACAGCCAACAGGTTGAAGAACAAGTTGAGTGCCTGACTCTTAAGCCCTGCATGCCGACCGGAAGCGACTCGCTCGCTGCTGCGAAGAGCCCATGTGCCGAGAGGCTCGGGGCCGGGAACGTGAGCGGGCCGTAGTGTGCCAGCGCTGTTGTATCTGGGTGTGAGGGGGTCTGACGTGGGTGAGCTGTACCCGCCGATCGAGCCGTACGACAAGGGGATGCTCGACGTTGGCGACGGCAACTTCGTGTACTGGGAGGTCTGCGGCAACCCGGACGGCAAGCCCGTGCTCGTTGTCCATGGTGGGCCGGGGTCAGGGTGCGGCACGGGGGTGCGCCGGTACTTCGACCCGGACCGGTACCGGATCGTCTTGTTCGACCAGCGCGGCTGCGGACGCAGCATCCCGCACGCGAGCAACCCCACGACCGACATGCGGCACAACACCACCCAGCACCTGATCTCTGACATGGAGCGGCTGCGGGACCATCTGGGCATCGAACGCTGGCTGCTTTACGGCGGGTCCTGGGGCTCTACGCTCATTCTGTCTTACGCGGAACAGCACCCGGAGCGTGTGTCCGAGATCGTCATTTCCAGCGTCACCACCACCCGGCGTTCGGAGATCGACTGGCTTTATCGAGGTGTTGGCCGATTCTTCCCTGAGCAGTGGGAACGCTTCCTCGCGGGCGCCCCCGGCACGCCACGCGACGGCGACGTCGTCGCGGCCTACGCCCGGCTCATGGGGCACTCCGATGCCGCAGTACGGAACAAGGCCACGGCTGATTGGTGCGCTTGGGAGGACGCGGTCCTGTCCGGGGAAACGAACGGCACCTCCAACCCGTACGGCGACCGCCCCCCAGTTGCCCAACTGGCGCTGGTGCGCATCTGCTCTCACTACTTCGCCCATGGGGCGTGGTTGGAGGAAGGCGTGCTGCTGCGCGAGGCCGATCGGTTGGCCGGCATCCCGGGGGTCCTGGTCCACGGCCGACTCGATATGGCCGGGCCGCTCGACACGGCCTTGGAGCTCAACCGTGCCTGGCCTGACGCTGAGTTGATTGTCGTCGAAGGTGCAGGCCATCTGGGCAGCGCTGCAACACGGGACCACGTGCTTCAAGCCCTCGACCGATTCGCAGGCAGCCATTACTGACTTTGGCTCGTCAGGGTGACGTGGCCCGGTCCCTGTGAGAGGTAGTTGGAACCTGGGAGCGGTAGTTGGGATCTCTGAGGGTCGCCGGGTGGGGGCGCCCGTCGCGCGCCCGGGTGTGTCTGTCCTGGGAGTCCCCCCTTCGGCTGACGGCCGAAATCTCATCCGCGCTCGCGGAGGTACGCCTCCAGCTCGGCGGCCCCGGCCAGCATCGCGCGCCCGCGGGCGGACAGCCGGCCGTGCCAGTCGCGCAGGGTGGCCTCCAGCGGCTCCGGCCCGCCTGCCGCCCGCACCTGGGCGATCAGCGGGGCGATCTGCTCCAGCAGGTAGCCGCCCCGCCTTAGCTGGTGCGCCAGCCGGGCGTCCCGCACGTCGGCCTCGCCGTAGACGCGGTACCCGGTCCGCGGGTCGCGGCGCGGGCGCACCAGCCCGGCGCGCTCCCACTTGCGCAGCGTCGCGGGCCGGATGCCGAGCTCCCCTGCCAGCGGCCCGATGAACCTGCTGGCAGGCCCGGACACTGCGTTGGGCTCGGACGCCGCAGTGGGCTCCAGGCCGCGGAGGGCGCGCTCCACGGCCTGAAGGGTTCGCCGGTCGTCGAGGAGTTGGGCGTGGCTCTCGTCGATGAGGCGCAATGCCTCATCGACCGCGCACTGGTTCACGGCCCGCATGATCGACGTCGCCGTCTGGTGGCTGTGACCGGGCACCAGGGCGAGGAATGCGCGCAGGGCCTGCGCGTGCAGCGGGGTGTAGGTGCGGTAGCCGTGGGGTGTGCGACCGGCGGCCGGAAGGATGCCGGCCTCCTCGTAGTTCCTGATCGCCTGCGTGGACAGACCGTGCCCGCGCGCCAGGTCAACCGGCCTGAGCCGTCCACCGTTTTGAAGGTTTCGTCCCACAGCCCTGACGATATCGCGAAAAAGTTTCCACCGAAGATTCAACGATACCGTTGAAGGCATGGCTACTGACATCAAGGACACTGCCCATGCCGTCGAAGCCGCCACCGTCATGAGGCTGCTCCCGGCCCGGCCTCGGCTGCTCGCCCTGGGCGAGCCCACTCACGGCGAGGACCCCCTGCTCGACCTGCGCAACGAGCTCTTCCGGCAACTCGTCGAGCAGGAGGGCTACCGGACGATCGCGATCGAGAGCGACTGCATGATGGGCCTGGCCGTGGACGACCACGTCACCTCGGGCACGGGCACCCTCGACGAGGTCATGGAGCACGGATTCAGCCACGGCTGGGGCACCTCCGCGGCCAACCGCGAGCTCGTGCGCTGGATGCGCGCCTACAACGACGGCCGGCCCGCGTCCGAGTGGCTCCGCTTCGCCGGTTTCGACGGCCCGCTGGAGATCACCCACGCCGCGAGCCCCCGGCAGGCCCTCACCGCACTCCACGGCTACCTCTCGACCCGGGTGGACGCGAACCTGCTCCCGTGCACCGCGGAATCGCTCGACCGCCTGCTCGGCGCCGACGACCGGTGGACCGACCCCGCCGCGATGATGGACCCGTCCCAGTCCGTGGGGCAGTCGGCCGAGGCCAGGGAACTGCGGCTGCTCGCCGACGACCTGGTGGCGCTGCTCGACGCGCAGACGCCGCACCTGATCACGGCTACCTCGCGGGACGACTGGGACCGAGCGCGCCTGTACGGGCGCACCGCCACCGGCCTGCTGCGCTACCACTTCTGGATGCCCGACACCTCACCGAGCCGCATGACCCGGCTGGTGAGCCAGCGGGACCAGATGATGGCCGACAACCTGCTCGCTCTCGCCGAACGGGGCCCGGCACTGGTCCACGCCCACAACGGCCATCTCCAGCGGGACAAGAGCACGATGCGCATGTGGGACCAGCCGCTGCTGGAGTGGTGGAGCGCCGGCGCGCTCGTGAGCGCCCACCTGGGCGAGCGGTATGCCTTCCTGGCCACGGCCCTCGGCACGATCCGGCACCAGGGAGTGGACACCCCGCCGCCGGACACCGTCGAAGGACTCCTGTACGCGCTCCCGGAGGACCGCTTCGTCATCGACGCCCCGCGGCTGGCCACCACCCTCGGGGACACGCGGCCCGCCCCCCGCGTGTCCCCGTATTACGGCTACTCCCCGCTCGACCCGGCACACCTGGCCGGAATCGACGGGATCGTGTTCGTCAAGAACGTCCCACAGATCTAGCGCCACTACTTCGTCTCGTCAGGGAGATTCTTCTCGAAGTCCTGACGAGGATGGGGCGTTGGTTGTACCTCGTGGTGCGTGAGGTATGCGGACGGTGGCGGGTTGACGTTGCGGGACGCCAGCGCCGCGAGGGTGCGGATGCAGGCGGCCGACTTGTTCGAGCAGGAGGTCAAGCAGCCGGAGGTGGCTCAGCGGCTGCGGGTCAGCCGGAAGTCGGCCTACCAATGGCATCAGGTGTGGCGGGACGGCGGTGCGAAGGGCCTGGCCTCGCGTGGTCCGAGTGGATCGCAGAGCCGTCTGTGTGTCGCGTTCGTCTTCGTCGCCCCGGTCTTCGTTGTACCGGCTCCAGTGGCCCAGGTGTGCCGCGTGGTCGTCGAGGAACTGTCTCAGCCGGCGCAGGACAACGACTGCTGATGCCGGAAG
>NZ_JBJDQK010000024.1:0-27368 GCF_044903445.1 Streptomyces sp. NPDC019890 | reverse complement strand
AAACGCGCATCAACCACACCTTGGGGACGCGACGTTAGGTCCACAGACTGCCCGAGTCGCGGCAAGCTTACGGGCCCCGATCTCTCGCCCCATGGTGGCTGCGTAAAGCCGGCCTAAAGCCGTGGAGCCGACCGCCCCAGCCGCAGAGGGTTTCCCCCTCGATGCGCCTTTCGCTTGTACGTAGCGTCATGTGCGCAGGTCGAGCAGCATGACGTCATAGAGGTCCGGGCCCTCCCACGGGCGCGCCTCGCCGATCTTGCGGTAGCCCCACGCCTGGTAGGCGGCCGACGCTGCCTTGCTGTCCGGGTGGACGTTCAGCAGCACCCGTTCGGCCTCGATGACATGGAGCAGGGTCTCGTGCAGACGCCGCGCGACACCCTGCCCGCGCCAGGGTCCGCGTACGGCAAGTTCCATGAGGCCGAAGGTGCGGTGCCCGTCCTCGCGCCGCATGTCGTCGGGCACGGGCTCGGTCAGTTCGTCCCACCACCCTGTGTCAGGCTCGACTGGGTACCCGTATGCCATGCCGACCGGCTCGCCGTCCTCGGTACGGGCTAGGGCGGCGCGAAAAGTGCGCTTGCGGGTCTGGGAGCGAAAGCGCCGGAAGGTGGCTGCGACGTCGTCAGCGGTCTCGTTGTACGGCGGTTCCGCGAACACGTCGGCATAGATCAGCCTGAACGCGTCCTCAGCCTGTGCTGCGGCCGAGCCGTCCATGTGCTCTACCGTGATGGTTCCCTGTGGCGTCATGTGGTGCCCCCTCGGACTGTTCTCGCGGATGTAGCTTCTCAGCCCGCTGCCCGCGCACGGCGCGCGCCCGCGCCGTGCGCGGGCCTGACGTAGGGAAACTCGGTCCGCGCTGCGACTCAACTGGCTCCAAAGCTGACGATCATCGTTGACGCCTGGGTCTCCGATCAGTACGGAGATCCACATGCCGGGAGTGGATTTCCTTGATCCACTCCCCAGTCACTCCCGAGACGTCCAGAACGCAGGTCAGGCCCGGTCTTCCATGATGGAAGACCGGGCCTGACCTGGTGTTTCAGCTGTCGGGGTGGCGGGATTTGAACCCACGACCTCTTCGTCCCGAACGAAGCGCGCTGCCAAGCTGCGCTACACCCCGATGTCACCGCTGTCGCGGCGACATCGATTACTTTAGCCCACCCGCGCTCCCAGACGAAATCCGGTTTTCGCCGCTCTCCAGGCGGCTTCACCGGCAGGCCGCGCACCTCTGCCAGGCCCGTCCTCAGTCGCGCGCGACCAGCGTCAGCAGCGTCGCCTCCGGGGGGCACGCGAACCGCACCGCCGTGTAGCGGTTCGTGCCGCAGCCTGCCGAGACGTGCAGGTAGGAGACATTTCCCGCCGTGCTGTGGGTGGAGAGGCCCTTCGCGCGGGCCGTGTCCAGGTCGCAGTTGGTGACCAGCGCTCCGTAGAAGGGGACGCAGAGCTGCCCGCCGTGGGTGTGGCCCGCCAGGATCAGGGGGTAGCCGTCCGCCGCGAAAGCGTCCAGTGAGCGCAGATACGGGGCATGGACCACGGCCAGGGACAGGTCGGCGCCCGGCTCCGGGCCGCCTGTGACGGCGTCGTAGCGGTCGCGCTTGATGTGGGGGTCGTCGAGGCCCGTGAAGGCCAGTTCGTAGCCGTCCAGCTTCAGGCGGCCCCGGGTGTTGTTCAGGTTCACCCAGCCGGCCTCGTCGAAGGCGTCGCGCAGGACTTCCCACGGGTTGTGGACCACGCCGACTGCCGGGGCGTTGCCGTTCAGGCCGTGCTTGCCCCGTGCCTTTTCCAAGAGATAGCGAGCCGGATTGCGCAGCTTGGGGCCGTAGTAGTCGTTCGAGCCGAAGACGTAGACGCCGGGGAAATCGAGCAGCGGGCCAAGGGCGTCGAGGACCTCGGGCACGCCCTCCGGGTCGGACAGGTTGTCGCCCGTATTGACCACGAAGTCCGGGCGCAGGCCTGCGAGCGACTGGAGCCAGGCGCGTTTCTTGCGCTGGCCGCACACCATGTGGATGTCGGAGACCTGGAGTACGCGCAGCGGCCGCATCCCGCGCGGCAGCACCGGGACCCTCAGCCGTCGGAGGCGGAAGGAGCGGACCTCGAAGCCGGCGGCGTAGGCGAGGCCGGCCGCGCCGAATGCCGTGATTCCCAGGGGTACTCCGTAGCGTGCGCGCATGCGCCCATCGTTGCAGACCCGGTGGGTTGAGGGAGCGGGCGGGCGGGTCCCCCGGGCCTGCCCGATGTCCCGCTCGACGCCGCCTCCGGCCCGACCGATGTCGCCGTCGGTACGTCCGGCGCCGCCTCCGGTGCGTTCGACGTCGCGCCTTCGCGCAGCGGCAGCGCGAGCAGCAGGCCGAGGCAGATCCAGACGTACGTATTACTCCCCAGGAAGCCGTCAATGCCGCCCGCGCCCCAGCTCCACAGCCATACGACGCTGCTGCAGAGGAGCACATAGATCGTTCCGGCCCACCTCAGCAGCAGCTTCCTTCGCCGCGGGTCCTCCTTGCCGACCCGCAGTCCGGCGTCGGTGAGGACGGCGAGGGCCGGAAAGACCCAGACCAAGTGGTGCACCCAGGTGACCGGGCTGATGAGGCAGGCCGTCAGGCCGGTGAGCGCGAAACCCGCAAGCTCGTCACCCGCGGCGACCGCACGGCGTACCCGCCAGACCCAGACGCAGAGGAGTACGAGTACGCCGAGCGCCCACACCGTACGGCTCGGGTCGTCGGGTTCGGCGAGTCGAGCCAGGACGCCCTGCCAGGACTGGTTGGAGACATAGGCGAGCCTGCCGACGCGGTCCGTGTCCCACATCGCCTCGGTCCAGTAGACACGCGAGGCGCCGGGGGCCAGCCACAGTGCGAGCAGCGTCGCACTGATCGCGACACCCGAGGCTGTCGCGGCGGCCCTCCAGCGGCGGGTGACCAGCAGATAGCCGATGAAGATGGCCGGGGTGAGCTTGATCGCGGCCGCGAGACCGATGCCGAGGCCCGCGAACCGCCCCAGGCCGACGGACCCTCCTCGTCCCGCGAACCGCCCATCGCCCGCGGACCCTCCCCGTCCCGCAGCGCGCCCCCCACCTGTGGAGAGCAGCCACGCGTCCGCCAGTACCAGCGCCAGCAGCAGCAGATTCACCTGGCCGAAGCTGAATGTGTCCCGGACCGGCTCCAGCAGGGTGAACAGGCAGCCCGCGACGGCGAACGTGTACCACCGGCTCCAGCCCTGTCGGCGGACGATCGCAGCGGCCGAGCAGTACAGCACCGCAGCCGCCGCCGAGACATTGAGCAGCAGGCTGATCGCGAGGGCGCCCGGCCAGCCGATCAGGGTCATCGGCAGCATGCAGATCGCGGCGAACGGCGGATAGGTGAAGCCGTAGTGCGTCCCCGGCACCAGGTAGTCGTAGATGCGGCCGCCCTGCTGCCAGCTGTCGACGGCGCCGTAGTAGACGCGGAGGTCGAACCAGTGCCGGTGCAGCGGGACCGTAGCGAGGAAGAGTGCGGTCGCGGCCGCCAGGCCCACGACGAGGAACAGCCGCCCGCGCGTGCTGCTGGGCCAGGTCAGGGTCATGCCGCGCTCCCCATGAGGCGGGTCGTCAGGAGCCAGGTCGTGATGAGCCAGGTCATCGTCATGCGGCGCTCCCCAGCGCGTCGGTCCCGGCATGTGACGCCCCACGCCCCGCGATGCGATGCGCGCACCACAGCGCCAGCACCGCCAGGACCCCGCCGCACGTCGCCAGCGCCAGCTGTGGCCCCTCCGGAGCGAAACCGCTCGGCAGTACGGCCAGCGCCAGCACCGCGCTCGCGGCCGCGACCGCCCGCCGCACCGGTCTGTCCGGCCCGGCGGCGGCTATCAGGAACAGCCCCCACAGCACGTACCAGGGCCGTATCGCCGGACCGAGGACGGCCACCGCGATCAGGCTCAGCCCCAGTGCGTACACCGGACGCAGCCGATGGTGGCGCCGCCACGCGATCAGTACGGTCAGTGCGGTGGCGGCCAGTCCCGCCAAATGCCAGGCGGGGGCGGCGAATTGGGCCAGGCCGCTGCCCGCGCTCGTAAGCAGCGCGCCGGTCATCCGGCCCAGTGACGAGGTGATCGACCAGTTCTGCGGCGATACGGGAGTGTCCAGCGCGCCTATCCAGCCGTAGCCCGTGCCCGCGACGGCCGTCGTCACCGCCGTCGTCGCCGCGGCGATACCCACCACCGCAAGACCGGCCCTCAGCCGTGGCGTCCGGCCACCCAGCTGACGGCCCCAGAGCAGGGCGACAGCGACCAGCCCGAGCGCCGCGGGAGCCTTCACCAGGGCGGCGAGCGTGACCAGTACGGCGGCGAGGATCGGCCATCGTCCGAGCGCCGCGACCAGGCCCGCGCCCAGCAGGCCGAGCATGATCGCGTCATTGTGGGCCCCGCCGACGAGGTGCAGCAGCACGAGCGGATTGAGTGCCCCGAGCCAGAGGGCCGTGGCAGGGTCCGCCCCGCAGCGCCGGGCCAGCGCCGGCAGACAGAACACCATCACCGCGACCCCCAGCAGTGCGACGAAGCGCATGCCGAGCACTCCGACGGACACCTCCGTACGCGAGAGATCGGCTATCGCCGTCGCGCAGGCGAGGAACAGCGGGCCGTACGGAGTGGGGGTGTGCTGCCAGAGCGGCGCGACCTCGTCGGTCAGCGGTCCGCCGAGCCGGGACGGTCCGTTCGCATAGACATCTATCTGGGCGTCGACCATCGCGCCCTGGGCGAGATAGCTGTACACATCGCGGCTGAAGAGGGGCGGCGCCAGCAGCAGCGGCGCCGCCCACAGCCCGAGCGTGAGCAGCAGGGTGCGCGGGGCGGGTGGCTCGGGGCCGCGCACCGCCCGGCCCAGCAGCGCCCAGGCCGCGACCAGCAGTACGAGTCCGAAGTAGGTGGCGACCAGGCCGAGCGCCGCCCGGCCGGACTCCGGCGCAAGAGCCTCCCGTACGGGCAGCGCACCCGCGGTCACGCCGCCCGCGGCAAGCGCTCCGGAGCCCACCAGCCCCAGCAGTTGGCAGCGGCGGGTGTCGACGGGAAGGGGGGCGGCGAGCATCTGTGCAGCTTGTCAACGGGCGGTGGCCGGAAGGCGACGCGGCCGTCGCCATCGAGCGGCCGCCATATGTCGGCCACATGACGAACACACGGACGGAGGCAGGGAGAGAAGGAGACGCGGACGGAGGCAGGGACGGAAGGAGACGCGGACGGAGGCGCGGACACCAGCGACCCGCACCACGCAAAATGCACGGGCGTGCACATCTGCGAACCTGCCACACTTGGCCGCATGACCACTGTCAAGCCGTGTTCGCATACTTGAGCGGTACCGCAGGCGTGATCAGGCCATCAGGGTCCAGCGCCTGGTCCTCACGGGCAGCGTAGGCAGGGGGCAGGGCTTCAGTCTTCGGACACCCGAAGCTCGGCCCACACTGTCTTGCCGCGCGGCAGCAGATCGACACCCCAGCGGTCGGAGATGCGATCCACCAGGAAGAGCCCCCAGCCGCTCTCGTCCTGCGGTTGAGGCGGCAGCAAGCAAGGCAGTGCCCGCGATGGATCGCGGACCTCAATACGGATCCATCCCTGCCGCCGAAGCATGCGGAAACCGAACGCGCGTGCAGTGGTGTGACGCACTGCGTTGGCGACGAGTTCACCGACCAACTGCTGAGCGTCCTCGGTGCAAGCGTTCAACTGCCACAGCTTGAGCACACCGGTGGCAAGCCGCCTGGCCACGTCAGAGCTCTCAGGACGTGAGACGAGCCTGGTCTCGGCGAGTTCCGGATTGCCGTATTCCCGGATCACGTCGTCCTCGACCGCCGCCTCGTCACTCTCAAGCGTCGAGGACTGACGACGGTACAACTGACCAGCGTTGGCCAGCCTGCCTCCTGCACTTCCGCCGACTGCCTGCTGCGTGAAGACCGCATCAGCCGACGCAAGCTGACGGGCTGCGGAAACCGCTGAATGTGCCGCCGCCGACTTTTGCCTATGTGCCATACGGCGGTGAAGAATCGCCAACCCTTCCGCGGAGTCGAAATCCTGATCGAGGGCTTCGCGCAGGCCATGTTCGGTGGCCTGCAAAGCAGTTCGGAGGATGGCCGTTTCATCAGTGGTGCAGTCAGCGTCGTTGCTTCGGTCAGTGTCATGGCTTCGGTCAGCCATCGACTCCCTCCTGTCCAATGGTTTCCAGCAGGGACTGACGGGCCTGACTGATCAAGCTACGAACAGCCCCGTCGCTGATATCCATGATCCGGGCGGTCTCTGCCGTGGAGAAGTCGGCGATCTCGCGAAGCGCAAGTGCTTGGCGCTGGCGCTCTGGCAGCGAAGCCAGTGCATTCAGAACCTGCTGGTACTTCTCCTTGATCACCACGTGGTCGGCGACCGGAGGCGACGCATCATAGGGGTCGACGTTCTCCAGAGGCTCACACAGTGACTGCCGCCCGCGCGCCCTCCTGAGCACGTGCCGCACAGCCGTCTTACGCAACCATGCCCCCCAATCCCGGACGGGCGGGGCCGACCCGTCTCTGAGGCGAAGCCACGCTTGCTCGAAGGCATGCTGCACACCGTCCCAGCCGTCTGGTGGCGAACCGCCGGCCGCAAGCGTGGCAGCGGCCAACAAGGCTCGCGCATGTTCGGCGTAGAGCGCATCGAACTGTCGTAATCGTTCGTCATTCATGTCCCCGGCGTCGAAGGGGCCCGATCGCCCGGAGCGATCCCGCTCCCACACAGTCACCTCATTCCCCTGACCGGGCTTCCCCTGCGCGGTCGGGCGTCGGCGGCGGCACCTGCAGCGAGACCTCCCATTCGACGGTCGCCCTTCCCAGCCAGTCCACCGCCCGGTAGCGCGCGCTGCCACCGAGTGGCAGATGTTGCAGCAAGATCCTCGGAGGGTCAGTCCGCGCGCGCTCACGGATCCGGTAGACCCATGCGCCGATCAGAAGGGCCACCAATCCCAGGCACGAGCAGATCACCCACCCGACCCCCACCGTCCAATTCACCGCGCCTCCTTGCGACAGCACAAGCCGCTCATTAGGTAGAGCACCGTGCCGCGCGAAACGTCCAGCCGGCCGCGGGGCGGCACCCGCGTAGCCATTCCTCAGCTTGGTCAGGCATGGTGCCAGGCCGGCCGGGCGATGCGTCAGGATGGGAGGACGCGCCATGTGGGATCTGGCAGTAGACCGCCGTCAGCGGTCCGGTCAGGCCAGGATCGGCGGCCGCCCGGAACGGGGTAAGCGTGGTCGGCCGTTAATGCGGGGCGCGCACCGCGCACAGGTGCGAAAATCAACGGCATGACCACCCTCAAGTCCAAGCTGCACGAAGACCTCACCACCGCCATCAAGGCGCGGGACGAGCTGCGCTCCTCGACCCTTCGGCTGACCCTCGCCGCGATCTCCAAGGAGGAGGTCTCGGGCAAGACGGCCCGCGAGCTCTCCGACGACGAGGTGCAGAAGGTGATCGCCAAGGAGGCGAAGAAGCGCCGTGAGGCGGCCGATGCCTTCGCCCAGGGCGGCCGGCCCGAGCAGGCCGAGCGTGAGAAGGCGGAGGGCGTCATCCTCGACGCCTACCTGCCGCAGCAGCTGACGGACGACGAGCTCCGCGCCATCGTCGCGCAGGCCGTCGAGGAGGCGAAGGCCGCCGGCGCCGAGGGGCCGCGTGCCATGGGTGCCGTCATGAAGATCGTGAACCCGAAGGTGGCGGGCCGCGCCGAGGGCGGTCGGGTGGCCGCCACGGTGAAGCAGCTCCTCGCGGGCTGAGCGACGGTGGATACAGAGAACACGGTAGACAGAACACGGTAGTTGCAGAGAACAGAAAGAGGGGACCCGGCAGCCAGGCCGGGTCCCCTCTCTCTGTCGCTTCTGCGGGCAGTCAGCCCCTACGGGAACTTCCCGCCGTTCCCGCCGCCGTTGGCCTGGCCGCGGCTGTCCCCGCCGCCGAGGATGTCCGGCGGGATCGAGATACCCGGCCACGGCTCCCGTCCGCCGTTGCCATGGCCCGGCTTGTCGTCCGGCTTGTCGGGCTTCTCCTTCGGCGGGTCCGGGATCACGACGCTGTTGAACGGCGGCGCTTCCTTCCCCTCCAGCGCCCCGGTCATCGCGTCCCGCCAGATCGGTCCGGGGACCTGACCACCGAAGACCTTGTCCTCGTACTTTCCGCCGATGTAGATCCTCTCCATCTTCACCTGCTGGGTGGGGCTGCCGACCCAGACGGCCCCGGACAGGTTCGGGGTGTAGCCGACGAACCAGGCGTTCTTCCGGCCGTCCGTCGTACCCGTCTTGCCCGCGTTGTCACGGCTCTGCAGACCCGCCTGCTGACCCGTACCGGAGTCGATCACCCCGCGCAGCAGCGTGTTGATGGTGTCCGCGGTCCGCTCGCTCATGGCCTTGGTGCAGGTGCTCTGCGGCACCTCCAGGTTCTTGCCGTCGGCCGTCCTGATCGACTCGATGGCCGTCGGCGTGCAGTACGTGCCGCGGTTGGCGAAGGTCGCGTACGCATTGGCCATGGTCAGCGGGGAGATACCGGTGGAGCCCAGGGTCAGCGCCGAGGGCTCCTCGGGCAGCTTCTTGCCGTTGCCCTGCAGCACTCCGAGCCGCTGGGTCATCTCCATCACCGGGCACAGACCGATGTCGGCGATCATCTGCACGAAGTAGGTGTTGACCGACTTCGCCATCGCGTCCTTGAGGGCGTACGGACCGACCTCGGACTCGTTCTCGTTCTCCAGGCGCTGGTTGCCGAGGTTGACCCACGGCTTTCCGCTGCAGGTCGCCACCTGGGAGGGATAGGGCATCTCGTACGGCGCCGGATACATCTGCGTCGGCGGCTTGCCCTGCTCTATCGCCGCCGAGGCGACGAACGGCTTGAAGGTCGAGCCGACCGGGAAGCCGTAGTTCGAGCCGCCCATCCCCTGGTTGACCGAGTAGTTGATCTGCGTCTCGGTTTTTCCGAAGCCGTACGGCCGCGACTGGCCCATCGCCAGGATCTTGCCGCTGCCGGGCTGGACCATCGTCACCGCGGTGGCGACGTCGTCCGTCTGGTAGACGTGTTCCTTGATCGACTTCTGTGCCGACTTCTGCGCCTGCGGGTCGAGGGTCGTCTTGATCGTCAGGCCGCCCCGGTTCCAGACCTTGGCCCGGTCCTCCTTGGTCTTGCCGAAGACCGGGTCGGAGAGGAACACCTCGCGTACGTAGTCGCAGAAGAAGCCGGCGCCGCTGGCCGCGGTGATGCAGCCGTTCTTCGGCTTGCTGACCTTCAGCTTGATCGGGATCGCCTTGGCCTTGTCGGCGTCCGCCTGCGTGATGTCCCGTACGTCGGCCATGCGCTGCAGCACGGTGTTGCGACGCTTGATCGCCTCCTGCGCGTCATTGACCGGGTCGTAGCGGCTGGGGGACTGGACGATGCCCGCGAGCATCGCGGCCTCCTCCAGCTTGAGGTCCTTGGCCGACTTGGAGAAGTAGCGGTGCGAGGCCGCCTCGATGCCGTACGCCTGCTGCCCGAAGAAGGTGATGTTGAGGTAGTTCTCGAGGATCTTCTTCTTGCCCAGCTCTTCCTCGACCTGGATCGCGAACTTGAGTTCCTGGATCTTGCGGCCGAGCGTCTGCTGGGTGGCCTGGGCGACCTTGTCGGGGTCGTCGCCGGCCTCCTCCACGAAGACGTTCTTCACATACTGCTGTGTGAGCGTGGAGGCGCCCTGGGAGACCCCGCCCGACTGGGCGTTGCGGTTGAGCGCGCGCAGCACGCCCTTGAGGTCGATCGCGCCGTGCTCGTAGAAGCGCGAGTCCTCGATCGCGACGATCGCCTTCTGCATGTACGGGGAGATGTCCTTGAGCGGCACCACCGTGCGGTCGCGGGAGTAGACCGTGGCGATCTGCCCGCCCTGTGAGTCAAGGATCGTGGTGCGCTGGCTCAGCGGCGGCGTCTTGAGGTTGGCGGGGATCTCGTCGAATCCCTTCACCGTTCCCTTGGCCGCGAGTCCCAGTGCGCCGACGGCCGGCAGGGCGATGCCTGCCAGCACAGCTCCGGAGAGCACGCTGACACCGAGGAACTTGGCGGCCTGCTGGGTCCCTGTCAGACCTCCGCCGGAGCGCTTCTTTGCCATGGGGGGCAGCCTACGTTCTGAATCGCCGGACACGCGTATATGCCTTGGCCTAAGCTGCTCTCAACTGTCACAGCCGTGCGGTTCTGCATCAAGCCCTTCCAAGACCCCCCTGCATCCCGAATCTTGCGGGCTCATGTCCGAATTCGCCTCATGCGTCGTTCGACGTCCGTTGTGGCTCAGCTGAACTGCCCCCATTTGCCCGGATAGTCGCTTATGCCCCCACCTCACTCCCCTGGGTGATCTGCCGCGTACCCATAGTCCGTTCGGGCCATTCAAGATTGGGCCCGAAGGGGGTGTTGCGCTGTGCCCACCTTCCGTAACGTCCTCAACTGGCAGCGGTGAATATGCCGCTGCCGCCGTGGGGGAGCCTCGATTCGGGAGAGGACGGCACCGGCATGGGCTGGGTAACCGACTGGAGTGCGCAGGCAGCCTGCCGCACTACCGATCCGGATGAACTGTTTGTACAAGGGGCAGCGCAGAACAGGGCCAAGGCGGTGTGCACCGGTTGCCCGGTGCGGACCGAGTGCCTGGCCGATGCGCTCGACAACCACGTCGAGTTCGGCGTCTGGGGTGGAATGACCGAGAGGGAGCGTCGCGCACTGCTGCGCAGGCGTCCTACGGTCACCTCCTGGCGAAGACTGCTGGAGACCGCGCGCACGGAGTACGAGCGCAGTGCGGGCATTCTGCCCGTGGGTCTCGACGACGACGAGACGTACGAGACATACGCAGCGGTGGGGTAGCCCACGGAACACGGTGAGGTAGTCCTCGGTGGGACAGTCGCGGTGGGACCGGCCCTCCGCGGGTAGCCCACGAGGGCCTGTACGCGAGGTCCTGCACGCGAGGTTCCCGTGAACCGGGAGCCGTGGAGGGATAGCCAACCGCTGTTGTCTCTAAGCAGCTCCGGCCGGATCGTCACCACCGGTCGCGAGCCGATCACCGATGGCCCGAAGACCGGCAAGATCGTGTACATCGCCGGGCAGCGCGGGCACTTGGGCAACCGCCACCTCGGGGTGGAGTGCGGTGAAGCGGTCGCGCGTCCGCTGTTCGCGCGCGAGCACCTGCATCCGTTCGGCGTGCAGGCGTAGCAGCCCCGCGGTCAGTTGTTCCGTGGTGTGGTCGGTATGGTCGGTTTCGTCCACGGACGGGGATTCGGGAGAGGCGCCCGTGGCGTCACGAACACCAGTCTTCCCGGACCTCTGATCCACAATGCGGCCCTCGTCAAGATTTTCTGCGGCGGCAAGCGCCCGCTCGGCGGAGAGCCGGGCGGCGCCGCTGCCATGAACCCGGTTGAGGACCAGACCGGCCAGCGGCATCTCCTCCGCCGCCAGCCGCTCCACGAAGTACGCCGCCTCCCGCAGCGCGTCCCGCTCCGGCGCCGCGACCACCAAAAACGCTGTGCCGGGCGCCTGCAGCAGCCGGTAGGTGGCATCGGCCCGGGTACGGAAGCCGCCGAACATGGTGTCCATCGCGGCGATGAAAGTCTGCACATCGCGCAGGAGTTGACCGCCGAGCAGTTTGCCGAGCGTCCCCGTCATCATCGACATACCGACATTGAGGAACTTCATCCCCGCCCGGCCGCCCATCTTCGCGGGTGCCATCAGCAGCTTGATGAACTTGCCGTCCAGGAAGGACCCGAGACGCCCCGGCGCATCCAGGAAGTCGAGGGCGGAGCGCGACGGCGGGGTGTCGACGACGATCAGGTCCCACTCGTCGCGGGCGCGCAGCTGCCCCAGCTTCTCCATCGCCATGTACTCCTGCGTGCCCGCGAAACCGGCAGACAGGGACTGGTAGAAAGGATTCTCCAGGATCGCCCGGGCCCGCTCGGCGTCCGCGTGCGCCTCGACGATCTCGTCGAAGGTGCGCTTCATGTCGAGCATCATGGCGTGCAGTTCGCCCTCGCCCTCGATGCCCTTGACCCGGCGCGGGGTGTTGTCGAGGGAATCGATGCCCATGGACTGGGCGAGCCTGCGGGCCGGGTCGATGGTCAGGACGACCACCTTGCGGCCGCGCTCGGCCGCCCGCACCCCGAGAGCCGCGGCGGTCGTCGTCTTGCCGACGCCGCCGGAGCCGCAGCACACGATGATCCGCGTGGCCGGGTTGTCGATGAGCGGGTCGACTTCGAGGGTGGCCGACGCGTCCAGGGTCATGAGCCGGTCCCTTGCTTCCGCAGTTCCTTGGCCAGTTGGTAGAGCCCCGCCAGGTCGACTCCCTCGCTGAGCAGGGGGAGTTCGTACATGGGCAGATCGAGGCCGGAGAGCGTGGCGCGCTGCTCGCGCTCCAGCTCGACGCGCTGGGCATGGTCCGCGGCCTGCTCCAGGAGCGGGGTGACGAGCTTCGCGGAGCCGCTGACGCCCGCCGCCGTGAGCACCTTGGCGATGTCCGCACGCCGGCCGTCGGCCGCGCTGCGCACCGCCTCCTCGTCGAGGATGTGCGGGCGCACCATGTTCACGATCGCCTTGCCGACGGGGAGGCCTGCGGCACGCAGTTCGGCGACGCCGTCCGCGGTCTCCTGTACCGGCATCTCCTCGAGGAGCGTCACCAGATGGACCGCGGTCTCGGGGGACTTGAGGACGCGCATCACGGCCTGCGCCTGATTGTGTATCGGGCCGAACTTCGCAAGTCCGGCCACTTCGTCGTTCACATTGAGGAACCGGGTGATGCGGCCCGTCGGCGGGGCGTCCATCACCACGTAGTCGTACGTGTACGAGCCCTGCTTGGTCCTGCGGCGTACGGCCTCGCAGGCCTTGCCGGTCAGCAGCACGTCCCGTACGCCCGGGGCGACCGTGGTCGCGAAGTCGATGGCGCCGAGTTTCTTGAGCGCGCGGCCCGCACTTCCCAGCTTGTAGAACATCTGGAGGTAGTCGAGGAGGGCGCGCTCGGCGTCAATGGCCAGCGCGAACACCTCTCCGCCGCCCGACGAAACGGCGATCTTCCGCTCCTCGTACGGAAGTGCCTCCGTCTCGAAGAGCTGCGCGATGCCCTGTCTGCCCTCGACCTCGATGAGGAGTGTCCGCTTTCCCTCGGTGGCGAGGGCGAGCGCGAGGGCGGCGGCGACCGTCGTCTTACCGGTACCACCCTTGCCGCTGACGACCTGAAGCCTGCTCACGTATTCGAGCCTAACCAGTCGGGCGGCGGGCTACGCACGAGGCTGCCCGCAGGTGCGGGTGAGGTGCGGCTACAGTCGGCTCCATGACCAAGTGGGAATACGCGACCGTGCCCCTTCTCGTGCACGCGACCAAGCAGATTCTGGACACCTGGGGCGAGGACGGCTGGGAGCTCGTCCAGGTCGTTCCCGGGCCGAACAACCCCGAGCAGCTCGTGGCGTACCTGAAGCGGGAGAAGGCATGAGTGGCGTCGTCGACAGAAAGCTGGCGGAGCTCGGGCTGACGCTGCCGGAGGTCGTGCCGCCGCTGGCCGCGTACCAGCCGGCCGTGGTGTCGGGTGCGTACGTCTACACCGCGGGCCAGCTCCCGATGGTGGAGGGCAAGCTTCCGGTCACCGGAAAGGTGGGCGGCGAGGTCACCCCCGAGGAGGCCAAGGAGCTCGCCCGCACCTGCGCGCTCAATGCGCTGGCGGCCGTGAAGTCGGTTGTCGGCGATCTGGACCGGATCGCCCGGGTTGTGAAGGTCGTTGGCTTTGTCGCTTCGGCGTCGGACTTCACCGGGCAGCCCGGCGTGATCAACGGCGCGAGTGAGCTGCTGGGCGAGGTGCTGGGCGACAAGGGTGTGCACGCGCGCAGTGCGGTGGGCGTCGCGGTGCTGCCGCTGGACGCTCCGGTGGAGGTCGAGATCCAGGTCGAGCTCGTCCAGGACTGACTCCTCGTCCAGGACTGATTCCTCGTCCAGGACTGATTCCTCGTACAGAGCCCATCTCCTCGCACGCGGCCGACTCCTCATCCGGCGCGGGCTGAGCAAGAACTGACTGATCGTTCAGGCAGGGCGATTGCTTCGTCCGGCCGGGCGATCGTTCGGGACTGACCCGCTGTTCAGCACAGAGCGCCGCTTGTACGGGACTGAAGCTCCTGGTCAGGCCATACGCAAGGCCCCGTGTCCGCCGGCTTTCCGGTGGAGGCGGGGCCTCGCTCGTCTTTGGTAAACCCTTGCATCTCTCTTGACGTGGACGCGTCGCCGGGTGTGACCTGTCCACGGTTAGGAACGTTTCCTAACCATCTGAACGCAGGAGGGATCCGTGGCACCAACCCCCCGCCGGTCGCGCAGAGCGGTCGGTGCTCTCGTGGCCGCGGCCACCGCAGCCTTAACCGTGGCCCTGCCCACCCTGAGCAACGCCCAGCCGGCCGCCCACCATGCCGAAAAGACCGTGAGCGCCGCGCCCGTCCGCTACGAGGCCGAATCGGCGACCGTCTCGCAAGGTGCAACCGAGTCCAACCACGCGGGCTTCTCCGGCACCGGCTTCGTCAACTACACCAATGTCGCCGGGGGCTATGTCGAGTTCACGGTGAACGCCCCCGCCGCGGGGAGCGCCACGCTGGCCCTCGGCTATGCCAACGGCACCACCGGCAACCGCCCGCTGGACATATCCGCCAACGGAGCCGTCGCCTCCGCCAATCTCGCCTTCCGGCCCACCGGCGCCTGGACCACCTGGTCCACCGTGACCACCACGGTCAGGCTCAAGGCGGGCGCCAACACCATCCGCGCCACCGCCACCGCCGCCGAGGGCGGCCCCAACCTGGACTTCATCGACGTCACTCCCGCCGACAACCAGGCAGGCACGGACTACGAGGCCGAGTCCGGGACGATCTCCCAGGGCGCCGTCGAGTCCAATCACGCCGGCTACTCCGGTACCGGCTTCGTCAACTTCCAGGCCGTGACGGGCGCCTCTGTGGAGTTCACCGTCGACTCCGCGCAGGCTGCGAACGCCACGCTGGACTTCCGCTACGCCAACGGCTCCACCGCAGGCCGCCCCCTGGACATCACGGTGAACGGCACCTCGGCCGCCGACGACCTCGCCTTCCCCGTCACCGGCGCCTGGACCACCTGGAAGACCGCCTCCGTCAACGCGGCCCTCAAGGCGGGCTCCAACAAGATCCGCGCCACCACCTCCGCGGGCGACGGCCCCAACCTCGACAAACTCACCGTCACCGCGAGCGGCCCGGCCGACACCGAGAAGCCCACCCCACCCTCCAACCTCCGCAAGGACAAGGAGCCGACGGCGTCCACCGTCTCGCTGGCCTGGGACGCGTCCACCGACAATGTCTTGGTCACCGGCTACGACATCTACCAGCACGGCCAGTTGATGAAGCAGGTCGACGGCAGCACGCTCGCCGCCACGGTGGAAGGCCTCAACCCCGAGACCTCGTACGACTGGACGGTCTTCGCCCGTGACGCCGCCGCCAACGTCTCCGCCGCGAGCAACGCCGTCACCATCGCCACCCAGCCCGCCCCGCCGGACAACGAGCCGCCGAGCGTGCCGGGCAGTCTGCGCTCCACCGCAAAGACCGCGACCAGCGTCGATCTGGCCTGGAGCCCCTCCACGGACAATGTGAAGGTCACCGGGTACGAGATCTACCGCGACGGCGCGGCGGCCGGCACCGCCGACTCCACCACGACGACGATCGCGGGCCTGAAGGCCAACACCGCGTACAGGTTCAAGGTCAGGGCCTTCGACCTGAAGGGCAACAAGTCCGACTTCAGCACCGAGATCACGGTCACCACCGGCGGCAGCCAGCCCGGCGGCGTCCCCGACCCCGGTGTCGTATCGACCCTCGCCACCGGCGTCGATGTCGCCTGGGGCCTGGGCTTCCTGCCCGACGGCTCCGGCATCTACACCGAGCGGAACACCTTCAACGTCTACCGGCTCACCAAGTCGGGCACCAAGACGCTGATCGGCAAGGTCCCCAACGCCGTGGGCACGGGCGGTGAGGGCGGTCTCCTCGGCGTCGAGATCAGCCCCGGTTTCAGCACCGACCATTACCTCTACTTCACCCACACCGCCGCCGAGGGTAACCGCATCGTGCGGATGAAGTACGAGAACAACGCGCTCAGCGACTACAAGATCCTGCTCCAGGGCATGGAGAAGAGCCGCTTCCACAACGGCGGCAGGCTGCGCTTCGGCCCCGACGGCAAGCTGTACGCGTCGATGGGTGATGCCCAGAGCGGCAGCCGGGCGCAGGACAAGAACTCGCTCAACGGCAAGATCCTTCGCATCAACCCGGACGGCACGATCCCGTCGGACAACCCGTTCGGCAACGCCGTCTGGTCGCTCGGTCACCGCAATCCGCAGGGTCTCGACTTCGACTCCCAGGGCCGGTTGTGGCAGGCGGAGTTCGGCAACAGCAACATGGACGAGGTCAACCTCATCCAGAAGGGCGGCAACTACGGCTGGCCCAACTGTGAGGGCACCAGTGGCAGCTGCTCCGGCTACATCGCGCCGAAGAAGACCTGGCCCACGTCCTCGGCCTCACCCAGCGGACTGACCATCATCAACGACCACGTCTTCGTCGCGACCACCGTCGGCCAGCGCGTCTACCGGCTGCGCATCGACGCCGGCAGCAACCTGGTGGAGCAGAAGACGTACTTCCAGGGGACGTACGACCGGCTGCGCACCGTCGAGGTCGACCACGACGGCGACATCTGGCTCACCACATCCACGGACAAGGACGGCACGGCCGGCAACGACCGGATCCTCTTGATCGACATCGTCTACTCGGGCGGCAGTCCGCAGCCCGGCGATTTCAAGCTGACCAGCGGCGCCTTCAGCGACAACGCCACCATCCCGGCGAAGTACACCTGCGCCGGTGACGGCACGGCGGGCCAGGATCCGTCGCCGCCGCTGGCGTGGGGCGCGGGCAGCTCGGGGGCGAAGAGCTATGCGATCGTCTTCGCCGACGTCGCGAACGGCGGCAACAAGCTGCACTGGGCGATCTGGGACATCCCTGCCGCGAAACTCTCACTCCCCGAGGGGCTCGGGTCGGGCTACGACGTTCCGGGTCAGGACGGCGCCAAGCAGAAGGCGATGGGCAGCGGGGCGAACTCGCAGAAGTTCTTCGGACCCTGCCCGGGCGGCTCGACCCATCCGTACACCTTCACGCTGTACGCGGTGAACTCGGCGACTGTGCCGGGGCTGACCTCGGGTTCGTCGATGGCCCAGATCGAAACGGCGATCAAGAACGCGAGCACCGCGAATGTGAGACTCCGGGGCAACTCCAACGCGGGCACATGACGGAGAGTCCGGGGCTGTGACGGGGGGCGAGGGGCGGCAGGGCACGGCCGCCCCTCGAACATCCCGACGGATGCGCATAGCATCCGTCCATGTCCAATGGTCAGTGGTACCCGCCGGAGTGGCCGGACCGGATTCGCGCGCTCGCGAGCGGTGAGCTCACCGCCGTGCCGCCGAAGCGGGCCGCGACCGTGATACTGCTGCGCGACACGGCCGACGGGCCTGCCGTCCATATGCTGCGCCGACGCGCCTCCATGGCATTCGCCGGAGGCGCGTACGCATATCCGGGCGGCGGGGTCGACGCACGGGACTCCCGGCCGGTCCGGTGGGCGGGCCCCCCGCTCACGGACTGGGCGGACCGGCTCGGCGTGGACACCGCATCCGCGCAGGCCATTGTGTGCGCGGCGGTCCGGGAGACGTACGAGGAGGCGGGCGTCCTGCTCGCGGGCCTCACTCCCGACACGGTCGTCGGCGACACGACGGGCGACGACTGGGAGGCGGACCGCCGGGCGCTGGTCGACCGGGAGCTCTCCTTCGCGGACTTCCTGGACCGGCGGGGTCTGGTGCTGCGCTCGGACCTGCTCGCGGCGTGGGCGCGCTGGATCACCCCGGAGTTCGAGCCGCGCCGTTACGACACCTGGTTCTTCGTGGCGGCCCTGCCGAAGGGCCAGCGGACGCGGAACGCGTCGACGGAGGCGGACCGTACGGTGTGGATACGCCCCGAGGACGCGGCGGCGGGCTACGACAAGGGCGACCTGCTGATGATGCCGCCGACGGTCTCCACGCTCCGGGCGCTTCAGCCGTACGCGACGGCCGGGGCGGCGCTGTCGGCGGCGGCGGGTCAGGACCTCACTCCCGTACTGGCCAAGGCACGGCTGGAGGACGGGAGACTGGTGCTGAGCTGGCCGGGCCATGACGAGTTCACCAAGCACATCCGGACGGAGGGCTCGCGATGACGGAAGGCGCCGGGGCCCGCCCGCACCCCGGAGGTGTGCGATGACCGAAGCAGCGGCTCTGCCCGGGCAGCCCCGCGGTGGTGTGCTCTCCGGGCCCGCCACCGACCGCGCCGTGAACGTCCTCGCGCCCAACCCCTCCGCGATGACGCTGGACGGCACCAACACCTGGATCGTCTCGGAGCCGGACTCCGAGCTGGCCGTCGTCATCGACCCGGGCCCGCTCGACGACGCCCACCTGAACCATGTCATCGCCACGGCGGAGAAGGCGGGCAAGCGGGTCGCCCTGACCTTGCTCACGCACGGCCACCCCGACCATGCCGAGGGCGCCGCACGCTTCGCCGAGCTGACGCGTACGCATGTGCGCGCCCTCGACCCGGCGCTGCGGCTCGGCGACGAGGGGCTCACGGCGGGGGACGTGATCCGGGTCGGCGGCCTCGAGCTGCGCGTCGTCCCCACCCCCGGCCACACCGCCGACTCGCTCTGCTTCCACCTGCCCGCCGACCGGGCCGTGCTGACCGGCGACACGATCCTCGGGCGCGGCACGACGGTGGTCGCGCACCCCGACGGGCGGCTCGGCGACTACCTCGACTCGCTGCGCAGACTCCGCTCGCTCACGGTCGACGACGGGGTGCATACGGTGCTGCCGGGCCACGGGCCCGTACTCGACGACGCACAGGGCATGGTCGAGTTCTATCTGGCCCACCGCGCCCACCGGCTGGCGCAGGTGGAGACGGCGGTCGAGGACGGGCATACGACGCCTGCCGCGGTGGTCGAGCATGTGTACGCGGACGTGGACAGATCCCTGTGGCCTGCGGCGGAGCTGTCGGTACGGGCGCAGTTGGAGTATCTGCGCGAGCACGGGCTGATCTGAGCCGTCGTCCCGCGCATGCGCAAGGGCCGCCCGGGAGTCGTCCCGGGCGGCCCTTGTCGTACGTCTGTCCGACGTCAGGAGCTGCGCTCTGTCGCTGCCGTCTGCCGTTGCTCAGCGCGAACGCTTCGCGAGCCGCTCCACGTCCAGCAGGATCACGGCCCGCGCCTCGAGCCGGAGCCAGCCGCGCTGCGCGAAGTCGGCCAGGGCCTTGTTCACGGTCTCGCGGGAGGCGCCGACCAGCTGGGCCAGCTCTTCCTGGGTCAGGTCGTGGACGACATGAATGCCCTCCTCCGACTGCACGCCGAAGCGGCGCGACAGGTCGAGGAGCGCACGGGCCACACGGCCCGGGACGTCGGAGAAGACCAGGTCGGACATCTGGTCGTTGGTTTTGCGCAGCCGACGGGCGACAGCGCGCAACAGCGCGGTGGCCACCTCGGGGCGTGCGTTCAGCCAGGGCTGCAGATCGCCGTGGCCGAGGCCGAGGAGCTTGACCTCGGTCAGCGCGGTGGCCGTGGCCGTGCGCGGGCCCGGGTCGAACAGGGACAGCTCACCGATCAGCTCGCCCGGGCCGAGGACGGCGAGCATGTTCTCGCGGCCGTCGGGGGACGTGCGGTGGAGCTTGACCTTGCCTTCTGTGACCACGTAAAGGCGGTCGCCGGGGTCGCCCTCGTGGAAGAGCGCGTCGCCACGGGCGAGCGTCACTTCACTCATCGAGGCGCGGAGCTCCGCGGCCTGCTCGTCATCGAGCGCCGCGAAGAGCGGGGCGCGCCGCAGAACGTCGTCCACGAGTTCTCTCCTTGTCGACCTGCTCAGGGACCATGGCCCCCATGCTGCTCAGGGGCTGTGGCCCCATGATGCCGGACCGCGCTGCATTGGACCGTGGCCGCAGCACCGTACGGCGGCGCTGCACTGTACAGCGGCGCGGGGGCCGGATCACCAGCAGTAAAACCGTGCGATCAATCACAACAAGTCTGACGCACTGGAGCGCCTGTTCGTGCGGCAGGGGCCCGATTGGGCTCTGATTACCCGTGACCGGGGCGGATGTCAGTGGGGGACCGTAGGCTGGCCGGGTGTCCAATTCGCCGGTGAGAGCGCAGGCCAAGGGGGCTGGGAGAGTGTCTGGAAAGCTGAATTCCGCTGTGGGCGAACAGTCCTCGCCCGGCGGCAAGAAAACGACCAAATCGGTCAAACCGGAATCGCGGCTGGCGATGGTCCGCCGCGCCCGCCGGATCAACCGTGAGCTGGCCGAGTTCTATCCGTATGCCCATCCGGAGCTGGACTTCGAAAATCCCTTTCAGCTGCTCGTGGCCACCGTCCTGTCCGCCCAGACGACGGACCTGAGGGTGAACCAGACCACGCCCGCGCTCTTCGCGAAGTACCCGACGCCCGAGGATCTCGCCGCCGCGAATCCGGAGGAGGTCGAGGAGCTCATCCGGCCGACCGGCTTCTTCCGCGCCAAAACCAAGTCGATCATGGGACTGGCGACCGCCCTGCGGGACAACTACGGCGGCAATGTCCCCGGCCGCCTCGAAGACCTCGTCAAGCTGCCCGGCGTGGGCCGCAAGACGGCCTTCGTGGTCCTGGGGAACGCCTTCGGGGTGCCCGGGATCACCGTCGACACCCACTTCATGCGCCTTGTGCGCCGCTGGCGGCTGACCGAGCAGGAGGACCCGGTGAAGATCGAGGCGGAGATGGCCGCGATCTTCCCCAAGAGCGAGTGGACGATGCTCTCGCACCGGGTGATCTTCCACGGCCGCCGCATCTGCCACGCCCGGAAACCGGCCTGCGGTGCCTGTCCGATCACTCAGCTGTGCCCGTCGTACGGAGAGGGCGAGACGGACCCGGAGAAGGCGAAGAAGCTGCTGAAGTACGAGCTGGGCGGCCTGCCGGGCCAGCGCCTGAACCCGCCGCCGGACTATCCGGGCAAGCCGGCCCCACCGCTGGGGGCGGCCGGGTGACGCTGCTGCCCGAGGCGAGGGCCGTACGAGTGCCCGAGCCGGCGGCCGTAGGAGTGCCCGGGCCTCGGGCCGTACGAGCCACGGAACGATCCAAGCGCCCCAAGGCGTTGTGAACGAGGGGTGCCCTGATGCGCGCTGGAGAGAACACGTACGACGACACGTTCAACGAGGCGTACGACGAGACGTACGGGACGAGCTGTGACGGCGAGATCGCCGTCACAGCCGATGGGCTGCCCGCCTGGCTCGACCCCGTCGTGCGCGCCGCGGACACCGTCGAGCCCGAGCAGCTCAGCCGGTTTCTGCCGCCCGAGAGCGGCCGCGGCAGGCAGTCCGCCGTCCTGATCCTGTTCGGCGAGGGCGACAGGGGTCCCGAGGTGCTGCTCATGGAGCGCGCCGGCAGCCTTCGCTCGCACCCGGGGCAGCCGTCATTCCCCGGCGGCGCGCTCGACCCGGAGGACGGCGACCCGGCGACCACCGGGCCGCTGCGGGCCGCGCTGCGCGAGGCCGAGGAGGAGACCGGCCTCGACCCGGCGGGCGTCCAGGTCTTTGGCGTACTGCCCAAGCTCTACATCCCGGTGAGCAGTTTCGTTGTCACGCCCGTACTGGGATGGTGGCGCACCCCGAGCCCGGTCGGGGCGGTCGATCCTGCCGAGACCGCGCGGGTGTTCACGGTGCCCGTGGCGGATCTCACGGACCCGGCCAACCGTGCGACGACGGTGCACCCGAGCGGTTACCGCGGCCCTGCCTTTATCGTCGAGGGGGCTCTGGTCTGGGGTTTCACCGCGGGCGTGATCGATCGCATCCTGCATTTCGCCGGATGGGAACGACCATGGGACCGCGCCAAGCAGGTCCCGCTGGACTGGCGCTCATGACAGGCTGATCCCAGCCGCTCCAGGCCGACGGAGCATAGGCGACGAATCTGCGAGGCAAATGACGGTGAACGTGCTGGACATTCTGTTGCTGGTCGCCGCCGTGTGGTTCGCGATCGTCGGTTATCGCCAGGGCTTCGTCGTCGGCATCCTGTCGGTGATCGGTTTCCTCGGCGGCGGTCTCGTCGCTGTGTATCTGCTGCCCGTGATCTGGGGTCAGCTGACCAACGATTCCGACGTGTCCACGACAGCCGCGGTCGTGGCCGTCGTGATTGTGATCGTCTGCGCCTCGGTCGGCCAGGCCTTCACCACCCACCTCGGCAACAAACTGCGCAGACACATCACCTGGTCACCCGCGCGCGCCCTGGACGCCACCGGCGGCGCGCTGGTCAACGTGGTCGCGATGCTGCTGGTCGCCTGGCTGATCGGTTCCGCGCTCGCCGGGACCTCGTTGCCCACGCTCGGCAAGGAGGTCCGCAACTCCAAGGTGCTGCTCGGGGTCTCCCGGGTGATGCCCGATCAGGCCAACACCTGGTTCACGGACTTCTCCTCCGTCCTCGCGCAGAACGGCTTCCCGCAGGTCTTCAGCCCGTTCTCCAACGAGCCCATCACCGAGGTCCAGGCGCCGGATCCGGCACTGGCGGGCAGCCCGGTGGCCGCCCGCGCGCAGCGGTCCATCGTGAAGGTCGTGGGCACTGCGCAGAGCTGCGGCAAGGTCCTCGAAGGCACGGGCTTCGTCTTCGGCGAGCGCCGCGTGATGACCAACGCGCATGTCGTCGGCGGAGTCGACGAGCCGACCGTGCAGATAGGCGGCGAGGGCAAGCTGTACGACGCGAAGGTCGTGCTCTACGACTGGCAGCGCGACATCGCCGTACTGGACGTGCCCGACCTCAATGCGCGGTCGCTCCAGTTCGCCGACTCGGACGCGCGCAGCGGCAACAGCGCGATCGTCGCCGGCTTCCCGGAGAACGGGTCGTACGACGTGCGTTCGGCCCGCGTCCGCGGCCGGATCAACGCCAACGGCCCCGACATCTACCGCCGCGGCACCGTGCGTCGCGATGTGTACTCGCTGTTCACGACGGTCCGTCAGGGCAACTCCGGCGGGCCGCTGCTCACGCCCGACGGCAGGGTGTACGGCGTCATCTTCGCCAGGTCGCTGGACGACCCGGACACCGGTTACGCCCTGACGGTCGACGAGATCCGCGAGGACATCTCATTCGGCCTGACCGCCAACCAGCAGGTGGACACGCAGGGGTGCGCGCTGTAGCGCCTGCGGTGGTGGCGGTGCGGTGATGGCGATGAGGTGGTGGTGGCGCGTGCGTCAGCCGCGGATATGCCGCAACTCAGCCGCGGGTATGCCGCAGCCGCGCCGACACCCAGCGGGCGCGGCGCCTGAGGATGCGGGGAATACCGATCCCTTGCCCCGGATGCTCATGGCCCTCCGTCGGGGGGCCACCCCTCTCCTGGGTGATCGGCCCACTGGCCGACCGGCGGTTGCGTGCTGCGTCACCGTAGTCGTGCGTCCAGCCCATACCCCGACGTGTGCCCCTGCCCCAAGGTCGGTAACCGCGTCAGGGGCGGCCAATTGGCCTATGCGCCAGGCATTTGGCTGTTCGTAGTACAAGTGTTCACTGATGTTGTTGGTGCGCACGGGCTGGCCTACCGGTCGGGCTCGGGGTCCTTCAGCCAGTTGATGAGCTCCGTGGAGAACGCCACAGGGTCCTCCTCATGGGGGAAGTGGCCGAGGCCGTCGAACAGGCGCCAGCGGTACGGCGCCTCCACGTACTCGCCCGAGCCCGCCGCGCTGCGCGTCCGCATCGCCGGGTCGAGCGAGCCGTGCAGATGCAGCGTCGGCACCCGCACCGGGCGCTTCATACGGCGGTTGAACTGGATGCCGTCCGGCCGCGCCATCGACCGCACCATCCACCGGTACGGCTCGATCGAGCAGTGCGCGGTCGACGGAATGCACATGGCCCGCCGGTAGACGTCCACCGCGTCCTCCTCCGGCGGCTGCGGCCCGGACCAGTCCTGGATCAGCTTGCCCACCAAGGCCCCGTCGTCCGCCAGGAGCTGACGCTCCGGCAGCCACGGCCGCTGGAAGCCCCAGATGTACGAACCGGCACGGCTCTGCGAGAAGTCGGAGAGCATCGCCGAACGCCACCGCCGCGGATGCGGCATCGAGGAGACCGCGAGGCGGCGCACCAGCTTCGGCCGCATCACCGCCGCCGTCCACGCCAGATAGCCGCCCAGGTCGTGCCCGACCAGCGCCGCGTCCGGCTCGCCCAGGGACCGTACGACTCCGGTGATGTCGAGCGCGAGGTTCGCGGGGTCGTAACCCCGCGGCGTACGGTCGCTGCCGCCCACGCCGCGCAGATCCATCGCCACCGCCCGGAACCCCGCATCGGCGAGCGCGGTCAGCTGATGCCGCCACGTCCACCAGAACTGTGGAAAGCCATGCAGCAGCAACACCAGCGGCCCGTCGCCCACCTCGGCGATATGGAAGCGCGCACCATTGGCCGCCACGTCGCGATGTGTCCAGGGACCATCGATGCGTACGGGGCTTCCAGTACCGGTATCAGGGGCCGTCATGCAGACGAGCGTGCCACACCTGCGCACCCCGCGTTCGCCACGCCCACCCCCCAAAGGGCGGCGGACCGCACCCGATGGGCGCTCCGCCGGAGCTCAACGGCCCTGCGGCCGCCTCCTCAGACCGAGACCTTGGCCTGCGCCGGCCGGGTGTGCGGCTTGACGCCCTGCAGTACGGCGGCCGTCTCCTTGGCCGACGCGATGGACCTCTCCGGTGGCTTGACCTCCTTGAATTTGGCGACTGCCAGCAGCGACAGAATCCCCGCGAGCAGCAGATAGGCCCCGCCCACGATCAGGAACGACCACGCCAGGCCGAGACCCAGATTGTGAATCCCGTACGCCGCCGCAAAGCTCAGCACCGGCAGCGAGAAGAGCGCGAACACTCCCGCGACGGTCATGGAGACTCCGCCGATCGCACCGCGCTTCACGTCCTGCCGCAGCTCGGCCTTGGCCAGGGCGATCTCGTCGTGCACGAGCGCGGACATCTCGGCGGTCGCCGAGGCGACCAGCTGGCCGAGACTGCGGTCGGCGCTGACAGTGATCGCCGCGCTGTTGCCGGGGTCGCTCATCGCTGACTCCCTCTCCTCATCGACGGATTCCTCATCAACTTCATCAACGGATCCGATGTCAGATCATGCCGGACTGTCGCCGTCGTCGCGCGATGCCCCTGCCAGTTCGGCCCTGCGACGGTGCTCAGCGGCCTTCTCCTCGTAGATCGCGGCCATCCGCAGGTGGTACTCGGGGTTGTCCTGCTCGTAGATGTCGGGGATGCCGTCGCGGTCTTCGTCGCGCTCCTCGTCCTCGACGAGCACCCGGTACTTCCGTACCCGCAGCTTGAGCAGAATCCCGGCGAACAGGGCGGCGATCAGGGAGCCCATCAGGACCGCTGCCTTGACCTCGTCGGTCAGCACGGGGTCCCCGGTGAAGGCGAGTTCGCCGATGAGCAGCGAGACGGTGAAGCCGATGCCCGCCAGCGTGGCGACGGCGAACACGTCCGGCCAGGCCAGGTCGTCATTGAGCTCGGCCCGGGTGAAACGGGCAGCCAGCCAGGTGCCGCCGAAGATGCCGACGGCCTTGCCGACCACCAGGCCGAGGACGACGCCGAGGGGCTCGGGCTGGGTGAAGACATGGCCGAGCAGATCGCCGGAGACGGCGACACCGGCCGAGAAGAGGGCGAACAGCGGCACGGCGAGTCCCGCCGAGAGGGGCCGCACGAGGTGCTCGATGTGTTCGCCGGGGGAGTGCTCCTCGCCGTCGCGCCGCGTGCAGCGCAGCATCAGGCCCATCGCGACTCCGGCGATGGTGGCGTGGACGCCGCTGTTGTACATCAGCGCCCAGACGACGAGCGCGAGAGGTACGTACACGTACCAACCCCGCACGTTCTTCCTCAGCAGCAGCCAGAAGACGCCGAGGCCGACGACCGCGCCGCCGAGCGCGGCGAAGTTCAGGTCGCCGGTGAAGAAGACCGCGATGATCAGGATCGCGAACAGGTCGTCGACGACGGCGAGAGTGAGCAGGAACGCACGCAGCGCGGACGGCAGCGACGTGCCGATGACCGCGAGAACGGCGAGCGCGAAGGCGATGTCGGTCGCGGTCGGGACGGCCCACCCGTCGGTGGATCCGCCGCCTGAGGCGGCGACGAGGGTGTAGACGAGCGCGGGCACGGCCATGCCGCAGAGCGCGGCGATGACGGGGAGGGCGGCGGCCTTGGGGTCGCGCAGCTCACCGGCGACGAGCTCGCGCTTGAGCTCGATCCCGGCGACGAAGAAGAAGATGGCGAGCAGCCCGTCGGCGGCCCAGTGCTCGACCGAGAGATCAAGACCGAGGGCGGAGGGGCCTATGTGGAAGTCGCGTACGGATTCGTAGCTTTCGCTGAGCGGGGTGTTGGCCCAGATCAGCGCGGCGATCGCGGCGACGAGCAGCAGCACGCCCCCGACGGTCTCGGCCCGCAGCGCATCCACGACGTAGGTCCGCTCGGGCAGCGAAAGGCGTGCGAGGAACTTACGACTGGGGGTGGTGGGCGCGGCCACGTCGGGGGACCTCCGGTCGGGTAGGCAGGACACAGCACATGCCGACCAGACTTCCCGGCGCACCTGGGTCGTTCTTGTCGCGTCCTTGACGCGATCTTCACTCTACCCAACGGCGCAAGGGCGTATCCGGCGAAACTCATATTAGGTACATAAGGGGCGGCGGGCGCGATGTGTGTCGTGCGCGCCTGAGGCGCGGAGCCGCGGTGGGTGAGTGCGCCACGGGTGACGTGCGCCTACGGCGTGGGCTGCCCTGTCGGGGTCGGGGACGGGCCCGGCACGTCCCGCGGTCCGCGGCGCGGAGCTGCGGTGGGCTCGTTGGGGCCCGCTTCCCACCGCGCATCAACGAGGGAGGGGTCCGACCGCCAGGCGGTCGGACCCCTCCGTAAACACCCCGTCAGTCCTCGGACGCCGCCGTCGGCAGCTTCGCCTGGATCAGGTCCATCACCGACGAGTCCGTCAGCGTCGTGACATCACCCAGCTGACGGTTCTCCGCCACATCCCGCAGCAACCGCCGCATGATCTTGCCCGAGCGCGTCTTCGGCAGCTCCGCCACCGGCAGGATCCGCTTCGGCTTGGCGATCGGCCCAAGCGTCGCGCCCACGTGGTTGCGCAGCTCGTCCACCAGTCCCGCGTCCTCCGCCGCGTTGCCGCGCAGGATGACGAAGCCGACGATCGCCTGACCTGTCGTCTCGTCCGCCGCGCCGACGACTGCCGCCTCTGCCACCTTCGGGTGCGAGACCAGCGCCGACTCCACCTCGGTGGTGGAGATGTTGTGGCCGGAGACGAGCATGACGTCGTCGACGCGGCCGAGCAGCCAGATGTCGCCGTCGTCGTCCTTCTTGGCGCCGTC
>NZ_JBJDQK010000023.1:0-36264 GCF_044903445.1 Streptomyces sp. NPDC019890 | reverse complement strand
TCGGCTTTCCGGCGGTTCCGACTCTATCAGATCCTTTCGGGCCTGATTCCCGGTCGAACTCGGGTTGTCATTCCGGCCGTTGGGCCGTTCCGACGCCCAAACTCTAGCGGATTTCTCAGGCGACCCAAAATCGGGTCTTCAAAATGAATTTCGGCATGCCGAAATTCATCCCCGGCTGGGAGATCGTGCTGAGTTTGGTTGCCGCATTCGCGGCTGGAGTGGCTGCCACAGAACCGTTCCGGCTCCACGACAACTCGAAGAACCTTACGGACAGATGAAGGGTGTGTCAACTCCGACCCACGCCCGCCCGGACACCCGCCCGGACACCCGCCCAGGCACCCGCCCCGACGTCCGTTCCGGCACCTCTTCCGGCCCGTCCTAGTCCAGATCGGTGAGTCGGCCGCCGGCGTCGGGCTGAGCGTGTTCCACGCGGCGCAGGACGCGGATCAGTAGCTCTCCGAGCACACCCCGCTCCTCCCCCGACAGGTCCTGGAGCAGCTCTTCCTCGAAGTGCGTGGCCATGCGCATCGCCTCCTGCCACTTCGCACGGCCCTCGTCGGTCAGCTCGACGATGACCCGCACGCGGTTGTTCTCGTCGCGGTCGCGCGTGACCAGGCCCTCGCTCGCCATGCGGTCGATGCGGTGCGTCATCGCGGCCGGGGTGAGGCCGAGCCGCTTGGCCAGTTCGCCGGGACCCAGCCGATAGGGGGATCCGGCGAGGACCAGGCTCTTGAGGACCTCCCACTCGGCGTTGCTGATGCCGAGGTCGGCGATCTGGCGGCCATACCCGACGTTCATCCGGCGGTTCAGGCGGCCGAGCGCCGAGACGACCTTCTCGACCTGGGGGTCCAGGTCGCCGAACTCGCGCTGATATGCCGCGATCTGTTCGTCGAGGCTCGGCTCCTGGAGCCCGGACTGGAGCGGCCCGGACTGAGGCTCGGGCCGGCGGCCGGAGCCGGACGGTTCGGGGCCCTCGGGGGTCTCGGTTGGCATGCGCCGAAGTATCGCATGGGCGCGTTGGCGTTGAAGTCCTTCACTGTGTATTGTTGACGTTCTAACTTTAGCATTGAAGTCTTCAGACTTCAGTCCTCCACGATCTTGAGGTAGGTGAGTGTGACCAGGGCGATGGGCGCTGCGATGCGCCGGATACAGGCGGGGAACGCGTTGGCCGCGTTCGGACTCGGCTTCACCGTTCCGTATCTCTACGTCTATGTGGCGCAGGTGCGGGACCTGGGCGCGTCTACGGCGGGTGCCGTCCTCGCGGTCTTTGCGATGGCCGCTCTCGTCGCCCTTCCCTTCACCGGGCGGGTCATCGACCGGCGCGGGCCGCTGCCCGTGCTGGTCGGTGCCGCGGTGCTCGCCGCAACCGGCTCCGCGACGATGGGGCTGTCGACGAGCGTGCCCGCCGCCGTCCTGTCCGCCGCGCTGCTGGGGGCCGGTACGGCGGTGATGCAGCCGGCCCTCGCCACGATGATCGTCTGGACCTCGGACTCCTCGACCCGTACGCGCGCCTTCGCCATGCAGTTCTTTCTGCAGAATCTGGGGCTCGGCATCGGCGGGCTGATCGGCGGGCACATCGTCGACGAGAGCCGGCCGGGCAGTTTCACCCTGCTGTTCGGCATCGAGGCGGCGATGTTCCTGGTGCTTGCCGGGATCGCCGTGAGTGTGCGGCTGCCGCGTTCACTCGCGCTCCAGGAGGCGCGGCCCGCGAACGCCGAGGCCAAGGCCAGGGGCGGGCTCCGCGCGCTGCTCGGGCACCGGGCGATGGTGCAGCTGTGCGTGCTCGGGTTCGTCCTCTTCTTCGCCTGCTACGGACAGTTCGAGTCGGGGCTCGCCGCGTACGGCACCGAGGCCGCCGGGATCCAGCCCGCGACCCTCGGGACCGCGCTGGCCGCCAACACCATGGTGATCGTGGTCGCGCAGTTCGTGGTGCTGAAGTTCGTCGAGCGCCGCAGGCGCAGCCGGGTGATCGCCGGCGTCGGGCTGATCTGGGCCGTGGCCTGGATCGCCGCCGGCTACGCGGGCCTCGGGCACGGCAGCCAAGCGATGGCGACCGCCGCGTTCGTCTCCGCCTACGGGCTCTTCGGGCTCGGTGAGGCGATGCTGTCGCCGACCGTCGCTCCGCTGGTGGCCGATCTGGCGCCGGAGTCGATGGTCGGGCAGTACAACTCCGCCTTCGCGCTGGTCAAGCAGCTCGCGCTGGCCGTCGGTCCGGCCGTGGGCGGGCCGATGGGCGCCGCGCTGCACGGTCCGTACATCGTGACGTTCGTGCTCTTCTCGCTCGGCATCACCATGCTGGCGCTGCGACTGGGCAAGCGGCTCACGCCCGTACAGGACCGGCCCTCGCTCGTGTCGAGGTCGCGGGTGGTGGCCCAGCACAAGCCGGCCGAGCAGATCGAGGCCGTGACCTAGTCGAGGCCGTGGCCCGGTCGAGCCTCCGCCCGGTCGGCGCCGCCGCCTAGGCAGGCAGCGCGAACTCGCACCAGACCGCTTTGCCGCCGCCGGGAGTGCGACGGCTCCCCCAGGACGAGGCGATCGTCGCGACGATGGAAATCCCGCGGCCCGCCTCGTCCTCCGTTTCCGCGCGGCGGCGGCGCGGCAGATGGTCGTCGCCGTCCGTCACCTCGATGATCAGGCGGCGGTCGGTGCGGCGGAGTCTGAGGCGCATCGGCGGGGTGCCGTGCTGGAGGGAGTTGGCGACCAGTTCGCTGGCCGCCAGCACTCCCAGGTCGTGGAGCTCGGGCGAGAAACGCCAGGAGGCCAGCACACCGGAGGCGAAGGCACGCGCGCGTGGAGCCGCTTCGATGCCGCCGAGCAGTTCGAGCGCGGCATTGTGGAAGAGCTCGGAGGACACGCCGGTACGCATGGGGTGCTGGACGACCAGTACGGCCACGTCGTCGTCGTGTTCCGCGGTGACTCCCAGGGAGCGGATCAGCCGGTCGCAGACCACCTGTGGGGTGCCTGTCGCGCCCACGAGCGCACGCTCAAGGGCGGCCACTCCCTCGTCGATGTCCTCGCCGCGGCGCTCGATCAGACCGTCCGTGTAGAGGACGGCGCTGGAGCCGGGCGGCAGCGCGATGGTGCCCGAGGTGTGCAGCCAGCCGCCGGTGCCGAGCGGTGGTCCCGTCGGGTCCTCGGCGCTGCGGACCGTGCCGTCCTCGTCCCGTACAAGGACGGGGAGATGGCCGGCCGAGGCGTAGACGAGCCGGCCTTCGTTCGGGTCGTGGACCGCATAGACGCAGGTGGCGATCTGGCTGGCGTCGATCTCGGCGGCCAGACCGTCGAGCAGCTGGAGCACCTCGTGCGGCGGCAGGTCGAGGCGGGCATAGGCCCGTACGGCGGTGCGGAGCTGGCCCATCACGGCGGCCGCGCGCACGCCGCGGCCCATGACGTCGCCGATGACGAGCGCCGTGCGTCCGGCTCCGAGCGTGATGACGTCGTACCAGTCGCCGCCGACCGCGGCGTCCGTGCCGCCCGGTTGGTAGGTGGCCGCGATGCGCAGATCGTCGGGCTGTTCCAACTCCTGCGGGAGCAGGCTCCTCTGGAGGGTGACGGCGGTCTCGCGGTGGCGGCGCTCGCTGGCGCGCAGCCGCTCGGCGGCCTCGGCGTGGTCGGTGACGTCGGCGGCGAAGACGAGGACTCCCCCGCTCTCCTTGGGGCCCTCGGCGGGCAGGCAGGTCACGGTGTACGAGCCGGAGCCGAGGACCTTGCGGGACTTGACCGTGCGGGGCTTGCCGCTGCGCAGCACCTGGTCCATGAGCGGCAGCAGGCCCAGTTCGGCGAGCTCGGGGCAGCTGTCGGCGGCGCGCGCACCGGCGGGGCGGTGGCCGAAGGCGGCGGCGTAGGCGTCGTTGACGTACGCGATGCGGTGTTCGGATCCGTACACGAGGGCGACCAGGGCGGGCAGCCGGCCGAGGATCTCGCGTACACAGAAGTCCTCGATGGCGGGGACGTCGGGCATGGGCTCCGGATGCTCTTCGTACTCACCGCGGGACACACCGCGGGCCTCACCACGAGTCTCGTTGCGAGACTCATTGCGGGCTGCGGGCACCGAGCCCTCGCCCCGCTGTGCCGGGGAGATCCCGTGGTCGGTCCTCCGCGCTGCGGCGCGCCGCTGCGTACCGGGGAGCCTTGCGCTCCAACGCGTGAAGTTCACTGACTTTCTAGCCTCAATGCTTGTCGCCAAGGGTCACTCTGTGCAGGTGTGAGCCCACCTATGGTCACACGTCCAGTGTGACCGACCGGACTGACAGTCCTGGTTGTCTACTTGCCCCCGGGGCCGCTGCGCGGCCCGTCGTCCGGTGCGGGCCTGGTCCCCTCCCCCTTGGGTTTTCCGCCCGCGGCGAGCTCGAATTCTGCCCGCGGGTGTTCCAGCGAGCCGAGGGAGACGATCTCGCGTTTGAAGAGCCCGGAGAGGGTCCACTCGGCGAGTACGCGGGCCTTGCGGTTGAAGGTGGGAACGCGGCTGAGGTGGTACACGCGGTGCATCAGCCAGGCCGGATAGCCCTTGAGCTTACGGCCGTAGATATGCGCAACGCCCCTGTGGAGGCCGAGGGAGGCGACGGACCCGACGTACTTGTGGGCGTACTCCTTGAGGGGCTCGCCGCGCAGGGAGGCCACGATGTTCTCGGCGAGAACCTTGGTCTGGCGCACGGCGTGCTGGGCGTTGGGTGCGCACTCCTTGCCGGGTTCTCCTTCGGCCTGGGAGGTACCCCCAGCGGTGACGTCCGGAACGGCCGCGGCGTCGCCCGCCGCCCACGCGTGCTCGACACCTGCGACGGTGAGTTGCGCGGTGCACTTCAGCCGTCCGCGTTCGCCCAGCGGCAGATCGGTGGCGGCGAGGAGGGGAGCCGGCTTGACGCCCGCGGTCCATACGACGGTGCGGGTCCGGAAGCGGGTGCCGTCGCTGAGGACGGCGACACGGTCCTCGCAGGAGTCCAGGCGTGTCTCGAGGCGTACGTCGATATTGCGCGAACGCAGCTCACGTATGGCGTACTTGCCCATCTCCTCGCCGACCTCGGGGAGGATGCGACCGCTGGCCTCGACGAGGATCCACTTCAGGTCCTCGGCCTTGATGTTGTGGTAGTAGCGCGTGGCGTAGCGGGCCATGTCCTCCAGCTCGGCGAGGGCTTCGACGCCCGCGTAGCCGCCGCCGACGAAGACGTAGGTGAGGGCGGCGTCGCGGATCGCCGGATCGCGGGTGGAGGAAGCGATGTCCATCTGCTCGATGACGTGGTTGCGCAGGCCGATGGCTTCCTCGACGGTCTTGAAGCCGATGGCGTGGTCGGCGAGTCCGGGGATCGGAAGGGCGCGGGAGATCGACCCGGGCGCGATGACGAGTTCGTCGTACGTGATCTCGACGGGACCGGTGCCCTCTTCCTCGGTGGCGAGGGTGGCGACGGTCGCGGTGCGCTTTGCGTGGTCGACGGCTTTGGCCTCGCCGATGAGGATCTTGCACTTGTCGAGCACGCGGCGGAGGGGGACCACGACATGGCGCGGAGAGATGGAACCGGCCGCCGCTTCCGGGAGGAAGGGTTGATAGGTCATGTACGGATCGGGCGTGACCACGAGGATCTCCACCTCGCCGCGTGCCACCTCCTGCTTCAGCTTCTGCTGGAGACGCAGCGCGGTGTACATCCCGACGTAGCCGCCGCCGACGACGAGAATGCGCGTGCTCGGCGGGGGGCCGGGGGTCGTCCCCCGGAAATTGGCAGCCTTCACTATCCCATGACGCAACGGCCTCAGGCGTTTGTCCACAGCCCTGGCAAATTGTGTGACCGGAGGCTTCACGCCACTTTGGGCGGGCCAGGTGCGGCGTGGTGGAAAAGGTGCGCAGGTCAGGGCATACGAGGGGGGTGGTGCGAGGGGGCGTAATCGGGACCGTTCCGGTCCTTGCTCCGATCGGGGGGCGCTCCGTGCGGAACTACCCTCTTCTGAATTGACCCTGGCTCAACTATGTTCGTACTTCGTCGGGGTGCTTTGGCCGAGGTACGCCCGGCAGGCAGGGTGGGGAGGTCTCCGGGGGGAGACGTCACGACCAGGGGTCTCCGGGGGGAGACATCATGACCGGGGGAACACGTATGACCATTCAGGATTCGCATTGGCAGGCTGCCGTGGCACCGGCTTCGACAGCTGATGGGAACGGACGGGCGGGATCGGGCGGAATCAGCCGCTCGGCGCCACTCCGGGTGGACGCACAGCGCAACCTCGAACATGTGCTGAGGGCGGCTCGCGAGGTCTTCGGCGAGCTGGGGTACGGCGCGCCGATGGAGGACGTGGCGCGCCGGGCCAGGGTCGGCGTCGGGACGGTCTACCGCCGCTTCCCGAGCAAGGACGTTCTGGTGCGGCGGATAGCCGAGGAGGAGACCTCCCGGCTCACCGAGCAGGCGCGTGCCGCTCTGGGGCAGGAGGAGGAGCCGTGGTCGGCGCTCTCCCGTTTCCTGCGGACGTCGGTGGCGTCGGGCGCGGGACGGCTGCTGCCGCCGCAGGTGCTGCGGGTGGGCGTGGAGCCGGAGGAGCCGACCGCCGTCGTACGGGACGAGGCGCGGGTGCCGCAGCAGCGGGTCGGCTCACAGCAGCCGGATCTGCGGGTGGTCGGGCCGCGTGCGGTGCCGGCGGAGGAGCAGGACGACGCGGGTGCGGCGGATCTGCTCGAGGTCGTGGGGCAGTTGGTCGACCGGGCACGGGCGGCGGGTGAGCTGCGCGGCGATGTGACCGTGGCGGACGTGCTGCTGGTGATAGCCACGGCCGCGCCGTCACTGCCGGACGCGGCGCAGCAGGCGGCGGCATCGGCCCGGCTGCTCGACATCCTGCTGGAGGGGCTGCGGCCGCGGTCCGCATAGGCCGCGTTCCGGTCCACGCATCTCACCGCGGGCGCTGCACCGGTGGCCAACTGACTTCCGGGTAAGACGGGTTGAGCCTCCCCGAAGGAGTGACGAGCAGGGCTCGAATTCGGGAATCGTCCCCGGACGAGTGGTTGCCCGTGCCAAAGGGTTCGGTGCGCCGGTTCTCTGTGGCAGTCTTTCCCGGTATTCGGGTCTGGGTGCTTATGGGGGCTTCCGCGATGAGCGGTGACGGTCGGGACGACTCACTCGGTGGTACCAGCGGTACTGGCGGTACGGAGGCGGCTGGGCTGCCCTCCCGGCAGGTGCCGAACCAGGGCGGGCCAAGTGCAAGCCAGGGTCGGCCCAGTGGGTTGTCCGGCGTGTCGGGCGGCTCGGGTCCGGCTGGTGGGGCCGAGCATGCCGTGCCGTCGCAGCGCGGGGGCGGGAGCTCTGACTCCTTACCGACGCCGCGCGAGTTGCCGCCGTCCGACGCCGAGTTGATCGAGCGCATGCGGAGCGGCGACGACAGCGCCTACGAGGAACTGTTCCGCCGTCACTCCGGCTCCGTCCGCCGCTATGCGCGCACCTGCTGCCGGGATGCGCACACCGCCGACGACCTGACTGCCGAGGTGTTCGCGCGGACCCTGCAGGCGGTGCGCGGGGGCTCGGGACCCGAGCACGCGGTCCGGGCGTACCTGCTCACGACGGTACGGCGCGTCGCTGCGGCCTGGACGAGGACCGCAAAACGGGAGCAACTGGTCGATGACTTCGCGGTGTTCGCTGCGGAGGCCGCCCGCAGCTCGGACACCGCGCACGACGACGCCCTCGATCCGGGCGCCGATGTGCGCGCGATGCACGAGGCGGAGCAGTCGCTGGCCATGCAGGCCTTCCTTTCGCTGCCCGAGCGGTGGCAGGCGGTGCTCTGGCACACCACGGTCGAGGAGGAGTCGCCGAGCGAGGTCGCGCCGCTGTTCGGGCTGACCGCCAACGCCACGGCGGTGCTGGCAAGCCGGGCCCGCGAGGCACTCAAGCAGGCCTATCTGCAGGCCCATGTGAGCTCGGCGCTCACCTCCGGAGGCGACTGCGCCCGCTATGCCGACCGGCTGGGGGCGTACGCCCGCGGGGGTCTGCGCATGCGTGCCGAGCGGGGGCTGCGCAAACATCTGGAGGAGTGCGCCAAGTGCCGGCTGGCCGCGGGCGAGCTGGCGCATGTCAACGCCGGGATTCCGGCGCTGTTGCCGGTCGCGGTCATCGGCTGGTTCGCTGCCGGGTACTCGCTCAAGGCCGCGGGGCTCGTGGCCGGCGGTGCCGCGGGTGCGGCGGGCGCGGGTGCGGCCGCCGCTGGGGCAGGCGGTGCGTCGGGCGCCCCCGCGGGTGCGGGCGGCGGGGCCGCGGCGTCGGAGGGACTGGGCGCCCCGGCGAAGGCCGGGATCGCGGCGGGACTGGCCGTCGCGGCGGCCGCGGGTCTTGTATGGGCGTTCTCGGGCGACTCCGGGCCCGAGCCCACGGAGGCGAAGCCCCCGGCCGCGCAGCCCGCCGTGCCACAGGAGTCCTCGCCGTCATCGCAGCCGAAGCCGTCGGCCCCTCCCGCAACGGAGCCGACCCGGCCGACGAAGCAGCCCCCGCCCGACCCGGCCCCGAAGCCCGCGCAGCAGCCTGCCCGGCCGACGCCAAGGCCCGAGTTCCAGGCCCCGTCCACCCCCGAGTCGCCGGCCCCGTCCGTCCCCGAACCGCCCGGCGCACCCGCGCCCGAGCAGCCGGCCCCGCCCGCAACGGAGCCGCCGGCGAAGCCGAGGCCCACCCCGCCGCCGCGGTCCTCGGCCCCGCGCGTCTACCTGGTCAGCCGGCTGGAGTACGGCTTGTTCGGCGACCACACCGGGCCCGAGGTGCGGCTCGCCGGGAGCGGCTGGCTCTGGCAGCGCTCGGGCATGTCGATCGCAGGCATCCGGTACGGACACGGGGTGAGCATGTACGCCAGGGCCTCCGTGATCATCGACCTCAACCGCCGCTGCTCCGCCTATGACGCGCTGGTCGGGGTCGACAACCTGACCACGGTCCGGGGCGCGGTGCGCTTCTCCGTGTACGGGGACGGCAGTCGGCTGTGGCGGTCCCCGGTCATGCGCGGCGGGGACGCTGCCGTGCCGGTGCATCTGTCGCTCGCCGGCCGCAAGACGATCCGGCTGGTGGTGGAGCCGCAGACGCCGTCCGACTCGGCGGTGCTCGGAAACTGGGCCCACTCTCAACTCACCTGCGGCTGACCGAACCCCCGGCCGCCAGCCACCGACCCACCCTGCTCGACCCGACGGACCTACCTGCCCTGCCCGACCTACCCGGCCGCCTCGGCCGCCTCGCCCGCCGTCTCCAGCAGGCCGACGGCCCGGGGGACGGTGAGGTCGCGGCCCGCCACACGCTCGGCCTCGTACCGCTCGCTGCCCAGCTCCGCACGGGCGCGCGTGCGGATCGCCTCGGCCGCCTTCTCCTCCGGCACGGAGCGGGAAATGTCCCCGCGCCAGGCGTCCGCCGCGGCCATGAGCCGTACGGCCAGCGGGAGTTGACCGGTCAGGGGAAGTACGGCCGCGGCGCTGTCGGCGACGTGTGCCGTGACGAACTCCGAGCACCGGGCCTCCCACGCTTTACGGAGAGCCGCCGCCAGACCCCGTACCGCAGCCGGAGGGCCTGCCGGTTCGTACGCGCGGAGCCGGGCGCCGAGCGCTTCGACGGCCACTTCGAAGTGCACCGGCGGGGTGTCGTGCTCGTTGAGGCCGGGGGGCTCCTCGAGCCGTCTCCGGGCCTCGGCGTACGCGCCGCGGTACAGGGCGATGGTGGCGCGCATGAGGCGGACGTAGGGGCGGGCGTCCTGGACCTTGTAGCGCTCCGCCTCCTCCTCCGCCTCGTCGAAACCCTTGTCTGCGGCGGCCGTGTCGCCTGCCCGGAAGGCGAGTTCGGCGAGGCGGGCGATGAGGAACGGCGCCTCGGCGTGCGCGCCGACCTCGCGGGCGAGGGCCAGTGCCTCCTCGTACGCGGCCCTCGCCTCGTCGTACCTGCCGCGCATCATCCCCGCCTCGGCCGCGGCACTCGCCGTCTGCGCGCGCATCCAGCGGTCGCCGACACGGCGGCTCAGCGCCCGCAGCAGGACCAGGTCCTCGTCGACGCCGGGCATGCCGCCAGGCATGTCGACGACCAGATGGGTACGGAACATCAGCATGGCGCCGTACTCCCACTCGCCGCCGTACGTCAGGCAGTTGGCGACCGCGGCTTCCAGCAGTGCCCGGATGCCCGCCATGTCGTCGGTCAGGAAGGACGTCATCGGCCAGAGCAGTCCGGGGAAGCGGGCGGACTCGGGGCCCGGCCGGCTGAAGGCCTCCCGGACCCGGAGCAGCAGCGCCATCGTCTCCGCGTCGGTGCGCAGCCGCTCGGCCCCCCGGCTCTCCACGGCGAGGAAGAACTCCATCATGCGCAGATGCATCCGGGGCCAGTAGCGGGGGTCGTCCTCGCCCGACGGCTCCGGGCCGAGGGCAACGGTCCGCTCCGCCCAGGACAGGCCCTCGGGGCGGTAGTTGCGCAGCCACCAGAACCAGCCCATCCCCAAGGTCAGCCGCAGCGCGGACGCTTCGTCGTGGGTCTCGGCGACGGCGCGGTGCAGTGCGGCGCGGATGTTGTCGAGGTCGGCCTCGAGCCGGGCGATCCAGGGGAGCTGGTCGGCGGAGCGCAGTTGCGGGTCGGCCTCCTCGACGAGGGCGGCGAAGCAGGCGGTGTGTGCGCGGGCCGCGGCGTCCCGGACGTCCGGGGTCTCGGCGGCGCGCACGGTCGCGTACTCGTGGATGGTCTCCAGGAGCCGGTAGCGCATCTCGCCGCCGTCGGTGGGTGTGGCGGTGACGAGCGACTTGTCGACGAGCGCGCCGAGGTGCTCCGCCGCGTCGCCGCAGACGGCCTCGGCGGCGGCGATGTCCCAGCCGCCGGCGAAGACGGCGAGCTGTCGCAGCAGGGTGCGTTCGGTGTCCTCCAGGAGGTCCCAGGACCAGTCGACGACCGCCCTCAGCGTCTGCTGGCGCGGCAGTACGGTGCGGCTTCCGCCGGTCAGCAGGCGGAAGCGGTCGTCGAGCCGGTCGGCGATCTGGCGGGGAGTGAACATCCGCAGCCGGGCTGCGGCGAGTTCGATGGCGAGGGGGAGCCCGTCGAGGCGGTGACAGATTTCGGCGGCGGCGTCCGGGTCGTCCTCGATACGGAAACCGGGCCTGGCGGCGGCGCCGCGGTCCGCGAGCAGTTGCAGGGCCATGGGATCGGGCAGCGGGTCCACCGGGCGCACCAACTCGCCCGGGACGCCCAGCGGTTCCCGGCTGGTGGCCAGGATGCGCAGCTGGGGACAGCGGGTGAGGAGCCGCTCGGCGAGTTCGGCGGCCGCGTCGATGAGGTGCTCGCAGTTGTCGAGTACAAGGAGGAGTGCGCGGCCTCCGAGGTGCTCGACCAGCCGGTCGGCGGGGGCGGCGGCGGGCGGCGGCTGGCCCTCGCGGACGATGAGCGCGGTCTCACGCAGGCCGAGGGCGGAGAGTACGGCGCCGGGGAGCGCGGCGGGGTCGTCGAGGGGAGCGAGCTCGACGAGCCATGCGCCTTCGGGGGCGGCGGCGGGCGCGGCCTCCTCGGCGAGGCGGGTCTTTCCGGAGCCGCCGGGGCCGGTGAGAGTGACGAGACGGGAGCGGGTCAGGTCGGCGCGGATGGCGGTGAGTTCGCTGTCGCGGCCGACGAAGGAGGTGAGGCGGGGGCGGAGGTTGCCGCGCTCCCTTGCAGGGGGTGTGGTCGGGGCGGTGGGAGCCTTGAGCAACTCTGTGTAGAGAGCGGTCAGTTCGGGCCCGGGATCGGCGCCGAGGCCGTCCGCGAGTGCGCGACGGGCCTCTTCGTACGCGACAAGGGCGTCGGCCTGGCGGCCCTCGGCGCGCAGGGCTCGGATGAGCAGCGCACGGAACGGCTCGTGGTACGGGTGCGCGGCGGTGAGCCCCTGCAGCTCCGGTACGAGTGCGCTGGTGGCGTCGCGCCTCAGGTCGGCCTCGATCCGCTGCTGGAGCGCGGCGAGCCGCAGGGCCTCGGGACGTGCGCCGTACTCCCCGTCGGGCAGATCGGCGAGCGCGGGGCCGCGCCAGAGGGCGAGAGCGGTACGGAGCGTGCTTGCGGCGGTCTCGGGGTCCTGGGCGGCGGCCCGGCGGGTGAGTGCCTCGAAGACATACAGGTCGACGTCGTCCTTGACGGCGGCGAGTCGGTAGGCGCCGGGGCCACTCTCGACGGCGTCCTTGCCGAGGGTGCGGCGGAGGCGGGCGACGAGCGCCTGGAGTGCGGCGGGGGCGTCGTGCGGCTCGTCGCCGCCCCATACGTCGTCGACGAGCTCGCCGACGGGCACGGGGCGGCCGGCCCGCAGCGCCAGGGCGGCGAGCAGCCGGCGGAGGCGGAGGCCGCGGAGGGGGAGCTCGCCACCGTGCTCGTCGCGGGCGGCGGTGACGCCGAGGATGAGATAGCGCACGGGGTCATTGTGGACGGGGGCGGGAGTGCGTGCGGGGGTGGGCCTGCCCCGGACGCCCCACGCCAGGCGCTACGCCTGAAGCGTTCGCCTCGGGGGAACCCCTCCCGCCACCGCCCGTTGGCGCGGTGCCGCCGTGCCCGTCCAGCACGTACCCCGGCGCGAGAGCAGCCTACGGAGCCACAGTTCCGTGGAGATCAGGTCCGCCAGGCCGTCCAGCGGTACCGGCTCGCCCTCCGAGGCTGCGCGGAGGGCCTTGCGGACCACGCGGGCCTCCACCAGGCCCGCGTCCGCCAGCAAGGGCGCGTCGAACAGGGCCAACAGGTACGGCAGGGACGCCCGCAGGCCCGCCCTCGCCGCTGCCGTCGACGGGGCGTGGGTCGTCGCGCCCCACCCCGGTGGGAGGTCGTGGATGCCCGCGCCCGCCAGGACCGTGCGGAGGATTTCCGCGCGGGCGCCGGGGCGGACGCGCAAGGATTCGGGGAGGTCGCGGCAGGCCCGTACGACCTGGTTGTCCAGAAAGGGCGCGTGCAGCCGCTGGCTGCGGACCTCCGCGGCCTGTTCCAGGATCCGCTGGTCCGAGGCATGGCGGGTCAGCGCCGCACGCGCGCGGGCCTCACCGGGGCGCTGCACCGATGTCGGCCGCGTCGCAGCCTCCGTCAGGCGAACCGATACTTCTGCAAGTGCCTCGCCCGTGAGCCAGCGCGCCGCGGGCCCCGGCCTCGACCACGTCAGCGCGGCAAGTGACGCACTCAGCGGGCCGTCCAGCAGGCGGGCCGCCGGACGGTTCGCGTCCAGCAGGCGGTCCGCCGCCGTCTCGAGGCCGGTGCGGTACGGCGTACGGGCCAGTCGCCGCGCCGCCCGGTACACCGTCACCGGGATGAACAGCGACTGCGGCGAAGGGCCCTCCGCCCGGGCCAGCGCCGCGGCCGGCCGCAGCAGATGGCGCCGCCGCCGGTCGAGGAGCAGGTCGGCGAGGCGCGCCGGATGCGCGTCCAGGACCTGTCGCGCGCCCGCGCCGGTGAAGTGGTCCGCGCTGCCCGCCGCCAGTCGGTTTCGGTGGCGTTCGGCCGTGACGAGGGACGGTGCCGGCTCGTCCGTCAGCGGCCCGGCTTCCAGGGCCGCGTACGGCAGCCCTTCCTCCCCCGCCGCGACCACCACATGGTGCAGCCGCGGATTCGCCGCGATCGTGCGCGCCCGTTCCAGCTCGGCCTCGTGCCCGCGGGTCGTCAGGTCGTTGAAGGTGACCGCGAGCAGCCGCTCCCCCGCGCCCGTGCCGTGGCCGAGCACCGTGCCCGGCACCCCCGGCAGCCCCGCGGCCAGCAGTGCCAGCGTGCCGGAAGCACTGCCGCCGGAGAGGTCGGCGCCGATGCCGGGAGCCGGGGCGCCCCGGGCCGCACGCCGTTCGGCCGGCCCCATCCCGGGGACCGGTCCGGGGTCCGTCGGCAGTGTCTCGGGCGCGTGCCGGGGCGCGGTGAGCCTGGCCCGGACCGCATCGACCAGCGCCTCCCGCACGCCGTCCACCGCGCGCTCCGCCTCGATCTGCGGTCCGGCGACGGCGAGCGATGCCACCGGCTCGTACCCGGCGATCTCGCGCGAGCCCTCGCGCAGGATCAGCGCGTGCCCCGGCGGGACGCGTTTCACACCGGCGTACGGAGTCGAGTCGTGCAGCGCCTCCGGTGTCTCCGGGCAGGCGAGCAGCGCCGCCAAGTGCCCGATGTCCAGCTGCGCTTCGATGAGATCGGCGAGCGGCAGTGACGCGGTGGCGTACGCGGTGCCGTTCGCCCACGGCGTGTGGAAGACGGGTCTCGCCCCGGCCAGATCACCGACGATCGTGATCCGGCGGCCGACCTGCACCACGGCCGTATAGCTGCCGGCCCATGCGGTCAGATGCCGCAACGCCCCGCCGCGCGCCGCGAAAAGACCCACCCGCAGCTCTTCGTCACTTGCCGCGCAGCAGCCCAGGACGGCGAGCCTGGTGATGGGGGCAGCCCCGGCGGAGCGAGCGGGAGCGTCGACGGTGACGATGCGCACCTCGTCGGGGCGCCAGTCGCCGACGGCCCAGAGCGGATCCGGGTCGCCCCACAGGAGTTGGGAGCCGACGGGGTGAACGGTGCGGCCCTCGTCGGAGGTGCCCACGGCCCCGGCCGTACCGAAGTTTGCGGCGATACTGCTCCACCCCACCAACCACCGCATCGCCGCCTCCACAGGCTGTGGACGAACCGGGGCCCGGGCCGCCCGGAATCCCGGGCGACCATGGCCGCTCGGGAACATGCTGCCACGAAGGCGGCGCACAAGAGGGTCTCCGGGTAGCGCGCGCAAAAAGGGAACGCGCCCCTGGCATTGGCGATTTGACGACGGTCCGGGAGCCGGCGAAGCGGACCGCCGATGCTTACACATGCCCAAAAGGGACACCGAGGACAGTCGGCATTCGGCCATTCTGCGGGCCTGCCAACCGTCCCCCACCCGGGCACAACCACAGTCCGGGAGGCGCTGTTCGCCTCCCGGACCGGTCCGCCGCCCGCGGGGATTGAGGCGGCGGTGTCCCCCAGCCCACTGGTTCCAGTACGCAGTGGGCCGACCCACGCAGGACTCATGGAAGCGCTCCCCAACCTGCGGGGCCAGAGCGCACGGACGGGCGCACGGCCACATGCAGGGAGCACGCCCGGGGGCACGGCGTCGACACCCCGTCCGTCGTCCGTCTGTTCCAACGCACAACAATCTCGCCATCCGGAAGACCGCCTCTTAACGGTCGGGATGCGGCGAACTACGCTGTGTTTACTGATGTTCTCCACGGGGGGCGCATATTCCGAAGGGCTCGGCCAGACGCCTTTGCAGCCGGGACCCGGAAGCCGTTCACCGGGGGGAACTCAGCACGAATGCCGTGCGCCCAGCCAGCGACGCGGCGGCCGTCTGCGTGTCGAGGGGTGGCGCATGTCCAGGGAGCAACGCGGGCCGAACGAAAAGCTCGGCACCGTTCTCGCCCTCGCGGGAATCAGCAACGCCGGCCTCGCCCGGCGGGTCAACGACCTAGGCGCACAGCGCGGTCTGACCCTCCGTTACGACAAGACGTCGGTGGCGCGGTGGGTGTCGAAAGGCATGGTGCCGCAGGGCGCCGCGCCCCATCTCATCGCCGCCGCGATCGGCGCCAAACTGGGCCGTCCGGTGCCGCTGCACGAGATCGGTCTGGCGGACGCCGACCCGGCCCCTGAAGTCGGGCTCGCCTTCCCGCGCGACGTGGGCGAGGCGGTGAAATCGGCCACCGAGCTCTACCGCCTGGATCTTGCCGGGCGACGGGCGGGCAGCGGGGGCATCTGGCAGTCGCTGGCCGGTTCTTTCGCAGTGAGCGCTTACGCCACGCCCGCGTCGCGCTGGCTGATAACCCCCGCCGACTCTTCGGTCGAGAGATCCCTCGACATCGCCACGGCGGAGGACGCGCCCGCCCGCGTGGGTCACACCGATGTGGCGAAGCTGAGAGAGGCTGCCGAGGACGCGCGCCGCTGGGACTCCAAGTACGGCGGCGGGGACTGGCGTTCGTCGATGGTGCCCGAGTGCCTGCGGGTGGACGCGGCCCCGCTGCTCCTCGGGTCGTATTCGGACGAAGTGGGCCGGGCGCTGTTCGGCGCCACCGCCGAACTGACCAGGCTCGCCGGGTGGATGGCCTTCGACACCGGACAGCAGGAGGCGGCGCAGCGCTACTACATCCAGGCGCTGCGGCTGGCCCGGGCCGCCGCGGACGTCCCGTTGGGCGGCTATGTGCTGGCCTCGATGTCGCTGCAGGCGACCTACCGCGGCTTCGCGGACGAGGGCGTCGACCTGGCCCAGGCGGCACTCGAACGCAATCGGGGCCTCGCCACCGCCCGCACGATGAGCTTCTTCCGGCTGGTCGAGGCGCGGGCGCACGCAAAGGCGAGCGACGCGCCGGCGGCGGCGACCGCGCTGAAGTCGGCGGAGGGCTGGCTGGAGCGCTCACGGGAGGGCGATGCCGACCCGTCCTGGCTCGGCTTCTACTCGTACGACAGGTTCGCGGCCGACGCCGCCGAGTGCTACCGCGATCTGAAGGCGCCGCGCCAGGTGCGCCGCTTCACCGAGCAGGCGCTGTCCCGGCCCACGGAGGAGTTCGTGCGCTCGCACGGGCTGCGTCTTGTGGTGTCGGCCGTCGCCGAACTGGAGTCGGGGAACCTGGACGCCGCGTGCGCGGCGGGCACGCGCGCGGTGGAGGTCGCGGGACGGATCTCGTCGGCGCGTACCACGGAGTACGTACGGGATCTGCTGCACCGGCTGGAGCCGTACGGCGACGAGCCGCGGGTCGTCGAGCTGCGGGAGCGGGCCCGGCCGCTGCTGGTGGCTCCGGCGTAGCGGCTGCCCGGGCACATTCCGCCCTGATGTACCTGGTTTAAGCGCACTGTCAGTGGGCCAGTGCACTATCGGGGTGGGAGGTGACGCGGTGACGGCGTCCGGGCAGGACTTCGACTGTGACGTGCTGGTGATCGGCGGCGGAATCGTCGGCCTGTCGACGGCGTATGCCCTCACGCGCGCGGCTCCCGGCACCCGGGTGATCGTCCTGGAGAAGGAGAGCGGACCGGCGCGGCACCAGACCGGGCGGAACAGCGGAGTGATCCACAGCGGGATCTACTACCGGCCGGGCTCGCTGAAGGCGCGGTTCGCGGTGCGGGGCGCGGCCGAGATGGTGAAGTTCTGCGCGGAGTACGGCATCGACCACCAGGTCACCGGGAAGCTGATCGTCGCCACCGGCCGGGACGAGCTGCCGCGACTGCACGCCCTGGTCCAGCGCGGCCGGGAGAACAGCATTCCGGTGCGGGAGCTGGGACCGGCGCAGATCATGGAGTACGAGCCTCAGGTGCGAGGGCTCGCGGCGATCCATGTCGGGACGACCGGGGTGTGCGACTTCGGGGCGGTTGCGGCACAGTTCGCGGCCGCGTCCGGCGCGGACATCCGCTGCGGCGAGGAGGTGGCCGCAATCGACCGCCGCGCCTGGGGCGTCGCGGTGCGCACGGTGTCGGGGTCGGTGTACCGGGCAAAGGTGCTGGTCAACTGCGCGGGGCTGCACTGCGACCGGGTCGCGCGACTGGCGGGCGACGACCCGGGGATGCGGATCGTGCCCTTCCGGGGTGAGTACTACGAACTGGCGCGGCCCGATCTCGTACGGGGTCTCGTCTACCCGGTGCCGGACCCGGCCTTCCCCTTCCTGGGCGTGCATCTGACCCGCGGCGTCGAGGGCAGCGTCCACGTCGGACCGAACGCGGTCCCGGCGCTGGCCCGCGAGGGCTACAGCTGGTCGGTGGTGCGGCCGCGGGAGCTGGCCGAGACGCTGAGCTGGCCGGGCACCTGGCGGATAGCGCGCAGGCACTGGCGGTACGGAGCGGGGGAGCTGCGCCGCTCCCTGTCGAAGCGGGCTTTCGCGACGGCCGTACGGAGGCTGCTGCCGGCCGTGACGGAGGAGGATCTGCGACCGGTCGCGGCGGGGGTGCGGGCGCAGGCGGTGCTGCGGGACGGCACGCTGGTGGACGACTTCCTGATCCGCGAGGCCCCTCGGACGGTCCATGTGCTGAACGCGCCGTCCCCGGCGGCGACGGCGTCGCTGCCGATCGGCAGGGAGGTGGCACGCAGGGCCCTGGCGGCGCTGGCGGACGGGCGCCTGGCCCGGGCGGGCGGCAGGTAGGGCCGCGCGCCACACGGCACCGGGCCACAGCGTGACCCGGGCCACGGAACCCGCCCCGTTAGAATTAACCCACTGTGACCGAGCTTCGTAACCTCACCCCAGACAGCCCCCCGGCCCCTATCCGCGCCAAGAGCGAGCCGCGCTTCCCCGGGGGGCCCGTCGCCGATCCCGCCGGGTCGCACCATGAGCGCCGCATCCGCAGCTTCCAGCCGCGGCGCAGCCGGGTCACCGCCGGGCAGAGCGATGCCCTCCAGCGGCTGTGGCCCGTCTGGGGCCTCGACATCGACGGGCAGCGCGTCCTCGACCTGAACGAGATGTTCGCCGGCCTGCCGGTCGTCCTGGAGATCGGGTTCGGGATGGGCGAGGCCACCGCGCAGATGGCCGCCGCCGACCCGGGCACCGGGATTCTCGCCGTCGATGTGCACACCCCGGGCCAGGGCAATCTCCTCGGTCTCGCAGAGCGGAACGGACTGTCCAACATCCGGGTCGCCAACGGTGACGCGATCATCCTCCTGCGGGAGATGCTCGCGCCCGCCTCGCTCGACGGGCTGCGCGTCTTCTTCCCCGACCCCTGGCCCAAGAAGCGGCACCACAAGCGGCGGCTGATCCAGCCCGAGTTCCTCGCCCTCGCCGCGACCTGCATGAAGCCCGGCGCGATCCTGCACTGTGCGACCGACTGGGAGGAGTACGCCGAACAGATGCTCGAAGTGCTCTCCACGCATCCGGACTTCGAGAACACCCAGCAGGACGGCGGCTACGCCCCGAGGCCCGCTTTCCGGCCACTGACCCGATTCGAGGGACAGGGCCTGGACAAGGGCCACAAGGTGCACGACCTGCTGTTCCGCCGCCCGCTGGGTCCCGCGTAACCCTCGGTAGCGCCCCGGAAGAGCCACAGGCCCGTCGCCAGGTGTCAGTGCCCCTCGTTAGGGTCGTTGGGTGTCCGAGTCGTCGCCGCAGCACCATTCACCGCATCCGGCGGTCCCGGCGCTCGAGCAGCAGCCGCTGTTCGACGCCGTGCCGGAGCGTGCCCGCTGGCGCTACAAACCGCGCCGGGCCTCCTGGCTCTGGCACAGCAAGACCGTCCGGGCCGGGGTGCTGATCACCCTCCTCGCCCTTTCGGGCCTCGTCATCCTCGCGCTCGTACGCGAACAGACCGGCACCCACGGCTTTCTGGTCGGTCTCGGCCTCGCGACACTGCCCGTCCCGCTCCTCACCGCGGCCTTCCGCTGGCTGGACCGGGTCGAACCGGGCCCGTGGAAGAACCTGCTCTTCGCGTTCGCCTGGGGCGCGTTCGCCGCCGCCCTCGTCGCGATCATCGCGAACTCCTTCGCGACCCGCTGGATAGCGACCGCCACCGCCGACCCGGCGAGCGCGGACACCATCGGCGCGACGGTCATAGCCCCGATCGTCGAGGAGAGCGCGAAGGCCGCCGCGGTCCTGCTCCTCTTCATCTTCCGCAGACGGGACTTCACCGGGATCGTCGACGGCGTGGTCGTGGCCGGCTTCACCGCGACCGGCTTCGCCTTCACCGAGAACATCCTCTACCTGGGCAACGCCTTCGGCGAGGACCAGGAGATCGGCACATCCGGCCTCGCCTCGGTGACCGCGGCGACCTTCTTCGTACGCGTCGTCATGTCGCCGTTCGCCCACCCGCTCTTCACCGTGCTGACCGGCATCGGCTTCGGCGCTGCCGCGCTGGCCGCGCAGCGCCAGAAGATACGCCGGATCGCGTTGCCGCTGCTCGGCCTCGCCCTGGCGATGGGCATGCACGCCCTGTGGAACGGCTCGTCGTCGCTCTTCGGCCCGTTCGGCTTCTACGCCGTGTACGGGGCCTTCATGGTCCCCGTCTTCGGGCTGCTGACCTGGCTGACGATCTGGACCCGGCAGCGCGAGCTGCGCACCATATCGACGGAGCTGCCCGCGTACGCCGCGGCCGGCTGGCTGATGACGGCCGAGCCGCGCGCCCTGTCCTCGATGCGGGCACGCTCGATCGCCCGCGACGTCGCCCGCCGTACACACGGACCGGCCGCCGCGCACGCCGTTTCGGAGTACGAGCGGTTCGCGACGAGCCTGGCCTTTCTGCGCCACCGGGCCCACCGCGGCGCGGCGGGCCCGGACTTCGTGGCGCGCGAACAGGAGCTGCTGCACCACCTCTGGCAGCGCAAGCAGGTCGCGGGTCCCGCGCTGACGTACGCGGCGCAGGCGACGGGCCGGGTGTGGACGCCGCCGCCGTACCGCGACTACGGCGGCTACAACCCGTACCGCAGCTAGCGGCCGACAGCCGCCGAGCGGGGCTACGCCGACGCCGCCGTCAGCTCGGCCACCTCCTCGGCCGTCAGCTCCAGCTCCGCGACCGCCGTCAGGGCGGGCAGTTGCTCGACCGTGCGGGCCGAGGCGATCGGCGCGACGACGGTCGGCTGCGCGGCCAGCCAGGCGAGCGCGACGGTCGCCACCTCGGCGCCGCGCGCCCCGGCCACCTTGTCCAGTGCGGCGAGGACCCGCACGCCCCGCTCGGTCTTCAGGTGCTTGCCCGCGCCCGCGGCCCGTGCGCTGTCCACCGTCGTACCGGGGCGGTACTTGCCGGTGAGGAATCCGGACGCGAGCCCGGAGTAGGGGGCGGCGGCCAGACCGGCGGCGGCGGCCGTGTCCTGCAGCTCGCCCTCGTACGTGTCCCGGGAGACCAGGTTGTAGTGCGGCTGCAGCGCGACATAGCGGGCCAGCCCCTCGCGTTCCGAGAACTCCAGGGACGCCCGGAGCCGGTCGGCGCTGAGGTTGGAGGCGGCGATGGCACGCACCTTGCCCTCCTTCACCAGCTGGTCCAGCGCGGTGATGATCTCCTCGACAGGGACGCTCGTGTCGTCGAAGTGCGTGTAGTACAGGTCTATGTAGTCGGTGCCGAGCCGCTTCAGGGATGCCTCGGCCGCGGCCTTGACGGTCGCGCCGGACAGGCCCTTGTACTGCGGGTGGGAGCCGACCTTGGTCGCCACGACGACCTCGGAGCGGTTGCGGCGGGCGGCGATCCAGCTGCCGATGACGGTCTCGGACTCGCCGCCCTCGTTGCCCGGCACCCAGGCCGAATAGGCGTCGGCGGTGTCGACGAAGTTGCCACCGGCAGCGGTGTACGCGTCGAGCACGGCGAACGACTGCGCCTGGTCGGCGGTCCAGCCGAAGACATTGCCGCCGAGGGCGAGCGGGAAGACGGCGATACCGGACGAGCCCAGCGTGCGGAGAGAAGTCATGGGTTGATCAACAGCGATACGGTGCGACCTATTCCACGTTCCGCAGTCGGGCGACGGGGTCCACCTCCCGCGCGGCTGCCACCGCGTACGGGGCGGCGCGGCACGCAACAGCGCCCCGGGCGCCGAACGGCGCGAGGGGCGCTGAGCAGTGCGAGGGGCGCTGAGCAGTGCGGAACGTCAGACAGTGAGGCCCTTGTCGCGCAGCCAGGTCATCGGGTCGATGCCCGTCCCGCCCGCCGTGTGGACCTCCAGGTGCAGATGCGGGCCGGTCACATTGCCGGTCGCACCCACGCGGCCGATCGTCTCCCCCGTCGACACCTTCTGGCCCGCGCTGACCGAGATCGAGGACTGGTGGGCGTACCAGATCTCCGTGCCGTCATCGAGCTCCAGCACCGTGCGGTAGCCGTAGGAGCCGGACCAGCCCGCCGACTTGACGGTGCCGCTGTGGACCGCCTTGAGCGGCGTGCCCGTCGGGGCGGCGAAGTCCAGGCCGGTGTGGTAGCCCGAGGACCACATGGAGCCGGCCTCACCGAAGGTGGAGGTGATCGTGTACGAGGAGGTGGGCAGCGAATAGCTCGCGGCGAGCTTGGCGAGGCGCTCGGCCTCCGCCTTGGCCGCCGCGGCCTTCTCGGCCGCAAGCTTCTCCGCCTCGGCCTTGGCCTCCGCCGCGGTCTGCTGCTTCCTCGCCTCCGCCGCGGCCTTCTCGGCCGCCAGCTTCTCCGCGGCCGCCTTCGCCTCGGCGTCCGCCTCGGCCTGCTGCTGCTCGGCCTGCTGGAGGATGCGGGCGCGCAGCGCCTCACCCGCGCCGGCCGCGCCATCGGCAGCGGTCTTGGAGTCGGTGTCCGAGGCGAGCGTCACCGCCGTGAGCGGTGAGGTGTTGCCGGCGTCGGTGTCCGAGGAGTCGTCGGACAGCAAAGAGCCCACGCCGGGAAGGGACTTGGCGTCGGGCAGGTTGTCCGCGATCGAGTCGGGGAGCGATATGGAGACCGGCGGCTTGTCCTGCGCGGTGGCCATGCCGCCCGCGCCGACCGCGGCGATCACGCCGACGCCGAGCACCGTGGAGCTGCGGGCGAGCCCGCCGCGCTGCTTGACGACACGGTGCCGTCCGCGCACCGGACGAACGGAGTCCTCGGTGGGGTTCCATTCCTCCCACGCCCGCTCCGCCCCCTCTTCGCCGCTGAAGAAGTCGGGCCTGAAGGGTGCTTCTGGGGCAGGGGTGTTGGACGCCACTGAGGCGTACTCCTTTCCTTCCTTCTCGCCTACCGGGTTAGCTGACGGGTTCGGAGCAGGAAGGTCTCCTACGAGCGCTTCGACCGCGGAAAAGAGCGGCAAAAGGTGCCCGATTCACCCCAATTGGTGGTTCCCCGGTTCCCTTGCGGGATTCGGCGCACGCGCACGGTGCCGTCTCTTGCGACGGCTGGGACGACCGCGCTGCGTTATCGAACGTTAATAGACGCCAGGGCCGGATTCCAAGCTGTTCCGAGTGATCGTTAACGAGTTCGTCACGGACTTACCGGGACACAAACGGCCGGATACGGGCGACTTGATCGCCTCTCCTCTCACACCTTCACCTGACGGTGGTTCATATGTGATGCGGAGGGGTGCGCTTCGACTACACACGGTGCGGGTCCGGTGGCCTTCCCTGGCTCTGACTCTTCGCTCTGACCACGGGGACGATCCTGCGGCGGCCCTGCTGCCCCTGCCCGGGACGGCTGACCGCCAGCAGGGCCAGGTCGTCCGTCAAGCCGCCACCGGTATGCAGTCGAACGTCGTCGACGAGCGCGTCCAGCAGTTCCTCCGGCCCGGGAAAGAGCCGGCCGCCGAGCCGCGCGGCCGGGTCGTAGAAGACGCCGTCCGCGTCGCGCGCCTCGGAAAGGCCGTCCGTGTAGAGCAGCAGCGTCGCCCCGGCGGGCAGCGGAAACGAGTCCCCACGGTCCGGCCATCCGCTCAGCTCGCCCATGCCCAGCGGCAGCGCGGCCTCGGTCGGCGCAAGCGCGTGCACTTTCCCGTCGGCGTACAGCACCAGCGGTTCCGGATGGCCACGGTTCACCACGCGCACCATCTCGTCGCGGCGCGGGATCTCGGCGATCACTGCCGTGGTGAACTCCTCGAAGATCTCCAGGCTGTCCCGCCGTGTGCCCTCGCGCGCGAGCGCCCGCTCCAGGCGCTTGGCCACCCCTTCGAGCGTGGCCTCCTGCTCGGCCGCCTCCCGGAACGCGCCGATGACCACGGCCACCGCCTCGACCGCCTCCATCCCCTTGCCCCGTACGTCGCCGACCACCAGGCGCACCCCGTACGGAGTGTCCTGCACGGCGAAGAGGTCACCGCCGATGAAGGCGTCCGCCTGCGCCGCCTCGTACCGCGCGGCGACCTGCAGCCCGCCGATCCGTTCGGCGGGCGTGGGCAGCACGGCGCGCTGCGCGGTCTCGGCGATGACGCGGGCGGAGGCGAGGCGCTCGCCGCTGAGCCGTACGACCCGATTGATGATGAGCGCGAGCCCGGCGACGGTGACCACGGTGAACAGCTCGGTGTTGGCCGAGACGCTGTCCAGGGTGTCGTTGTAGATGTGCAGACCGACCACCGCGGCGACGGCCGCGACACCGGTGAGCAGGGTGGTGAGCCAGGAGAAGAAGGGGGCCGCGATCAGCGGGGCAGCCGCGAAGAGGGGGGACGCGGTGAACTCGGACGGAGTGGAGAGATCGAAGATGACACCGCCGATGATCAACAGCGTGGGCAGCGCGCGGACAAAGCTGCGAGCGCTGATGCCGCCGTGCCGTCCTCGGTGCCCCACGAGTGCTCTCCTGCCCCGTCCGCCCAGGCTGCGGAAGGTACCGCGCCCTCCCCAGGCTGGCCTCAGTCGCGCCGCGCGGCGACTCGCCGTCGGCCAACCGGGCGAAACACCGATGGGCGGACACGACAGTGGCCCGGCACTCTTCTCGAGTGCCGGGCCACTGTTTTCAGTAGCGGGGACAGGATTTGAACCTGCGACCTCTGGGTTATGAGCCCAGCGAGCTACCGAGCTGCTCCACCCCGCGTCGGTGAACACAACCTTACGCTATCCGGAGCAAGATCAAATCCATTTACCGGTGGAACAGCTGCGCGGCAGCTGTTCCACCCTCCGCCCGGCGTCCGATCCCTGCGCCCGGGGTCGTCGGGGGCCGGACTCAGCGGCGGCGCAGACGCAGTGCGGTGAGCACGCCACCGGCCGCGATCAGGGCCACGGCCGCGATGGCCGCGTACCAGGTGGTGCGGGAGGAGCCGGTGCTGGCCAGGGCGCCGGTGGTGGTGACCGGGGTGTTGGCGCCGACCGCCACCGCGGAGGCCGAGGCGGACGGGGTGACGGAGGCGGACGGAGTCGCGGAGGGCTGGGTGGTCGGGGTCGCGCTCGGCTCGGCGGACGGCGGGGTGGTCCCGCGTTCGGGGGCGACCGTGATCCGGCCCGCGGCCTCCAGGAACGGCATCGTGTTGCCCTCGGTCAGCGAGGTCGAGGCGCGCAGCGTGAGCTTGACCGGCTTCTGGATGCCCTTGAAGTCGAGCACGCGCACCCGAAGGATGTAGCGGTGCAGCTTGCCCTTGTCGGTGAAGTAGCTCTTCGGGATGTCGCCGAGCTTCCAGCGGTTCTGGACGCCCGGGACCTTCTCGGCCTTGATCACCATGCCGTTCCCGATCCACTCCTCGATCGACAGCTCCGGGATCTCACCCGTGGCCCCGGGCTCCTCGGCGACCTCGATCGTGGTCGCCAAGTCGGTGTCAAAGGTTCCGTCGCCCTTGAGCTGGTGGAAGAGGTCGACGTTGCCCCACAGGCCGGGCTTGATGGGCGCGTCCTTGTCCGTACGCATCCACATGGCGGCGGGGGCGGCGTTGATCTTCGGGCTGGTCTCGAGGACGAGGGTGTCGTCCTGCTCGGGCTTCGTGTGCTCGTCCAGGTCAGCGGCCGTGAGCTTGAGGTTGCCGTTGTTGGAGGGGAAGTTCTTGCCGAGTCCGATGGAGATCTTCCAGCTCAGCTCGCCCTTGGCGGGCACGGAGAAGGAGGAGCCCTGGCTCTTGTCAGCCGGCTTGAACACGCCCTGCGCGCCGGTGCCCTGCTGCGAGACGTACTCGTCGGTCGCCGGAGCGTTGACCGGCTGCACGTCGAAGACGATGTGCTTGGCTGCGATCGGGCTCGCCCCGTCCGTGTCGCCGACCAGCCACGGCTGGAAGTCCACCGGCTTGTCCGAGGAGTTCTTCACCGTGAAGGAGAAGGTCTCGCTCGCCCCGCCCCGGGTCAGCGGTCCGGCCGGCGCGGGGGCGCCGAGCTCGATGGTGAGCGGCGTGCCGGAGCCCACCGGTGCCGCATGGGCTGTCAGCGGAACAAGGGTGGCGCCGACGGCGGCGGCGACGGTGAACGCGGCGGAGGCAAGGCGAGCGGACATGGTGGACTCCCCCCAAGGAATCAGTCAGAGGCCTGACTGCCGCTGGACAGGCGGTAGTCGGCCGTACGAGAGCTACGAGGCGCACAGCGCGGCAGAGCGCCGCGACGAGTGGTGAAGGAGATGAGAGATCGCCATGCAGCCGGCCTGATTTCGGCCCCGATTTCGGTCCCGGCCTGCGGCGATGCGCCAATCTTCACACTTCAAGATCGATGGAACAATCCCCGCAATGTCACCACTGTGCAACTGAAGTTCAGGCGGCCTGAACGGCCGGACCTCTGGTCGCGGGAGTGCCGCAGTGGACCGACACTGGGACGGGAGGCTGCCATGGCATACGACGAGAGACTGGCTCAGCGCATCCGCGACCACCTCGGGCCCCATCCCGGCATCGCCGAGAAGCACATGTTCGGCGGCCTGGCGTTCCTGTACCGCGGAAACATGGCCTTCGGGGTCATCGGGGACGAGCTGATCGTCCGCGTCGGGCCGGAGGCGACGGATGCCGCCCTGACCAGGGCCGGCGCCCGGCTCTTCGACTTCAGCAGCCGGCCGATGCGCGGCTGGGTGACGGTCGGCGCCGCCGGGCTCGCGGACGACGGCGCGCTGTGCACGTGGATCGACGAGGGCCATGCGTACGCGGGGAGCCTGCCGCCGAAGTAGCCCCTGACAGCCCCTCAGGGAAGCAGCCGGGCGGCGCGCATCTGGAGGTACCGGATCTCCGGCACGCTCAGGGTGCGCTGAGCCGCCAACTGGTAAGCGGCGCGCGCGCCTTCCGTGTCCCCCGCCTTCTCCAGCAGATGCGCGCGTACGGCTTCGAGCCGATGGTGCCCCGCCAACTGACCCTCCAGCTTGGCGACTTCGGCCAGCCCGGCCTCGGGCCCGCGCACCATCGCGACCGCCACGGCCCGCCCGAGCTCGGCCATCGGCTCGGGAGCCTGGAGTACGAGGATGTTGTACAGGGCAAGGATCTGCGGCCAGTCGGTGTCCTCGGCGTGCTTCGCCTCGTCGTGCAGCGCGGCGATCGCCGCCTGGAGCTGATACGGCCCGGCCGGCCCCTGCGACAGGGCCGCCTCGACCAGGGCAGCGCCCTCGCGGATCGCGTCCTGGTCCCAGCGGGTGCGGTCCTGCTCGTCGAGCGGGATCAGTTCGCCGTGCGGTCCGGTGCGCGCCTCGCTGCGGGCCTCGGTGAGCAGCATGAGCGCGAGCAGCCCGGTGACCGCGCCTTCGCGGGGGAGCAGACGGCGTACCGCCCGGGTCAGCCGGATCGCCTCGCCGGCCAGGTCGGAGCGGTGCAGTGCGTAGCCGGAGGTTGCCGTGTAACCCTCGTTGAAGATCACGTACAGAACCTGCAGCACGGCGGCGAGCCGCTGATCACGGTCCTCCGGCCGCGGCTGCCGGAAGGGCACGCCTTTCACCTTCTGCTTCGCCCGGCTGACGCGCTGCGCCATGGTCGCCTCGGGCACCAGATGCGCACGGGCGATCTCGGCCGTCGTCAGACCGCCGACGGCCCGCAGCGTCAGCGCGATCTGCGCGGGCGGGCTCAGTTCGGGGTGGCAGCAGAGAAAGAGCAGCGTGAGTGTGTCGTCCTCCGACGGCGCGCGGCTCTCCCCCGGCGGCGGCGCGGTGAAAGCGTCCCGCGGTGTGAGCGTCGCGGCCGTCTCCTCCCGCCTGCGCCGGGCCTCCTCGCTGCGCAGCAGGTCCGTCAGCCGCCGTGACGCGACCTTGATCAGCCAGCCGCGCGGGTTCTCCGGGACCCCTTTCCCGGGCCACTGCTCGGCGGCGGCGAGCAGCGCCTCCTGTACGGAGTCCTCGGCGAGGTCGAAGTGCCCGTACCGGCGCACCAGCGCGCCGAGGACCTGCGGCGCGTGTCGGCGCAGCAGGTCCTCGACGTCGTCCGTGCGTCTCACACATCGCCTCCACTGTCGATCGGCCGGATGACCACCGGATACGGGGGAGCCCCCTCGGGCGCAGGGCACGTCGCGATGCGCGCGGCGATCTCGGTGACCCGCTCCAGGCTCTCGCAGTCGAGCACCCAGTACCCGGCAAGCAGCTCCTTGGTCTCGCTGTACGGACCATCGGTGATCACGGGCCGCCCGTCCTCGCCCGCGCTGACGAAACGGGTCTGTGCGGGCTCGGTCAGGCCGTTCCCGTCGACGAACTCTCCGGACTCGGACAGGTCATTGTTCACCTCGCCCATGAAGGCGAACATCGCCTGCACTTCCTTCTCGCTCCAGGCCGGGCTGTGGGCGGACGCCTTGCCGCGCATCGCTTCGTAGTCGGCCTGCGAGCCCTGGACCATCACCAGATACTTCATGGCGTCGCTCCCTCGGTGCACTGTCACCCCTTGTGGGCAACTCTCACAGGGGACGTCGGAGCCGATGCGGGATTCTCGACAGCGCGCGCAGGATTTTCTGAAATTTTCTCCGGACCACCGGGTCGGCGCACGTCGGGAGTCCGGATGCCGACGGTCGTCCGCCGCCGGTTGCGCAATGCAGCAACCGCGCACACGTTGGACCGCGACTCGGTGGGTATCACCAGGGAGGGACCTTGGCGACCGGCTGGCGGAGGCGTCCTCCAGCGCTACAGCGAGGTCCTGTCCATGTCTGGAGGACCGATGGCAACACCCATGTCCGCCGACCGATTACTGAAGGCGCTCCGCGACGAGCACCTGACCGTCGTCGAGGTCGGCAACTGGCGTACGCACAACCGCAATCACAAAGGCCCGTGGGGCCCCGTGCACGGCGTGATGATCCACCACACCGTGACGTCCGGCACCGCGAACTCCGTATCCATCTGCTACGACGGCTACTCCACCCTGCCCGGCCCGCTGTGCCACGGCGTCATCGACAAGTCCGGCAGGGTCCACCTCGTCGGCAACGGCAGGGCCAACCACGCGGGTCTCGGCGACGACGACGTCCTGCGGGCCGTCATCGACGAACGGGACCTGCCCCCCGACAACGAGGCCAACACCGACGGCAATCGCGCCTTCTACGGCTTCGAGTGCATCAACCTCGGCGACGGCAAGGACCCGTGGCCGACCGCCCAGCTGGAGGCGATCGAGAAGGCGGCCGCCGCGCTCTGCCGAGTGCACGGCTGGTCGCAGCGCTCGGTGATCGGCCACCTCGAATGGCAGCCCGGCAAGGTCGACCCCCGCGGCTTCAGCATGTCGTCGATGCGGGCCCGGATAGGCGTGCGGCTCGGCACCACCCAACCCCCCGAGGAGGAAGACATGACCCCCGAGCAGGCCAGGCAGCTCAAGGAACTCCACGAGCAGCGGCGGATCGCCCCCTGGACCTATCAGGGGCAGATCGACCGCGACGCCTGGTCGATACTCAACTCCACGTGGGCGAAGGTCGATGCCCTTGAGCCGGTGGAGCTCACCGACGCACAGATCGCGGCGATCGCGGACAAGGTCGCGGCGCATCCCGTCCTCGCCGAAAAGATCGCGGAGCAGGTGGCAGCCAAGCTCGCCGCGCGTCTCGCCCAGTAGCACCGCTGCGCGTAGCAACGTTCCGCCGCTCGGGGCGCAGGAGGTATTCGGTGGGGTTCTGCCCGGATGCGCGGAGAACCCCGCCGAGACCGCTCCATGAGGGCATCAGCCAGGTCGAGCCCGGCAAGATCGGCAGACCTCACGAAGCACTACTACGTGAACGCGAGCCTTCGCAGTCGCCGCCAGTCCACAGGTGGCTTCGCCCGGGGTACACCGGGCCGGCTCCGCGGTACCCGTACGCGCAGGGCTCGCGGCCGGATCACGCAGCGCACGGGCGCCGGCAGGGTGAGCGCCTCGCCGTCCACGCCGACCTGGACCTCGAGCTCGTCGGCGTCGATGACCACCTCACTGGCCGTCAGCACAGTAAGTCCGCGGGCGCGTTCGCCACGGAGCATGTCGACCGCCTGCGCCGTGTTGTCGACCTTGATGCCCAGGACTCCCAGGACGCCGGAATCCAACCGGTCCCGCCGGCCCAGCCCGGCCAGGTCGCCCAGTCGGTACGGGTTGTTGCTCACCAGTACGGCCTGGGGCTCGTCGATGGCCGCATCTTCGGCGAGCACGGCCAGACGGGGGCCGCTCCGGTGGGTCAGCAGGTCCGGAAGCATCTGCAGGGTGGTGCCGACCTTGTCATCGCGGTAGGCGGGGCTCTGCACCACGACCGCATAGGTGCCGAAGGAGGCGTTGTTGACGAAGGCATGCTCACCGATGAAGCCCAGGTCGACGTGGAGTTCGACGCCGTCGGTGAGTGCGTCCAGGCTCGTCGACGGGTCGGCCCGGTCGAGGCCCAGGTCCAGGGCGAAGTGGTTGCGGGTGCCGGCCGGGACGACCATGAAGGGAATGCCGTGTTCCGCGGCCACCCCGGCGACCAGAGCCTGTGTGCCGTCGCCGCCCGCGACGCCGAGCAGGTCGGCACCATCGGTGACGGCCCGACGCGCGAGCTCGGCGACATCCGTTGGATGGCCGGTGTCCAGCAGCAGGACGTCGGCGCCGAGTGCCTCGGCCTTCGCCTTCAGGCCGAATGTCACCACCTTTCCACCGCCCGACCGGGGATTCATGATCAGGAACGGATGCCTGGGAGGAGGAGTCCGGAATTCCGGAGTGCCCGTCGGCTCGGTGTCTCTGAGCGCGGCCCAGCCCGCGGAGACCGCCACTGCCCACAGCCCGAGAGACACGGTGACGACCCACAGCAGCCCGGACAGCGCGTAGAGCACGAGCACGGCCACCGGTGCGGCTGCCGCCACCGCGAACGCGAGAAACCTGCCGAGTCCGCGGCGGGTCAGTGCCCACCACGCGCAGGCTGCGCCGAGGACCAGTCCGGCCAGCCCGACGCCCACCAGTGCGATAGCCCTGATTCCCGCGAACACCAGCAGCACGAGGACGACCGCGGCTCCCGCGACAATTGCCAACCGCGCGAACCAGCGCCTCGCCCCGGCGCTGCGCGCACGGGAAACGATGTCCATAGGGCCCTCCCGCCACTGCCTGTGCCTCATTGCACCGCCGACGGGCGAGCCGGCGCATCACCTTCCATGGGTGAACGCCTGCCCACCGACAAGGTCTTTTCACCCTTTCCGGGTGATGTCCGTCGTGCGCGCCGGCCGCCCTGCCTGGCGATCATGAACAGGCGCGGTGAAGATTGACTCGTCGGTACCAGTGCCCGTAGGTAACCAGTGCCCGTCGGCACGCATGGCCACTGCACCGACCTGCACCTTTCGTACGGTTGGCAGGACAAGGCAGCCGACAGCCACATGGTGGTCGCATGCCCCGCACAACAGCATCGGCAACGCCGGACGGCGGCGGAGGAGCACCCCGTACCGCCCCGGCACCGACGAGCCACACGTCCGGACTCGGCACCACGGGATCACCGCTGGCTCCGACCGGTGATCCGCTACTGGCCGCGAAGTTCTCCGTACCGGCCGTTCCGGGGACGTTCGTACGCCGTAAGCGGCTCCTGGACCGCCTCACCGAAGGAACCGCCGGACCACTGACCCTGATCACGGGCCCGGCCGGCGCCGGGAAGACCATGCTCGCCGCCTCGTGGGCGGTCGGTGCCACGGCACCGCACCCGGTCGTGTGGCTGACCCTTGAAAACGACGACAGCGCACCCGGCGTGTTCTGGACCTACGTACTCGAAGCCTTCCGCCACCACCGGGTGACGCTGCCCGACGACATCGGCTCCCCGGCACGCGCCGACAGCGTCGACCATTCCTGGCTGGTCCGGCTCGCTTCCGCGCTCGCCCGCCTGCCTGCGCCGGTGGTGCTCGTACTCGACGGCCTCGACCGGGTGCCCGGCCGCGACGTGGCATCGGGCCTCGACTTCGTCCTGAATCACGTGGGGCAGCTGCGCCTGGTGCTGATCAGCCGGATCGACCCGCTGCTCCCCCTGCACCGCTACCGCGCCGACGACCGCATCTGCGAGATCCGCTGCGCCGACCTGGCGTTCACCCGGCACGAGACCGCGACACTGCTGCGGCGACACGGCCTGGCTTCGTCGGCGGAGACCGTCGACGCCCTCACCCGCCGCAGCGAGGGCTGGGCCGCCGGACTGCGGCTGTGTGCCCTGGCCATGCAGCGGGCCGACGACCCGACCGGCTTCGCCCGGTCCTTCGCCCTTTCCCAGAGTGCCGTCGCCGACTACCTGCTTGCCGAAGTCGTCGAGGCCCAGCCCGCCGCCACCCAGGACCTGCTGATGCGCACGAGCATCCTGAACCGGGTGCACCCGCAGCTGGCGAACGCGCTGACCGGACGCGAGGACGCCGCGGCGATCCTGGCCGACCTCACCCGCGCCAACGCCTTCGTCGAACCGCTCGGTGACACGCCCTGGTGCCGCTTCCACCCGCTGTTCACCGAGGTCCTGAACGCACACCTGCACAGCCGTCGGCCCAGCCTCGAACCACAGCTGCATCGCCTCGCGGCACGCTGGTTCGCCGACGCCGGCCTGATGAACGAAGCCATGGAACACGCGGCCGCGGCAGGTGACTGGGAGTACGCCGCCACCCTGATCCTCGATCGCCTTGCCCTCGGCGGCCTGCTCACCGGCCCGGACACCCACCGGCTGGAGCGGCTCTTCGCCGACATGCCCGCCGACCTCCCGGGTGCCGCTCCCTGGCTGCGGCAACTGCTCGACCATCGGCCCGGACTCGCCGGCGACCGCCCCCGGCTCACCGAGCGCACGGCATCCGTCGGCCGCCTGCCGACCCCGGACGGCGGCCCTGGCCCTGCGCGCGAGATTCTCGTCGAGTCGCTCAGCGACCGCGAGCGAGACGTGCTGCGGCAAGCCGCGCAGATGATGTCGACCGAGGAGATCGCCGGAGCGCTGTATGTGTCCGTCAATACCGTGAAGACACATCTGAGCAGCATCTACCGCAAGCTTTCTGTTTCGCGGCGCAGCGATGCGGTCCGCCGCGCGAGGGAGCTCCACCTGCTCTGACGGCTTGCATGCGGGCTCCGCGCGCAGACGGGGCGTACGGACTCGGAACCCGGACTCACCTCATCCGGGTGATGCCGCGCCGGTCGCACGTCGGACAGCATGCAAGGAAGAGAGATTCCCCTGGACCATCCAGCACCAACCAGGACAATTGGGAGGTGCGGGCATGCGTTACGAGTTCCGCGTCACCGACAACCTCTCCAGGCCCGTTGCAGAGGCCTTCCCCGAGTTGGAGGCAACGCCAACCCCACACCAGACACTGCTCTACGGCCCGGTCACCGACGAGGCGCACCTGTACGGACTGCTCATGCGCTTCCAGGACTTGGGCCTGCACGTGGTCGAGATGCGTCGGCTGCCCGACTGATCAGTTCCGCAGCGGCAAGGAGGCTTTCGCGATGAACGCGACGACCCCGCGCGTACACCTGGACCCGCACGAGCGGGCCGCCCGCGGCAAGGCAGCCCGCGCGCAGGTGCCACGCTCCAGCCATGCCGTGTTCGAACCGTCGGCGGACCGGCCCGACCCTGTGGAGACCGTCGAGCGCCAGTCCGCCTCTCGTGTGCCGGAACTCGTACCCATCCGGTACGGCCGGATGCTGGAATCCCCGTTCCGGTTCTACCGGGGCGCGGCCTCCATCATGGCCACCGATCTCGGCGCCGCGCCCCACACCGGGCTCTTCGCGCAGCTCTGCGGGGACGCCCACCTGCTGAACTTCCGACTGCTCGCCTCCCCCGAACGGCATCTGGTCTTCGACATCAACGACTTCGACGAAACCCTGCCGGGCCCATGGGAGTGGGATGTCAAGCGGCTTGCGGCGAGCCTGGTGATCGCCGGCCGTGCCAACGACTTCTCGGAAAAACAGCGCAGGGCCGTGGTCCGGGGCACCGTACGGGCGTACCGGGACGCGATGCGCAGATTCGCCGGGATGCGGAACCTCGACCTCTGGTATCTCCAGGGAGATACCGACCGGCTGCGTGAGCTCATGCCCGAGGATGTGGGCAAGAGGGCCCGCGAGAGAATGTCCAACGCGCTGGTCACAGCGCGAACGCGGGACAGCCTGCAGGCGTTTCAGAAACTCACGAAGGTCATCGACGGCGAGCGGCGCATCGCGCCCGACCCACCGTTGATCGTCCCGCTGACCGACCTGCTCCCCGACGTCGAGCGCGAGGTGCTCGAGCAACAGATCCGTCACCTCATCGCGCAATACAGCCGCAGCCTCGCGTCCGACCGGAGGCATCTGCTCGAGCAGTTCCGGTTGGTCGACATCGCCCGCAAGGTGGTCGGGGTCGGCAGCGTGGGCACCCGCTGCTGGGTGCTGCTCCTGCTCGGCGCGGACGACGAGGACCCGCTGCTGCTGCAGGCCAAGGAGGCCGACACGTCGGTGCTCGCCCCCTACGCCGGTGCCGGCACGTACGAGAACCAGGGGGAACGGGTGGTGGCCGGGCAGCGGCTGATGCAGGCGACCAGTGACATCTTCCTCGGCTGGGAGCGGGCCACGGGCATCGACGGCCTGCAGCGCGACTTCTACGTCCGCCAACTGCGGGACTGGAAAGGCATCGCCCGGCCCGAGCTCATGACCCCGGAGCAGATGGAGTTCTTCGGCACCCTCTGCGGCACCACACTGGCCCGCGCCCACGCCCGCTCCGGCGACCGGATCGCCATTGCCGCCTACCTCGGCGGCAAAGACAGCTTCGACCGGGCGCTGGCGGAGTTCGCCGAGCTCTACGCCGACCAGAACGAGCGAGACTTCCATGCGCTCGCCGAAGCGGCGCGCACGGGACGAGTCACCGCCGAGGCCGCGTGAGCGTTTGCGCTCGAGTGGGACCCGGTGACGGCCGATCACACACGAATCACCCGTGACAGGTGAGGCCTCGGGCCGGGAAATGAGGAGTCTGGAAGGGAGCGGGCCCTCTGAGGTCCGAAAGCAAGTGGCAGGAGGAGAGCTATGGATGGCTACCTGGTCCTGGCGTACGACTACCCCGTGCTGGGCGCCTTCTGGACCGTGATGTGGATCTTCCTCTGGATCATGTGGCTGATGCTGCTCTTCCGGATCATCATCGACATCTTCCGGGACCACGAGATGAACGGATGGGCCAAAGCCGCATGGCTGCTCTTCGTGATCGTCGTCCCGTTCCTCGGTGTGCTGGTGTACGTGATCGTCCGGGGCAAGGACATGGGCAAGCGCGAACTCACCCAGGCACAGAAGCAGCAAGCTGCCATGGATTCCTACATTCGGGAGACAGCCGGTGGCGGGAGTGGGGTGGACCAGTTGGCCAAGCTGTCCGAACTCAAGGCCAAGGGCGAGATATCGGAGCAGGAATTCGAGCGGGCCAAGCAGAAGATCCTGGCCTGAACCGCCGCAGCCGAGTGGGACAAAAGAGCCGGAACAGCGAAGCGCCCCGACCGGTGAAACCGGTCAGGGCGCCACGTGCTCAGGTCAGGACGGTGGAGGCAGGCAGTGCTGCCGGACGAGTTGCCACACGTCCTCGGGCGTTTCGCGGGTGAGGGCGGTGGCAGCAGCGACGGCTTCGGGGAGTTCGACACGGTGGTACGGCGGGACAGGGCGCCATGGGTGGGCGGGCGGTCCGTGCGGTGGAGGAAGCCCAGGGCTGTGCCGTGCGAGGCGGCGTGGCCGGGAAAGGCCCGCCGAGTCATCGGGAGGCCATCGTTTCGGCGAGGGCGCGGAAGATCAGGGCGGTGGAGGTGGCTCCCGGGTCCTGGTGGCCGATGCTGCGGGCGCCGAGGTAGGAGGCGCGTCCCTTACGGGCCTGCATGGGGGTGGTGGCACGCATGCCCTCCTCAGCAGCGTCGGCGGCGGCCAGGGCGGCGGCGGCGAAATCGCTGCCCGAGCCGGCCGCCAGTCGGAAGGCGGCCAGCGCGGGGGCGTAGGCGTCGATCATTGTCTTGTCCCCGGCCTGCGCGGTGCCGAGTCTCTGGACGCTGTGGAGTCCGGCCGCGAGGGCGGCCGCGAACTGTTCCGTGTCGGCGGTGGGTGTGTCCAGGACCTTGCCCATGGCGCGGAATGCGCTGCCGTAGAGGGGGCCGGAGGCGCCTCCGACGCTGGAGATCAGGGTTGTGCCGGTCTTGGCCAGCACGGCCCCCACGGTGTCCGGCGGGAGGTCGGCAAGTGCGGTGACGGCGGCGGAGAAGCCGCGGTGCATGTTGGTGCCGTGGTCGGCGTCGCCGATGGCCGAGTCGAGCTGGGTGAGGTGGTCCTTGTGCTTGTCCACGGCGGCGGCGATGGCCTGCACCCAGGTGCGGGCGAGGTCGGTGTCCACGGAGTCTCCGTTCTTGGGGGTCGCGCTGTCGGGGGTGGGGGCGGGTCCGGACGTCTCACGCGTGCCGGACCCGCCCGGCTCTCTCAGACTCCCCAGCGCAGGGCGGGGGTGTTCACGGGCATGTCCCACAGGGACAGAATGTCGGGATCGGCCTTGCACACGGTGATGGAAACACCGGCCATGTCCAGGCTGGTGACGTAGTTTCCGATCAGGTTGCGGGCGATGACGATGCCCTTGTCCGCGAGTACGGCGGCGACCTCGCTGTAGGCCACGTACAGCTCCAGCAGGGGTGTGCCGCCCAGGCCGTTGACCATGACGATGGTCTCGTCCCCCGCGGTGAGCGGCTGGTCGGCGAGGATCGCGTCCAGGGCGGTGGCCACGATCTCCTTGGCCGGACGGAGCTTTTCCCTGCTGCG
>NZ_JBJDQK010000022.1:0-41146 GCF_044903445.1 Streptomyces sp. NPDC019890 | reverse complement strand
CTGCAGGGGGGACCCTGTGGGAGAGTAGGACGCCGCCGAACAATTATTGTGGGGAAGCCCCGCACCTTCTGGTGCGGGGCTTTTCTGCGTTCCGGACGGATTCACCGGACGGAACCGCGTTGCCCAGGGGTGCGGGGCAGGGCCAGTATCGACAGATGGACTATGTCATTCGACCCGTACGTGCCGAGGAGTGGGCGAAGGCCCGGGAGCTTCGGCTCTGCGCCCTGCAGGATCCGGCCGCGCCCATCGCCTTCCTCGAGACGTACGAGAAGGCTGTCGAGCGACCCGACGGGTTCTGGCGGGACCGCACGTCCAGGGACGCGGAGGGGGTGGTGGCCCGGCAGTTCATTGCCGAGGCGCCGGACGGGCAGTGGGCGGGGGCGGTCACCGTGCTGGTCGAGCGGCCGGCGGGCGAGGTGCGGTTCGGGGAGGTCGCGAAGTTCGACCAGACGCAGGTGGTGGCGGTGTTCGTGCGGCCCGAGGCGCGTGGAGCGGGTGTGGCCGAGGCGCTGTTCCGAACGGCCCTGGACTGGTCGTGGGAGCTGCCGGGACCGCCCGTGAAGCGGGTGCGGCTGTATGTGGACGAGCGCAATGCGCGGGCTGCGGCGTTCTATCGGCGGATCGGGTTCGTGCCGAGCGGGGACTCCGTGCCGGTGCCGGGAGATTCCGCGGAACGGGAGCTGGAGCTGGAGGTCCTGCGGTAGGCGCAGGGGCCTGCGGCGGCCTGGCCGCGTTTGCCGGGCCCCGAACTGCCCCGCTCAGCAGCAGGGGCGGAGGGCGCCGGCGGCGGTGGTGGCCAAAGGCGGCCGGCTGGATGCCGCCGCCCTCTCTACGTCCGTCAGCAGTCGGCCGCGCTCGGCCCGGTCGATGTAGCGCCCGGCGACCACCACCGAGTCGATGCGGCGGGTGTGGCGGATGTCGTCGAGCGGGTTCGCGTCCAGCACCACCAGGTCGGCTCGGCCGTCCTGCAGGCCCAGCATCCGGGCGGGCGCGGACGTCGCGGATTCCAGCACCCGGTGGGCGGGCACACCGGCCTCGGCGAGCAGTGCCAGCTCGTCGTGGAGCGAGAAGCCCGGTACGAGATAGCCGGTGCCGCTGTCGGTGCCGGCCAGCAACTCCACTCCGGAGCGGTGCAGTTCTCCGACGAGGCGCAGCCGGTGTGCGTAGATCTGCCGGATCCGGGCCGCATCACGCGGTGTGCGACCGCCGATCAGGGCCTCCCAGGTGGCAGGCCACTCCCCCACCATCCAGGAGGGGAGGTACTTCGACTCCTCCTGGGTCGCCGGGAGTTCGTCCGGACGCTCCAGGGTGTGGTGGACGGAGAGGGTCGGCACGACGCGGGTTCCGTTGGCGGCGAGCCGGTCGAAGAGGGCGCGGGCGCGGGCCGGGTCGTAGCTGCGTACGGCCTCGTACTCCAGCGCGTGCACCTGACGGAACCAGGAGCGGTAGCGGGCGAGGCTGGACGGCTCGCGCGGGTCGAGCCGTACCTGCTCCAGGCCGCGGCGGATCTCCTTCTCCTTCGACGAGGTCGCAAGCAGCAGCGCGTGCAGATGCTCGATGGTCTGCTGGCCCGCGTCGCTGCACTCGGCGATGGTCATGGAGTCGGGGCAGTGGCCCGCGAAGCGGATGCCCTGCCTGCGGGCCTCGTCCGCGATGGCGAGGTAGGCGGGGCGGGAGAGCCGGGAGCACACCTTGACGAAGTCCGCGCCGGCCCGCTTGACCTCACGTACGGCGTGGCGGGCCGACGCCTCGTCGCGCACCTCGATCACCGGGTTGCCGGTGTCCTGGGTGAAGAGGGTGGGCGGGCCGTCGATGATCGGGCCGGCGATCCACCAGCGAGGGCCGAGGAGCCTGCCGGTGGTGACCTTCTGTCGCCACTCGTGGTGGACGGGCCCGCCCCACATCTCCCGTACTGAGGTGACGCCGCTCAGCGGGAAGAGCGGTGCGGCGACTTCTTCCGGGCCGGAGGTGTGGACGTGGGCCTCGACGAGTCCGGGGATGACGTACTTGCCGTGCAGATCGGCGGTCCGTGCGCCGCGCGGGACGACGACCTCGGCGCTGCGGCCGGAGCGGATGATACGGCCGCCGCGGACGAGGAGGGTCTGGTCGGGGGTGGTGCGCGAGCCCTCGACGAGGGTGGCGTGGGTGAGGGCGAGGATCTCGTGGCCCTGCCCGGTCGCGTGGTCCTTCCCGATGGCGTGCGCCGCCGCGGGGGTGGCCGTTCCGCCGATGAGCGCGGTGCCGGTGGCTGCGGCTGCGGCTGCGGTGCCGAGGACGTGGCGTCGAGCGAGCATGGGCGGGACCCCCTGAGTCGTCGTGCCCGACCGGTCTTCGTGCCGGGCCTGGCCATGACTCTTCCGTGTGACGGGGTGTGGGTCAGTGGGCGTAGCAGGCAGGTTGGGGGGTGGGGCTGGCAACACCCCTTCATGACGCCTGCCCTACTGCCCGAGTGGCTCCGGCCAGCGGGCGCGGGCCTGTTCGGCGGAACGGAGCAGGACCAGGGTCGGCAGTCCCTGGTCCTGACCGGTTGCCAGCAGCTCCGGAAGCAGGGGAAGCGGAGCCACGGCCGCGACGTCGTCGAGAACGAGCGTCATTGGTGGGTCGAGCCGACCGTCGGATGACCGTGCGGCCATGCGGCGGCCGTGCTCGACCACGTGTGAGGCCAGTGCGGTGAGCAGTGGCATGGCACCGGGGTGCGTTCTGGGGTCCTCGATGGATTCCCCCACCAGATAAAGGGTGCCCCCTTCGTTTATGAATGATTCCAAGGTGAGCGAATCCGTTCGGTTCGGGGTGCAAGCCTCGCGGATATGGATCGAGGAGAGGGCGGAGAGGGCGCGTACGACCAACTGCTCGGCGATCTCGCGGCGTTCGGGGTGGGCGGTGAGCGCGGACTCGAGCAGGCCGGCGAGGCCGGCGGTCGCCTTGGGGTGCGTACGGAGGATGCGTACGGCGTCGTGGGCGCTGCCGCCCTGGGCCCAGCGGTGGAGCTGCTTGAAGGGGCGTCCGTCCACGGCAGCCGCGTGGAGCCAGCAGCGCAGGAGCGTTTCGGCGGTGTCGGCCATGGCGGCGTCGAGGAGGGCGCGGGGGCGTACGGGGGCGAGCAGGGCGGTGGCGCGGTCCTGAGCCGTGGCGGCGTCCTCGCAGTGCGCGGTGGGGGACCAGTGGAGGCGGGCCGGGGTGTCGCAGAGGTGCCCGGGGTCGTAGACGAGGACGGGGCCGAGCTTGGCCCGGGCGTCCTTGGTCTCGGCCCAGACTGCGGGGTCGGAGGTGATGAGGAGGGCGGGGCCGGCGGCGTCGAGGACGGCACGGACAGCGGCGGGGCGGCGGGTGGCGGGGTCGCCGTAGAGGATGCGGGGGGTTCGGGGTGCGGGCAGGGTGCTGTTCCGTCCGCCCGCCCCGTATTCGGCAACCAGCGGTTGCCCGGAGCCGTGCCCGGGCTGCGTAGGGTCGCCGACGGCTCCGCCGTGGCTCGGTGCTGCGTGGTCGTACAGGTTGCCCGGGTACGCGGCCGCGGGCACGCCTCTCGGCTGCGCGGGGGTGTTGGGGCCCCTGGCCCCAGGGGGCGGCGTCGTGGCTGAGCCGCTGCCCGTGACCGGGGACTCCCACCCGCCGGTGCCGTGCCTCGGCTGTGCCGGGTGGCCGACGGCTTCGCGGTGGCTCGGGTCCGCGGCAACGGGTCCTGCGGAGGTGCCGGTGCCGTTCGCCCCTTGCTCTGTAGGCGGGTCGGGATCCCCGGCCCTGGCCCTGGCCCCGGCCCCGGCCCCGGCCCCGGCCCCGGGGCTCGCGGCTTCCCGCGCGGCCGCCGACCGGTTCGCACGGACCGTGCGCCAACGGGCCAAGGTGCCCAGGACGAAGATCGTCAGGACCAGCAGGACCATCAACTCGCCGATTGCCAGGCCCCAGAACAGCCCGTAGCCCGAAAGCTCCGCCGGTGGGGCGTCCGGCCACGCCCCGGCGAGGTCGTGCGGCTTGGCCGCCAGCGCGCGCATCGCCATCGGGGTCTGCGTGAAGGTCACGCCACTCGGCCAGGCGCCGTGGGACAGGACGCCCGCCAGGCCCGTCGCCGTCCAGACCAGGAGCGTCAGGCCGAGCAGGAAGCCGAGCAGGCCGACCAACAGGCCGTCCGGGATGCCGCGTTCGTCCTCCCGCAAGTCCCGTCGGTCGCGCATGTCATGCCACCGTCGACTCGGAGGACTCGTCCAGCTGCCGGCGCTCGATCAGGGCCGCGCGCTGCTCCGCCTCCCACTCCGCGGCCTGTACGTCCTCCGGCAGAGCCGGACCCGACGATTCCGTCATGGCCCGATCGGTGAAGACTAGTGGTCTCTCCGTCTCCGTCACCAGGTGTTTGACCACCTGGACATTGCCGTTGACGTCCCAGACAGCGATGCCCGGAGTGAGCGTCGGGATGATCTCGACGGCCCATCGCGGCAGGCCCAGCACCCTTCCCGTCGCTCTCGCCTCGTCCGCCTTCTGGGCGTAAATCGTTCTCGTCGAGGCCATTTTGAGGATGGCCGCCGCCTCCCGCGCAGCCGCCCCGTCCACCACGTCCGACAGGTGGTGGACCACTGCCACGAAGGACAGGCCCAGTCGGCGGCCGAACTTCAGCAGCCGCTGGAAGAGCTGGGCCACAAAGGGCGAGTTGATGATGTGCCACGCCTCCTCCACCAGGAAGATGCGCTTCTTGCGGTCCGGGCGGATCCAGGTGTGTTCGAGCCAGACTCCGACGATCGCCATGAGAATGGGCATGGCGATCGAGTTGCGGTCGATGTGGGAGAGATCGAAGACGATCAGCGGGGCGTCCAGGTCGATCCCGACCGTCGTCGGCCCGTCGAACATGCCCCGCAGGTCGCCGTCGACCAGCCGGTCCAGCACGAGCGCGACATCCAGGCCCCAGGCCCGTACGTCGTCTATGTCGACGTTCATCGCCTCCGCCGACTCCGCCTCCGGATGCCGCAGCTGGTCCACGATGTCCGTCAGCACCGGCTGCCGGTCGACGATCGTCTCGTTCACATACGCATGCGCCACCTTCAGCGCGAAGCCGGAGCGTTCGTCGAGGCCGTGCCCCATCGCGACCTCGATGATCGTACGGAGCAGGGCCAGCTGGCCGGTCGTGGTGATCGCCGGGTCCAGCGGGTTGAGGCGGATGCCGCCGTCCAGGGCGGTCATCGGGTCGAGCCTGATGGGGGTTATCCCCAGCTCCTGGGCGACGAGATTCCACTCGCCCACCCCGTCCTCGCCCTGTGCGTCGAGGACGACGACCTGCCGGTCGCGGAAGCGCAACTGGCGCAGGACGTACGTCTTCTCGAGTGCCGACTTGCCGTTGCCGGACTCTCCGAGCACCAGCCAGTGGGGGGCCGGGAGCTGCTGGCCGTACAGCTGGAAGGGGTCGTAGATATAGCCCTTTCCGCTGTACACCTCGCGGCCGATGATCACGCCCGAGTCGCCGAGGCCCGGCGCGGCGGTCGGCAGGTAGACGGCCTGGGCCTGCCCCGTGGACGTACGCACCGGCAGGCGCGTCGTCTCCACCTTGCCGAACAGGAAGGACGTGAAGGCATCGGTGAAGACGGACAGCGGATCTCGCATGGCGGACTGCCCTCTCCTCAGCGTCGGATGCCGGTCGCGAACGGCAAGGTGTTCACAAACGCCCGGTGGTGCTCGCGATCGCACCACTCCAGCTTCAGATAGGACTTGCCGGCCGAGGCCCTGATTGTGCGCTTGTCCCGGGCCAGAGCCTCGGGTGAACGCGACGACACAGTGATGTACCCGACAAGATTCACCCCTGCCGCACCGCTCGCGAGATCTTCACCCCGCTGGTCGAGCCGCCCGTGGGCGGCGATGTCGCGCGGGTCGACGGTGCGGTTCATCTTGGCGGCGCGGCTCGCGTCCGCCTCGTCGTTCGTCTTCTCGGTGAGCATCCGCTCGATGGCGACCTCGGTGGGCTCCAGGTCCATGCAGACCGCGACCGTACGGATCACATCGGGGGTGTGGACGAGCAGCGGCGCGAGGAAGTTGACGCCGACCGGGGTCATGGGCCACTCCTTCACCCAGGCGGTGGAGTGGCACCAGGGCGCACGGGTGGAGGACTCGCGGGTCTTCGCCTGGAGGTAGGTGGGCTGCATGGCGTCGAGCTCGGCGGGCCAGGCGTTGCGTTTCGTCATCGCCTGGATGTGGTCGATGGGGTGGTCGGGGTCGTACATCGAGTGCACCAGGGAGGCGAGCCGGCCCTGGCCGAGCGGCTGGCGGACCCGGATGTCGGCCTCGGCGAGGCGGGCGCAGATGTCGGTGAGCTCGCGGGCCATGACGACGGCGAGGCCGGCGTCCTTGTCGAGCTTCCTCGAACCCGAGGCCTTCGAGCCGGAGGAGTGCCGGGCGGCGCGGGCCATGGTGTGGGCCTCGGCGGCCAGTTCGCGGGAGTAGTGCATACAGGCGACGAGGTACGCGCGGTGCTGCTCGCTGGAGGTGGAGACCATCGACTGGAGCTGGTCGTAGGAGTCGCGCAGCCAGCCGGGCGACTGCTGGTTGCCGCGCTGGGCGACGTCCTTGGCGTGGGCGTCGGGGTCGGCCGGGAGCGTACGCGCGAGCATCTGCAGGCGCGTCACAAAGCCGTCGCCGTTGGCCACATGCTTGAGCAGGGTGCCGAAGCGGTCGACGAGGGCCTCCTGGTCCTCGCTGTCGCGCAGGCCGACGCCGGGGCCCTCGATCTCGATGGCGGCGGTGACGGTACGGCGGTCGGCGTGCAGCAGTACGGCGATCTCGTCGGGGCCGAAGGGGGCGGCGAGCCAGTTGATCCGGCCGATGCCCGGGGGCGGGCCGACCTCGACCTCACGCCCGTCGAGCCGGGTGCCGGCCTCGGCGACGGAGGAGCGGTAGAGGGTGCCATTGCGCAGGGTGCGCTTGTAACTGCGGTTGATCTCGAACCACTTGTAGAAGGTGCGGTGCTTGTACGGGACGTACACGGCGGCGAGGGCGAGCAGCGGGAAACCCATCAGCAGCACGATCCGCAGGGACAGGACGGGGACCAGCAGCCCGCTCATCATGCCGAGGAACGCGCCGGCGATGATCAGGGCGATCTCGCCGGTCTCGCGGTTCTTGCCGACGATCGCGTTCGGCCGGGCCCGGCCGATCAGATACGTACGGCGGGGCGTGATGGGTTGGGACTGGGTCGTCAACGCCCTCCACCTCCTGTGCTCTTGCGGTTGCTGTGCGGGTTGCTGGTGCCGGGGGCGCTGCTACGGGGCGGGGGTGCGGCGGGTACGGATCCGCCGCCGCCTCCCCCGCCGGTCCCGCCGGAGGGGCGGCTGCTGTGCGCGGCGACGCCGCCGCTGATGGGGTTGGCGGGGCGGGGGGCGCTGCCGTTGCTGTCGCCGCCGTGCTGGTTGCCTCGGCTGCTGTGGGTCTTGATGCCCTGGGAGACGAGGTTGGCGGGCGAGCTGATGACGGCGGCCGCGGCGTTCTCGGCGCCGTTCTGCAGGCGGTTGTTGCGGGAGGCGACGATCTCGTCGCCGAAGCCGGGGACGAAACGGTAGATCACCGCGGAGGCGAAGATGGCGAGCAGGATGATCGCGAGGCCGGAGACGACGGCGGAGAAGGAGTCGGGTCCGTTCTCGGCGGAGAGTGCGCCCGCGAGACCCAGGACGATCGCGATCACTGGCTTGACCATGATGATCGCGATCATGATTCCGGCCCAGCGGCGGACACGCCCCCACATGTTCTTGTCGACGAGACCGGAGTAGACGACGACGCCGAGGAGTGCGCCGACGTAGAGCAGGATGGCGCGGATGAACAGCTCGAGGAAGAGGACGCCGGCGGCGAGGATCGTGACGAGTGAGACGACGATCAGCATGATCGGCCCGCCGCCGATGTCGGTCCCCTTTTTGAGGGCGCCGGAGAAGTTCCCGAAGAACTGGTCGGTCTGCCCGCTGGTGCCGCCCGCGATGACCTCGGTGACGCCGTCGGTCGCGGAGACGAGGGTGTAGAGGATGAGCGGGGTGAAGGCGGACGCGAGGACGGTGAGCCAGAGGAAGCCGACGGCTTCGGAGACGGCGGTGGTGAGGGGGACACCGCGGACGGCGCGCTTGGCGACGGCGAGGAGCCAGAGGACGAGGGTGAGGATGGTGGAAGCGGCGAAGACGATGGCGTACTGGGCTCGGAAGGCGGAGTTGGTGAAGTCGACGGTGGCGGTGGAATTCACCGCTTTGGAGAGCTGGTCGATGGTCCAGACGGCGGCGTCGGCGCAGCCGCGGGCGAGGGAGGCGAGGGGGTCGAGGGCGTCGGTGGGTTCGAGGGGGGTGCGTTTGGCTCCGCCAGGTGAGCCGTTGTCGCAGTAGTCCCGCGCGGGTCCAGCGATGAGCCCGCAGGGATCGTCGGACTTGCCCGGTGTGGGCGTGGGCGTCGGTGCTGCGGCTGCCCGGACCGCAAACAGGAGCGCCGCCGCCTGGACGGCCGCCAGGGTGGTCATGATGGAGCGCAGCCGGAGGTGAGGGTTAGCGGGCATATGTGAACCCTCCAAATTCCTTGACTGCTCCAGCGATTTCGTCGGACCCGGACACGGGGTTGTCACCGGTGACTGGCGTAGGCCCCGTCTTCTGACTGGTAGCCAGGACCTTCCAGTCGGACCCGTTCCACTTCAGCTTGACGCTCACTGTGAACCAGCCGCTCGTCACCGGCTTGGTGGACTTCGCACCCGTCAGCCCGAACAAGCCCATGCACCAGACGTCGACATCAGCGGCCTCGCTCGAGATGCTCTTGACCTTTGTGCCTGCCGGAAGGGTCCGGTTGACGAACGTGGAGCCGACTGGGGCGGCGCCGTCGGCACTCAGGCCGATCTGCGCGAGGAAGGCGGGGGAGTAGTCGGCGTCGAACCCTGACTGGAGCTTGTCCAGCGTGCTGGAGTCGGCGAGGGACTTCACGATGCTCTGACGGCGCTGCGTGTTGAACATGCCGTCAGAACCCAGCGCCACCGCATAATTCGCCGCCGCGCTCTGCGCCCCCTGCTCATCCCTCGCAAACCCCGACGGAATCCCCCCGGCCTCCCCCTTCACCGGCCGCACCCCCGTCGCCGCCGTCGGCGCCGCCCCCGCGCCCTTCTCGCCCTCGGCCGATGTGCCGTCGTCGTCACCGCCCTGGTTCGCGAACGCGATAGCCGCGATCAGCAGCACCACGACGCCCACCACCGTGATCAGAGAGCGTGAGTTCCGTACGGGGCGCCGCGCGCCGCCGTAGACGTCGGTGTCGGCGCCGCCCGGCAGGCGGGTACGCGTCTGGCCCGTGCCGCCGAAGTCGTCGTCCGTGCGGCCGCCCGACTCGCCGCCGTAGCCGTGTTCGTCCCCGAGGCTCATCTCGCGTACGCCCCCTCAACCGTTTGCTGTGCCGCGTAGTACGACCCGAAGTACGACGGTAGTCGTGCTGCTTCCCGCGCGGGCGCGGTGTGGTGACTCGACATCAGGGAGACGCAACCTCGAAGGTGGGCCGGGCACGCCCGGAGGGTCTGACGGGCGGTTAGACAGCCATCCCGTACACGATGGTGAACAAGGTCCCCAGTGACCCGATGATGAAGACGCCGGTAAGGCCGGCGACGATCAGGCCCTTGCCCTGCTCCGCGCTGAAGGTGTCGCGCAGTGCCGTCGCGCCGATGCGCTGTTTGGCCGCGCCCCAGATCGCGATGCCCAGGCAGAGGAGGATGGCAACCGCCATCACGACCTCGATCATCACCCGCGCCTCGTTCCCCAGGCTCCCGAAAGGCCCCCAGTTCGGGGCGATTCCGCCGATGATGGTGGTGATGTCGCCCTTTTCGGCTGCCAGGATCATGTAACTCACCGCCCCTGTTGGGTTGTTCAGTGCCCTGCCCCTCGGCATGGGCCGTCGCTCTATCTTCGCTGATGAAACCGCCCGCGTAAGCCGCCTTGGCGGGTCTCTTTACCCGATCTCCGCACGTATGACCGATCGCGCCGCCCTGACCTGCGGCGGCGGGGATCGGGGCGATGCGAGAAGTGCGTATGGTCACTCTATGTATCACGGAGGGTGACTCCGGGCAATGACTGTCGTTGTTGCGCATTTGGGGCGCGTGGAAGCATGCGGGGCGGCATCTGAGCCGAGGTACCGCCCGCACTCACGTTGAGCGCCATGCGCGAATCCCCGTGGCGGAAGCGCTCCACTCCTGTGGTCCATGGGGACGGCGGGCCGGGGGAGGCCGGCTCCGCAGGGAGGAGGAGTTCGGGCGCCCCCGCACCATGCCTCCAACAGCTCGCGTGCCAGGCGGAGTTGGCTATCTTGGTCCGTGTGACCGACAACGCGCACTTACTCGCCCGGATCGACACCACGCGTCCGCACACCGCCCGGATCTGGAACTACTGGACCGGCGGCAAGGACAACTACGAAGTCGATCGCGAAGCCGGTGACCAGATCCGCAGGCTCCACCCCGGCATCGGCGACTACGCAATCGCCGACCGGCTGTTCCTGGGGCGGTCCGTGCACCATCTGGCCGCCGATGTCGGCATCCGGCAGTTCCTCGACATCGGCACCGGGCTGCCCAGTGCCGACAACACCCACGAGGTCGCCCAGCGCGCCGCGCCCGACGCGCGGATCGTGTACGTGGACAACGATCCCCTCGTGCTCGCGCATGCCCGCGCCCTGCTCACCAGTACGCCCGAGGGCCGCACCGACTATCTCGACGCCGATCTGCGCGATGTGGACTCGATCCTGGAGCGCGCGGCCGGCACGCTCGATCTCACCCGGCCGGTTGCGCTGATGCTGCTCGGCGTGGTGATCTTCATCGAGGACGACGAGGAGTCGTACGGGATCGTGTGCCGCCTCATGGACGCGCTGCCCGCGGGCAGTCATCTCGTGCTGTCCCACACGGTCACCAGCCCGGCGATGCCCGATGTGGACGCGGCCGTAGCGTTCTGGAACGAGCACGGTACGCCCCGGCTCACCCAGCGCACCCCGCAGCAGCTCACCCGGTACTTCGACGGGCTCGACATGCTGGAGCCCGGACTGGTGTCGTGTTCCCGCTGGCGGCCGCCGGCCGCCGACGGTGAAGAGCCCGCCGAGGTGGCCATGTTCGGCGGCGTCGGACGCAAGCCGTAGGCGCGCGGGTGGAAACGGGCTGGAACACGGCGCGGATGGGGGAGGGTTGAGGGCGTGCGAAAAATCTGGGTGGCCGGTGGGATCGGGCTGGGGCTGTGCCTGAGCTTCGTCGCGCTGCTCGTCGTGGGGACCTACTCCGCGGCCGCCGGGCTCTTCGGCGGTGCGAACGGCGTCGGCGGACGGGCCGTCGGGCTCGCCAAGGGTGCTGTGCCCGCGCTCTATCAGCCGCTCGTACAGAAGTGGGGCAACCTCTGCCCGGCTATCAGCCCGGCGCTGCTCGCCGCCCAGCTCTACCAGGAGAGCGGCTGGAACCCGAAGGCGCAGAGCCCCGCCGCCGCCCAGGGCATCGCCCAGTTCATCCCAGGTACCTGGGCGGCGCACGGCATCGACGGGGACAGGGACGGGGACAAGGACGTCTGGGATCCGGCAGATGCGATTCCGTCTGCTGCCTCGTACGACTGTGAGTTGGCCGGATACGTAAAGAAGGCGCCCGGCGATCAGACCGACAACATGCTCGCCGCATACAACGCGGGTGCCTATGCCGTCATCAAGTACGGGGGCGTGCCGCCGTACCGGGAGACCCAGAACTACGTCAAGGTCATCCGCACGCTGGAGAAGAGCTTCGCCAGGCCCATCGGGCGGGTCGAGCCGTCCCGGCAGGCTGCCGGGGCGATCTATTTCGCGCAGCAGAGGCTCGGCACGAAGTATCTGTGGGGCGGCAACGGCACGCCTGAGCAGGGCGGGCGTTTCGACTGTTCAGGGCTGACGCAGGCCGCGTACCGGACCGTGGACATCGAGCTGCCACGTGTCGCGAACGATCAGTACAACGCGGGCCCGCACCCTTCGCGTGACGAGCTGCTCCCCGGCGATCTCGTCTTCTTCTCGGACGACCTCACCAATTCGCGGGCGATCCGGCACGTCGGGCTCTATGTGGGTGGCGGGTACATGATCAACGCTCCGTACACCGGGGCCGTGATCCGTTTCGACAAGATCGACACCCCGGACTACTTCGGCGCGACGAGGGTCACCAAGGATGGCGCGAAAGCGTTGCCGACGACCGTCCCGGAAGCCTGATGAAGCGTCGGACATGGCCGGAACTGTCCGCAAGGCCAAGGCCCTGAGCTGCGACGATGTATCACTCTTCGGTAACGTCATGGTGATCTTTCGGTGGAGAGTGGAACGTACACAGGGAATGGGCCGTTCCCTGGACGGGTACAGCCGCACTGACCATGCAGCAGGCACCGCACTGACCACGGGGGTTGGTAGAGGCGAGGCATCCGGAAGGGGCGTCGCACCAGGCAACAAGGCAAGGGGCTGCAGCAGATGGCCGGACTCGCAGTGGGCTTCCCCGTGGCGGAGCCGATGGGGTCCCCCCTGACACAGTCAAGGGGAGGGTCCGACCCTGACCTCAGCCTGCTCTACGGCATCAATGGCCTCGCCAAGGACGCCCCGTCGTGGCTCGACCGCACGATGGAGTTCGTCGGCGAATACGGAATCATGCTCGCGCTCGTCCTGGTCGTGCTGTGGTGCTGGTGGAGCGTGCGCAGGCGCGGCACCGCCGAGGACTCGGTCGCCGCGGTCGCCGGGCTGATCTGGACGCCGCTGGCCGCGGGGATCGCGCTGCTGGTCAACATCCCCATCCGCGGGTTCGTCGAGAGACCGCGGCCGTTCGTCGAGCACCAGGGCATCGAGGTCCTGGTGACGGGCAAGACCGACTACTCCTTCGTCAGCGACCACGCGACGCTGGCGATGGCGATCGGTGCCGCGCTCTTCGTCGCCAACCGCAGGTTCGGTTTTGCCGCGATCGGGCTCGCGCTCGCCGAGGGCTTCTGCCGGGTCTACATGGGCGTGCACTACCCGTCCGACGTGGTGGGCGGCTTCGCACTGGGCACGGCGGTGGCGCTGCTGCTGGCGCCGCTCGCGCTGGCACTGCTGACGCCGCTGGTGTCGGCGGTGGCCGGGTCGGGGCGGGCGGGGTGGCTCGTACGGTCGAGGCGGGCGGAGGGCGGTCCTGAGGGCCGGCCGGAGACGCTCGGCATCCCGGAGCCGAGGACCGAGGGCGCCGGGAGCGGCGAAAACGATCTCGCGGCGTGATTGCCTGACGGCTCGGAGCGCCTGTCCTGCGGGCCGCGTGCGGCTTGATCCGGTCGGCCCGCCCGGGCGGCTCGGAGCGCCCGTCCTGCTGGCCGCTCGGAACGCCTGGCCGCGGCCGGCAGCGTGGCCGGTTGGGACGCCTGACCGGCCGACTGCGTGACCGGCCGGTCCGGTCGGCCGCCGGACGCTCGGAGCGCCTGACCGCGTCGCCGGTTGGGACGCCTGACCGCCCGGCGGATCGGAGCACCTGACCGCCCGGCGGATCGGAGCACCTGACCGCCCGGCGGATCGGAGCACCTGACCGGCCGGGCGCCGGACCGCTCGGAGCGCCCGACCGGCCGGGCGGACCGCCCCATCGCCTCGGCGGCCCGTCGGCTAGAGCGCCTGCGGGAAGGTGAAGATCCGGTCCGGGTCGTACTGCTTCTTCAGGCGGGTGAGGCGGTCCGCCGCCGGGCCGTAGTACGCCTTGCGCCAGTCGGCCAGCGTGGGATCTATGTAGTTCTGGTAGGCGGCGCCGGACGCATAGCGGCGCATCCCCGCATGGGTGTTTTTCAGCCAGGCCTGCTGGGCCGCGCCCGCTGTCCCGGGCCGCCAGGAGGCGATGTACTGCGCGAGCATCCTGGACCGCCGGTGTACGAACGACGTCGCCAGCGGGTCCACGCGGTTGACCGCCCCGCCGAGTGCGGTCAGCGCGACGGAGCCGCCGCCTCCGCCCTGTCCGGGCTTGATCCGGGTGAAAGCCTCGACCCCGGAAATCAGTGCGCGCAGCCCCGCCGGTGAGAGATCGCGGTCGAAGAAGTCGGAGGCCGCGGCGTACGTCTCGCGCTGCAGCGCGCCCTGCTTCGTACGGCCCGGAGTGCTGCCCGGCAGATGGCACTGGGCCTCACTGAACGTGGAGCAGCCCGCGTAGCCGAGCATCGCATCGCGGTAGCTTCGGCGGCGCACCGAGACCGAGCGCGCCGGCGAGCCCACCCGGTCGGCGAGCCGGTCGAGGGCGTTGCGCAGATCGCCCTCGCTGCCGAGCGAGAACGCGGCGACGGAGAGCGTGGGTGTGGCGCCGGGACCGGCGGCGAGGTGCGCCGACGACCAGATCTCGTCCGGCTGCTCCGGGCCCCAGCGCTGCCAGGCGGCAAGCACCGCCGCGGCCTTCGACCAGGGCCAGGTGAGATAGGCGGTGACGGTCGCGGGCGTGGGATGCGTACGGAACCGGAGCCCGGTGACGACGCCGAAGTTGCCGTTGCCCGCGCCTCGCAGCGCCCAGAAGAGGTCCTTGTTCTCCTTCGCGCTCGCCGTCAGCAGCTTGCCGTCGGCCGTGACGACGGTCGCCGAGACGAGGCTGTCGCAGGTCAGCCCGTACGCACGCGAGGTGACGCCGTGCCCGCCGCCGAGGGTGAGCCCGGAGACGCCGACGGAGGGGCAGGAGCCCGCGGGTATGGTGCGGCCGCTGCGCGCGAGGTTGTTGTAGACGTCGATCAGCTTGGCGCCCGCACCGATGGAACCGTCCGCCGTGATGCGGTTGAGGGACGACACGTCGATGACGAGGCGGCCGTTGCCCGACGACCAACCGGCGTAGGAATGGCCGCCGTTGCGGATGGAGACGGGGGTGCGGTGGGCTCTGGCCCAGGCCAGGCACTCCTTGACGTCGTCAGCACCGGCGACGTACGCGACGGCCGCGGGCTTCAGCGAGTCGAAGCGCGTGTTGTAGAGCTGCCGGGCGGCGGGATACGCGGCGTCCCCGGGCCGTACGAGCTTCCCGTCGAGCCCGCGTGCGAGCGCGGTCCAGTCCGAGCCCGCCGCGGAAGCGGTGGCGGGAGCGGTGCCGGGTCTGCTCCGGGTGGTCGTGGTTGTCGTCGTGGTGGCCGCTGTCGTGCCGGTGCCGTCCTTCTTGCCCGTGCAGGCGGCAGCGGTCAGAACTACAGCGGTGGTGAGCAGCGCGCGCCGGTCCATGGAACCTCCTGGGGGACGAGACGGCTCTGGGGAGCGAGAGGTTCCGTCAGTGCGCTGAGTCGAATGCCGAGATGTGCAATGCGGCGTCCGTACGTGCCCGTTCGCGCGAACGCCGCGCGGGCCCCAGCCAGCCGCAGGTGCATCGGGCCATGGCGAAGGAGCCGCGTTCGGTGGTGGTGGTGTGGTGGGCCGACGCGTCGCCGGCGGGGGCCTGCGGGTGCACCACTCCACGGTACTGGGACTTGCGGGCGCCCGACTCGCGTGACGAGGGGCCCAGGCCGTCGTTATGCGGGACGGGTGGGGCTCTCCTGGAAGCAGCGGTCCGGTGTTGGGGGTTGGCAGGCGATGGTGGTGCAGCAGCACAGGCGCAGGAGCGGGGCTATCGCCGTGGCGGCCGCCGTACTGGGGATGGCGGCGACCAGCGGCTGCTCCGCAGGCGGTGGCGCGGTCGCCGACGACCGGTGGGGCGGCGGAGCGGCCGACCGGGTGCGCAGGGCCGCGGATGTGCTTGCCGCGACCGGGAGTTCCAGGGCCCGTACGTCCATGGAGACGGCCACCGGCGGGACCCGGGTGACGATCCGGGGCGAGGGCGGCTACGACTTCAGGCGGCGGATGGGGCAGCTCGTCGTCGTACTGCCCAAGGACCCCGCGGGCGCGGACGAGCACAGTCCGGTCACCGAGCTGCTGGCGCCGGGCGCGCTGTACATGAAGAACCGGGGTGCGGGCGTGCCCGCCGACAAGTGGGTACGGGTCGACACGACCACGCTGGAGGACGGGAACCTGGTCACCGGGGGCGCGACCGATCCGCTCGCCGCCGCCGAACTGCTGCGCAGCGCAGAAGGCGTGACCTACGTCGGGGACGAGCGGCTCGCCGGGACGACGGTGCGGCACTACCGCGGCACCACCGACATCGCACAGGCGGCGCGCGTCGCCGAACCGCATGCCCGCGCCACACTGGCGGCAGCGGCAAAAGGGTTCGCCAAGGACATCGTGCCCTTCGACGCCTATCTCGACGAACAGGGCCGGCTGCGCAAGGTGCGGCACCGGTTCAGTTTCACCAATGAGAGGGGTACGGTCGCCGTCACCTCGACCACCCTGCTGTACGACTTCGGGGCGCCGATCGTCGTGCGTCTGCCGGAGGAACGGGACATTTACGCCGGGAGGATCAGGGCCTAAATGGTCCGGACGTGCCATGCGCGCGCTGTGCATCACTCCCTACGCTAGGAAGTCGGGACCGGCAGGAAGAGGTGATTGCACGTGGCACCGCCCAGTACGACACTCGTCCAGGACCACGTGGCCCTCGCCGAGATCGAGCTGTGTGGCGAGTTGATCATTGCGGCGTCGGCCGCTGACGAGGAGCGGCTCAGCCCGGACCGGATCGACGAGGTGCTGAAGGTGGCGGCCGAGCGGTTTGCCGCGACCCTGCGGGCATGAACCGGCAGGCATGAACCGGCAGACATGAATCAGGGGCGCGGCCGGGAGGTCGTCGCCGCGCCCCATGGGCGTATCCGGCCTGCTGGACATACCGGTTGCTGTCGGGCGGATCAGGTACGAAGAAGACGCGCGATCGCCTTCGTCGCCTCCTCGACCTTCGCGTCGATCTCTTCGCCGCCCTTCACCGCGGCATCTGCGACGCAGTGCCGCAGATGCTCCTCAAGAAGCTGAAGGGCGAAGGACTGCAGCGCCTTCGTGGAAGCGGAGACCTGGGTAAGTATGTCGATGCAGTAGACGTCCTCGTCGACCATCCGCTGCAGCCCGCGGATCTGGCCCTCGATCCGGCGCAGCCGCTTGAGGTGCTCGTCCTTCTGCTTGTGGTAGCCGTGCACACCGTGGTCGTGGTCCGTGACCGGGGGGCCGGCCGCCTCGGTGGTCGTCATCGCGTCCTCCCGTTGTCCAGAAAGGGCCTGGATACCCCTCGTGGGTATATGGTAACGAATCCCGCCGGAACGGGGCATGGGGACCCCGTGCTGATCACTGTGTTTGATGGGCGACACTGATGGACGCCGGTTAGCCGTGGCCGGATGATGCACCTAGCATCAGCCTGACCAAATCCAGAGCACCCCGAGGACCCCACGTGCGATTTCGTCTGACCCCCAGGGAGACGAGCTTCTACGACATGTTTGCCGCATCCGCGGACAACATCGTCACGGGCTCGAAGCTCCTCATGGAACTGCTCGGGGCGGATGCCTCCGGCCGGGCCGAGATCGCGGAGCGGATGCGGGCGGCGGAACACGCTGGGGACGACGCCACGCACGCGATCTTCCACCAGCTGAACTCCTCGTTCATCACGCCGTTCGACCGCGAGGACATCTACAAACTCGCGTCGTCGCTCGACGACATCATGGACTTCATGGAGGAGGCCGTCGACCTGGTCGTGCTCTACCAGGTCGAGGAGCTCCCCAAGGGGGTCGAGCAGCAGATCGAGGTCCTGGCCAGGGCCGCGGAGCTGACCGCGGAGGCCATGCCGCATCTGCGGACCATGGACAACCTGACCGAGTACTGGATCGAGGTCAACCGCCTGGAGAACCAGGCCGACCAGATTCACCGCAAGCTCCTTGCGACGCTCTTCAACGGTAAGTACGACGCCATCGAGGTGCTCAAGCTCAAGCAGATCGTGGATGTGCTGGAGGAGGCGGCCGACGCCTTCGAGCATGTTGCGAACACCGTGGAGACCATCGCGGTCAAGGAGTCCTGAACCTCGTGGACACCCTTGCCCTGATCGTGACCATTGGTGTCGCGCTCGGATTCACGTACACCAACGGCTTTCACGACTCCGCGAACGCGATTGCGACCTCGGTCTCCACGCGTGCGCTGACGCCGCGCGCGGCGCTGGCGATGGCCGCGGTGATGAACCTCGCCGGTGCCTTCCTCGGACAGAGCGTCGCGAAGACCGTCAGCGAAGGGCTCATCGAGACGCCCACAGGCAACCAGGGGATGGGCATCCTCTTCGCCGCGCTGCTCGGGGCGATCGTGTGGAACCTGGTCACCTGGTACTTCGGACTGCCGTCTTCCTCGTCCCACGCGCTGTTCGGCGGAATGGTCGGCGCGGCGCTCGCGGGCGGGACAGGGGTCATCTGGTCCGGGGTGCTCGACAAGGTCGTCATCCCGATGTTCGTCTCGCCGGTCGTGGGTCTGATCTGCGGGTATCTGGTGATGGTCGCGATTCTTTGGACGTTCCGGAAGGCCAGCCCGAACAAGGCCAAGCGTGGTTTCCGGATAGCGCAGACCGTCTCGGCGGCGGGCATGGCGCTCGGTCACGGGCTCCAGGACGCGCAGAAGACGATGGGCATCGTGGTGATGGCGCTCGTCATCGCGGGTGTGGAGGACCAGGGCGACGCGATTCCGGTCTGGGTGAAGATCGCATGTGCGCTGATGCTGTCGCTCGGGACGTACGCGGGTGGGTGGCGGATCATGCGGACGCTCGGCCGCAAGATCATCGAGCTGGATCCGCCGCAGGGGTTCGCGGCGGAGACGACGGGGGCGTCGATCATGTTCGGCTCCGCGTTCCTGTTCCACGCGCCGATCTCGACGACGCATGTGATCACGTCCGCGATCATGGGGGTGGGCGCGACGAAGCGGGTGAACGCGGTGCGCTGGGGGGTTGCGAAGAACATCATCATGGGGTGGTTCATCACGATGCCGGCCGCGGCGATTGTCGCTGCGCTGAGCTATGGGCTCGTGTACCTGATCTTCGGCTGACGGCTCGAAGAGTCCCCAGCCCCTGCCTGCAGTATCGATTCTGCGGCTCCGCCCCGGACGCTCTGAGCGTCGGCGTCGCGGCGGGGACCCCTCCCCCGGCATCCCGGACGGGCCGACCATGCGGCCCCGCCGGCGATTGAGGCGCGGGTCCGGGTCGGCCCCGGCAGGGGGCAATGGCTGGGCCCGCCCCCTGGGAGAGGGGGCGGGCCCTTCGTCTTGCGGTGGCACCGCCATGCAGCACCGCAGGACGCTCGTGGCGCCGGTGACTATCCGAAGCGTCCCGAGATGTAGTCCTCGGTCGCCTGCACCGACGGATTCGCAAAGATCCGCTCCGTCTCGTCGATCTCGATCAGCCTCCCGGGCTGCCCGACCGCCGAGAGGTTGAAGAACGCCGTACGGTCCGAGACCCGCGCCGCCTGCTGCATGTTGTGCGTCACGATGACGATCGTGAAGCGCTCCTTCAGCTCCCCGATCAGGTCCTCGATCGCGAGCGTCGAGATCGGGTCCAGCGCCGAGCACGGCTCGTCCATCAGCAGCACGTCCGGCTCGACCGCGATCGCGCGGGCGATGCACAGCCGCTGCTGCTGACCGCCGGACAGGCTCGAACCGGGCTTGTTCAGGCGGTCCTTGACCTCGTTCCAGAGGTTCGCGCCCTTGAGGGACTTCTCGACGACGTCCGCCAGCTGGTTCTTCCTGTACGAGCCGTTCAGGCGCAGGCCCGCCGCGACATTGTCGAAGATCGACATCGTCGGGAACGGGTTCGGCCGCTGGAAGACCATGCCGACCGTACGGCGTACGGCGACGGGGTCCACGCTGGAGGCGTACAGGTTCTCGTCGTCCAGCAGCACCTTGCCCTCCACGCGGCCGCCGGGCGTGACCTCGTGCATACGGTTCAGGGTGCGCAGGAACGTGGACTTGCCGCAGCCGGACGGGCCGATGAAGGCCGTCACGGAGCGGGGCTCCACAGTCATCGAGATGTCCTCGATCGCCTTGTGGGAGCCGTAGTAGGCAGTCAGGCCGCTGACGTCGATTCGCTTGGCCATGGGGATCACTTCCAATCTGCCGCCACGCGGCGGCAGCCGCAAATTGACGCTTAGCGGCCGGTCTTGGGGGCCTTCCAGCGGGCTATGCCGCGGGCCACCAGGTTGAGGAGCATGACGAAGGCGATCAGGACCAGGGCGGCGGCCCAGGCGCGGTCGTACGACGCCTCGCTGCCGACCCGGTACTGCTCCCAGATGTAGAAGGGGAGCGAGGACTGGGCGCCTTCGAACGGGTTGGTATTGATCAGCTGACTGCCGAAGACCAGAAGCATGATCGGCGCGGTCTCACCGGCGATACGCGCGATCGCGAGCATCACACCCGTGGTGATGCCCCCGAGCGCGGTCGGGATGACCACCTTCAGGATCGTGCGCCACTTCGGTACGCCGAGGGCCAGCGAGGCTTCGCGCAGCTCGTTCGGGACGAGCTTGAGCATCTCCTCGGTGGAGCGGACCACGACCGGGATCATCAGGATCGACAGCGCCAGCGCGCCCATCAGGCCGGACGGCTGCAGGTGGGCAATCAGCATGATCGAGAGGATGAAGAGACCGGCGACGATCGACGGGATGCCCGTCATGACGTCGACGAAGAAGGTGACGGCCTTGGCGAGCGCGCCCTTGCCGTACTCCACCAGGTAGACCGCGGTCAGCAGACCGATCGGTACCGAGACGAGGGTGGCGAGGCCGACCTGCTCCAGGGTGCCGATGATGGCGTGGTAGACACCGCCGCCCTGCTCGAAGCCGGGGACGCCGGCCATGGAGTGGCTGAGGAAGTACGCGTTGAGGACCTTAAGACCGCGGCTGACGGTCACCCAGATCAGCGAGAACAGCGGGATCACGGCGAGGATGAAGCAGACCCACACGACGCTGGTGGCGAGGCGGTCCTTCGCCTGGCGCTTGTTCTCGACGATCGAGGTGACGACGTACGAGACGAGCACGAAGAGCAGGGCCGACACGAGGCCCCACTGCACGCGACTCTCCCAGCCGGCCGCGATGCTGATGCCGCAGCCGAGGGCGATCGAGACGACCGCGAATGCGATGGGGGCCCAGCGCGGCAGGGACCGGGCGCTGAGGGGGCCCTTGCGGGCGGCGCGGGCCGGGGTCGGCCGGTCCTTTATGGCTGTGTGGCTCATGCGTTGGCCCCCGAGTACTCCTTGCGGCGGGCGATGATCAGCCGGGCCGCGCCGTTGACCAGCAGGGTCAGGACGAACAGGACCAGGCCGGAGGCGATCAGGGCGTCGCGCCCGAGCTCATTGGCCTCGTCGAACTTCGCCGCGATGTTCTGGGCGAACGTTCCGCCGCCCGGGTTGAGCAGATGCAGAGAGATCACGAAGCTCGGGGAGAGGACCGTGGCGACGGCCATCGTCTCGCCGAGCGCGCGGCCCAGGCCCAGCATCGAGGCGGAGATCACGCCCGAGCGGCCGAACGGGAGGACCGACATCCGGATGACCTCCCAGCGGGTGGCGCCGAGGGCGAGGGCCGCCTCCTCGTTCATCCGCGGGACCTGAAGGAAGACTTCGCGGCTGACGCTGGTCACGATCGGCAGGATCATGATCGCGAGCAGAATGCCCACGGTGAACAGCGAGCGGGCGACACCGACCTCGGTCTTCTCGAAGAGGTACGTCCAGCCGAAGAACTCGTCCAGCCAGAGGTTGAGACCTTCGAGGTACGGGACCAGGAAGAGGGCGCCCCAGATGCCGTAGATGATCGACGGCACGGCGGCCAGCAGATCCACGACGTAGGCGATGGGCGCGGCGAGCTTGCGCGGCGCGTAGTGCGAGATGAACAGCGCGATGCCGACGGCGATCGGAACGGCGATCACCATCGCGATGATCGAGCTGATCACCGTGCCGAAGAGGAGGACCGCGATGCCGAAGACCGGTGGGTTGCCCGCCGGGTTCCAGTCGAAGGTGGTGAGGAAGTTGCCCTGGTCCTTCGAGATGGCGATGGTGGCGCGGTAGGTGAGGAACGCGGCGATCGACGCCATGATCACCAGGAGCAGGATTCCCGAGCCGCGGGACAGGCCTATGAAGACCTTGTCGCCTGCGCGACCCGTGGAGGTGCTCTTCCTGGCGGACGGCGGAGCCGGCGTTGGAGGAGGGGAGTCTATGGATGTGGTGGAAGCCATGATCTTTCCGGTCTGTGGTGGGGGAGCGGCAGGACTCCCCTGGCGGCGGTGCACCGGATGGGTTGGCCGGCGGAGGCTGGAGTGGCCCCCGCCGGCCTGTTGCGTTACTTCAGACCCGCGATCGTCTCGCGGACCTTGGAGTTGATCTCGGCCGGGATCGGGGCGTAGCCGGCGTCCGCGAGGATCTTCTGACCCTCGTCGCTGGCGGTGTAGGTCAGGAAGGACTTGACCGTGCCCAGGGTGTCGGCCTTGTTGCCGTTGTCGCAGACGACCTCGTAGGTCACCAGGACGAGCGGGTAGGCGCCGTCGGCCTTGGTGGTGTAGTCGAGGCCGAGAGCCAGGTCCTTGCCGGTGCCCTTGATCTTGGCGGCGGCGATGGCCTTGGAGGCGTTCTCGGAGGAGGCCTCGACCGGGGCCGCGGCACCGGTGTTGATCTTGACGGTCGGGATGGACTGCGAGCTCGCGTAGGAGAGCTCGAAGTAACCGATCGCGCCGTCGACCTGCTTGACCTGGGCGGCGACGCCGGAGGAGCCGGACGCGGCCTGGCCACCGGGGGCCGGCCACTTCTTCTCGGGCTCGTAGGGCCAGTCGGCCTTGGCGGTGGCGGCCAGGTACTTGCCGAGGTTCGCCGTGGTGCCGGAGTCCTCGGAGCGGTGGAAGGCCTGGATCGCCTTGTCCGGCAGCGTCGCGCCCTTGTTGAGCTGGGCGATCGCCGGGTCGTTCCACTTCTTGATCTTGCCGTTGAAGATCTTGGCGAGGGTCGGGGCGTCCAGCGTCAGATTGTCGACGCCCTGCAGGTTGTAGCCGATGGCGATCGGGCCACCGACCATGGGCAGGTTGATGCCCTGGCCGCTCTTGCAGACCTTCTTCGACTCGGCGGCCTCTTCGGGCTTGAGCGCCGAGTCGGAGCCGGCGAAGCCCACGGTGCCCTGGTTGAAGGCGATGATGCCCTCACCGGACGAGGAGGCCTTGTAGTTGACCTCGACCCCCGAGCACGCCGCCATGTAGTTCTTGACCCAGAGGTCCATGGCGTTCTTCTGGGCGCTGGAGCCGGAGGCGAGCAGCTTGCCCTTCGCACCGTCGCACTTGATGTTCGACGCGGCGCTGGTCTTCTCGCCGCTGCCGCCGGTGCCGCCCGCGTTGTTGTCCGAACCGCACGCCGTGAGGACCAGGGCGCCGGTCACGGCGAGGGCGCCGAGCGCGGTGGCGCGAAGCCCGTTCTTGCGCTGAAGCTTCACTTTCGGGTGTTCCTTCCAGGAGCCGCGGGACGCGGCGCGTTTCGGGGGTGGGGGAACCGGCGCGGTGCCGGTCACCTTGTAGGGCCGAAATTAGGCAGATCAGATGAAGCCGCCCACGGGGGAGAGTGAACGGAAGGTGAACCGTGTCGGGCAGCTGAGTGCCCGCCGGTGGCCCGGGTCACTGGCCCTCACGCCGAGTGCAGGGCCTCTAGCAGGGCGTCGACGAGAATGCGGTCGCGGGGCTGGGTGAGGCGGTTGCGGGCCGCCGCGGGCGGCAGCCAGAGAATGCGGTCCACCTCCTCGCCCGGGGTGAAGGACCCGGTCGTCGCCTCGGCCGCCCAGTAACTGACCTGCTTGGGCCGCCCGTTTGCGACGTACCGCGCGCTGGGCAGCCGGGCACCCGGTACGCAGCGGTGGCCGGTCTCCTCGAGCACCTCGCGCAGTGCGCAGTCGAGTGTCTTCTCGAGGCGCTTCTGCTTCCCTTTCGGATGCGACCAGTCGTCGTACTTCGGCCTGTGCACGAGGCAGATCTCGATGCCCTCGTCGCCATACGGAGAACGCCGCCACAGCACACAGCCCGCGGCCAGTACGGTCTCGTCCCTCATCGGAGCCCCGCCCCCTTCATGGGGCCGTCACCGCCGTGGTCCGCCACACCTGCTGGAAGGTGAACCGGGCGGCCTCCACCTCGTGCCGCTGGTCGGCGTGCAGCACCCCGAGGGCGTACGCGGTGGCCGGGGCGATCCGCGGTGTGCGGGCGGCCGTGGCCGCGGCCGCGGCGGCCTCGGCGGCGTCGCGGTGGTGGTCGAGGACGAGGCCGGCCCGGCAGAGGACCGGATCCGCCTGCGGGTGCAGCACTTCCTGTGCGTACCGGTGCATGCGCAGCAGCAGCCGGACCTGGTGCCAGGGGGCGTCCTGCGCCTCCTCGGCCGATGCGGTGGCGAGGCCGTACACCAGGGCGTCCGCGTTGTACGGGTGCGCGGCGCGGCCCAGCGGCAGCGCGGCGACGGCTTCGAGCAGCTGCCGCTCGGCGAGTTCGGCGGGCAGGGCCAGGGTCTCGGCGGCCGGGCCGGCTGCCGCCGGGACCAGCGGCAGCTCGGAGGCGAGCACGGCGACGGAGTCGGCGACCGCGTGGAAGCGGGAGGAGCCGAGTGCCTGGAGGGCAGCGGAGTGGGCGCGGGTCCTGGCGAGGGTGAGCTGCCGCTCCAGGAGGGCTCCGGCGCGCGCGGCCCCCACGGTCAGGCTGCCCGTGGGGCGCAGGGCGCCGGCGGCGGTTTCGGAGGCACCGGACGCGACGGACGAGGGGGCATCGTTGTCGAGCGGGCGAAGCTCCCCCCTCGCCGGTGGCAACGGGCTCGCCCCCGACAGCCTCGACAGCGCTTCGAGCAGCCGGCCGAGCCGCGAGGTGCAGGCGTGTTCCTGTGCCAACGTCGCGGACAGCCATGCCAGTTCGGTGCGCAGCTCGTCCGCCCAGGAGGGGTCGAGCAGCGGCCGGAAGGTGTGCAGCGTCCCGCTGATGCGCCGGGCGGCCCGGCGCAGTGCGCGGGCGGCCTCCGCCACGCCCGCGGTGTCCGCGCCGCTTTCGCTGTGCAGCCGCAGACTGCGCAGGAAGTCGCCCGCCCGGGCGTGCAGATACCTGGCCAGCGCCTCGCCGGCCGTGGGCGCGGCGGAGAGGGCGGCCGGGACGGGGGCAGCGTCCTGCTGGGACAGATCAGGGCTGTGCACGCCGGCGCCTCCGGGCGTCTATGAGCATCTCCTGTACATGCCGCAGCGGCTGGCCGTCCGGGTCCGTCGAATGCCGGGTCCAGGTGCCGTCCGGGCCCAGGTGCCAGGAGGACGTGGTGTCGGACATGCCGGTTTCCAGCAGCCGGGTCAGGGCAGCGCGGTGGGCCGGGTCGGTGACCCGCACCAGTGCCTCGATACGGCGGTCGAGGTTGCGGTGCATCATGTCGGCGCTGCCGAACCACACTTCGGGCTCGCCGCCGTTGCCGAAGGCGAAGATCCGGGAGTGCTCCAGGAAGCGGCCGAGTATCGAGCGCACCCGGATGTTCTCCGAGAGGCCGGGGACCCCGGGACGTATTGCGCATATCCCGCGGACCCAGATGTCCACCGGTACGCCCGCCATCGCGGCCCGGTAGCAGGCGTCGATGACGGCCTCGTCCACCATCGAGTTGACCTTGAAGCGTACGTAGGCGGGGCGTCCGGCGCGGTGGTGCGCGACTTCCTTGTTGATGCGCGAAATGAGGCCGTCGCGCAGCGACTTGGGGGCGACCAGGAGCCGGCGGTAGGTCTCGCGGCGCGAGTATCCCGACAGCCGGTTGAACAGGTCCGAGAGGTCCGCGCCGACCTGCGGGTCCGCGGTGAGCAGCCCCAGGTCCTCGTAGAGGCGGGCGGTCTTCGGGTGGTAGTTCCCGGTGCCGACGTGGGAGTAACGGCGCAGTGTGTCGCCCTCCTGGCGTACCACCAGCGACAGCTTGCAGTGGGTCTTCAGACCGACGAGTCCGTAGACGACATGGCAGCCGGCCTCCTCCAGCTTCCGCGCCCACTTGATGTTGGCCTGCTCGTCGAAGCGGGCCTTGATCTCGACCAGGACGAGGACCTGCTTGCCCGAATCGGCGGCGTCGATCAGCGCGTCCACTATCGGGGACTCGCCGCTGGTGCGGTACAGCGTCTGCTTGATGGTCAGTACGTCCGGGTCGGCCGCGGCCTGCTCCAGGAAGGCCTGGACGGACGTCGAGAACGAGTCGTAGGGGTGGTGCAGCAGCACGTCGCGCTCGCGCAGCGCCATGAAGATGTCGGGCGCGGAGGCCGACTCGACCTCGGAGAGGTCCCGGTGGGTGCCCGCGACGAACTTCGGGAACTTCAGCTCGGGCCGGTCCAGCGCCGCGATGCCGAACAGTCCGGTCAGGTCCAGCGGCCCGGGCAGCGGGTAGACCTCGGCGTCGGAGACCTTCAGCTCGCGGACCAGCAGGTCGAGGACGTACGGATCGATGGACTCCTCGACCTCGAGGCGCACCGGCGGGCCGAAGCGGCGCCGCATGAGCTCCTTCTCCAGGGCCTTCAGGAGGTTCTCGGCGTCGTCCTCCTCGACCTCCAGGTCCTCGTTCCTGGTCACCCGGAACATGTGGTGCGCGAGCACCTCCATGCCGGGGAAGAGCTCCTCCAGGTGTGCCGCGATGACGTCCTCCAGCGGCACGTATCGCTGCGGGGACGCCTCCAGGAAGCGGGACAGCAGCGGTGGGACCTTCACCCGGGCGAAGTGGCGGTGCCCGCTGACCGGGTTCCGCACCACCACGGCCAGATTGAGCGACAGACCGGAGATGTACGGGAAGGGGTGCGCGGGGTCCACGGCCAGTGGGGTGAGCACGGGGAAGATCTGCTGGCGGAAGAGCGTGAACAGGCGCGCCTGCTCCTTCTCGGTGAGGTCGGGCCAGCGGATCAGGTGGATGCCCTCGTCGGCGAGCGCCGGGGCGATGTCCTGCTGGTAGGCGGCGGCGTGCCGGGCCATGAGCTCGCGGGAACGGGTCCAGATCAGGTCCAGGACCTCGCGGGGCTGCAGGCCGGAGGCGGAGCGGGTGGCGACGCCGGTGGCGATGCGGCGCTTGAGTCCGGCGACCCGGACCATGAAGAACTCGTCGAGGTTGCTGGCGAAGATCGCCAGGAAGTTCGCCCGTTCGAGCAGGGGGGTCGCGGGGTCCTCGGCGAGCTCCAGAACGCGCTCGTTGAAGGCGAGCCAGCTGCGCTCGCGGTCCAGGAACCGCCCCGCCGGCAGTTCCCCGGCGCCCTCGTGTTCTTCCTCGTACGAGTCGAGATCGGCGTCGATATCGGGTTCCAGGTCGGAGGCCGTGGCCGCGACGGTGTGCGGGCGGTGCGCGGCTATGGAACCGACGGACGGCTGGGGGTGCTGGACCGGTACCTCGGCGGGCTGCTGGCTCATGAACCCATTCTTCCGCCTTGCAGGTGTGATGGGCGCGTCGGAGAGGGCCGGGATCGGGGGGATCTTCCCGTTCGGGGAGGCGGGCACAGCGGGCTGCATTGGGTGAGGGTCGCAAGGTCGTCTGAATGGCCGGTAACAACGACATGACGTGAGGGGAAGCGGGGCGGGGCCCCCGGGGGGTCCGGCGGGTGGTTCCGCGTCGCGCGGGCCGGCCGTGGCGTCGGCGCAGCCGCCAGAATGCAGCGGCGACGGCGGCCCCGGCAAGGCCCGGGCGCCCGGCCGGCCGTTCTGCCTCAGGGCCCGGTGTGGTAGGTCTGCGCCCTCAGGGCCCCGGGCGCCCCGCCTGACCGTTCAGCGCTTCAAGGTGCGGCGAGGTACGCGTGCGCCTCAGGACTCGGTGCGGTACATCAGATCCACCTCGTGCGTGACGAAGCCCAGCCGCTCGTACACCGCCAGCGCCGCGGGGTTGTCCGCGTCGACATACAGCATCGCGGTCGGCAGCCCTTGCGCGGCGAGATGGCGCAGACCGATCGCCGTGAGGGCCTTGCCGAGGCCGCCGCCCTGGGCGTCGGGGCGGATGCCGAGGACGTACACCTCGCCGAGGTGCTCTGCGGCGTGCACCTTCGTCCAGTGGAAGCCGATGATCTCCCCCTCGCGCTCGGCCAGGAAGAAGCCCTTGGGGTCGAACCACGGCTCGCTCTTGCGGTCGTCGAGGTCCCGCTGGGTCAGTGAGCCCTGCTCGGGGTGGTGCGCGAAGGCGGCGGCGTTCACCGCGAGCCAGGCGGCGTCGTCCTGCCCGGGGACAAAGGCGCGTACGGTCACGCCCGCCGGGAACACCGGCTCGGGAATGTCCAGCGGGCTCAACGGCCGTCGCAGCTGACGCAGTTCACGGAAAAGGGTCAGCCCGAGCACTTGGGCCAGATGCCGCGCGGCGGACTTCCCGCCGTGCGCCCACACCCGCAGCCGCTTCCCGGAGGCACCCAGCAGCGCGCTCCCGAGCGCCCGCCCGTGCCCCCGCCCCCGGTGCGCGGGATGCACGACCAACTCGGCGGCCGGGGCCTCGACGGGGTCGGTGTCCTCCAGCTGCGCATACCCGATCAGCTCGCCGCGGACGGTGAGCAGAAGATGCCGAACGCCCTCCCGCCTGCCGCCCTTCAGCTGCAGTCGCCCCTGCTCGGAGACGGCCTGCATCCCGTCGGCACGGGCGGCTTCGTCGAGCATGCCGAGCACGTCCCGGGCCTGCCCGGGGCTGAGCTCGTCAAGGGTCTGAATCTGCCGGCCGGGCTCCGGAATCACCGCTTCAGTGGTCATGGGTCGAGGGTACGGCTGTGCGGCACGTTGTCGGCGGTAAGGGCCAGGTCATGCGTGCAGCGGATCGTCCGGGGCGTCCCGCTCCGCATCGCGTACGAGGTCGTCGGCGACGGCCGGACGGAGGAGAGGCCGAGGGCGCGAGTGGCCCCTTTGACGAACGATGGCAACCAGGTCGTAACCCGTACCCCCTGTCGCGCTACGCGCGTTGACTCTAGGCTGCCGCTCGCAGCCTTTGACCACGCTGAACTGACAAGGGGACAGATGTCAGCGACACCGCAAAAGAACCGCCTCCGCATACTCGCCGCGGTCGCTGGACTGACCACCGTCGGCGCACTGGTCGCCGCGATGCCCGCCGGGGCGCAGGAGCAGAGCCATGGACATGGGCGGGCCCACGGCCGCACCGTCGACGTGCAGTTGCTCTCATTCAACGACCTGCACGGGAACCTTGAGCCGCCCGCCGGCTCGGCCGGGACCATCAGTGAGACGCAGCCCGACGGCACCGTCAAGGTGATACCGGCCGGTGGTGCCGAGTACCTTGCGACCTCCCTGCGCAATGCCCGCAAGGGGAACCCGTACTCCATCACCGCCGCCGGCGGCGACCTGGTCGGAGCCAGCCCGCTGCTGTCCGGGCTCTTCCACGACGAGCCGACCATCGAGGCGCTGAACAAGATTGACCTGGATGTCACGGCCGTCGGCAACCACGAGTTCGACGAGGGCGCGGTCGAGCTCGGCCGCCTCCAGAACGGCGGTTGTCACCCGGTCGAGGGCTGCTACGAGCAGGGGAAGAGGTTCAAGGGAGCGGACTTCCCCTACCTCGCGGCCAACGTCACCAATGAGAAGACCGGTCGGCCGATCCTCAAGCCGTACACCGTCTGGAAGAAGAACGGCGTCAAGATCGGCTTCATCGGGGTCACCCTCGAAGGCACGCCGGACATCGTCAACGCCAATGGCATCAAGGGCCTCAAGTTCAACGACGAGGTCGAGACAATCAACAAGTACGCCCGTGAGCTCGACCGCCAGGGCGTGAAGTCGATCGTCGCGCTCATCCACGAGGGCGGCCTGCCCACCTCCTCCTCGTACAACTACAACTGCGACTCGGCCGGGCCCGGCGCCGGTATCTCTGGCCCGATCGTGGACATCGCCAAGAACCTCACGCCGAAGGTGGACGCCCTGGTCACGGGCCACACCCATCAGGCGTACGTGTGCACGATCCCGGACCCGTCCGGCAAGCCGCGCATGGTCACTTCGGCGGCCTCGTACGGCAAGCTCTACACGGACACCACCCTCACCTACGACCGCCGCACCAAGGACATCGTGCGTACGTCGGTGAAGTCCGCGAACCACATCGTCAGCCGTGACCAGGCCAAGGCCGAGGACATGACGGCGCTCATCGCTCGCTGGAACAAGCTCGCCGCGCCGGTCGCCAACCGCCCGCAGGGCTGGATTTCCGCCGACATCAACGGCCGTGGCTCCACCGCACTGGAGAAGCCGCTCGGCGACCTGATCACGGACGCGCAGCTGACGGGCCTGGCCCCGGCGGACAAGGGCGGCGCGCAGCTCGCGCTGATGAACCCGGGCGGCATCAGGTCCGACCTGGTCTACAAGGCCTCCGGCAGCGAGGGCGACGGTGTGGTGACCTACGGCGAGTCATTCACCGTGCAGCCCTTCACCAACATGATGAACGTCGTCGACCTCACCGGCGCCCAGCTGATCACCGCGCTCCAGCAGCAGGTCAGCGGCCCGAACGAGGCCTCGCCGAAGATCCTCCAGGTCTCGGCGGGCTTCACGTACACCCTGGACATGACGAAGACGGGGGCGGCGCGGATCGTCGTCGACTCGGTGAAGCTGAACGGCGTCGCGCTCGACCCGGCGAAGACCTACCGGGTCGCGCTGAACGAGTTCCTGGCGGGTGGCGGCGACGGTTTCCCCGTCTTCAAGGAGCACAAGAACAAGCTGGTGGGTGCGTCCGACCTGGATGTCTTCAACGCCTACCTGGCGGCGAACTCGACGGCGGCCAAGCCGATCACGCCGCCGGCTGCGGACCGGATCACGGTCGTGAAGTAGTAGCGGTACCAGTTGTACGACGGTGGGGCGGTGGGCCAAGGGCCTGCCGCCCCACGCGTGTTGGTGGCGGGGTGGGAAATCGCGGCTGGAAAGTGTCGGTCATTACTGGCGCGTACCCGCCCTGCGGGACTTGACGTGGCCCCGCCATAATCCCCGACCATGGACCGACGGAGCTTTCTCGCGGGCGCGGCAGCCATCTCAGCGACCGCCCTCATCGGCGCACCCGCGTTCGCCGCACCGCGGCGCACCCTGTCCGCGCAGGACTGGATGGCGGGCCCCGGCGACTCGACCGCGCTGGCACGGCTGACGATCCCCGGCACCCATGACTCGGGCGCGCGCTTCGGCGGGCTCTGGGCGGAGTGTCAGAACACCACCATCACCGACCAGTTGAACAGCGGCATCCGCTTCCTGGACGTACGGTGCCGGATCACCGGGGACTCCTTCGCCATCCACCACGGGGCGGCCTACCAGAACCTGATGTTCGGCGATGTGCTCATCGCCTGCCGGGACTTCCTCGCCGCCCACCCCTCCGAGACGGTCCTGATGCGCGTCAAGCAGGAGTACTCGCAGGAGAGCGACGCCGCCTTCCGCCGTATCTTCGACATCTACCTCGACAACAAGGGCTGGCGCCCGCTGTTCCGCATCGGCGACGGGCTGCCGACGCTCGGCGAGGCACGCGGCAAGGTCGTGCTGATCGGCGACAACGGCGGGCTGCCCGGCCTCCGCTGGGGCGACGGCAGCTTCTTCGACATCCAGGACGACTGGAACGCCGCGCCGAACGCCAAGTACCCCAAGATCGAGGCGCACTTCCGCAAGGCGGCCCAGCAGCCCGGCAAGCTGTACATCAATTTCGTCAGCACCTCCGCGTATCTGCCGCCGCGCTGGAACTCCGACAACCTCAACCCGCGGGTCCACTCCTTCATCAACGGCTCCGAGGCGAGCGGGTGGAAGGGACTGGGTATCGTGCCGTTGGACTTCCCCAACACCCGCTCGGGACTGGTCGATTCACTGATCCGCCACAACGGTTAGGGCGTGTCCATGCGGAACATCAGAGGTCGTCGCAGATGCTGCGGGCCTTGGCCACGTCCTTCTTGACGTCGTAACCATTGGCTTGGCGCTGACGTGCCCACATGATGGCGTCCGCGAGCGGCTTGTACTCCGAGTCGCCCGCGGCCGCCGCCGCGGAGAGGGTGACCGCCCCTGACCAGCGGTTGAGCGCAATCTCGCTCTCCTTGCCACTGCCCGTGATCTTGGAGTCGTCGAAGCCGGCCAGGGCGTTGCACGCCCCCTGGGCATCGGACGCCGGACCGGACCCGGCGCCGCCGAAGAGTGCCCAGGCTGCGCCCACCGCCCCGCCGCCTGTCAGCAGCCCGATCGCGAGGGCCGCGATCAGGGGGCCGTTGCGACGACGGGGCAGGGGTACCGGCGGTCCGGACGAGCCGGGCGGAGGCGGCGGAAAGGGCGCGGAGGAAAGTTCCTGTGGCTGCATTCCACCGAAGGTAGCGACTGGTGAGCTCGCGGTTGTCAGGATCGGGTCATTCCGGTCGGACGCGGGGCCGCGGCACGGTCAGGCGGCTGCCGGGGGCGGCGTCGCCGCCCCCGGCAGCCGGATCGCCGCGCGCGTGCCGCCGCCCGGCGCCGGGCCGAGCGAGATCTCGCCGCCCGACTGCTGGACCGTACGGGCCACGATCGACAGCCCGAGGCCCGAGCCCGGCAGCGCGCGCGCCGACGGCGAGCGCCAGAACCGCTCGAAGACGTGCGGGAGTTCATCGGCCGGGATGCCGGGGCCATGGTCCCGTACCGTCAGCTCGCCGGCCCTCAGCGCCACCTCGACCGTGCTGCCCGGCGGCGAGAACTTCACCGCGTTGTCCAGCACATTGACCACCGCCCGCTCCAGCGCGGCCGGCTCCGCCCGTACGTACCAGGGTGTCAGCTCCGCCACGAAGGCCAGCTCGGGCCCGCGCAGCCGCACCCGGGCCAGTGCGGCCCCGGCGATCTCATGCAGGGCGACCACCTTCAGCGGCCCGCGGTCCACGGCGTCCGGCCGCGACAGTTCCTGCAAATCGCCGATGAGCGCGGCGAGTTCGGTCATCTGTGCCTTGACCGAGGCCATCAGCGCAGCACGGTCCGCGGGCGGGATCGCCCGGCCCGTCTCCTCGCTGCGCGCCAGCAGCTCGATGTTCGTACGCAGCGAGGTCAGCGGCGTACGCAGCTCGTGCCCGGCGTCCGCGATCAGCTGCGCCTGCCGGTCCCGGGAGGAGGCGAGCGCGGCGGTCATCGAGTTGAAGGAGCGGGACAGCCGGGCGATCTCGTCCTCGCCCTCGACCGGGATGCGCACGGTCAGATCCTCGGTGCGGGCGACATGCTCGACGGCCCCGGTGAGCCGGTCGACGGGCTTGAGTCCGGCCCGCGCGACCCAGAGCCCGGCCGCGCCCGCGCCCACCACACCGACGCCGGACACGATGAGCAGCAGCAGGGCCAGATCGTTGAGGGTGGCCTCGGTCTCCTTGAGCGGGTACGCGATCGTCACGGCGGTGTCCGTGACGACTCCGCCCGCCGGACCCTGGACGACGGCCGGGACGGTGAGCACGCGGACGTCCTTCCCGGTGGTGTCCGTGCCGTCGCGGAACGTCAGGACGGTCAGGTCCGCGTCCCGCGCCACCTGCTGGTCGCCGCTGTTGACCTTGACGGTGCCGGCGGAGTAGGCGGAAACGCACGGTCTGTCGCTGCCGGCCCGGACGAGCTGGACGTAGTAGACGGGCATGGGGCCGTAGCCGGTCCGCCCGGCCGGGGTCTGGGAGCAGGTACGCAGTGCGAGCTCGATGTCGCCGGGCTGCAGAGGCGCGTTCTGGGACTTCAGCTTGGCGTCGATCTCGTCGTACAGCTTGCCGCGCACGACGAACCAGCACGTCACGGAGACGCCCGCGACCGCCACCGCCACCGCGACCGCGACCAGCAGCGCCAGCCGCGACCGCAGGGGCAGCGCACGGAATCTTCGGATCACTCCGCGCCGCCCGACCGCAGCACGTACCCCACTCCGCGCACCGTGTGGACCAGGCGCGGCTCGCCGGCTGCCTCCGTCTTGCGCCGCAGATACATCACATACACATCCAGCGAATTCGAACTGGGCTCGAAGTCGAAGCCCCACACTGCCTTGAGGATCTGCTCGCGGGTGAGCACCTGGCGCGGGTGCGCCAGAAACATTTCGAGCAGCGTGAACTCCGTACGGGTCAGCTCCACCCGGCGGGTGCCGCGCATGACCTCGCGGGTCACCACGTCCATCCGCAGATCGGCGAAGGCCAGCACGTCGGCGTCGGTGGTGACGCTCGTCGCCGTCGCGTACGAACTGCGCCGCAGCAGCGCCCGCACCCGGGCGAACAGCTCGTCCAGCTCGAACGGCTTGACCAGATAGTCGTCGGCCCCCGCGTCGAGCCCCGTCACCCGGTCGCCGACCGTGTCCCGCGCGGTCAGCATCAGGATCGGCGTCGTCGATCCGGAGGCGCGCAGCCGGCGGGCCGCGGTCAGTCCGTCCATCCTGGGCATCTGGACGTCGAGCACGATCAGATCGGGCGCATACGCCTCGGCCCTGGTCAGCGCGTCGATGCCGTCGACGGCGACCTCGGTCTCGTACCCCTCGAAGGCGAGAGAGCGCTGGAGCGCCTCACGGACGGCGGGCTCGTCGTCGACGATGAGGATGCGGTCGCCTTCACGGGGGGTCGTCATGGCTTCAGCCTCGCACGCGCTCAGCTGTCGCCGCCCGATCGGAGGTCGTCGAGGTCGGCCTTGACCGTGTTGATGGGAATGGCGAAGCCGAGGCCGACGCTGCCGGCCGTGGATCCGCCGGTGGAACTGGGCGAGTACATGGCCGAGTTGATGCCGATGATCTCGCCGTTCATGTTGATGAGGGCGCCGCCGGAGTTGCCGGGGTTGAGGGAGGCGTCGGTCTGGATGGCCTTGTACGTCGTCTTCGACGAGCCCGTGTCGCCGTTGAACTGCTGCCCGCCGAACTCGAAGGGCCAGTTGCCGCGGCCCTGCTGTCGCTGCGGCTCCTGGTCCTTGGCGACGGTGACATCGCGGTTGAGGGCGGACACGATGCCGCTGGTGACGGTGCCGGTCAGGCCCTCGGGCGAGCCGATGGCGACGACCTCGTCGCCGACGCCGAGCTTGCCGGAGTCCCCGAGGGTCGCGGCCTTGAGGTTGCTCGCGCCCTCCAGCGTGATGAGCGCGAGGTCCTTGTCGGGGTCGGTGCCCACGACCTTGGCGGTGTACGTCTTGCCGTCGCTGAGCCGCACCTTCACGGAGTCGGCGCCGGAGACGACGTGGTTGTTGGTGACGATCTCACCGTCGGCCGTGATGATCACGCCGGAGCCGGTGGACTGCCCGGCGTTGGAGGTCGCGCTGATCTCCACGATGCTGGGCGAGACGGCTTGCGCGACGCCGGCGACGGTGCCCTTGCTGCTCTGGGCCACGGTGGTGCCGTTGACGCCGGAGCCGCTGCTGTTGCCCTTGTCGGTGAGCTGCTGGACGAGCGCGGAGGCGCCGCCGCCGATGACCGCGGCGGCGATGGCGACGGCGGCGATCAGCGCGACGGGCCGCTTGGCCCTGGCCCGCGGCGGCGCGACGGCCTGCGGCGGCGCGGGTGGGGGCGGGGGGTAGGCGGGGGCGCCGTAGGGCTGGGGCTCCGGCTGCTGCGGGTACTGGTAGTAGTCCGTCATGGAGCTGACTGTCGGGCCTGTAGATGAGAGCTTTCTGAGGCGGCGCTGAGAAGCCCGACAGAAGTGTGCCCCCGCGCAGCGGTCCCCCCGCGCCCCGGACGCCCGAACCCGCGCAACGGACCCCCGCGCCGAACTCCCGTACCCCCTAAACGCACCCGCAGGACCGCCGGATCACCAACCCCGACGGGAACTGCTTCACCCGCTCCCGGCGCGATCCCGCCACCCGTAGCCCGTCGTCCAGGACCAGGTCCACCGCCGCGCGCGCCATCGCCGGGCGGTCCGACGAGATCGTCGTCAGCGGCGGATCCGTCAGCGCCGCCTCCTTCACGTCGTCGAAGCCCGCCACCGCCAGCTCGCCCGGGACATCGATCCGCAACTCTCGCGCCGCCCGCAGCACACCGATCGCCTGGTCGTCCGTCGAGCAGAAGATCGCCGGCGGCCGCTCGGGCCCGGACAGCAGCTTCAAGGCGACCAGGTACGCGTCGTAGCGGTTGTACGGGGCCTGAAACAGCCGCCCCTCCACCGAGCGCCCCGCCTCCAGCATCGCCCGCCGCCAGCCCTCGACATGGTCCGCCACCGGGTCGCCGACCGCCGGGGTCGACTCGACGCCGCCGAGGCACGCCACGTACGCATGACCGTGCTCCAGCAGATGGCGCGTGGCGAGCTGCGCACCGCCGATGTCGTCCGTCACGACGGCGACGTCGTCGATCGCCTCGGGCCGCTCGTGCAGCAGCACCACCCGCGCGTCCCACGCCTCGATCTCCGCGGCGGCCCGCTCGCTCGGGCCCTGGCTGACCAGGATCAGCCCGGACACCCGCATCCCGAGGAAAGCCCGCAGATAGTGGACCTCGCGCTCGTCGCGGTAGTCGGAGTTCCCGACGAGGACCATTTTTCCGCGTTCCGCCGCGGCCTGTTCCACCGCGTGCGCCATCTCCGCGAAGAACGGCTGCCGCGCGTCCGGCACGATCATGCCTATGAGGTCGGTGCGCCGCGATGCCATCGCCTGGGCAACCCGGTCAGGCCGGTACCCCAGCTCCTTGATCGCTGCGAGTACCCGCTCGCGCGTGGCCGGGGCGACCGGCCTGGGTCCGTTGTTGATGACATAGCTGACGACCGCGGTCGAAGTCCCCGCCAGTCGCGCCACATCGTCCCGCGTCACCTTGGCCACGCGCGAAGTCTACGCGGGGTGACCTATAGCTGGGCAGGCCGTACGGCCTCTTCGTGTACCTCGGTGGTGTCCTCCGTACGGGCGACCGGCGCCGTGGCCTTGGCGGCCGCCTCCGCCGCGGCCTTCGCCTTGGCCTCCTCGGCCGCGCGTTCCACCTTCTCCGGCGCGACGAAGCGGTACCCGACGTTCCGTACGGTCCCGATCAGCGACTCGTGCTCCGGGCCGAGCTTCGCCCGCAGCCGCCGCACATGGACGTCGACCGTCCGCGTACCGCCGAAGTAGTCATAGCCCCAGACCTCCTGCAGCAGCTGGGCGCGGGTGAAGACCCGCCCCGGGTGCTGGGCCAGATACTTCAGCAGCTCGAACTCCTTGAAGGTCAGGTCCAGGACCCGGCCCTTCAGCTTCGCGCTGTACGTCGCCTCGTCGACCGACAGATCGCCGTTGCGGATCTCCATGGGGGAGTCGTCCGAGGTGATCTGCTGGCGGCCCATGGCCAGCCTCAGACGCGCCTCCACCTCGGCGGGTCCGGCGGTGTCGAGAAGGACGTCGTCGATGCCCCAGTCCGCGGTGACCGCGGCGAGCCCGCCCTCCGTCACCACGAGGATCAGCGGACAGCCGGGCCCGGTGGACCGCAGCAGCTGGCACAGCGACCGCACCTGCGGCAGATCGCGGCGGCCGTCGATCAGGATCACGTCGGCACCAGGGGTGTCGACGAGAGCCGGGCCCTCGGCGGGGGCCACCCGCACGTTGTGCAGCAGCAGTCCGAGGGCGGGAAGCACCTCCGTCGACGGCTGAAGGGCATTGGTGAGGAGCAGCAGAGAGCTCATCGCGCCCCACCTGCCTGGGTCGTCTTGCGGTTGTGCACGGTTCGCTCGCCCATAACGTCGGTTCCTCCTCGGTCCCTGCGAGGACGTTGCGGCACTGCTTCGTACGCTTGGCTCCCGCGCCCTGAGAGCCCTTGTTCACCTGCCTGTAACAACGGCCGGAAAACACAAAAGGACCCGGGGGCTTCGTTGCCCGGATCCTCTGTCCAGCAGAATAGCCCACATGAGTTCCCTGGCAGAGGGGTCATTTCACACTTCGGACGCTTCGTCGACAATTCGTGGCCCGGAACGCGCAACCCTGCGTACCAGTGACGGAGTCCGTATCGAGGCTGTGTACGAGCCGTGTACGGCGTGCGTCAGCGCCACCGCGATCGTGATCGCGCATGGCTTCACGGGGTCGGTGGACCGGCCCGCAGTACGCCGTGCGGCACGGGTGTTCGCACAGCATGCGGCCGTGGTCACGTTCTCTTTCCGCGGGCACGGAGGCTCCGGCGGCCGCTCGACTGTCGGCGACCGCGAGGTGCTCGATCTCGCGGCCGCGGTGGAGTGGGCGCGTGGATTCGGTCACACCCGGGTGGTGACGGCCGGATTCTCGATGGGCGGCTCGGTCGTGCTGCGCCATGCGGGGATGCATGGGGGGCGCAAAGAGGCGCGTACGGACGCAGTGGCGGCTGTGAGTGCGCCCGCGCGCTGGTACTACCGCGGTACGGCCCCCATGCGGCGGCTGCACTGGGTGGTCACCCGGCCGGTCGGGCGCCTGGTCGGCCGCTATGGCCTCGGCACCCGAATCCATCCCGAGGAATGGGACCCGGTCCCACCCTCCCCGGTGGAGTCTGTGCCGTTCATCGCGCCGACGCCGCTGCTGATCGTCCACGGCGACCGCGACCCGTACTTTCCGCTCGACCATCCGCGGATGCTCGCCGCCGCGGCCGGGGACGGAGCCGAACTATGGCTGGAACCTGGCATGGGCCACGCCGAGAACGCCGCGGACGACGAGCTCCTGACCCGCATCGCGGCCTGGCTCACCGGCGAGTGAGCCGGCGCGTGGGACGGCGCGTGGGACGGCGTGCGAGCCGTCTCGCCGGGACCGTCCGCGCGTGGCTCATCATGGAAGCCGACGAAAGGAGTGCCGTCATGGCAGCGGGAACGATCCGCTACTGGGCAGCGGCCAAGGCAGCCGCCGGGGTCGCGGAGGAGCCGTACGCGGCGGGAACGCTCGCCGAGGCGCTCGAAGCGGTGCGCGAGCGGCACCCCGGGGAGCTGACGCGCGTACTGCAACGGAGTTCGTTCCTCATCGACGGTGACCCCGTCGGCACCCGCGGCCATGAGACCGTACGGCTTGCCGAGGGCGGCACGGTCGAGGTGCTCCCGCCGTTCGCAGGAGGATGAGCCGCACATCATGAGCAGCGATCAGCAGCATCCGTACGACCCGTACGACCCGTACGACCCGTACGCACAGAGTCGGCAGAGCCAGCCGCAGGGCTATCCGCAGAGCTACCCGGACCCCAACGTCGCCCAGACGTGGGAGGGCCAGACCTGGGACACGCAGTACCAGCCGGTCGTGCCGCCCGCGCAGGCCGCGGCCGACACGGCCTATCTGCCGCCGCAGGCCGCCTACCCGCTGCCCCCCGAGGCACCGGCACCGGCACCGGCTCCGGCTCCGGCTACGGCACCCATGACGTACGAGCCGCCCGCCGCCGGGTACAGCGCCCCCAGCGTCTCGGGCAACCCCCGGCTCACCGACGCCCAGCGCGCCCGCGCCGAGGGACGCTCGCCGATCATCGCGCCCGGCATGCAGCCGGCCGGTCTGACCGCCGCCCTCGGACTGCTGCTCGCCACCGGCGCGGCCATCGGCCAGTACGCGCTGTTCGTGCCGCTCGTGCTGCTGCAGGCCGTCACCGCCGCCGGCTGGTTCCGGCTGAACGGCATGTGGCCCGCCCGGCAGGGCATCGCCCTCGCCTTCGCGGGCGGCCTCGCCGCCGACGTCGTACTGCTCTCCGTCGGCCGGGAGCACGCCCCCGCCGCGATCATCGGCACGCTGGGCGTGTGGGTGCTGCTCACCCTCGTACTGCAGCTGCGCAGCCACGCGGGCACGGACGAGCGGATGCACGGCCTGATGGCGACCGTCGCATCGGCTGCCCTCGCGATCCTTGCGGCCGGACATCTCGCGGCCGCGGACGATGCCGTGGTCATCGGCGGTGTCGCCGTCGCCGTCGCCGTCCTGGCCCGTGCGCTGCCGCTGCCGGACGTCGCCTCCCTGGTCCTGTCGCTGCTGGCCGCGACCGGCGCGGGCATTGCGGCCGGCGGCCTCACCGACATCGGTGCCAACGGCGCGCTGCTCGGTCTCGTGGCGGGCGTGTGCGCGCTGATCGGGCTGCGCGTGGCGAGCTACGACTATCCGTCCCGCTTCGTCCATATGACGGCGGGCGTGGCCCTGCCGCTGACCGCCGCGGCGCCCGCGGTCTATCTGATCGGGCGGGCCCTCGTGTGACCTGCGCGGTCCCCCCGGCCGGAACCAAAAGCCCCCACCTGGACGTCGATCACTGAGTCGATCATTAACAAGAAGGCGTCGTCCGGACTGGATTAGGCTCGCGGGCGTCACGGGGGGCCAGAGACAGGGTGGGGGACACCGAGCAATGCGTGCACTGCGAATACTGCTGATCATCGCTGTGGTCCTGGGCGGCATTTTTGTCGCCGCGGACCGGATCGCGGTCAACATGGCCGAGTCCGAGGCGGCCGACAAGATCAAAAGCAGCCAGGGGCTGAGCTCGACGCCGGAGATCTCCATCAAGGGCTTCCCCTTCCTCACCCAGGTCGTGGGCAAGGAGCTGGACGAGGTCGACGTCAGCCTCGCCGGAATCACCGCCACCGCGGGCGGCCGCTCGGTCAATGTCACCGAGGTCAAGGCCGAGCTGCGCAGCGTGCGGATCGACAGCAGCTTCTCCTCCGCCGTCGCGGACCGCGCCGACGGCTCGGCCCGGATCTCCTACGCCGACCTGACGAAGGCCGCGCCCAGGGGCGCCACCGTCAGCTATGCGGGCGCCGACCGGGCCGCCAAGGGCCAGGTCAAGGTCACAGGACCGCTGGCCGACCTGCTGGAAGGCGCGGGCATCTCGGTGCCCGAGGCGTTCAAGGGCATGCTCAACGGTCGCATGGTCACCACGTACAGCACGGTCGCGCTCAAGGGCGGCAGTACGGTCCAGCTGAAGGCCGAGTCGCTGCCGAACCTGCCGGTGGGCCTCGACGACAAGCTGCGCAGGGTCGTCGACTACGACATGAAGATCGACGGAATGCCGTCGAGCATCAAGCTGGACAAGGTGGCGGCGACGGACGGGGGCCTGCGGTTCTCCGGCACGGGCACGAACGTCTCCCTCGCGGGCTAGCCCGCACCCCCGCCCACGGCTGCCACGACCCCGGTGGCTGCCTGAACCCGCCCTCGGCCGCATGGTGAGACGGACTCGTCCGCTGGGTAGAAGCACGACAGCCACAATGCGCCGAGGGGCGGGCCGGGACCGCCCCAGCCAGCTTCTCGTCCCACATAGTGGATGATCGCGTCTCAGAATGCGACACGCCCATGACAGGGGCCCGGATACGTCCCTACGATCGGACGCATGAAGCGACAGCAGGCGGATCTTACGAAGCGGCGGGCAGTAGACCTGTGCCGCGTCGCCGCCATGCTCTGTCGCACTTTCTGAACGGGAGCCCGGCTCCCGTATCCCTCGGGCCCTTCGACCGTTGTCAGGGCCACCCCTCGTGTCGGGTAGCGCCCGCTTCGCGTACCCGCACACCCTCTCTTCGCACCACCCGCCGCACACTGCCCCGGAGGAGAAAGAGCATGAGCCGCAGCGACGTCCTGGTAGACGCCGACTGGGTCGAGGCCCACATCGATGACCCGAAGGTCG
>NZ_JBJDQK010000021.1:0-43200 GCF_044903445.1 Streptomyces sp. NPDC019890 | reverse complement strand
GGTACTGCAGGGGGGACCCTGTGGGAGAGTAGGACGCCGCCGAACAATTATTGTGGGGAAGCCCCGCACCTTCTGGTGCGGGGCTTTTCTGCGTTTCAGGGCAGCCGTCCACCCCGTCCACCCCTGTGCACGTGCCGGCGATGGCTGAGGGTAGGGTCAGGAGGCATCGTTGGCACGTTCCACACAGGAGGCCCCCGGGTGGAGGTCCAGGAGACCCGCGTTCAGACGGACCGGGTACTCACCATCCCCAACATCCTCAGCATGGCGCGCCTGGCCGGTGTGCCGCTCTTCCTGTGGCTGATTCTCCGCCCCGAGTTCGGGGGGCCGAAGAGCGATGGCTGGGCATTGCTCGTGCTGATGCTGAGTGGCGTCAGTGACTATCTCGACGGCAAGCTTGCCCGGCGCTGGAACCAGATCAGCAGTCTCGGGCGGCTTCTCGACCCCGCCGCCGACCGTTTGTACATCCTCTCCACCCTTGTCGGGCTGACCTGGCGGGAGATTCTGCCCATCTGGCTCACCGCGGCCCTATTGGCCCGGGAGCTGATGCTGCTGGTGATGGTGGGAATCCTCCGTCGCCACGGGTATCCGCCACCGCAGGTGAACTTCCTGGGCAAGGCGGCCACGTTCAACCTCATGTATGCCTTCCCGCTGCTCCTCCTCAGTGACGGAAGTGGGTGGCTTGCGTCACTGGCTGCTATTTTCGGATGGGCGTTCGCCGGATGGGGTACAACTCTCTATTGGTGGGCAGGGATCCTCTACGTGGTCCAGGTCCGCCGACTCGTCAAGGCGGATGCAGCGGCCGATTGACCTCGTCGATGCGGCGCCCTGCAGAGTTGCAGGCCGCGCATGACGCCAGAGGGCCTCTTTGGGCGGGTGAAGTCGGCTGGACCGTCGTCTCTTCAAGGAGGACGCTTCCGACATGAAGGCCGTCGTGATGGCCGGAGGCGAAGGAACCCGACTTCGCCCCATGACTTCGAGCATGCCCAAGCCGCTCCTGCCGGTGGTCAATCGGCCGATCATGGAGCATGTGCTGCGGCTGCTCAAGCGGCATGGGCTCAATGAGACAGTCGTAACCGTGCAGTTTCTCGCCTCACTCGTCAGAAACTACTTCGGGGACGGCGAAGAGCTCGGGATGGAGCTCACCTATGCCAACGAGGAGAAGCCACTCGGCACAGCGGGGAGTGTGAAGAATGCCGAGGAAGCGCTGAAGGACGATGCATTCCTGGTCATCTCCGGGGACGCGCTCACCGACTTCGACCTCACCGATCTGATTTCCTTCCACAAGGAGAAGGGCGCACTGGTCACGGTATGTCTGACCAGGGTGCCGAATCCGCTGGAATTCGGCATCACCATTGTGGACGAACACGGAAAGGTCGAGCGCTTCCTGGAGAAGCCGACCTGGGGTCAGGTCTTCTCGGACACCGTGAATACGGGCATCTATGTGATGGAGCCCGAGGTATTCGACTATGTCGAGGCCGACGTGTCGGTGGACTGGTCCGGAGATGTGTTCCCGCAGCTCATGAAGGAAGGCAAGCCCATCTACGGCTATATCGCCGAGGGCTACTGGGAGGACGTCGGCACGCACGAGAGCTATGTGAAGGCCCAGGCCGATGTCCTGGAGGGCAAGGTCGATGTCGAAATCGACGGGTTCGAGATCTCTCCCGGTGTATGGGTCGCAGAGGGCGCGGAGGTCCATCCGGATGCCGTGCTGCGCGGCCCGCTCTTCATCGGAGACTACGCAAAGATCGAAGCCGGTGCCGAGATCCGCGAGCACACCGTCGTAGGTTCGAACGTGGTCGTCAAGAGCGGTGCCTTCCTCCACAAGGCCGTCATCCACGACAACGTCTACATCGGAGAGCACTGCAATCTCCGTGGCTGTGTGATCGGCAAGAACACCGACATCATGCGGGCCGCGCGCATCGAGGACGGCGCCGTGATCGGTGACGAGTGCCTCGTGGGCGAAGAATCGATCATCCAGGGCAATGTGCGGGTCTACCCGTTCAAGACCATCGAGGCCGGCGCCTTCGTCAACACCTCGGTCATCTGGGAGTCGCGGGGCCAGGCGCATCTGTTCGGCGCCCGCGGCGTGACCGGGATCCTCAATGTCGAAATCACGCCGGAACTGGCGGTGCGGCTGGCCGGTGCGTACGCCACCACCCTCAAGAAGGGGGCGACGGTCACCACGGCCCGTGACCACTCCCGTGGTGCGCGGGCGCTCAAACGGGCCGTCATCTCGGCGCTGCAGACCAGCGCCATCGACGTACGGGACCTGGAGAACGTGCCGCTGCCCGTCGCGCGGCAGCAGACCGCACGAGGCAGCGCCGGCGGCATCATGATCCGTACGTCTCCCGGTGTGCCGGACTCCGTCGACATCATGTTCTTCGACGAGCGAGGGGCGGATCTCTCGCAGGCCGGGCAGCGCAAGCTCGACCGTGTGTACGCGCGCCAGGAGTACCGGCGTGCGTTCCCGGGCGAGATCGGGGATCTGCACTTCCCCTCCAGCGTGTTCGACTCGTACACCGGCTCCCTGCTGCGCAATGTCGACACCTCGGGGATCGCCGAGTCGGGGCTGAAGGTCGTCATCGACGCGTCGAACGGCAGTGCCGGGCTTGTGCTGCCCAGCCTGCTCGGACGGCTCGGAGTGGACGCCCTCACGATCAACCCCGGCCTCGACGAGTCGCGGCCGACCGAGTCGGCCGACACGCGCCGGTCCGGTCTGGTGCGGCTCGGCGAGATCGTTGCCTCGGCGCGGGCGGCCTTCGGAGTGCGCTTCGACCCCGTGGGCGAGCGGCTCTCCCTGGTCGACGAGCGGGGACGGATCGTCGAGGACGATCGCGCGCTGCTGGTGCTCCTCGACCTGGTCGCGGCCGAGCGTCGCAGCGGGCGGGTGGCGCTGCCCGTGACGACCACGCGTATCGCCGAGCAGGTGGCCGCGTACCACGGCACGCAGGTGGAGTGGACGACCACGTCGCCGGACGATCTGACCCGGGTGGCGCGTGAGGAGACGACGATCTTCGGCGGTGACGGCCGGGGCGGCTTCATCGTGCCGGAGTTCAGCAGCGTCTTCGACGGCTCGGCGGCGTTTGTGCGGCTGGTCGGGCTGGTGGCCCGGACACAGCTCACACTCAGCCAGATCGACGCCCGGATCCCGCGGGCGCATGTGCTCAAGCGTGATCTGGCGACGCCCTGGGCGGTCAAGGGGCTCGTCATGCGGCGGGTCGTCGAGGCTGCCGGGGACAGGGACGTGGACACGACCGACGGCGTGCGGGTGGTCGAGCCCGACGGCCGCTGGGTGATGGTGCTGCCCGATCCCGCGGAGGCGGTCACTCATTTGTGGGCAGAAGGACCGGATGACGCATCGGCCCAGGCTCTGCTCGACGAGTGGGCCGCCGTAGTGGACAGCGCAGGTCACTGACGTGTGACCGGTGTGCCGGAAGTCGTCTGCGGGCGGCTTCCGGCACACCGGTGGGGCCATTCGGCGGTAGCGCCCGCGACGTGCGACGATGTGCGGCATGTCGCAGCAGCCCCCCGTTCGGAGCACCGGCTCTCCACCCGCACGTCCCGATGCGTCCATGTCGCTGCTGACGAACGTGATGGAGCACAGCCTGGACGACGGTTACGCGGAGGCCACCGCCCGCCGGGAGGCCGAGGGCGGCGGGCTTCCCCGTCCGCTGCGTGCCAAGCTCGGGCTCGCGGCAGGTCTTGTGCTGGCGGCTCTGGTCGTCACCGTGGGGGCCGCGCAGGCGCGGATATCGGCACCGGTCGTGGCGAAGGAGCGCCAGGAGCTCATCGACCGGATCGACAAGGAGACCGCGGACGCCGATGCGCTGGAGCGGAGCGTGGACAAACTCCGCGACGAGGTGGGTGACCGGCAGCGCAAGGCACTCAAGACACAGGGCGGGGATCAGGGGGAACTGGTCGCACTGCTCTCCGGTGCCACCGAGGTGGTGGGCCCGGGCGTGAAGCTCGTCGTCGACGATGCGAAGGACACCGAACAGGGTGGCGGCGGACCGCGCGAGACCAGCGGCTTCAACGACACGGGCCGGGTGCGCGACCGCGATATGCAGCGGATCGTCAATGGGCTGTGGGAGTCGGGCGCGGAGGCGGTCGCGATCAATGGGCAGCGGTTGACCGCCCTGTCGGCGATCCGCGCGGCGGGCGACGCCATACTGGTCGACAACAAGCCGCTGGTGCCGCCGTACACGGTGCTCGCGGTGGGGGACGGGAAGAAGTTGAGCACCGCGTTCCAGGACAGTGCCGACGGGCAGTATCTGCACGCGTTGCAGGAGAACTTCGGTATCCGCACCAGCATCTCCACCGAGGCGAAGGTGCGTCTGCCGGCGGCGCCGAGCTTGATCGTACGTACAGCAGAGCCGAAGACCGCCGACGCCGGGAAGGGCAACGGGCAGGGCACGGCTGACACAGGGAAGGGCACATCGTGATCGCCGTACTGGGCCTCGTCGTCGGAGTCGTGGTCGGACTGTTGGTCCGACCCGAGGTGCCGGCGGTGGTCGAGCCCTATCTGCCGATCGCCGTCGTCGCGGCTCTGGACGCGGTCTTCGGTGGCCTGCGGGCCATGCTCGACGGGATCTTCGTCGACAAGGTCTTCGTCGTCTCCTTCCTGTCGAACGTGGTGGTGGCAGCGCTGATCGTGTTCCTGGGCGACAAGTTGGGCGTGGGCGCCCAGCTGTCGACGGGTGTGGTGGTCGTGCTCGGCATCCGGATCTTCTCGAACGCTGCCGCGATCCGCCGGCATGTGTTCCGGGCGTGAGGCGAATGAACAGCGAGCCGATGAACAGCGAAGACAAGCCGCAGGGCGAGGAGCCGGAGGCGAAGGCGCCACCGGCTGCCCAGCCGGATCCCGCGGAACCGCGCGAACCCGCTCTGCAGCCCGCTCCCGCTCAGCAGCCGGCCACCGCCGAGCGGACCGGCAGGCAGCGACTGGCCGCCGTACTGTGGCCGCCGCGGGTCACGCGCGCTCAACTCATCGTCGCCGTGCTGCTGTTCGTCCTCGGCCTGGGGCTTGCCATCCAGGTCCGCTCGAACAGCGACAACAGTGCGCTGCGCGGCGCCCGCCAGGAGGACCTGGTGCGCATTCTCGACGAGCTGGACAACCGCACCCAGCGCCTGGAGGACGAGAAGCAGCGTCTCGAGGACCAGCGCACCGAGCTGGAGAACAGCTCGGACCAGGCGGAAGAGGCACGCAAGCAGACGGTGCAGAAGGAACAGCAGCTGGGCATCCTGGCCGGCACGGTCGCGGCGCAGGGCCCGGGCATCACGCTCACCATCGATGATCCGTCCGGCACGGTGGAGTCGGACATGCTGCTCGACGCGATCCAGGAACTGCGCGCCGCCGGTGCGGAAGCGATTCAGGTGAACGACATCCGGGTGGTCGCGAACACGTACTTCACAGGAAGCGGCGGCGACATCGAGGTGGACGGCAAGAAGATCACCGCTCCGTACCGCTTCAAGGTCATCGGCAAGCCGCAGGACCTTGAGCCCGCCCTCAACATCCCGGGCGGCGTGGTGCAGACACTGGAGAAGGAGCAGGCCACCGCCACGGTGGTGCGCTCGCCGAAGATCGTCGTGGACGCCTTGCGACCCGCGAAGCGGCCTGACTACGCTCGGTCGTCAGCGCAGTGAGCCGGGGGCGCATGGGGTACGGCGGACCCGGGCAAGAGCTTGCGGGGGGTCGGCACATGACAAGCGTGCGGCGTGGTGGAAACTGTCTGGTGGTTACGGACGTTGTGAGGATGTCCGGGTCGGCAGGTGTGATCATTGAGGATTCGTCCTGCCCCACGGGCGGGTCTATTTCGGTCAAGGGGAATCGCCCGTGAAGTTGTTTGGGAAGTTGTTCGGCAAGAGCGCACGCGAGGACGGCGGCAACGCCCGCCATCGCGCTCCGCGCCATGGCCAGAGTGAGGAGCAGGGCGCGGAGCGGCCGCTCTTCCGGGACGAGGTCGCTGGTCCGGGCGGTGACAATTCGGGCGGCCGGGGCGCGTCGTCTGTTGACCCTGCTGGTTCCGGCCGCATAGGTTTCGGAGAACCATCAACCTCAAGTACGGGTGGAGGGTTTAGCCCCGACCCGTATGCGACCAATCCCCACGCGGGGCAGCCGCAGCAGGAGGATCCGTCCATGTCGGCCTTGGTTTGTACGAGGTGCGGGCACCGCAACGCCGAGGCCAGCCGGTTCTGCTCCAACTGCGGCGCGCCGCTGCGGGCCGGGGCCCCGGCGGAGCGCCCGTCGGAGACGACCTCGACGATCTCCATTTCCGGCCTCGAGGCGTACGACTCGGAGGTGACGGGTCAGACGCAGGTTCCGTCGCTCTCCCCGGAGGCCCAGGCGGCCGTCGACGCGCTGCCGCTCGGCTCGGCACTGCTGGTGGTGCGCCGCGGTCCGAACTCGGGCAGCCGCTTCCTGCTGGACGGCGACCTGACCACGGCCGGCCGTCACCCGCAGAGCGACATCTTCCTCGACGACGTGACCGTCTCGCGGCGTCATGTGGAGTTCCGCAGGGGCGCGGACGGCCGGTTCAGCGTCGCGGACGTCGGCAGCCTGAACGGTACGTACGTCAACCGTGAGCGGATCGACTCGGTCCTTCTGTCGAACGGTGACGAGGTCCAGATCGGCAAGTACCGGCTGGTCTTCTACGCGAGCCAGCGGGGCATCTGACCCTCCCCCCGGACTCCGTCCAGGGGGACCCCCAGGGAAGGTTCATGCTGCGAACACCGACGGGCGGTGCCGGCCACGGCACCGCCACCGCGGGCGACAGGCTGATGAGCATCGGTACGGTGCTCAGTCAGCTGCGTGACGAGTTTCCCGAAGTCACCATCTCCAAGATCCGTTTTCTGGAGGCCGAAGGGCTGGTCGAGCCCCGGCGCACGCCGTCCGGGTACCGCAAGTTCAGCCCGGAGGACGTGGAGCGGCTGGCTCAGGTGCTTCGTATGCAGCGGGATCACTATCTTCCGCTGAGAGTCATCCGTGAGCATCTCGACGCCTTGAGCCGTGGCGAGCAGGTGCCGCTGCCTGCGCAGGGCGCCCAGCGGGAACTGCCCGAGGGCGCTTTCGAGTCCGACGCCGAGCGTCCGACCGCCGCCCGGGTGGGCCGGCCGGAGCTGATTGCGGCCGCGGAGGTGAGCGAGGCAGAGCTCGACGAGTGGGAGTCGTACGGCCTGCTGGCCGAGGACGAGGACGGCGGTTACGACGCGGAGTCGGTGACCGTGGCCAGACTTGTCGCCGATCTTGGGCGATTCGGTCTCGAACCCCGCCATCTGCGCGCGATGAAAGCCGCCGCCGACCGCGAGGCCGGGCTGGTCGAGCAGCTGGTCGCGCCCTTGCGGCGGCACCGTAATCCGCAGACCAGGGCACATGCCGAGGCCACCACGAAGGAGCTCGCAGCCCTGTCCGTACGGCTCCATGCGGCCCTTGTGCAGACCGCCCTCGGAGTCCGTCTGCACTGATCATGGGGGAGCCCGACTACCCAAACCGGTCGGGCACGTCCTAGGGTTACTGTGTGAACGAGCTCGACGTTGTGGGTGTCCGGGTCGAAATGCCCTCGAACCAACCGATCGTGCTCCTGCGCGAAGTGGGAGGCGATCGGTACCTCCCCATTTGGATCGGTCCCGGGGAGGCGACCGCGATTGCCTTCGCCCAGCAGGGCATGGCACCGGCCAGACCGCTGACTCATGACCTTTTCAAGGATGTGCTGGAGGCGGTGGGCCAGGAGCTCACCGAGGTCCGCATCACTGACCTGCGCGAAGGCGTCTTCTACGCGGAGCTGGTCTTCGCCAGCGGGGTAGAGGTGAGCGCCAGGCCGTCCGACGCCATAGCGCTTGCCCTGCGCACTGGTACGCCGATCTACGGCAGCGACGGCGTGCTCGACGACGCGGGAATCGCCATCCCGGACGAGCAGGAGGACGAGGTGGAGAAGTTCCGCGAGTTCCTCGATCAGATCTCGCCCGAGGACTTCGGCACCAACAGTCAGTGACCGCCCGATGGGGCGGCATGGGCACATTCGACTAGCTGTTCCCTGAGCGGGGGCACGGCAAACCACTCTCAGGGTGATTATCACTCGGCGTGCCGAGTGTGGCGATCGTTGACGCACCCCTGGTGACTGCCTACCGTCGACATGGCAGGTCAAGGACGGAGGTCGGCGTGAGAAACAGCGGCGACGGTGCGGCAGGGGGTCCCCCCGGACTGAGTCTGGGGGAGAGCGGGCCGTATCCGCTTCACGAGAGCGCGGCCGACTCCACCAGGGAGACGATCGGCTACCGGGGCCCCACCGCGTGTGCGGCGGCCGGCATCACCTATCGGCAGCTCGACTACTGGGCGCGCACGGGTCTTGTCGAACCCAGCGTGCGTCCTGCGTACGGATCGGGAACCCAGCGGCTCTACAGCTTCCGCGATGTGGTCGTCCTCAAGATCGTCAAGCGTTTCCTGGACACCGGTGTCGCGCTGCAGAACATTCGTGCCGCGGTGCAGCATCTGCAGGCCCGGGGCTTCGTGGACCTTGAGCGCATGACCCTGATGAGCGACGGAGCGACGGTCTACGAGTGTTCCTCGCCCGACGAGGTCGTCGATCTGCTCCAGGGCGGGCAGGGGGTCTTCGGAATCGCCGTCGGGGTGGTCTGGCGGGATGTCGAGGCGGCACTTTCGCAGCTGCACGGCGAGCGCATCGACACCGGCGAGACACTGGTCGGGAACAACCCTGCGGACGAGCTCGCCAGGCGCAGACGCGACCGGGCCGTCTGAGCGCTGAGAGCGCTGCCGGGTCCCGGCGCCAATGTCAGTGGCGTAGGGCAGCATCGAAGTTGTGAGAACCGCGCCGACGATTCTGCATCTGGACATGGATGCCTTCTTCGCCGCCGCCGAACAGGCGGCGAAGCCGAGTCTGCGCGGAAAGCCGGTGGTCGTCGGCGGGCTCGGGCCGCGTGGAGTCGTCGCCACCGCGTCGTACGAAGCCAGACGGTTCGGGGTGCACTCGGCGATGCCGATGGCGCAGGCCAGACGTCTGGCGCCGAACGCCGCGTATCTGGTGCCGCGCTTCTCGCTCTACCGGGCGGTGAGCGAGCAGGTGATGGGGCTGTTGCAGCGTCTGTCGCCGCTGGTGGAGCCGCTGAGCCTGGACGAGGCCTTTGTCGACCTGGAGGCGGGGGGCGCGGCGGACGATGCCTTGTCGGCCCGTGCGACCGGCGAGCGGCTGCGGGCCGACATCCGAGCGGTCACCGGGCTGACCGGTTCCGTCGGTCTCGCGGGATCCAAGATGCTCGCCAAAATCGCTTCCGAGCAGGCGAAACCCGATGGCCTGGTGCTCATAGTGCCCGGTACGGAACGGGACCTGCTCGGTCCCATGTCCGTACGCACGCTGCCCGGGGTCGGGCCGGCGACGGGGGAGCATCTGCGGCGGGCCGGTATGACGACGGTTGCCGATCTGGCGGAGGCCGGCGAGGACGAGCTCGTACGGCTGCTGGGCAAGGCGCACGGGACCTCGCTGTTCCGGATGGCCAGGGGGTATGACGACCGGCCGGTGGTGGCCGAGCGGGACACCAAGTCGGTGTCGGTCGAGGACACCTTCGACGTGGATCTGCACGACCGGGTGCGGGTGCGGATCGAGGTGGACCGGCTCGCGGACCGGTGTGTGCGGCGGCTGCGGGCTTCCGGGCACTCGGGGCGGACGATCGTACTGAAGGTACGGCGGTACGACTTCTCGACGCTGACGCGCTCGGAGACGCTGCGCGGGCCGACGGACGACCCTGCGGTGGTGCGAGAGGCGGCGGGGCGGCTGCTGGAGGCCGTGGACACCACGGGCGGGGTGCGGCTGCTCGGGGTCGGCGTGAGCGGGCTCGCGGACTACACCCAGGAGGATCTGTTCGCCCAGGCCGCCGCTGACGAGCAGGCCGATTCCGTACCCGAAGAAGCGGGGGCGGAGGCCGAACAGCGGGCGCCGGAGGCCGAAAAGGCGTCCGGGCCGGAGCCGGTGGCGCCCGCGGAGCGGCGCTGGGCGGCCGGGTACGACGTACGGCATGCCGAGTACGGGGCGGGGTGGGTGCAGGGCAGCGGCGTCGGCCGGGTCACCGTGCGGTTCGAGGAGCCGGGGTCGGCGCCCGGCCGCGTGCGCACCTTCCGGGTGGACGATCCGGACCTGGAACTGTCCGATCCGCTGCCGCTGGTGCCGCTGGTGCCGCTGGTGCCGCTGGTGCCGCTGGTGCCGCTGGTGCCGCTGCCCGCGTCCGGGCCGGAGCCGGGTCAGTCCTCCCGGCCCGCAACGCGGCCGAAGGAGGTGTCACCCGAGGAGGGCGGGGGACCCGAGGGAGGCGCGGGACCGGAGGAGGGCGCCGGCGTCTCGGGCGGCGCGGAGAGCTCGAGGCCGTAGTGGTGGTAGAGCTGCAGCTCCTGCTCGGGAGAGAGATGACGGCCGACGCCGAAGTCCGGTGCGTCCTTGATCAGCGAGCGCTCGTACGGGACGTGCAGGGTGTCGTCGACGACCTTGCTCGGCTCCAGCGGGACGAAGGCGTCCCTGCTGAACAGGCCGGTGCGCACGGCCGCCCACTCGGGCACGCCCGTGGCATCGTCCAGATACACCTCGTCCACAGTCCCGATCTTGGTGCCGTTGCGGTCGAACGCCTTGCGGCCGATCAGGCTGCGCGGATCGATGTCGGTCTGCACGGTCCCTCCAATAGGTCGCAACTGCTGATTAAATACTACAAAAGTGCACATCAGTGGTGTCGGCCACTTGAGCGATCGGCGAGGGGGCACGCTGGTACGCTGGCAAGCGGCTGCTGACCCCGTGCGGGAGAGTCCACCGGTGACGTACCGGCGGCGCCGAAGGAGCAAATCCTCCCCGGAATCTCTCAGGCCCCTGTACCGCACGGACGAGGTCACTCTGGAAAGCAGAGCGGGTGTCGGACGGCATCCGCTCTCACCGACGGTGAAAGCCGGGGTGCCTCGTGCGCGCCGGTGAAGCTCTCAGGTTGAGATGACAGAGGGGGAGGCCGTCCGGGCATCCGCGCCGGATGCCCCTCGTAGGTCGCGTCAGACCAGGAGGCCTCCTTAATGACCGCCAATCGCATTCCGCTCTCCCAGCTCGAGCGAGGCACCCCCTTCGAGCAGCGCCACATCGGGCCCGACGCCGAGTCCCAGGCCAAGATGCTGGCACACGTCGGGTACGGCTCACTCGACGAGCTGACCGCCGCCGCGGTGCCTGATGTGATCAAGAACGCGGAGGCGCTGAACCTCCCGGACGCGCGCACCGAGGCCGACGTCCTCGCCGAGCTGCGCACTCTTGCCGACCGCAATCAGGTGCTCGCGCCGATGATCGGCCTCGGTTACTACGGCACCTTCACGCCACCGGTCATCCTGCGCAACGTCATGGAGAACCCGGCCTGGTACACCGCGTACACGCCCTACCAGCCGGAGATCTCCCAGGGCCGGCTCGAGGCGCTGCTCAACTTCCAGACGATGGTCGCCGAGCTGACCGGGCTGCCCACTTCCGGCGCCTCGCTGCTCGACGAGGGCACTGCCGCCGCCGAGGCCATGTCGCTCGCCCGCCGGGTCGGCAAGGTCAAGAACGGCGTCTTCCTGGTCGACGCCGACGCCCTGCCGCAGACCATCGCCGTGATGGAGACCCGTGCCGAACCGGCCGGCGTCGAGGTCGTCACCGCCGACCTGAGCGACGGCATCCCGGCCGGGATCGCCGAGCGCGGCGTCTTCGGCGTGCTGCTCCAGTACCCGGGCGCGTCCGGTGCCGTACGCGACATCAAGCCCCTCATCGAGCAGGCACACGAGCTCGGCGCGATCGTCACCGTGGCCGCCGATCTGCTGGCGCTGACCCTGCTCACCTCGCCGGGCGAACTGGGCGCCGACATCGCCGTGGGCACCACGCAGCGCTTCGGCGTCCCGATGGGCTTCGGCGGCCCGCACGCCGGATACATGGCCGTACGCGAGAAGTTCGCGCGCAGCCTGCCCGGCCGGCTGGTGGGCGTCTCCGTCGACGCCGACGGCAACAAGGCGTACCGGCTCGCGCTGCAGACCCGTGAGCAGCACATCCGCCGGGAGAAGGCCACCAGCAACATCTGCACCGCCCAGGTGCTGCTCGCCGTCATGGCGGGGATGTACGCCGTCTACCACGGCCCCGAGGGCCTGCGCTCGATCGCGCGGCGCACCCACCGGTACGCGACGCTGCTCGCCGCGGGCCTGCGGGCCGGTGGCGTGGAGGTCGTGCACGGTTCGTACTTCGACACGCTGACCGCCCGGGTGCCCGCCAAGGCCGCCGAGGTCGTCGCCGCCGCCCGTGAGGGCGGGGTCAACCTCCACCTCGTCGACCCCGACACCGTCTCCATCGCCTGCGACGAGACCACCGGACGTACGCAGCTGACCGCCGTATGGGCCGCCTTCGGCGTCGAGGGGGACATCGAGGCACTGGACGCGGCGATTGCGGATGCGCTGCCCGAGGCGCTGCTGCGGACCGACGACTACCTCACGCATCCGGTCTTCCACCAGCACCGTTCCGAGACGGCGATGCTGCGCTATCTGCGCAAGCTGGCCGACCGGGACTACGCGCTGGACCGCGGCATGATCCCGCTCGGCTCCTGCACGATGAAGCTGAACGCGACCACCGAGATGGAGCCGGTCACCTGGCCGGAGTTCGGGCAGATCCACCCCTTCGCGCCGGTCGAGCAGGCCGAGGGGTACCTCACGCTCATCCATGAGCTGGAGCAGCGCTTGGCCGAGGTCACCGGGTACGACGCGGTGTCCATCCAGCCCAACGCCGGTTCGCAGGGCGAGCTCGCGGGCCTGCTCGCCGTGCGTGCGTACCACCGCGCCAACGGCGACAGCCGGCGCACCGTCTGTCTCATCCCGTCCTCGGCGCACGGCACCAACGCCGCCAGCGCCGTGATGGCCGGTATGAAGGTCGTCGTGGTCAAGACCGCCGACGACGGCGAGGTCGACGCCGAGGACCTGCGGGCCAAGATCGAGCAGTACCGCGACGAGCTCTCCGTCCTGATGATCACCTACCCGTCCACGCATGGTGTGTTCGAGGAGCATGTCGCCGACATCTGCGCGCAGGTGCACGACGCCGGCGGCCAGGTGTACGTCGACGGCGCCAACCTCAACGCCCTGGTGGGCCTCGCCAAGCCCGGAAAGTTCGGCGGCGACGTCTCGCACCTCAACCTGCACAAGACCTTCTGCATCCCGCACGGCGGCGGCGGCCCCGGCGTCGGTCCGGTGGGCGTACGGGCGCACCTCGCTCCGTACCTCCCGAACCACCCGCTCCAGCCGACCGCGGGACCGGAGACGGGCGTGGGACCGATCTCGGCCGCCCCGTGGGGTTCGGCGGGCATCCTGCCGATCTCCTGGGCGTACGTACGTCTCATGGGCGGCGAGGGCCTCAAGCGCGCGACGCAGGTCGCCGTGCTCGCGGCCAACTACATCGCCAAGCGCCTGGAGCCGCACTACCCGGTGCTCTACACCGGCCCGGCCGGTCTGGTCGCGCACGAGTGCATCGTCGATCTGCGGCCGATCTCGAAGGCGACGGGCGTCAGCGTCGACGACATCGCCAAGCGCCTGATCGACTACGGCTTCCACGCGCCGACGATGTCGTTCCCGGTGGCCGGCACGCTGATGATCGAGCCCACCGAGAGCGAGGACCTGAACGAGATCGACCGCTTCTGCGCCGCGATGATCGCGATCCGCGGCGAGATCGAAAAGGTCGCGTCCGGCGAGTGGCCCGCGCAGGACAATCCGCTGAGCAACGCCCCGCACACCGCGGCGGCGCTGGGCGGCGAGTGGGCGCACCCGTACAGCCGCGAGGAGGCGGTCTTCCCGGCCGGAGTGAGCGCCGCGGACAAGTACTGGCCGCCGGTGCGCCGGATCGACGGTGCGTTCGGCGACCGCAACCTAGTCTGCTCCTGCCCGCCGATGGACGAGTACGACGGCTGACAGGCGTCGACGGACGGGCGGCGCGCATGCGTCGGGGCCGGTGCGGAGATTCAGTCTCCGGGCCGGCCCCTCGTCGTACGTGACTCGTCGTACGTGACTGGTCGTACGTGCCGGCGCTAGGCGGCCGTCATTACCTCGCGCGGCCGGTGCGGCGCGATGATCTGCCCGTCCGGCAGCAACTCGCCGGTGTCCTCGAAGAGCAGGACGCCGTTGCACAGCAGGCTCCAGCCCTGCTCCGGGTGGTGCGCCATGAGGCGCGCCGCTTCCCGGTCGGGTGAGTCGGATGTCGGGCAGGCTGGCTGGTGCTGGCACATGGGTGGGTTCTTTCGCTGCGATGTAGTGAGTGTCCTGCGGCTCGATGAGGTGTTCATGGCCGCCCCCCGTATCTGTCGGTCGGATCCCAGTGTTGCCCCACGGGCGTCAATCCGCAGGGATTTCGCGGCAGCTCTACTTACTGGTTTATGACGTATCACCCGCGCGGACGGTTCAGCTCAACTCCATTGTCTTTCCGGGTGGTTCACAGTGACCGTTATGGGCTAGTCCACCTGGGGCAGGAGTGCGCCCCGCGACCGAAGGGTCACGGGGCGCTAGCAGCGCTCGAGGCGGGCGCGAAGAGGGTTCGAGGGGCGCGCCCTCAGGCCGGTGAGCCGAGCAGCGGCGCCGGTGCGAGCCGCAGGGTCATCACCGGCAGCAGATCGGCGACCCGGTGCGGATGGTGCGCGGCGATTCCCGGCGGCGCGGGCGCGAGCGGCACCAGTACGTCCGCCGGCCGGGGGGTGCCGGCCGAGGCGTCGGCGTCCGTGTCGCCGTGCAGCCAGAGGGTGAGCATGTAGAGCTCGGGGATGGAGAGCAGCCGTGGCTGGAAGTGGGTTCTCATCGACTCGGCCTGGCGCAGCGCCCGCTCGGTGGAGCTGAGGTAAGGGCCTTCGAAGAAGTGCGAGAAGGTCCAGCCGTCAGGGGTGAGCACGGTCTCCGCCGCGGCCACGGCGCGGTCGCCGTTGCGGATCAGGAAGCGCCAGCCCGTCAGGCGGGTGTACGGGGTACTGCTGCTCGGCACGATCTGATCCAGTACGTGGACGGGGAGGGGCAGTTCGGCGCTCAGAGGTCCCTGGACGGACTTGAGGGCGGGGGTAGCGGCCTCGTGGACGGCCGTGGGAGAACCGAGTGCCGCGAGGACGCAACGCAGGGCGGGCGCGGGAGCCGGGGGGACATGCAGCGGCATGATGGGTCGCCTCTCACTTCGGAGACACGGTGATGCAAGGGGGAGGTGCGGACGGCACTGTCAGCGTTTGGGGGCCAGAGGGGGCCGGAAAGGCCACCGGGCGCCAACTCTCTGCCTCGTAAGCAAAGGTTATACGACACGTGTTCTCGCGGTGTTTCTGCTAGCGGTCGTGCGTATTTCCGGCAAGGCGGAATCAGGTCCTTCTGTTGCGGAGTTTCTGCCGATTTCTTCATGGCCGCAAGGCCCCGGCCTGGGATTTTATCGGAGGCGCGGTAGGCTGAAACGCGTCGGCATTTTTCACCAGGCATCGGGCAATGGTAACTGCGTACTGCATCATGCCGAGGGAATGTGCCAGTCGGCCAATGTCACCACCCTACCGGCAGTGGACCGCCCGTGGGGCGTTACAGATCAGCTCGTCTGGGCATTATCGTCCGTGACGCGAGCGGCCGATGCTGCGTGATGCCCACTCGAGGAGGGACGCTTCGATGGGGGAGAAGGTCGTGGCAGGCGGATTCGACCTGTCCGATCGGCAAAGGTACCGGAGGAAGTTGCAGCAGTGCCTCGCGGGACTGGGGAGGCTGCTGGCCGAGAAGAGGTTCGACCGGCCCCGGAATCTCATGGGCCTTGAGATCGAGCTGAATCTCGCAGGCGCCGACGGACTGCCACGGATGATGAATGCGGAGGTTCTGGAGCGTATTGCGAGCCGCGATTTCCAGACCGAGCTCGGAATGTTCAACCTGGAAGTAAATATCGTTCCGCACCGGCTGAGCGGGCGCGTTCTCGACCAGCTGGCAGAGGAGCTGCGCACCGGACTCGGATATGCCCACCGGAAAGCTGCCGAGATCGGCTCGGGGATCGTGATGATCGGAATTCTTCCGACGCTCGCCCAGCATGATCTCGTCTCCGCGAACCTCTCGGACGTCGACAGGTACGTACTGCTCAACGAGCAGATTGTCGCGGCCCGCGGCGAGGAGTTCATGCTCGATATCGACGGTGTGGAGCAGCTGACCTGCACCTCGGCGTCGATTGTCCCGGAGGCCGCCTGCACCTCGGTGCAGCTGCACCTCCAGGTGACCCCCGCGCGGTTCGCGGACGTGTGGAACGCCGCTCAGGCCGCGGCCGCCGTCCAGGTCGCCGTCGGCGCCAACTCGCCTTTCCTGTTCGGCAAGGAACTCTGGCGCGAGTCCAGGCCACCGCTGTTCCAGCAGGCAACCGACACCCGGCCGCCCGAACTCCAGGCCCAGGGCGTGCGCCCGCGGACCTGGTTCGGCGAGCGGTGGGTGAACTCCGCGTACGACCTGTTCGAGGAGAATCTGCGCTACTTTCCCGCCCTGCTGCCGATCTGCGACGAGGAGGAGGACCCGCTGCGGGTGCTCGACGACGGCAAGGTCCCCGGGCTCCAGGAGCTCGTTCTGCACAACGGCACGGTGTACCGCTGGAACCGGCCGGTGTACGGAGTCGTCGACGGCGTGCCCCATCTGCGGGTGGAGAACCGCGTGCTGCCCGCCGGGCCCACGGTCACCGATGTGGTCGCCAACGCCGCCTTCTACTACGGCCTGGTGCGCGCCCTCGCCGAAGATGCCAGGCCGGTGTGGAGCAGGCTGCCCTTCGCCGCCGCGGCCGACAACTTCGACACCGCATGCCGTCACGGCATCGACGCCGAGCTCCAGTGGCCGCGCCCCGGGCGGGCCGGCGGCATCTCGCGGGTGCCCGTCGTCAAGCTCGTACGGGACGAACTGCTGCCGCTGGCCGCGGCGGGGCTCGACGCGTGGCACGTCGAGCCCGCAGACCGAGACTTCTACCTCGGCGTCATCGAGGAGCGGTGCAGGCGGCGGGTGAACGGGGCCTCGTGGCAGGCCGACACCTTCCACCGGGCGCTGGAGGCCGGTCTGGAACGGGAGGCCGCCCTCGCCGCCACCACCCGCCGCTACAGCGAGCTGATGCACCAGGGGGAGCCGGTGCACACCTGGCCGGTCGGCTTCCCGGGTGCGCCCCCGGGCTCGGGCGCTGTCCCCGATGCCCAATTCTGAGTCTCCGTTCTGAGACTCAGTTCTGAGAGGAGGGCTCTCCTGTCTGCCCGACCGCCGTGATCGCCTTCAGGATCACTGCCTGGATGTCTGCGGGGTCGCTGACCTGGTAGCCCGCGCCGCCCGTCGCCCTGGCGATCTGGTCGACCTCTTCCCGGTCGGCGTCGGGCCCGACCGCGATGGCGATCAGCGGCACCGGGCGCTCCGTGTCGGAGAGCGCCTTGAGCCGGGAGATCAGCGCACTGCGGGAGATGCTGAACTGGTCCTGGTTGGAGCCGTCGGTGAGGATGACCAGGGCGTTGAACTTGCCCTTCACATAGGTCTCCCGGGCCTCCTTGTAGGCCGCCAGCGTGGTGTCGTACAGACCGGTCGCACCGTTCGGCACGGGAGCGAGCGCCGTGAAGGCCTTGGCGAGCCGTGCCCGCTGGGTGCCGCCGTCCTGCACCGGGGCGCCGAGCCGGGCCGTCGCCACCAGCTTGCGGTAGTCGTGCGCACCGTCGAGGCCGGTGGCGAACTCCCACAATCCGATCTCGTCCTCGGGCGTGAACTGGTCGAGCGCCTGGAGCAGCGAGGCCTTGGTGACATCGAGCCGGCTCTCCGGTTCACGGCCCGGCACCGGCGACTGCATCGAGCCCGAGACATCGACGACCGTGGTCAGCCGTGCGCTCTGCACGGTGATGGTCCACATACCCAGCGTCTCCTGGAGGGCATCCGACGACGGGGCCCCGGCGCCGGCCTGGTTGGCGTACGGCTGCGGGTCGCGGCCGCCCGCCGTGAGTACGAGCTTCTCCGCGGCCTTTTCGCCGGCCAGGCGGAAGCCGTGCGACGCAAGAGTCTGCTGGGACTCCGGCTCGCCCAGCAGCACCAGGAAGCGTGTGGCGGCCCGCCCCTCGTCGGTGCTCAGCTCGCTCTCGTCGACCAGGTTGTACGGATAATCCAGCTGCGGTGTGCCGTCCTCGGGATAGAAGAGCTCGAGGTTGCGCGCGCCGTCGGCGTCGGAGTTGTACGCGAAGGCGGCCTGCTCGGAGAGGAACGCGGCCTGGTTGCGCCGGGAGCCGCCGTTCGAGGGGGCGTCCGGCGCGAGGGTGCGCACGACCTGCGAGTCCGCCGCGGAGACCCGCTGCGAGAGCAGTTTGGCGGTGGCCGCGACCTTGGTGTCGGCGTCCGGGCCGCCCTCCTTCGCCACGGACTGGGAGATGCTCGCGAGCGCCAGCAGCCCGGTCGCGCTGCGCGCGGGGTCGGCGGAGCCGAGGCGCACGGTGCCCTGCGCCCCGCCGACCGCTGCCAACTGTGCCCAGGTGTATGTCTTCTCCGGCCAGCCGAGCGTCGTACCCGCCGAATGCGACGTGGCCAGGACAACGGGGGAGAGCGCGACATTGCCGGCCGGCGTCAGGGGCACTCCGTCCCCGAGTGCCTTGACCCGCTCGGCCCAGAGGCCGGAGTCGGGCAGCCACAGCTCGTAGTCGGGCTTGACGCGGCCTTCGGCGAGCTCCTGCGCGACCTGGTGGTTCTCGCGGGCGGTGACCCGGATGTCCATGCACTGCCCGTCGGAGGTGATCTGCTCCTTGCGGGCACGGTCGGCTGTCTCGCGCACGGAGGGGGCGATGTCGGGGGAGGCGACGAGGTCCAGGTGTACGGCCGAGCCCTCGCAGGTCTTCGCGAAGGACAGGAGGCCGCTCTGCGCTGCGACGCCCGTCCCCGCAGCCACGGCGAGTACGAGCATCGCGGCGACGGCGACCGTGCGGCGGCGCACACGAGGACCGGACCTGCTGCCGTCCGGCGCCTCGTCGTCGGGCAAGCTGTGACGTCCCATGCGGTGGTGCCCCTCCTTGAACGATGAACAAGGAAAAAGGGACCGCGTCATCACGATGACGCTGGTCCCCCGGCCTGTCGCGTGCGATCTTCGCACCTGCATTCGAGACCCTAGCGGGGCGAGGATGGGGATGAGGCGGGATTACTCAACTGGAGGCAGGTGTGCAGGCGGAGGCGGGACGCGTGGCCGATTCTCTTCCCCAAGAGGGCATGTCACGAAGGATCTTGCGATCCGAGACACTGCTCGTACTCGCGCTCTCGCTCGGTGCGAGCGCAGTGTCGGCGCTGATCAGCTTTGTGGGGTCGCTGACGAAACCGGGCGGGCTCAAGCAACAGGCGGCGACGCTGAACGGGTCGTACGCCCCCGGGCGGCCCTGGCTCGATCTCGCCTGGCAGCTGTTCGACATCGCGACGGCCCTGGTGCCTGTCCTGCTCGTTGCGCATCTGCTGCTGCGGGAGGGCGTGGGGCTGCGGTCGATCGGTTTCGACCGGAGCCGGCCATGGAGTGATCTGGGGCGTGGAGCGCTGGTCGCGGCAGGCATCGGCGGCGCCGGGCTCGCGTTCTACCTGGTGGCGCGCGCTTCCGGGTTCAACCTCACCGTGGTGCCGGAGGCACTGCCCGAGGTGTGGTGGAAGTACCCCGTGCTGATCCTCTCGGCGCTACAGAACTCCGTGGTGGAGGAAGTGATCGTCGTCGGCTATCTGCTGCGCAGGCTGGGGCAGTTGGGCTGGACGCCGATGGCGGCGCTGGTGGCGAGCTCGGTACTGCGCGGTTCGTACCACCTCTACCAGGGCATCGGCGGATTCATCGGCAACATGGTGATGGGCGCGGTCTTTGTGCTGCTCTACCGGCGGTGGGGGCGGGTGGGGCCGCTGGTGGCCGCACATGCACTGCTCGACATCGTGGCTTTCGTCGGCTACGCGCTGCTGGCCGGGAAGGTGGAGTGGCTGCCCACGCCATGAGCGGGGCGCGCTGCAGGGGGCTTGCTGAAGGGGCGTACGGCAGCTGCCGTACGCCCCTTGGTGTGTGCGGATCAGGGTGCGGTCAGCAGCTCGCCGTCGATGACGGTGACGGCGTGACCGGTCAGCAGGGTGCGTTCGCCCTGCAAGGAGGTGCGGACCAGGCCGGAGCGGGCGGAGGCCTGCAGGCCGGTCAGTTCGGAGCGGCCGAGGCGAGCCGACCAGAACGGCGCGAGAGCCGTGTGTGCGCTGCCGGTGACCGAGTCCTCGTCGATGCCGACCCGGGGGAAGAAGCAGCGCGATACGAAGTCGTGGCCCGCGGCCGGATCGTCGGCGGCGGCCGTGGCGATGATGCCGCGCTCGGAGTGGTCCACGAGAGCGCGGATGTCCGGAGTCAGCTCTCGTACGGCCTTCTCGTCGGCGAGCTCGACCAGTAGATCGCCGATGTGCGGTCCGGTGTCGTGCGCCGAGAGCACGTCGGCGCCCAGCGCCTCGCTGATGCCGTCCGGGATCTCCACCTTCGTCAGCGGCGAGGTCGGGAAGTCGAGGGTGACCGTGCCGTCCTCGTGGGCGGTGGCGGTCAGGATGCCGCAGCGTGCGGTGAAGCGCACCGTGCCGCTCGCGGTGCCGGTGGTGTGCAGGACATGGGCGGTGGCCAGCGTGGCGTGGCCGCACATGTCGACCTCGGTGGCGGGGGTGAACCAGCGCAGCGCCCAGTCCGCCGCGCCGCCGGCGGGGAGCGGGTGGGCGAAGGCCGTCTCCGCGTGGTTCACCTCCGTCGCCACGTGCTGGAGCCAGGAGTCGTCAGGAAAGTGGTCGGAGTCCAGCAGCAGGACTCCGGCGGGGTTGCCGCTGAAGGGACGGTCGGTGAAGGCGTCGACGATTCGAATCCGCATGGAGCGACCGTAGGGGTGGCGCAAAGCCGCAGGCCAAGGCCAATCCGGGGTCGCTGGACCGATTGGGTGTTGTCAGGCGACAGGTTCCGATATATCGTTGACGCATCGCGACAGATCAACGATGGAAGGAGCGTAGCGATGCGTTCACATGGACAGGGGCATGAGCACGGTCATGGGCACTGCGGACCCGGCCATCAGGGTCGGGGCGACTTCGAAGGGCGCCGGGGGGCATTCGGTCCGTTCGGGCCGCCGTTCGGCGGGCCCTTTGGTGGCGGACGCGGTCGTGGCGGCGGTCGGGGAAGGGCGCGGCGCGGTGATGTGCGCGCCTCGATCCTGGCGCTGCTGAAGGACCGCCCGATGCACGGTTACGAGATGATCCAGGAGATCGGCGAGCGCAGCGGAGGGGCCTGGCGGCCCAGCCCGGGCTCGGTCTACCCGACGCTCCAGCTGCTCGAGGACGAAGGTCTGATAACCAGTGCGAGCGAGGGCGGCAAGAAGCTGTTCACGCTCACCGACTCCGGGCGCACCGAGGCCGAATCGGGGCCCGAGGCCCCGTGGGAAGAGGCCGGGCGCGGAGTCGACTGGGACACGGTCAATGAGATCCGGCAGGCCGGTTTCGGTCTGATGGAAGCCTTCGGCCAGGTCTGGAAGACCGGCAGCGCCGAGCAGCGGCAGAAGGCCGTCGCCGTGATCAACGAAGCCCGTAAGAAGCTCTATCTGATCCTCGCCGACGAACACTGAGCCGGCGAACACGGTCGGCGAACGCTGAGTCGTGCGCGAGAAGGGCCCCGTGCAGCCGCGCGGGGCCCTTCCTCGTATCTCCGGTGTCAGGCGACGAGTCCGCCCAGCTTGCGCAGCGACTCATTGAGCGCGGCGGTCGCCGAGTCCTTGAGCTTTCCGGCCATCAGTGACACGGCGGCACCGGTGAACTCCCCGTCGATGCGCACCTTCGTGCCGTTCCCGTCCGGGGTGAGGGTGTAGCGGTTGCCGACGCTGACGCCCATCGGTCCCTTGCCCTTGATCCCGAGCACCCGGCCCGACTCGAACTCGTCCACGGTCCAGGCCACTTCGGCGGGGAAGCCCATGAGCTTCATGTTCTCCTCGTAGGTGGCTCCCAGCTCCAACGTCGCCGGTCCGCCGTTGGGGAAGCTGGTGTGGGTGGCGTTCCACTGGCCGTAGCTGGTGAAGTCCGTCAGCCGGGCCCAGACCGTCTCGGCCGGCGCCTCGATACGGGCCTCGGCACTGACTTCGGCCATACGACCACCCCTTCATGTCGGGTCTCGGTGTCGCGGAACGTAGCCGTGCCTGCGCGAACATTCAATACTGATGAACAGTCAGGCTCGGTGGAGGACTCCGGCGCGGTTCCTCTTGTACGTGGCCGCGTTGTTTTGACATGTGTCACGGGGGTGACGGTCCTGACTGGCGCTGACATGATGTGCCGATGCACGCGTCTCAGGGAAGGAGCGCCGGCCTGGGACTCGCCCTGGGCTCGGCCTTCGCATTCGGTGGGTCAGGGGTGGCGGCCAAGCCGCTGATCGAGGCGGGTCTCGACCCGCTGCAGGTGGTCTGGCTGCGTGTGGCGGGCTCGGCGCTCGTCATGCTGCCCGTGGCCTGGCGCCACCGTGACCTGGTACTGCGCAGGCCCGCGCTGCTCGCCGGCTTCGGACTGCTCGCCGTCGCGGGCGTACAGGCCTGCTACTTCGCGGCCATCTCCCGCATCCCCGTCGGCGTCGCGTTGCTCATCGAATATCTCGCGCCCGCGCTGGTACTCGGCTGGGTCCGCTTTGTGCAGCGCAGGCCGGTCACCCGTGCCGCGGCCCTCGGAGTGGTACTCGCGGTCGCCGGTCTCGCATGCGTCGTCGAGGTGTGGTCGGGGCTCGGCTTCGACGCCCTCGGCGTGCTGCTCGCGCTCGCCGCGGCGTGCTGCCAGGTCGGCTACTTCGTGCTGTCCGACCACGGCGGTGACGGCGACGACGCAGCAGATCCGCTCGGCGTGATCGCGTACGGACTCCTCATCGGCGCGGTGGTGCTGACGCTGGTGGCGCGGCCGTGGGGCATGGACTTCTCGCTGCTCGCCGGGAGCGCGGACATGGGCGGCACCCAGGTGCCGGCCGCGCTGCTGCTCGGCTGGATCGTGCTGATCGCCACGGTGCTCGCGTATGTCACCGGAGTCGTCTCGGTGCGCAGGCTCTCGCCGCAGGTGGCGGGTGTGGTCGCGTGCCTGGAGGCGGTGATCGCGACGGTGCTGGCGTGGGTGCTGCTGCGGGAGCACCTGTCGGCCCCGCAGATTCTGGGCGGTGCGGTGGTGCTGGTGGGGGCGTTCATCGCGCAGTCACAGGCGCCGAAGGCGGCGTCGGGGCCGGTGGCGTCGGGCGGGCCCGCTGCGTATGAGGGTGCGGCCCCCGAGGGAGAGTTGTCGGCACCGCAAGCCGCACCTTAGGGTGGCGATCATGCATTTGACCGTACTTCCGCCGCCTGCCGCTTAGCGCGGGCGGCCCTTCTCTGACGAAGACCGGGCTCGGGGTGTTCCCGAGCGGTTCGTCGCTGCCCGCGTGACGGAGCCGAGCGATCATCCATCCCGTTCTTCACACGGAGAAGTCACGTGTCGAATCATTCCTGCGCTCCTGCCGTCGGTGTGTCCGTCGGGCGGAGCCTCATCTGTCTGATCTTCGCCGGAGTCGCGTGGGGGACCGCGGGCGCGGCTGCCTCGCTGGTCTTCGAGGCGAGCGATCTCGGCCCTCTCGCGCTGTCCTTCTGGCGCTGCGCCGGGGGACTTGTGCTGCTGCTGGGTGCGCTGGCGGTGCGGGCGCGGCGTAAGGGGGCCGCCGGTGGGGCTGTGTCCCTCGGGGCCTTGTCCGCCGAGCCGCGGCGCCGTCGGCTGCTGCGGATTCTCGCTACGGGCGTCGGGCTCACCCTCTTCCAGAGCGCGTACTTCGCTGCCGTCCAGGCGACCGGGCTTGCGGTGGGCACGGTCGTCACGCTGGGCGCGGGGCCGGTCCTCATTGCGGTCGGCGCGCGGCTGACCATGGGCGAGCGGCTCGGGCGTGGCGGCATGGTCGCCGTCACCGGGGCGCTGGCCGGTCTCTTCGTCCTCGTACTGGGCGGCGAGGGCGGGACGGTACGGCCGCTCGGCGTCGCGTTCGCCCTGCTCTCGGCGGCCGGGTACGCGGCGATCACGCTGCTGACGCGGTGGCTGGGGCGGGACGGCGGTGGCGATTCGCTCGCCACGACGGCGTGGGCGTTCGCAATCGGCGCGGTGGGACTGCTGCCGATGGCCATCGGCGAAGGGCTGCTGCCGCACACGGCGGAACTGGGGCGTGTGGTCTGGCTGCTGGCGTATGTGGCGGCGGTGCCGACGGCGTTGGCGTACGCGCTGTACTTCGCGGGAGCGGCGGTGGTGCGGGCCGCGACGGTCTCGGTGATCATGCTTCTCGAGCCGGTGAGCGCGGCGGTGATCGCGGTGACGGCGCTGGGAGAGCGGGTGACCGGGGCGACGGTCGGGGGGACCTTGCTGTTGCTGGGGGCGGTCGGGGGACTGGCCTCGGCGGAGACGCGCAGGTAGTGGGGTGTGCGGGGCAAGGTCGCCTGTGGCGGGCTTGTCCCGCACCCGCTGCCCTCCCTGCTCCGCCGGCTGGTCGCCTCAGCCGGCCCGCAGGTAGTCCGGGACCGCAATCGACGCGTCCAGGTCAAGCGCAGGGATCGGGGTTCCCTGCTGGGTCGTCAGCGGGACCACTCCCGTCCAGAACGGGAGCGTCGCGTCCTCGGGGTCGTCGTTCGGCCCGCCCGTGCGGAGCTTGGCCGAGACCTCCGTGAGGTTCAGGCGCAGGACCGCCGTCGCCGCGAGCTCCTTTGCGTTGGCGGGGCGGGAGTCGCGGGAGCGGCCCGGGACCACGTGGTCCACCAGGGCGTCGAGAGCCGTGCGCTTTTCGGCCGGGTCGGTGACCTGGTGAGCCGTGCCGTGGACCACGACCGAGCGGTAGTTGAGTGAGTGGTGGAAGGCCGAGCGCGCCAGGACCAGGCCGTCGACGTGGGTGACCGTCAGGCAGACCGCGAGGCCCGGGTCCGGTTCGGCCGCCATGCGCAGGGGGCGGGAGCCCGTCGAGCCGTGGACGTACAGGTTGTCGTCGACGCGGGCGAACAGCGTCGGCAGGACGACCGGCGCGCCGTCGCGGACGAAGCCGAGGTGGCAGACGTACGCCTCGTCCAGTATGGAGTGGACCAGCTCGCGGTCGTACGCGGCGCGTTCCTTCGCACGCGTGGGGACGGTGCGTTCGGTCGGCTCGTAAGCGTCCGGCATTGCGTACTCCATTGCACTAGTGCATAATCTTGTTTGTGCTAGGAGAGTATCGGATCGTGGGGCGTCGCGCATCGGAGATTGCCGCCAGCGTCGAGCGCGCGGTCGGCGCCGGTGAGCTGGAACCGGGTCAACTGCTGCCCCCCATGCGGGAGTTGGCGACAGATCTGGGGGTCAATCCGAACACCGTCGCGTCCGCGTACCGGACCCTGCGCGAGCGTGGAGTGATCGAGACCGCCGGACGCAAGGGCAGCCGGGTGCGTCCGCGGCCGGCCAGTACCGCGCGCGGGACCATCCGGGTCGACGCCCCGCCCGGCGTACGGGACCTGGGTGAGGGGAATCCCGACCCCAGGCTGCTGCCGCCGCTGTACGACGCGCTCGCCGCCGCGGCGCGGCGCAATGCGCAGGAACCCGGTCTGTACGGACAGGTTCCCGTCGACGCGGACTTCGCCCGGCTCGCCCGCGCCGGAATGGACGCCGACGGCGTGCCCGACGGGCCGGTCGCCGTCACCTCCGGATCGCTGGACGCGATCGAGCGCGTGCTCGCCGCGCACCTCAAACCCGGTGACATGGTCGCCGTCGAGGACCCCGGCTGGGGCAGCCTGCTGGACCTGGTGCCGGCGCTGGGGCTGAAGCCCGTTCCCGTGGCGCTCGACGACGACGGGCCGCTGGCGAGCGAGGTGGAAAGGGCGCTCGCGGCCGGCGCCCGCGCGCTCATCGTCACCGACCGGGCGCAGAACCCCACCGGCGCCGCCGTGAGCCAGGCACGCGCGCGTGAACTGCGGGCCGTGCTCGCCAGATTCCCCCGGACCTTGCTCATCGAGGACGACCACGGACACGCCATCGTCGATCTGCCGCTGCACCCCCTCGCCGGGGTCACGGACAGCTGGGCGCTCGTACGCTCCACCGCCAAGGCGTACGGCCCCGATCTGCGTGTCGCCGTACTGACCGGTGACGCCGTCACCGTCGACCGCGTCCTGGGACGGCAGCGGCTCGGTCCCGGCTGGGTCAGCAGGCTGCTGCAGCGCGCGGTCGTCCAGCTGTGGACCTCGGGCGCGGTGGATCCGCCGGCGGTCGCGCGCTCGTACGGAGAACGGCGCGACGCGCTCGTACGGGCACTGGCCGAGCGCGGCATCGAGGCGCACGGCCGCAGCGGCATGAACGTCTGGGTGCCCGTCCCCGACGAGACCGGCGCCGTGGCGCGGCTGCTGCACGCAGGGTTTGCCGTCGCGCCCGGGGCACGGTTCCGGATGTCCGCGCCCCCGGGCGTCCGGCTCACCGTCTCGGACCTGTCGATGGACGACATCGGGCCGGTCGCCGACGCGGTGGCGGCCGCGGCCGGCCCGGGGCCCGCGCGCAGCTACGGCTGAGCGGCAGCGGCAGCGACGGCCGGCGCCTTCGGCCTGCTCTGGGTCAGGGCCGCGCCCGCCAGGACGATCAGCGCGCCCACCGGGGTGTTCCAGCCCAGCTGCTCGCCCAGGACCGCGACACCCGCCGCCGTGGCGATGACCGGGATGAAGTACGTGACCATCTGCGCGGTCGTCGGGCCGACCTCGGCGACCAGGCCGTACTGCATGAGGAGCGCGAAGCCCGTACCCAGCGTGCCGAGCGCGAGTACCGCCAGCAGCGGAAGCAGCGGGAACGACGTCGGCAGGGTGGTGAACAGCGGTGTGACCACGGCAAGTTGGACCGTGGCGAGCAGCAGCTGCGCCCCCGTCAGTGAGAGATGCGAGTGGCTGCTGCCGGCCAGGGTGCGACGGACATAGATCCAGCCGACCGGATAGCTCAGCGAGGCGAGCAGCGCCATCGCCGTGCCGCCGAAGTCGAGTCCGGAGAAGCCCTGCCAGGCGCCGAGCACGGTCAGCACGCCGAGAAAGCCGATGCCGAGTCCGGCGACCCGGCGGCGGGTGGGCCGGTCCTCGGAGAGCGCGACCAGGGACAGGACCATGCCCCACAGCGGCGAGGTGGCGTTGCAGATGCCGGCGAGCGTGGACGGGATCGTCAGCTCGGAGTAGGCGAACAGCGAGAACGGCAGCGCGTTGAGCAGAAACGCGGCCACGGCGAGATGCATCCAGGTGCGGATCCCGCGCGGCAGCCGGTCGCGCCGCACCACCATCGCGACGGCGAGCACCGCTGTCCCGAAGAAGAGCCGCCCGAAGGTGACCTGAAAGGGGGCGAAGCCACCGGTGCCGACCTTGATGAGCAGAAAGCTGAAGCCCCACACCGTGGAGAGCAGCGCGAAACGGATGCGCCAGTCGAGGCGACGGCGTACGGAGTCGGCGGGCGGGGCGGTGGGGGAGGTGGCGGCCGAGGAGGAGGCCCGGGACGGGGCGACGGTGCTCATGCCGTCTACCCTGGCCGCTCCAATCTCGTAGGACAAGCGAGAATTATTTGCTCCGTTCGCTTAGTATCGCTTACATGTTGAATCTGGAGCGCCTGCGGACACTGGACGCGCTGGCCCGCCACGGCTCGGTCAGCGGGGCGGCCGACGGGCTGCATGTGACGACCTCGGCCGTCTCCCAGCAGATGGCGAAGCTGGAGCGGGAGGTGGGCCAGCAGCTGCTGGCGAAGAACGGACGCGGGGTCCGGCTCACCGACGCCGGTCAGCTGCTCGCCGACCATGCCGCGCGCATCCTGTCCCAGGTCGAGCTCGCCCAGTCGGACATCGAGGCACAGCGTGGGCAGGTCGTCGGCGAGGTCAGGATCGGAGCCTTCCCGACGGCCGCCCGCGGACTGCTGCCCGCGGCACTGACGTCCTTGCGCGACGACCACCCCGAACTGCGCGTCCGCTCACGCGAGTTGGAACCAGAGCAGGCGATCAGGGAAGTGATCAGGGGCGGCCTCGACCTTGCCGTCGTACTCGACTGGAGCAACAAGAAGCTGCCCGTGCCCGGCGGGCTCGCGCAGGCCCATCTGCTCGACGACATCCCCGATGTAGCCATGCCGGCGGATCATCCGCTGGCGGGCCGGGCGGAGGTGGATCTGGAGGAGTTCGCCGACGACGACTGGGTGTCCTGGCCGGAAGGCGAATTCTGTTACGAGTGGCTCATGTTCACGCTGCGCTCGAAGGGCTTCGAGCCCCGGATCGCGCACATGGCGGAGGAGCACCACACACAGCTGGCGCTCATCGAGGCGGGGCTCGGCGTGTGCGTCACACCCAGGCTGGGACGGGGGTGGGTGCCCGACGGGGTGCGGCTCGTACCCGTACGACAGCTGATGCGCAGGCACATCTACGCGGTGTGGCGGACGGACGCCGACCGCCGCCCGTCGATCAGGGCATCGGTAGCGGCGCTGCGCCGGGCGGCGGGGAGGGAGGGGGCGTCTCCGCCGCACGGTCGGACCGCCTGAACCCACATGGCTGTCACAGGACGGGCAGGGAACGCGGCCGGACATTCGGACGTCCGTGGAGGCGGCACGTCACAGGGACGCCAGTTTTCTGAAGTCCCACGACGCAATCGCGTCCGGCGTCAGCCGTAGCCACGCATGTCTGCCGTCGTGGGGCATCTCGTCCAGGCCGAAGTTCTTCCGTGCGAACAGGGCCTCCGGCACGTCCAGTTCCGGGCACGGCTCCCCCGTGCGTGGTGACTCGCCCACGAACACCGCCGCGCCGGAGAGCTCGACGCCGCGCAGGTCGCCGTACTCCTCCCCGGCGTCGATCACCACCGCCAGCCGTGGATCCTGCCGCAGCTGAGCCCAGCGGCGGCTGCGCGTGATCGAGTACAGCCACAGTGACGTCCCGTCCCACGCGAACCACAGCGCGCTGACATGCGGGCGGCCGTCCGGGGAGACGGTGGCCACGCGGCAGGTTCGCTGCCGGGTCAGGAATTCGTCCAGCTCGGCGGGCGTCATCATGATGCGACGGCCCCGGCGCTGTGTGACGGCCATACGCGGCCCCCTCAGTGAAGCTGACTGTGTGTCAGGAATCATGGGGGCTCTTCCGTCATCGCGCAATGGCGGTTACCGTCACGCGCCCGGCGCTTCGCCCGTGCTTCCTGAAGAGAGGGGACGTCGTGCCGTCCTTCGAACAGCTCGCGGCGCAGCTCGACCCGGCCACCACGGTGCTGCTCACCGTCGAGTGCCAGCAAGGCGTTGTCGGCAAGGACAGCGCACTGCCCGAACTCGCCGCGCAGGCACGGTCATCCGGCGCGCTCCACAAGGTCGCCCGGCTGGTCGCGGCCGCTCACGAGGCGGATGTGCAGGTCATGCACGCGGTGGCCGAGCGGCGTCCCGACGGACGCGGCGCCAACCTCAATGCCCGCCTCTTCACGGCGGCCGCCCGGCTGCCCGTCCAGCAGCTCTCCGGCACGACGGCCGTACGGATCGCGCCACCGATCGAGGTCGCGGACGAGGACATCGTCGTACGGCGGCTGCACGGTCTGTCGCCCATCGCCGGCACGGACGTCGACGCGGTGCTGCGCAACCTGGGCTGCCGCACTCTCGTCATCACCGGGGTCTCGGCGAACGTCGCCATACCCAACGCCGTCTTCGACGCCGTCAACCTCGGCTATACGGCGGTGGTTCCGCATGACGCCATCGCGGGGGTGCCCGCCGACTACACCCCCGCGATGGTCCGCAACACGCTCGCCCTGGTGGCCACGATCGCCACCACCGACGATGTGCTGGCCGCCTGGAAACGGCCCCGCCGTACTACGCGAGCCTGATCGAGCCGCCGTCGACAGTGATCGAGGCGGGCGGCAGCGGAGATGTCGCGGGCCCCTTCTTGACGCTGCCGTCCTCCACGCTGAACTGGCTGTTGTGACACGGGCAGTTGATGACGCCGTCCGAGATGCCCTTGACCGCGCAGCCCTGGTGGGTGCACTTGGACGAGAACGCCTTGAACTCGCCCGCCCTCGGCTGTGTGACCACCACATCGCCGACGACCTTGCCGCCGCCCTCGGGGATGTCCGCGGTCTTGGCGAGCTCCTTGCCCGCGGCGCCGCTGTCCGTTCCACCGTCCGTTCCGCCGGCCGACTTGTCGGCCGGTTTGTCGGCCACCGACTGCCCGCCGTCGTCCGAGCTGCCGCATGCGGTCAGGGCCACGGCAGCCACACTGGCTCCGCCCACCGCGGCGACGACGGTGCGGCGCGTGACGGTCCGCGACGGTCCCTGCGATCCGGTCATGCTGGCTCCCTTGCTCTCACGGTCCCTGGCCGGCCCTCCAGCGGCCGGTTCCTGGTGTTGTACGCGATGGCGGAGCGAAGAGTTCACGTCCTCAGGGAATTCTTAAGAAAGCGGACCTCGTGGAGCAGGAGATTGCTGGCCTGGTCCGGCTGGGTGACCAGATGCGTGGCCCCGGAGAGCGGCAGCACACTGTGCGGACGGCCCGCGGCCAGCAGCGCGGCGGAGAAACGCAGCATATGGGCGAGGACCACATTGTCGTCGGCCACGCCGTGCACCAGCAGCAGCGGACGGGAGAGCTTGTGTGCGTGCGGGACGAGCGAACTGCGTTCGTAGTTCTCCGGCAGGACGTCCGGGTGGCCGAGGAATCGCTCCTCCCAGTGGGTGTCGTACAGCCGCCGGTCGGTGGGCGCGGCGCCCGCGATCGCCGCGTGGAAGACCTCCGGGTGGTGCAGCACCGCGCCCGCAGCGAGATAGCCCCCGTACGACCAGCCGCGGATCGCCACCGCGTCCAGATCGAGCTCCGGACGGCGCTCGGCCGCCGCGTGCAGCGCGTCGATCTGGTCCTGGAGTACTGGCGTCAGCCGGTCGCCATGGATCGCCTTCGCCCAGGCCCGGCCCCGCCCGGGGGTGCCGCGGCCGTCCGTCACGAGTACGGCGAACCCCTGCTCGGCGAACCACTGCGAGACGGCCGACCACCAGCCGCGCGCCCGCACCACGAGTTGGGTGGCGGGGCCCGAATACGGGCTGAGGAGCACCGGCAGCCTGCCGGAGCCGGGCTCGTACCACGACGGGAGGAAGAGCTGGCCGCGCAGCTCACGCTTGCCCAGGGAGAGGAAGCGAGGCCGGGGAGTGACCAGCGGCTCCTCGGCGAGCACGGCGATCTGCCCGGCCGGCTTGCCGTCGTGCAGCACGGTCACCGTCCGGCCGTCGTCCGTCGAGCTGTCCAAGACCATGGTGTCGCCGCCCACGGAGGCGGTGTGGACACCGGGACCTTCACTGATGCGGACGAAGCCGGTGGCGGGGTGGTGGGACCAGACATGGATCTCGGTCGGCTCCTCGCTCGCCGTGAAGAAGACCCTTTCGCCCATGGCTGCGAGCACCTCGTGCACTTCGAGTCCGGCCGGGGTGAAGCGGTTTCCGATGCGCAGACCCTGCGTGTCCTTGCGGCACCAGGGGATGACGGGCGCGCCCGACGGGAGTCGCAGCGGGGTGCCCGGCACCAGGGCCACCCACGCCCGGTCGCGGGCGTGCCGCAGCAACTGTGTCGCTCCGGTCGTGGGGTCCACGGCCAGGACGTACTCGGAGCGCTGGTCGCGGGTCTGCACCGAGATCAGCGGGCCGTGGCTGTCCCAGGACGCCGCCGTGACGTACTCGAAGGCGGGATCGGTCCACTCGGCGACGTGGTGCTCGCTCGCCACCGCGGGGATCTCGACCGCCACACGGCTCCAGCCTCCGGACGGCGGGACGCCCGTCCCGCTTCGCTCGCCGTCGATCCGCACGAGGTGCATCGACACGTCCGCGTTCGCCGTCCCCGCCGCCGGATACGGCATGGACCTCGGTGGCTTCGCCGGATTCGCCGGGTCGGCGAGGTACCAGCGCTGCACCGGCGAGTTGTCCACCCGCGCGACCAGCAGCGCGTCCCCGTCCGGCGACCACCAGTGGCCGCGCGCCCGCCCGATCGACTCCGCGGACACATGGTCGGAGAGACCGTAGGTCACCTCGGGCCCCTCCGGCGCGGCCAGCAGCCGGTCGTTCGTGCCGTCGGTCCGTACGACACGGAGTGCGCCCCCGGTGACGTACGCGATCGAGGCCCCGTCCGGCGACGGACGGGGGTCGACGACCGGGCCCGCGGTCGCGATCCTGCGCGGGGCGCCGCCGTCCGTCCGCACGGTCCAGAGCTCGCCGCCCAGCGCGAAGGCCACCATCAGCGCCTGGCCGTCGGTCGCGTACGACACCACTCCCGAGGACGTCTGCCGGGCGCGCTCCCGGCGGATTTGCTCCGCCGCGGGCACGTCCTTCTCGCCGCCCAGCGACGCCGGATCGGCGAGCATCCGCTCCGTGCCCTGTTCGTACAGCCACAGCCGGCTCACCGCGTCCGTGCCGCTCGTGGTCCGTACGAACAGCACGCGCGCGCCGTCCGGCGAGACCGTCAAGTGCTGGGGGACACCGAGCGAGAAGCGCCTGGTGCGGGCTGACTGACGAGGAAATCCCTGGGCATCCATGGGGGATCCTTGTCATGCCCGGGCAAGTCCTGACAAGCCAAAATCCGAGCGATCACGAGACCTGCCCCGAAGTACTGTGGGGCAATGCTCTCCGAAGTCACAGCGACCCGCTATGTCACGCCCTTGCGTGAAGGCGGCTCGCTCCCGGGCATCGTCGAGGCCGACGATCTCGGTACGTACGTCATGAAGTTCACCGGTGCGGGACAGGGCCGCAAGACCCTGGTCGCCGAAGTCATCTGCGGAGAGCTCGCGCGGCGGCTCGGGCTGCGGGTGCCCGAGCTGGTCACCATCCAGCTCGACCCGGTCATCGGTCTCGCCGAGCCCGACCAGGAGGTGCAGGAGCTGCTGAAGGCGAGCGGCGGGCTGAACCTCGGGATGGACTTCCTGCCCGGTTCGATCGGCTTCGACCCGCTCGCCTACGAGGTGGACCCGGCCGAGGCCGGAAAGGTCGTCTGGTTCGACGCACTGATCAACAATGTCGACCGCTCCTGGCGCAACCCCAACATGCTGGTGTGGCACGGCGACCTGTGGCTCATCGACCACGGGGCCACCATGATCTGGCACCACAACTGGCCGGGGGCCGCGGCCTCCGCCGCCAAGCCGTACGACGCCTCGGACCACGCGCTGGCTCCCTTCGGGCCGGACATCGCGGCCGCAGCCGCCGAGCTCGCGCCGCTGGTCACCGAGGAGTTGCTGACCGAGGTCGCCGCCGACGTCCCCGACGAGTGGCTGGTCGACGAGCCGGGCTTCGCGAACACCGACGCCGTGCGCCGCGCCTATGTCGAGGCCCTGCTGCCGCGTGCGGCCGACATCCACACGCGCATCACGCTCGGCGCGCCCACCAAGGACAGGCGCTCGGGGGCCCCCGGCTGGCTGTCCGGAAAGGGCGGCGCCAAGTGAGCGAGCGCGATGTCTTCGAGTACGCGCTGCTGCGCGTGGTGCCGCGCGTCGAGCGCGGCGAGTGCTTCAACGCCGGCGTGGTGGTCTACTGCCGCGCCAAGTCCTTTGTCGCCGCCCGTACGCATCTGGACGAGACGAAGCTCAAGGCGCTGGACCCGCGCGCCGATGTGACAGGTGTACGGGCCGCGCTGCGGGCCGTCGAGGGTGTCTGCCGCGGCGGCGAGGACGCCGGGCAGGCGGCGCGCGACGACGCCGGCCGCCGCTTCCGGTGGCTGATCGCGCCGCGCTCGACAGTCGTACAGCCGGGTCCGGTGCACACCGGTCTCACGGCCGATCCGGCGGCCGAGGTGGAGCGGTTGCTCGCGCTGCTGGTGAAGTAAGTGACCGGGGGCACCCGGTGGGCCGTTGACACCGGGTGCCAGGGCTTCTAGCGTCTCGTCTGCTGAAGGTACTAAGCGGTCGCTCACCCCCGGACGTGGGACTTACGGGGTGAGCCGCATCCAAGGGCGAGGAGAACCAGCATGTCCACCACCGAGCAGCGTGTCGCTGTCGTGACCGGGGCGGCCCGCGGCATTGGCGCCGCCACCGCTCTGCGGCTGGCGGCCGAGGGCCGCGCCGTAGCCGTACTCGACCTCGACGAGGCGGCCTGCAAGGACACCGTCGAGAAGATCACCGCGGCCGGCGGCAAGGCCATCGCCGTCGGCTGCGACGTGTCCGACAGCGCCCAGGTGGAGGCCGCGGTCGCGCGCGTCGCCGCCGAGCTCGGCGCTCCGACGATCCTCGTCAACAACGCGGGCGTGCTGCGCGACAACCTGCTCTTCAAGATGAGCGAGTCCGACTGGGACACCGTGATGAACGTGCACCTCAAGGGCGCGTTCCTGATGGCCAAGGCCTGTCAGAAGCACATGGTGGACGCTGGATTCGGCCGTATCGTCTCGCTCTCCTCCAGCTCCGCCCTCGGCAACCGTGGCCAGGCCAACTACTCCGCCGTCAAGGCCGGTCTGCAGGGCTTCACCAAGACCCTCGCCAAGGAGCTCGGCAAGTTCGGCATCACCGCCAACGCCGTCGCCCCCGGCTTCATCGTCACCGAGATGACGGGTCAGACGGCCGCCCGTGTCGGCATGGGCTTCGAGGAGTTCCAGGCCGCGGCCGCCACCCAGATCCCGGTCCAGCGCGTCGGGTACCCCGAGGACATCGCCAACGCCATCGCCTTCTTCACGGGCGACGCGGCCGGCTTTGTCTCCGGCCAGGTCATGTACGTGGCCGGCGGACCGCTCAACTAGTCGGGAGACGACGGACATGACTGCAGAAGTACAGGACAGCGGGAAGGTCGCGCTGGTCACGGGCGCGAGCCGGGGCATCGGCTACGGCATCGCGGAGGCGCTCGTCGCTCGCGGCGACCGGGTGTGCATCACCGGCCGCGGTGAGGACGCCCTCAAGGAGGCCGTCGAGGTGCTCGGCGCGGACCGGGTGATCGGCGTCGCGGGCAAGGCCCACGACGAGGCCCACCAGGCGGCGGCCGTGGCGCGCACCATGGAGGCGTTCGGCCGGGTCGACTTCCTGATCAACAACGCCGGCACCAACCCGGTCTTCGGCCCGATGGCCGAGCTCGACCTGAACGTGGCGCGCAAGGTCTACGAGACCAATGTGATCTCGGCGCTCGGCTTCGCCCAGCAGACCTGGAAGGCCTGGCAGAAGGAGAACGGCGGCGCGATCGTGAACATCGCCTCCGTCGCCGGTATCGCCCCCTCGCCCTTCATCGGCGCCTACGGCATGAGCAAGGCGGCCATGGTCAATCTGACCCTGCAGCTGGCGCACGAGTTCGCGCCGGTCGTCCGGGTCAACGCGATCGCCCCCGCGGTGATCAAGACCAAATTCGCCCAGGCGCTGTACGAGGGCCGGGAGGCCGAGGCGGCCTCGGCCTATCCGCTGGGCAGGCTCGGCGTACCCGAGGACATCGGTGGAGCAGCCGCTTTTCTCACCTCCGACCAATCGGACTGGATCACGGGGCAGACGCTGGTCGTTGATGGGGGTATCTTCCTCAATGCCGGAGTGCATTGAGCACCCTGGGGCGTTTTGTTCCTAAATGTGTCAAGTGCCCTGCCGGGCCTCCATATTGCCCCGGCAGGGCGCTGCGGTATGGTCGGCCGACCCATGGCTGAACGAGGAGCGTGCACGTGTTCTACCGGACCAGTCTGCAGGCCGCTGCAGCCCTAGCGTCCATATCTCTGCTGGCCGGATGTGGCGTGTTCTCGGACGAGGACACCCAGGGTGAGCAGAAGATTTCGGTCGGTACGATGAGCGAACCCACGACTCTCGATCCGGCCGCTGCCTGGGACGGCTCGTGGGAATTGATGCGGAATGTTTTCCAGACGCTGCTGAGCTTCCCGTCCGGCAGCACCGCGCCGCAGCCCGACGCCGCGAAGTCCTGCCGGTTCACGGACGCCGGCAACAAGCTCTTCGAATGCGAACTGAAGCCGGGGCTGACCTTCTCCAACGGCGACAAGCTCGATGCCGCGGCGGTCAAGCACTCCATCGAGCGGATCCAGAAGATCGATGTGAAGGGTGGCCCCAACGGTCTGCTCGGCTCTCTCGACACGGTCCAGACGTCCGGCGACCGCATTGTGAAGTTCAGCCTCAAGGCGCCGGACGCCACGTTCCCGTTCATCCTGGCCACGCCCGCCATGTCCCTCGTCCCGCCGAAGGAGTACCCGTCGGACAAGCTCCGCGAGGACGGCAAGCTGACCGGTTCGGGCCCCTATGTCCTGGATTCGTACGACAAGGGCAAGCAGGCTGTGCTCGTTGAGAACTCCAAGTACCAGGGGTTCGCGAAGCGCAAGAACAAGGCCGTCACCATCCGTTACTTCGGGGATTCCGACACGATGGTCGACGCCCTGAAGAAGAAGCAGATCGACGCGATCTACCGTGGTCTGACCGCGCAGGAGGTCGTGAACTTCCAGTCGAAGAAGCCCGAGTACGACGGTCTCCAGCTCGTCGAGACGGTCGGCGCCGACATCCGCTACCTCGTCTTCAACACCAAGGACCCCATGGCGGGCAGGCTCGCCGTGCGGCGCGCGATCGCCCAGGTCATCGACCGCGGCGCGCTGGTGGGCAAGGTCTACCAGGGTACGGCCGAGCCGCTGTACTCCATGGTCCCCAAGGGCATTTCCGGCCACACCACCGAGTTCTTCGACCGGTACGGCGAGCCGAACGTGACCAAGGCGCGCAAGATCCTCAGGGGGGCGGGCATAAGCAAGCCGGTGGCGCTGACGTTCTGGTACTCCTCCGACCGTTACGGCTCCGCCTCCACGCCCGAGTTCGCCGAGATCAAGCGTCAGCTCGACGCCTCCGGGCTGTTCGAGATCACGGTGCAGGGCCGGCCCGAGAAGGACTTCCAGAAGGGCTACAAGGCCGGCGAGTACCCCGTCTTCGGCCGCGGCTGGTTCCCCGACTTCCCGGACCCGGACAACTTCGTGGCGCCGTTCGTCGGCCAGAAGAACGTGCTCAACATTCCGTACGACAGCCCCGAGATCACCGACACGCTGCTGCCCGCGTCCCGGCGCGAGAGCGACCGCGGAGCGGTCACCAAGCAGTTCGAGCGGGCGCAGGAGATCCTCGTCGACGATGTACGGCTGCTGCCACTGTGGCAGGGCAAGCTGTACGTCGCCTCCAGTGAGGAGATCGGCGGCGGCGAACTCGCCCTCGACCCGCAGACCGTCATGCAGATGTGGGAGCTCTACCGGAAGGCCAGCTGGTAGCCGGAAGGCCGGCCGGCAGTCCGATTGTCAGTGCCCGCCGGTAGGTTCTCTTCTCGAGAACTGGTCCCATTCCGGAGGTTGTTGACGTGACCGACACCGACATGCTGCCCGAGTCCTGGCGCGGCGTCCTCGGCGAAGAGCTGCAGAAGCCCTACTTCAAGGAGCTCACCGAGTTCGTCGAGGAGGAGCGGGCCAAGGGGCCGGTCTACCCGCCGCGCGAGGAGGTCTTCGCCGCGCTCGACGCCACGCCGTACGAGCAGGTGAAGGTCCTCATTCTCGGCCAGGACCCGTACCACGGAGAGGGGCAGGGGCACGGCCTCTGCTTCTCCGTGCGGCCAGGCGTCAAGACCCCGCCGTCCCTGCGGAACATCTACAAGGAGATGCAGGCCGAGCTCGGCCACCCGATCCCGGACAACGGCTATCTGATGCCGTGGGCGAAGCAGGGTGTGCTGCTGCTCAACGCGGTGCTGACGGTGCGGGCGGGCGAGGCCAACTCCCACAAGGGCAAGGGGTGGGAGAAGGTGACGGACGCGGTGATCAGCGCCGTGGCCTCGCGGCCCGACCCGGCGGTGTTCGTCCTGTGGGGCAACTACGCGCAGAAGAAGCTGCCCCTGATCGACGAGACGCGGCATGTGGTCGTGAAGGGCGCGCACCCCTCGCCGCTCTCGGCGAAGAAGTTCTTCGGCTCGCACCCCTTCACGCAGATCAACGAGGCGGTCGCGGCCCAGGGGCACGAGCCCATCGACTGGCGCATCCCCGACCTCGGCTGAGGACGCCGGCCGAGTCCCCGGTCGAGCGTTCGCGCACCCGGCTGACAGGCTCGGGCCGCTGCCCGAGCCTGTGCGGCATTGTCGGAGGCGGCGGATAGCGTCGTGTTCCGTGGCGTCGACATCAGCGGCTGACGCCGCGGACCGCTGTGCGCCGCTCGGACGTGGGAGACCGCAGTTATGGAGCAGCAGGAGGCGTCGGAGGACGCCGTGACGACCCGGATCGGGCAGGCGATCATGCTGCTGCACGGCGGTGACCGCGAGGAGGCCCGCAATCGCTTCGGCGCTCTCTGGTCGGAGATCGGCGAGGCGGGCGATCCGCTCCATCGCTGCACACTCGCGCACTACCTGGCGGACACCCAGGACGATCCCGGCGATGAGCTCGCCTGGGATCTGCGGGCGCTCGCCGCGGCGGACGGGCTGAGCCAGGAGCGGCTGGACCAGCACCGGGCGGCGCTCGCCGTGCGGGCCTTCTATCCCTCTCTCCATCTCAATCTCGCCGCCGACTATGTGAAGCTGCAGCGCCCCCAGGCCGCGAGGATCCACCTCGACCGGGCGCGCGCGGCGACGGATGCCCTGGGGGACGACGGATACGGAGACGGCATCCGTGCCGCGATCGACCGGCTGGAGTGGACCCTGCGGGGCGAGTGAACTCAACTCCGGTTCCTGGGGTAGACCTGCGGGCAGATCCGGGCCTCGGGGCTGTCGGGACGCCAGTGACCGTAGCTCTCGCCCAGCGCGCAGATGTCCGGCCCGACGACCGGCGCCGGTTGCGCGGGGGGCGTTGGTGGCTGGGGTGCCGGGGCGGGCCGCTCGGCGGCTCTCGGCTTCGCCGGCCGGGGCCCCGGCCGCTCGCGCGTCAGAGGCTCGGCGGCGGGCTGCGGCGGGGGAGCGGTGGTCCCGTCCACGGCGGGAGGTTCCAGAACCTCGTGTGCCGGGCCCTGCACGATCTGCGGCTCCACGACCTCGGCAGGGCGGCCGCTGGGAGGCGGCGCCGGGGGTGCGGGCCGTGCCTGCACGGTCACACACCCGGCCGCGGCTGCCCAGGCGGCCATCCCTACCAGGACCTTCGTAGTGGTTCTTGTTCGGTGCACCCGCGCAACTCTGGTGTGCGTGCGGCCCGTTGGCAGTCATACGGGTACACAATGGCCCGCACGGGTGACGACGTGACCGTCAGAGGCCCTTCGCTCCGTCGATCCGCTCGCGGACGAGGTCGGCATGGCCGTTGTGGCGTGCGTACTCCTCGATCATGTGGGTCAGGATCCAGCGCAGATTGAAGGTCTTCCCCGCGCGGTGCTTGCCCACCCCGATGTCGTCGAGTCCGTGGGCCGCGGCCAGTTCACGCGCCCGGGTGATCTCCGCCTGCCAGGCGGCATGCGCCTCGGCATAGGTGTCCTGCTCGCCGAAGTGCCAGTCCCCGTCCCTGTCCTCGTTGGAGTAGAGCCACTCGACGTCCTCCCCGGCGAGGATCTTGCGGAACCAGTGCCGCTCCACCTCCGCCATGTGCCGTACGAGGCCGAGCAGCGATATCTCGGAAGGCGGCGCGGACAACTCGCGAAGCTGCTCGTCGGTCAGCTCCGCGCACTTCAGCTCGAGGGTCTCGCGGTGGTACTCCAGCCAGCCCTCCAGCATCTCGCGCTCGCCCGCGGTGGTGGAGGGTTCGGTGCGTTCGGATGTGGTCATGGCGGCCATCCTGGAACACGGGGGCGGAGCGCCGCCAGGGCTTATTCGGCGAGCATTCCGCGCAGCAGCCTGCCGCCCCGGCGCACGTATGCTGACCAGGCACAGCACGGGCGAGTGACACGGCGCTAGGGAGGCTCCTGTGAAGGTCGGCTGCATCGGGCTCGGCGACATCGCGCAGAAGGCCTACCTGCCTGTCCTCACCACTGTGCCGGGGGTCGAGCTGCATTTGCAGACCCGCACACCGGCAACACTGGCCAGGATCGCCGCGATCCATCACATCCCGGTCGAGCGGTGCCACGCCGACCTCGACTCGCTGCTGGCCCAGAACCTGGACGCGGCCTTCGTCCACGCCCCCACCTCCGTGCACGCCGAGGTCGTCAGCCGACTCCTCGAGGCGGGTGTGGCGACGTATGTCGACAAGCCACTGGCGTACGAACTGGCCGACTCCGAGCGGCTGGTGCGACTCTCCGAGGAGCGCGGCACCAGCCTCGCCGTCGGCTTCAACCGCCGTTTCGCGCCCGGCTACGCCCAGTGCCTTGAGCACCCGCGCGAGCTGATCCTGATGCAGAAGAACCGCGTCGGCCTCGCCGAGGACCCGCGCACGCTCGTGCTCGACGATTTCATCCATGTCGTAGACACCCTGCGCTTTCTCGTCCCCGGACCGGTCGACCACACCGACGTACGGGCCCGGATCGTCGACGGCCTCATGCACCATGTCGTGCTGCAGCTGTCCGGCGACGGTTTCACCGCCATCGGGACGATGAACCGGATGAGCGGCTCCACCGAGGAGATCCTCGAGGTCTCGGGGCAGGACACCAAGCGCGAGGTCCGCAATCTCGCCGAGGTCCTGGACCACAAGGGGCAGCCGACCGTGCGGCGGCGCGGCGACTGGGTGCCGGTCGCCCGCCAGCGCGGCATCGAGCAGTGCGTGCTGACCTTCGTCGATGCCGTGCGCGCCGGGAAGTTCCTCAGCGCACAGGACGCGCTGAGGACTCACGAGCTGTGCGAACGGGTGGTGCTGCGAGCCCTGGAGCAGGCCGCCTGAACAAGCGCGCGCCCTCGGCCGCGCAGAGCGCCGCCAGCACGGCGAGCGCCCCGTACACGGGCCAGTCGCCGAACCTGACGTACAGCGTCGTGCCACGGGCCAGCGGCACCTCGTAGACGGCGGCGGTACTGCTGTCGGTGCCCAGCGCCCGGCCGACCCGGCTACCGTCCGGCCCGTACACCGCGCTGACGCCGGTGAGCGTCGCATGCACCATGGGCCGGCCGCTCTCGGCGGCCCGCAGCGCCGCCAGCGAGGCATGCTGCTCCGGCGCCCAACTCCCCTGGAACGACGAGGTCGCCGACTGGGCGATCAGCAGCTGCGCGCCGTCGCGGGTCAGCCGCCGGCTCATGTCGGGGAACGCCGACTCGAAGCAGACCAGGGGCCCGAGCCGCAGTCCGCCATCGCCTTCGCCGGGCAGCACCATCACCACCGGGCGGGTGCCGCGCAGCCGGTCCTCGCCCGCAGCCTTGCCCACCGAGGTCGCCCAGCCCAGCAGCGAACGGGCCGGTATGTACTCGCCGAAGGGGACCAGCCGCATCTTGTCGTAGCTGTCGCCGGTCGGACCCTGCGGGCCCACCAGGACAGAGCTCTTGAAGATCCCGGCCCGGCCCGAACCGTCCTCGCGCCGGGCGTCCACATTGACCAGCACCTCGGCGCCCACCGCGCGTGAGAGCACGGCGATACGGGCCGCGAGGTCGGGGCGCTCGCGCAGATCCGCGCCGACGCTGCTCTCGCCCCACACCACCAGATCGATATTCTTGCCGGCCAGTTCGCGGGTCAGCTGCTCGCCGCGGTCGAAGCGGCGCTCGGCGCTGTCCATGCCGTCGACGACGCCCGGCTGCACCACCGCGATACGCGCCCGGCCCGACTGCTCGGGCTGCGGAACCCAGATCCAGACCGCTGTGGTGGTCAGGGCACAGAGGACGCCGCCGCCCACCGCCGCCTTACGGGCATGCGGCATCGCCACCAGCACGGTGACCGCCGTGTTCACCGCCAGCACCAGCAGGCTCACCAGCCATACGCCACCTACCGACGCGACCCGCAGGGCGGGGGAGAAGTCCCACTGGCTCGCCCCCAGCAGACCCCAGGGGCCGCCCAGGCCCTCCCAGGACCGGACCAGCTCGATCATCAGCCAGCCGGACGGCACCACCGCGAGAGCCACGAAGACCCGCGGCGGTGACGGCAGCCCGGAAAGCTGGGCCCTGACCAGCCAGCCCCAGGGCGCCCACAGCAGCCCCAGCAGCGCGGCGAGTACCACGATGAACACATGCAGACTGGGGATCAGCCAGTGATGTACGGCGATCATGAAGCCGATGCCGCCCAGCCAGCCCTCGACCGCCGCCCGGCGGCCCGTCGGCGCGGACCGCACGAGCAGCATCCACGGCACCAGGGCGACATATGCGAACCACCACAGCGACGGCTCGGGAAAGGCGAGTGCGGGCAGCGCACCAGCCGCCACCGCGGCCACGCCCCGCCCCCGTGGAGAGGACCGCACCCACTGTGTGGGCTCCCACCGCTCGCGTCGCCCCCGCGTCTCCCACAGCTTCGGCCGGCCGGCCAGAATCCGCATGCAGCGCCTCCTCGTCCTGCCTCGAAGGGCCAGCGAGCAGTGTCCCCTCCAGTGTGCGTGAGGGGACCTCGCACCGACAGTGGGCCCCCGGGCTGTGCCCACGCCGGCGCACCCGTAGCTACGGCGACGGACCGTGCACCCGCAGCTACGCGCGCAGACCTTGCCGGGGGAACGTGCCGCGCGCGTCAGCTGCCGTCGAGCGCGCCCGAGGGCCGACGCCACTTCTCGTGAATCACCACCGTGCGCAGCCGCCAGCCTGCGTCCGTGCGCAGCAAACTGAAGGCGTATCGGCCGCCCGAGACGAAGTCGTCCCCCGACTCCAGCCGCATCGGGTTCAGATAGTCCGCCTGCACCTCGGCCCGGTCGCCGGGGTAGCCGCCCAGGTCCTGGATGTGCAGCCGCCGGTTGACGATCAGGTGCTGGCGTACCGGAAAGAGCCGCATCGTCTCCGCAAGCCAGTCGGCGACCTCGGCGGCCGGGCCCTCGATCCCGCCCGAGCTGCGGTAGTCCGCGCGACCCCCACTCGCGAACAGCGCCCGGTACGCACCCCAGTCGTCATCGTCCACCGCCACCGCGTAACTGGTGACCAACTCGTCGATGGCCAGCCGGTCCATCACCGTCGCGAGATCCACGCGCTGCGTCATCGGGTCAGTTTCGGGCAGTGAGCGCGTCAGGCCAAGAGCCGTGCACGCCAGTCACCCGCTACGGGTCAGCAAACGGTCGATCTCCGCCAGTTCGGTGTCCGTGAAGCCGGGCGCGTCGAGGTTCTGCTCCAGTCGGCGATCGCTGCTCGCCCCGACAAGCACGGCGGTGACGCGGGCGTCCCGCAGCAGCCGTCGGTCCGTCAAGTGACCGCCTCCGACGGCGAGGTCAGGAGGTCAGGAGGCACCCTGTGTGAAGCGACCGAGCAGTGCGTCCAGACCTGCGGCCAGTCCCTGTGGCCCGCCGTGTTCGGCGAGAGCGGGGGCGGCCTCCCGGAGTCTG
>NZ_JBJDQK010000020.1:0-49795 GCF_044903445.1 Streptomyces sp. NPDC019890 | reverse complement strand
ACCCACAGAACACTTTCCGGGGCTTTCCTCCGGGCGCTTCCCTTCGGTCTTGCGTTTCCAACCCTACCAGACTCTATTTCCGTTCCGTTTCCGGTAAGGAATTCGAATCCAGTGGCCGCTGGAGTGGCCTTTCGCCTTTCGGCGGACCCGACTTTATCAGAGATTCTGAGTCGGAATTCCCGCTCCGTTCGGGGACTGGCTTCCGCGCGCACAAGTGCGGCGGGTTCCCGTTCAGGCGGAGACGTAAACGTACTGGAGCGGAGCGCCCCGATGCAAATCGGGGGCTCCGCCCAGGGGTTGGCCGCGTCAGACCTCGACGACGACCGGAAGGATCATCGGACGCCGGCGGTAGGTGTCGGAGACCCACTTGCCCACCGTGCGGCGGATGAGTTGCTGCAGCTGATGGGGCTCGGACACACCATCGGCAGCGCACTTGTGGATGACTTCGCCGATCTTCGGCATCACCGCGTCGAATGCGGCGTCCTCGATGCCGGAGCCGCGGGCGTGGATGTTCGGACCGCCGACGATCTTGCCTGTCGTGGAGTCCACCACCACGAAGACCGAGATGATGCCCTCGTCGCCCAGGATGCGGCGATCCTTGAGGGAGGACTCGGTGACATCGCCGACGGAGAGCCCGTCCACGTACACATAGCCCGCCTGGACCTTGCCGACGATCTTGGCCTTGCCGTCGACGAGGTCGACGACGACTCCGTCCTCGGCGATGACGATGTGGTCCTTCGGGACGCCCGTCAGCGCGCCGAGTTCGGCGTTGGCGCGCAGGTGGCGCCATTCGCCGTGGACCGGCATCAGGTTCTTCGGCTTGCAGATGTTGTAGAAGTACAACAGCTCGCCGGCCGAGGCGTGGCCCGAGACATGGACCTTGGCGTTGCCCTTGTGGACGACGTTCGCGCCCCAGCGGGTGAGGCCATTGATCACGCGGTAGACCGCGTTCTCGTTGCCCGGGATCAGGGACGACGCCAGGATCACCGTGTCGCCCTGGACGATCCGGATCTGGTGGTCGCGGTTGGCCATGCGGGAGAGAGCGGCCATCGGCTCGCCCTGGGAGCCCGTGCAGACCAGCACAACCTCGTGGTCCGGGAAGTCGTCGAGCGTCTTCACGTCGACGACCAGACCCGCCGGGACCCGCAGATAGCCGAGGTCGCGGGCGATGCCCATGTTGCGGACCATCGAGCGGCCGACGAAGGCCACGCGGCGGCCGTACTCGTGGGCCGCGTCGAGGATCTGCTGGATGCGGTGGACGTGGCTCGCGAAGCTGGCCACGATGATGCGCTTCTGGGCGTTCGCGAAGACCGTGCGCAGGACGTTCGAGATGTCGCGCTCGGGCGGGACGAAGCCCGGGACCTCGGCGTTCGTCGAGTCCGAGAGGAGGAGGTCGATGCCCTCCTCGCTCAGCCGCGCGAAGGCGTGCAGGTCCGTGAGGCGGCCGTCCAGCGGGAGCTGGTCCATCTTGAAGTCGCCGGTGTGGACCACCATGCCCGCGGGGGTGCGGATGGCGACAGCCAGCGCGTCGGGGATGGAGTGGTTGACCGCGACGAATTCGCAGTCGAAGGGGCCGATCCGCTCCCGGTGACCCTCGGTGACTTCGAGGGTGTACGGCCGGATGCGGTGCTCCTGGAGCTTTGCCTCGATCAGGGCGAGGGTCAACTTGGAGCCGATCAGCGGGATGTCGGGCTTCAGTCGGAGCAGATACGGGACGCCGCCGATGTGGTCCTCGTGGCCGTGCGTGAGCACGATGCCGTCGACGTCGTCGAGGCGGTCCCGGATGGTGCTGAAGTCCGGCAGGATCAGGTCGATGCCGGGCTGCTCCTCCTCGGGGAAGAGGACGCCGCAGTCGACGATCAGCAGCCGGCCGTCGTGCTCGAAGACCGTCATGTTCCGGCCGATCTCACCGAGACCGCCGAGAGGTGTGACGCGCAGGCCGCCCTTGGAAAGCTTCGGCGGGGCGCCGAGTTCAGGATGCGGATGACTCAAAAGACTCTCCTCACCATGTACGCCACGAACCGCTGAGGCACGTGGCGTACATGACATTCGTGCACTTGCTGTTGTCTGTTGACCGGCTGCGTGAGCCGGTTTTCTTCTCGTATTCAGTTGTGAAGTCCGTGTTTAGAGCTGTACCCCACCGGCCGCGAGGTCGATCTTGAGCTGCGCGGTCTGCTCCGGGGAGAGCTCGACCAGGGGGAGCCGGAGCGGGCCGGCCGGGAGGCCCTGGAGGGCCAGTGCCGCCTTGGTGGTGATGACGCCCTGGGTGCGGAACATGCCCGTGAAGACCGGAAGCAGCTGCTGGTGGATCTCGACGGCCTTCTGGACGTCTCCGGTGAGGTGGGCGTCGAGGAGGGCGCGGAGCTCGGGGGTGACGACGTGTCCGACGACGGACACGAAGCCGACGGCGCCGACCGAGAGCAGCGGGAGGTTGAGCATGTCGTCGCCGGAGTACCAGGCGAGACCGCTGCGGGCGATGGCCCAGCTGGCGCGGCCGAGGTCGCCCTTGGCGTCCTTGTTGGCGACGATACGCGGATGGTCGGCGAGGCGCACGAGCGTTTCGGTGTCGATCGGGACGCCGCTGCGGCCGGGGATGTCGTAGAGCATGACGGGCAGTTCCGTCGCGTCGGCGATGGCCGAGAAGTGACGGAACAAGCCCTCCTGCGGGGGCTTGTTGTAGTACGGGGTGACGGCGAGCAAGCCGTGCGCGCCGGCGCGTTCCGCCGTGCGGGCGAGCTCGATGCTGTGGCGGGTGTCGTTGGTGCCGATGCCGGCGACGACATGGGCCCGGTCTCCGACCGCTTCCAGTACGGCCCGTACGAGCTGGTCTTTCTCCGCGTCGCTGGTGGTCGGCGACTCACCGGTGGTGCCATTGATGATCAGGCCGTCGTTGCCTGCGTCCACCAGATGGGCCGCCAGTCGCTGGGCGCCGGCGAGGTCGAGTGCGCCGTCCGCCGTGAAGGGCGTGACCATGGCGGTGAGGACCCGCCCGAAGGGGGTCTGCGGAGTGGAGATCGGAGCCATGGGTAACACGCTACTCGCTGCTCAGCACGCAGTGTCCCCTCGGGGGACGTGACGTACGACGTTGCATGCGGAGCCCGGCACTGCCTGCTCGGGGGTTCAAGCAGTGCCGGGTCCGTTTGATCAGCCTAGATGAACTTCATGAAACACCGCAATGCGGACACTTCCCCGGGCCGACCCGTACATCAGTGCCCTGCGGGGCTTCCCCGGGACGTTCCCCGGGGAAGCGCGCTACGGGGCGATTCGGCCGTTCGCGTTGAAGGCGGCGTAGGTGAGCGGCATGAGCTTCGCCCACTGCTGCTCCATCTTCTCGCCGACCATCTCGATCTCCCGCTGCGGGAAGGACGGAACCTTCGCCAGCTCGTGCTGGGTGCGCAGGCCGAGGAAGTGCATGAGCGAGCGGGCGTTGCACGTCGCGTACATGGAGGAGAACAGGCCGACGGGGAGGACGGCGCGGGCGACCTCGCGGGCGATGCCCTCGGCCAGCATCTCCTGGTACGTCTCGTACGAGCGGCGGTACGAGTCGATCATGGCGTCGGAGACGACCTTGTGCTGCTCCGGGGAGCCGTCGATGAAGACGTACTTGCCGGGGCGGCCCTCCTGCACGAGCTTGCGGTTCTGGCCCGGGACGTAGAAGACCGGCTGCAGCTCCCGGTAACGGCCGGACTCCTCGTTGTACGACCAGCCGACCCGGTGCCGCATGAACTCGCGGAAGACGAAGATCGGGGCGCTGATGAAGAAGGTCATCGAGTTGTGCTCGAAGGGGCTGCCGTGGCGGTCCCGCATCAGGTAGTTGATCAGTCCCTTGGAGCGCTCCGGGTCCTTCTGGAGCTCCTCCAGAGACTGCTCGCCCGCCGTGGAGACGCGGGCGGCCCACAGCACGTCCGAGTCGCCGGCGGTGTGCTTCACCAGTTCGACGGTGACGTCACTGCGGTAACTCGGCGTGCCGGTCTCGGCGGGGGTGTCGGGCACCAGGGGGTCCTTCCGGTTGAACACAGAGGCGGCGCCCACTTTAACGACGGAACGCCTTCGCGGTGCCTCCGGCCCCTTTGGGCATTTCTGGGACCACAGGCACCACTGCTTTCTGCGTCTCTACCAGTAGACAGCGCCCGGCCACGCGATTCCAAGCCCTGCTCTTCGGCCTCCCGCCCCGGAACCGAGCCAGTCCCCGGGACATTCGCAGCAGTCGCAGGCGTCCGACGGCCGGTGACTCTTACGGCCCCCTGGGGTGGTCGGGCAGTGGCCCCCTCGGTAGCCTCACCGGGCACAGCCCAACCGAGTGTGCTGGTGAGTGAGGATCAGTCGTGCCCCTGCCCTTTCTGACGGCCGAGCGTGCGTTTGACACGAGCGCTGATGATGTCGCGCTTCCCTTCGACGATCACGACCAGTGGCGGCGTCCGTACCGTCCGGGCCCCTGGCGGGTCGGCGCGGCGGCGGTTTTGCTGCTGCTCGCGTCATTCGTGCTCATCGCGGCGATGATCATCGCCTTCGCCGGTGCGCTGCCGGGCGCGGGCGCCTGCGTGGGACTGGGGCTTGTGGTGATCGTCGCCGCACTGCGGCTGCTGCGGGTGGGCGTCTGGGTCAGCAGGCACGGGCTGCGCCGGGTGGCCTTCTTCTCGACCACCACGGTGAGGTGGAACCGTGCTTCAGCGGTACGGACCGTGCAGCAACCGGTGCGCTGGCTGGGGCTGCCGCGCACGGTTCAGGGGCAGGCGCTCGTGCTCGTACGACAGGGCGGGGAGACGCTGCACCTGTTGACCGACCACAACGCGGACTTTCTGTCGCGGGTCGAGGCGTTTGATCGGGCGGCGGACACGGTGGAGGCGTGGGGGTCGGAGTACCGGGGCGCCTGACGGTGGCCGTGCCTGCGGCTCTTTCGGGGCTCCGCCCGTGCCCCGTTTCGGAGGCTCCGCCGCCCCCGAGCCCTCGCTCCTCAATCGCCGGCGGGGCTTGATGTGCTCCTCCAGCGTCGGAGGAGCTTGAACTGCTCCTCAGGCGCCAGAAGGGCTTGATGTGGACGGGCTCGCCGTAGCCGGGCGGTCGTGGAGTGCGATCGCCTTTTGCATCGCCTTGCGGGCGCGCGGGGTGTCTCGCGCGTCGTGGTAGGCGACCGCCAGTCGGAACCAGCAGCGCCAGTCGTCCGGTGAGTCCTCCGTTTCGGCGCGGCGCCTGGCGAAGATCTCGTCGGCCGCGTCGCGGTCGACGCGCCCGCCGGGCGTACGCGTCGACTCGTCGGCCGGCAGGCCGCCTTCGGCCTCCAGCTCGCGGGCCAGCCGGTGGGCATTGCGGGCGAAGCGCGTGTTGTGCCGGAGGAACCAGGCGCCGACGCACGGCAGCAGGAAGGCCACCGCGCCCATCCCCATGGCGGCCGGCTCACCGGTCAGCAGGAGCAGTACGCCTTCCAGCGCCACCACGACGAAGACGACGACCAGCACGGTGGCGAGGAAGAAGTACGTGATCTTTCCACCCATGGCCGTCAGCCCAGGTCGAGGAAGTGTTCCAGGCCGAAGGTGAGGCCTGGGGTGGACACCACACGACGCACGCCGAGCAGGATGCCCGGCATGAAGCTGCTGTGGTGCAGGGAGTCGTGCCGGATGGTGAGCGTCTCGCCCTCACCGCCGAGCAGGACCTCCTGGTGGGCGAGGAGGCCGCGCAGTCGGACCGCGTGGACCGGGACGCCGTCGACGTTCGCCCCGCGGGCGCCCGCCAGCTCGGTGACCGTGGCATCGGGCTGCGGGGCGCTGCCCGCCTCCGCGCGGGCCGCCGCGATCAGTTGGGCGGTGCGGGTGGCGGTGCCGGAGGGCGCGTCGACCTTGTTCGGGTGGTGCAGCTCCACCACCTCGACGGACTCGAAGTAACGCGCCGCCTGCTGCGCGAACTTCATGGTGAGGACCGCGCCGATGGAGAAGTTCGGCGCGATGAGCACACCGGTCTCCGGCGATGCGGCGAGCAGGGTGTTCAGCTGCGCAAGGCGGTCGTCGGTCCAGCCGGTGGTGCCGACGACCGCGTGAATGCCGTGGCGTACACAGAAGTCGAGATTGCCCATCACCGAGGCCGGGGTGGTCAGTTCGACCACGGCCTGGGCGCCGTTCTCCACCAGGGCTTCCAGCTTGTCGTCCCGGCCGAGCGCCGCGACCAGTTCCATGTCGTCGGCGGCCTCGACGGCTCGTACCGCTTCCGAGCCGATCCGGCCCTTGGCACCGAGAACGGCCACGCGCAGCTTGCTCATTGCCTTACTTCCTCACCTTTAGGAGACCGCTTCGTGGAGGCGGTCCGCCTGCTTGTCCTTGAGCGGGCCGATCACCGACAGCGAGGGCCGCTGCCCCAGCACCTCGCCCGCCACCGCGCGTACCTCGTCGGGGGTGACGGCCGCGATCTGCGCGAGCATGTCGTCGACCGACATCTGCGCTCCCCAGCACAGTTCACTCTTGCCGATGCGGTTCATCAGCGCGCCCGTGTCCTCGAGACCCAGCACGGTGGAGCCGGAGAGCTGGCCGACCGCGCGGCCGATCTCCTCGTCGGAGAGGCCGTCGGTTGCGACGCGGTCGAGCTCGTCGCGGCAGATCTTCAGTACGTCGTGGACCTGGCTGGGGCGGCAGCCCGCGTAGACGCCGAAGAGGCCGGTGTCGGCGAAGCCCGAGGTGTACGAGTACACGCTGTAGGCCAGGCCGCGCTTCTCCCGGACCTCCTGGAAGAGCCGGGAGCTCATGCCACCGCCGAGTGCGGTGTTGAGTACGCCCAGGGCCCAGCGGCGGTCGTCCGTGCGGGCGAGACCCGGCATGCCGAGGACCACATGGGCCTGCTCGGTCTTGCGGTTCAGCAGCTCGACACGGCCCGCGGTGCGCAGAGAGCGGTGTCCGTCGCGGGGCGGGGTCGGGGCCGCGTCCGTACGCGAGAGCGCGCCGGCCTTCTCGAAGGCCTTGCGGACCTGGCGTACCACCGTGGCGTGGTCGATGTTGCCCGCGGCGGCCACGACCAGATGGGTCGGGTCGTAGTGCTTCTTGTAGAAGCGGCGGACCCGGTCTGCGGTGAGCGCGTTGACGGTGTCGACGGTGCCGAGGACCGGGCGGCCGAGGGGGGTGTCGCCGAACATGGTGTGCGCGAACAGGTCGTGCACACAGTCGCCAGGGTCGTCCTCGGTCATCGCGATCTCTTCGAGGATGACGCCGCGCTCGGCGTCGACGTCCTCCTGGAGGATCAGCGAGCCGGTGAGCATGTCGCAGACCACGTCGATGGCGAGCGGCAGGTCGGTGTCGAGCACCCGCGCGTAGTAGCAGGTGTACTCCTTCGCCGTGAAGGCGTTCATCTCGCCGCCGACCGCGTCGATCGCCGAGGAGATGTCGAGGGCGGAGCGCTTGTGCGTGCCCTTGAACAGGAGATGCTCGAGATAGTGCGTGGCGCCGCCGAGGGACGGCGTCTCGTCGCGGGAGCCGACATTCGCCCAGATCCCGAAGGTGGCCGAGCGTACGGAGGGCAGGGTCTCGGTGACGACGCGCAGGCCGCCGGGGAGGACGGTCCGCCGGACCGTGCCGATGCCGTGCTCGCCCTTGAGAAGCGTTTGGGTACGGGCGACGGCCCGCGCCTCCGAAGAGGTGCGGGCCGTCGTCCTGGAACTACGCGACGTCACTTGTCGGTGTCGTCCTTCTTGTCGTCGGCCTCTTCGCCCTCGATCACGGGGATCAGGGAGAGCTTGCCGCGGGAGTCGATCTCGGCGATCTCGACCTGGACCTTGGCGCCGACCGCGACCACGTCCTCGACGTTCTCCACGCGCTTGCCACCGGCGAGCTTGCGGATCTGCGAGATGTGGAGCAGGCCGTCCTTGCCCGGGAGCAGGGACACGAAGGCACCGAAGGTGGTCGTCTTGACGACCGTGCCCAGGTAGCGCTCGCCGACCTCCGGCATGGTCGGGTTGGCGATGCCGTTGATCGTGGCACGGGCGGCCTCGGCGGCCGGTCCGTCGGCGGCACCGATGTAGATGGTGCCGTCGTCCTCGATCGTGATGTCGGCGCCGGTGTCCTCCTGGATCTGGTTGATCATCTTGCCCTTGGGGCCGATGACCTCACCGATCTTGTCCACCGGGATCTTGACGGTGATGATCCGCGGGGCGTTCGGGGACATCTCGTCCGGGACGTCGATGGCCTCGTTCATCACATCGAGGATGTGGAGGCGGGCGTCGCGGGCCTGCTTCAGCGCGGCGGCCAGGACCGAGGCGGGGATGCCGTCGAGCTTGGTGTCGAGCTGGAGCGCGGTGACGAAGGTCTTCGTACCGGCGACCTTGAAGTCCATGTCACCGAAGGCGTCCTCCGCACCGAGGATGTCGGTGAGGGTGACGTAGTGGGTCTCGCCCTCGATCTCCTGGGAGATCAGGCCCATGGCGATACCGGCGACGGGGGCCTTGAGCGGCACACCGGCGTTCAGCAGCGACATGGTGGAGGCGCAGACCGAGCCCATCGACGTGGAGCCGTTGGAGCTCAGCGCCTCGGAGACCTGGCGGATGGCGTACGGGAACTCCTCGCGCGTCGGCAGCACCGGCACGAGCGCGCGCTCGGCCAGGGCGCCGTGGCCGATCTCGCGGCGCTTCGGCGAACCGACGCGGCCGGTCTCACCGGTGGAGTACGGCGGGAAGTTGTAGTTGTGCATGTAGCGCTTGCGGGTCACCGGGGAAAGGGTGTCCAGCTGCTGCTCCATCCGGAGCATGTTGAGGGTGGTGACGCCCAGGATCTGGGTCTCGCCACGCTCGAACAGCGCCGAGCCGTGCACGCGCGGGATGGCCTCGACCTCGGCGGCGAGCGTACGGATGTCCGTGACGCCACGGCCGTCGATGCGGACCTTCTCCTTGATGACGCGCTCGCGCACCAGGGTCTTGGTCAGCGAGCGGTAGGCGGCGGAGATCTCCTTCTCGCGGCCCTCGAACTGCGGGAGCAGCTTCTCGCCGGCCAGCGCCTTGACGCGGTCCAGCTCGGTCTCGCGCTCCTGCTTGCCGGCGATGGTGAGCGCCTGGGCGAGCTCGCTCTTGACCGCGGCGGTCAGTGCCTCGAGGACGTCGTCCTCGTAGTCCAGGAAGATCGGGAACTCGCCGGTCGGCTTGGCGGCCTTGGCGGCGAGGTCCGACTGCGCCTTGCACAGGACCTTGATGAACGGCTTGGCGGCCTCGAGACCGGCGGCCACGACCTCCTCGGTCGGCGCCTCGGCGCCGCCCTTGACGAGCTCGATGGTCTTCTCGGTGGCCTCGGCCTCGACCATCATGATCGCGACGTCGCCGTCCTCCAGGACGCGACCGGCGACCACCATGTCGAAGACCGCGTCCTCGAGCTCGGTGTGCGTCGGGAAGGCGACCCACTGGCCCTTGATCAGGGCGACACGGGTGCCGCCGATCGGGCCGGAGAAGGGCAGGCCGGCCAGCTGCGTGGAGCAGGAGGCGGCGTTGATCGCGACCACGTCGTACAGGTGGTCGGGGTTGAGCGCCATGATCGTTTCGACGACCTGGATCTCGTTGCGCAGGCCCTTCTTGAAGGACGGGCGCAGCGGGCGGTCGATCAGGCGACACGTGAGGATCGCGTCCTCGGAGGGGCGGCCCTCACGGCGGAAGAAGGAGCCGGGAATCTTGCCGGCTGCGTACATCCGCTCTTCGACGTCCACCGTCAGGGGGAAGAAGTCGAGCTGGTCCTTGGGCTTCTTGGAAGCGGTGGTGGCCGACAGCACCATGGTGTCGTCGTCCAGGTAGGCCACGGCGGAACCGGCGGCCTGACGGGCCAGGCGGCCCGTCTCGAAGCGGATGGTGCGGGTGCCGAAGGAACCGTTGTCAATAACGGCCTCGGCGTAGTGGGTCTCGTTCTCCACTAGCGTTTTCTCCTCGTCTTCGTCCCCTCGCCCGTGTGGCGGGGGACGGTGGCCGAGAAGCTCTCGTTCTGCGGGCCGGTCTTCGATCGAAGCACCCGGGGTGTGGTTCTCCGGGGGCCACTACCGAGGACCGGCGGCGGGGAGGCGGCTTCTCGCTCGTTCGGTATTGCGTTGTTGCGGTATTGCGTTGTGTGTCCAGACTAATTGCCGTCCGGCACGTCGCGCACGTACAGCAAAGGGAGCGGCCCCCTAAGAGTGGGAACCGCTCCCTTCACGGCGTCTTACTTGGCACCGCCGGCCGCACCACGGCGGATGCCGAGGCGGTCGACCAGGGCACGGAAGCGCTGGATGTCCTTCTTGGCCAGGTACTGCAGCAGACGGCGGCGCTGGCCCACCAGGATCAGCAGACCACGGCGGGAGTGGTGGTCGTGCTTGTGCGTCTTGAGGTGCTCGGTCAGGTCCGAGATGCGGCGGGAGAGCATCGCGACCTGGACCTCGGGGGAGCCGGTGTCGCCCTCCTTGGTGCCGAACTCGGACATGATCTGCTTCTTCGTAGCGGCGTCGAGAGACACTCGGTACTCCTCTTTGATGTTCGATGCGCCCACGAGTGCCCCTGGTCTTGATCTCAGGGGAGCTTCCGTGACTCGGAGGCGAAGGTCCGATGAGCGCGGATCCCAGATGATCCGGGAACGCGTATACAAACGGCCGTCACACAGCGTACCAGCCCCCGGCGCCGCTCTTGACAGGCGCTCTTGACGGGCGCTCTAGCTGGTCAGGGAGCGGGCCGCGTTGAAAACGTCGAGCACGGCCAGGCAGAGCGGGACCAGCGAGAGCAGTACCGCGCCCTCGGTGAGGTCGAGCAGGCGGCCCCAGAAGGGCGAGAGGCCCTTCTTCGGGATGACCAGGCCGATCGCGGTGATCAGGGCGGCACCGGCGGCGACGGCCGCGGTGAGCCAGATTGTACGGATGTCCAGGCCGCCCCGGTCCCCGTACATCAGCAGATCCTTGACCAGGTCGACGGGCGGGTTCAGGGAGAGGCCGAGGACCAGCAGCGCGATCGCGGCGAGGCCGGCGACCAGGGTGCAGGCGACCTGCGAGGTGTAGCGGAAGAGGCGGGCGCGCAGCAGCATCGCGAGGCCGGCGGCCAGGGCGAGGAACTGGCCCCAGATGCTGCTGGAGAAGCCGAGTACGGCAGCGCACGCGACAACGACCGCGGCGCAGCCGCCGACCAGGCCGAGCAGCATCTCGTGGCCGCGGCGGGCCTGGGCGGCGATCCGCTCGCCGTCGACGGGCTGGGCGTCCACGGTCTCGTTCGCGTCGGCCGCCTCGAACTCGTCGGCGGCGCTGCGCGGCGACGCGTAGCCGATGGGCAGCCGGGCGAAGCGGGCCGAGAGGCCGGGCAGGAAGGCGACCAGACCGATGGCGACCGGGGCCACGACGGAGGCGGTCTCGGTGGCCGTGGCCTCGGTGGTGATGGCCACGAAGGTGGCGAGGGTGCCGGTGGCGCCCAGGAAGGTGGCCGCCACGAAGGGTGCGTCGCCGCTCGGGGTGAGCGCGACCAGGGCGACCGAGGCGACCAGGACGGTCACGCAGCCGAGCAGGAACTGCAGCTTGCCGGGACCGTGGCCGGCGTCGGGCCCGACGATCCCGGAGCCCGCGATCATCAGCAGCGGCAGGGCGCCGAGCCCGAGGGCGACGGCGGTGGCCCGGTCCGAGTACACCCGGGCCCGGACGCCCGCGAAGGCGGTGAGCAGCAGTCCGGCCGCGCCCGCGATGATGCCGGGCAGGCTGTGCATGTCGTGCTGGAGCGGGTCGGCGAACCAGAGCACGAAGCCCATCAGGACCAGCAGCAGGACTCCGCCGACCAGGCCGGCGCCGCGCAGCAGGTCGTCGCTCCACAGATGCCGGTCGCGGGTGACGGCGGAGGCGACGGCGTCGGAGACGTCGTCGAAGACGGCGGGCGGCAGCGACTCCGCGAACGGGCGCAGGCTGAGCACCTCGCCGTCGAGCACCTGCTGCGCGGCGAGCGAGCGGGCGCCGTCGAGTACGGTGCCGTCGCGGCGCACCAGGTGGTAGCCGGTCGGAGATCCCGGAGCCTGGGTCTGGCCGGTGAGGCGCAGAATTTCCGGGTAGACGTCGGCGACGGCGATGTCCTCGGGGAGAGCGACATCGATACGGCTGTCCGGCGCCACGACGGTGACGCGGCAGAAGCCGGTCGCTGCGGTCGTACTCACGTTTCTGGACCCCCTGATTCGCGGTTGCGCACGGTGCGCGCGCCACCCTACCGGGACACACGGGATGGGTCTGCAAGTAGGATCACCGTCGCGCGGAGGGAGTTCCGCAGCAAAGGCAGTCACGGGGGCGTCGGTTGCGGAATCTGCCGTCCGTCTTCCGTACGTATCGAGGGATTGATGCTCCGGTGAGCCAGATCGTCGTGAAACGCCCGCCGAGGTCGCTGCCGCCTGAAGTACCCACGGAGGAACTGACTCTGGAGGCTCCTCCGGAGCTGCCGCGGGGTCAGCAGGAGGGCATGCTGATGCAGGTCCTGCCGGTCCTCGGCATGGGCTCTTCGGTGGTCTTCTTCTTCTCGCCCCAGGCACCGCCGTTCATGCGCATCATGGGTGTTCTGATGCTGGTGTCGACGGGCGCGATGGTCGTCGCCCAGGTCGCGAGATACCGCAAGGGTACGCAGGGGCAAATGGCAGATGTGCGCCGCGACTACCTCAAATACCTTGCCCAGACGCGGCGTACGGTGCGCAAGACGGCGCGCAAGCAGCGTGACGCGCAGCTGTATCTGCACCCCTCTCCCGAGCAGCTCTGGTCGGTGGTGGCCGAGGGCTCGCGGGTGTGGGAACGGCGCGTGGGCGACAACGACTTCGCGCAGGTGCGCGTCGGACTCGGCGCGCAGCAGCTGGCCACGCCGCTGATAGCGCCGGACACCGCACCGGTGGACGAGCTGGAGCCGCTGGCGGCCGGTGCGATGCAGCAATTCCTCGCGGTGCACGGCTCGTTGGACGGGCTGCCGATGGCGGTCTCGATGCGCGCCTTCTACCACGTGACGGTCTCCGGCGAGCCGGAGTCGGCGCAGTCCGCGGCGCGCGCTCTGGTCTCCCAGCTGGTGACGCTGCACTCCCCCGAGGACCTGATGGTCGCGGTGGTCGCGGCGCCGGGCGCGGTCGCGCGCTGGGACTGGACGAAGTGGATGCCGCACACGCAGGTGCCCGGGCAGGTGGACGGGGCAGGTACGAAGAGGCTGTTCGGCGACGACCTCGGCGAGCTGGAGCAGTTGCTGATCAGCCGTCTCGACGGGCGGCCCCGGTTCAGCCGGGAGAACCAGCCGGTGATGGACCAGCCGCACATCGTCGTCGTACTGGACGGCGGGATGGTGCCGCCGGACTCGCTGTTCGCGGCGGCCGAGGGCCTGCAGGGCGTCACCATCGTGGAGGTCGTCTCGGGCGAACTCGACGAGCCGCGCGGCGGTCTGTCCATAGTGGTGCGTCCCGGGCGGCTGCGTCTGGAGTCCGGACACCGGGTGGCGTACGAGGGGGTGCCCGACGGGATCTCGCTGCCGGCCGCCGAGGCGCTGGCGCGTCAGCTGGCGCCGCTGCGGATGGGCGGTGGTGACGACGACGAACCGCTGCTCGCCAACCTGGACTTCACCGATCTGCTGAACCTCGGCGACGCGGCCGGGGTCGATGTGGCACGCACCTGGCGGCCGCGTTCGGTGGCCGAGCGGCTGCGGGTGCCGATCGGCGTCGGCGAGGACGGCCAGCCGGTCATGCTCGACCTCAAGGAGGCCGCGCAGGAGGGCATGGGCCCGCACGGTCTGTGCGTCGGCGCGACCGGTTCCGGAAAGTCGGAACTGCTGCGCACGCTGGTGCTCGGCCTCGCGGTCACGCACTCCTCGGAGACCCTCAACTTCGTACTCGCGGACTTCAAGGGTGGTGCGACGTTCGCCGGAATGTCGCAGATGCCGCATGTCGCCGCCGTGATCACCAACCTCTCGGACGACCTCACGCTGGTCGACCGCATGGGAGACGCGATCCGCGGTGAACTGCAGCGGCGGCAGGAGCTGCTGCACAAGTCGGGCAACTACGCGAACATCCACGACTACGAGAAGGCCCGTGCGGCCGGTGCTCCGCTGGAGCCGCTGGCCTCGCTGGTCCTCGTACTCGACGAGTTCTCCGAACTCCTCACCGCCAAGCCGGACTTCATCGACATGTTCATCCAGATCGGCCGCATCGGCCGTTCGCTGGGAGTGCATCTGCTGCTGGCCTCGCAGCGGCTGGAGGAGGGCAAGCTGCGCGGTCTGGACACCTATCTCTCGTACCGGATCGGTCTGCGGACCTTCTCGGCGGCCGAGTCGCGTACGGCGATCGGTGTGCCCGACGCGTACCACCTGCCGTCGGTGCCCGGCTCCGGCTATCTGAAGTTCGGCACGGAAGAGATGACCCGCTTCAAGGCGGCGTACGTCTCCGGCACCTATCGCACGGGCGGCCCGGATCTGTCGGTGGGCCAGCTGCCCATCGAGCGGCGGCCCGCCGTCTTCACCGCGGCTCCCGTGCCGGTGGTCTACGCGGCGCCGGACCCGGCCGCGATGGCGGCCTCGGGCTCCTCCGAGGACGAGGCGCTCGCGGACACGGTGCTCGATGTGATCGTGCGCCGTCTGGAGGGTCAGGGCGTGCCCGCGCACCAGGTGTGGCTGCCGCCGCTGGACCAGGCGCCCACGCTCGACCAGCTACTGCCGGGCATCGCGCCGACGGCGGAGCGCGGTCTGACCGCGACCGAGTACACGCGCCCGGGCGGTCTCACCGTCCCGCTCGGCCTGATCGACAAGCCCTTCGAACAGCGCCGCGAGGTGCTGTACCGGGACTTCTCCGGCGCCGCGGGCCACATGATGATCGTCGGCGGTCCGCAGTCCGGCAAGTCGACGATGATGCGGACGCTGATCTCGTCGTTCGCGCTCACCCACACCCCGAGCGAAGTGCAGTTCTACGCGCTCGACTTCGGCGGTGGGGGTCTGTCGTCGCTGTCCGAGCTGCCGCATGTGGGCGGTGTCGCCTCGCGCCTCGACCCGGAGCGGGTGCGCCGTACGGTCGCCGAGGTGCTGGGCGTACTCAACCGGCGCGAGGAGTTCTTCCGGGCCAACAACATCGACTCCATCGCCACCTACCGGCGCAAGCGCGCCGCGGGCGAACTGCCGGGCGAGGCCTGGGGAGACGTCTTCCTGGTCATCGACGGCTGGGGCGGCTTCAAGAACGACTACGAGATGATGGAGCCGATCGTCGCCGATCTCACGGCGCGCGGTCTGGGCTACGGCATCCATGTGGTCATCACCGCCGCCCGCTACATGGAGGTGCGTGCGGCGCTCAAGGACCAGATGCTGGGGCGGCTGGAGCTGCGGCTCGGTGACGTCATGGACTCCGAGTTCGACCGCAAGGTCGCGGCGAACGTCCCGCCCGGTGTGCCGGGCCGTGGCCAGGTCCCGGAGAAGCTGCACTTCATGACGGCTCTGCCGCGTATCGACTCGATCAGCAGCTCCGGCGATCTGTCGGACGGCACGGCCGCCTTCGTGCAGTCGGTCAAGAGCAACTGGGCGGGCGCGCCCGCGCCGGCCGTCCGGCTGCTGCCGCGCCGGCTGCCGGCCGAGCAGCTGCCGAAGGGCTTCGAGTTCCCGCAGCACGGCATTGCGATCGGCATCGACGAGACGAACCTGGAGCCGGTGTTCGTCGACTTCGAGACGGACCCGTTCCTCCTGGTCTTCGGCGAGAGCGAGTCCGGCAAGACGGCGCTGCTGCGGCTGATCGCCAAGCAGATCTCCGAGCGCTACACCCCGGAGCAGGCGCGGATCGTGGTCGGCGACTACCGGCGCACGATGCTGGAGGCCGTGCCCTCCTCGCATCTGCTGGAGTACGCACCGATGACGTCCGCGATGGAAATGCACATGGACGCGATCGCCACGGTCATGGGCAAGCGGGCGCCGAAGCCGGACATCACTCCGCAGCAGCTGCGTGACCGCAGTTGGTGGACGGGGCCGCAGCTCTTCGTCCTCATCGACGACTACGAGCTGGTCGCCACCAACTCCGGCAATCCGCTCTCGGTGCTGGTGGAGAATCTGCCGTTCGCCCGCGATGTCGGCATCCGCTTCATCATCGCGCGCAGCCAGGCCGGCGCTTCACGTGCCATGTACGAATCCTTCATGCAGCGCATCAAGGAACTGGGAGCCCAGGGCGTCATCCTCTCGGGCGACCCTGGCGAGGGCGACATCCTCGGCAACGTCCGGGCGCGTCCGATGCCTCCGGGGCGTGGCACGTTCGTCTCGCGCAAGCGGGGCGCGCCGCTGATCCAGTTGGGCTGGATGCCGGATCACCAGTAGGCGCATCAGCCGCCCAGTAGGGTGGTTGAGCACTTCGTTCGGCACACCTGTGGGAGGAACCGCGCCGATGGCTGACGCAAGCGAGAAGGAACGCCAGAAGGAAGAGCTGTACGCCCTCGACATCTCCGGTGTGGAGTGGCTCGGCGCGCCAGGCACGAGCGAGGACGAGGAGCGGGTCGAGATCGCGCATCTGCCGGGCGGCGCGGTGGCGATGCGCTCGTCGCTGGAGCCGGAGACGGTGCTGCGGTACACGGAGGCCGAGTGGCGTGCGTTCGTCCTCGGCGCGCGCGACGGCGAATTCGACCTCAAGTAACTGCCGCCCACGCAAAGGGGGGTTGCCCGCTGGTGCGGGCAACCCCCCTTTGCGCGGTGCGGGACGCTGGTCAGTGCATCATGCGGAAACGGGCGGCATTGCCCTTGTCCGTGTCCTGGTAGCCGATGACCGACTCGTCGAGCAGACGCGCGATGTGCGCCAGGTCTGCGTTCAGGCCGTCCATGTCCTGGGCCAGGTTGCTCTGGATCTCGATGTAGGCCGTCTTGGCTTCACCGTCCCAGTTGCCTGCGACGCTCTTGACGTGCGACAGCAGGTCCCGGAGCTGCTCGTTCAGGTACGTCGAGGTGCCGCGGACGTCACCGGCCGCGGTGGTCACCGTGTCGTAATTGACAGCAGTCGTCATGCTTTACTCCTAGTGGCGGTTCTGCGAATGATCCGGACGGGTCAGATGCTGAGGATGGCGCTGCTGCCCTGCGAGGCTTCCGCCTTGCGGAAGGTCTGGATGCGCTCGGTCTCCTGCGCATCGAAGCCGTCGGCGCTCATCTTCACGAGGTTCTGGAGGTTCTCCAGGTCGCGCTGCACGTTCCGCAGACGCAGGTTCAGATCCTTCTGAACCCGGTCGTACTCCTGGCTCGCCGCACCCTTCCAGCCGGCCTGGATCTGGTCCACCACGCTGTTGAGCGACGTGATCCGGCTGTTCAGCTCGTTCTGGAACTTGTCGATCTGCTTGGACAGACCAGTGATTTCGCCACTAGTTACATTCAGGTCTTTGCCGCTACCCGACATCGTGCCCCTTCTTCCTTCGACGGTGACGTAGACGGAAGCCATGTGGATGCCGCCCCCGTGCCGGACCAGTCCTCACCGAGTCCGACTGTCACTCTATCCACTTGGTACGACAGTTCCAACTGCAAAGTCTCCTATGGAGACTTGGCTCACTGGGCCCTTTTGCGCCGGGTGTCCCTGATGACCGTTGCCGCGCCGGCAACCACAGCCACCAGTACGACGCCGATGCCCAACGCGTAGGTTGCATAACGCTCGTTGCGCTCTTGGACGGTCTCCGTCATCGCAAGATGAGCGGGCTCCGGCGCGGGTGCTTTCGGCGGGCCCGGGTCCGCACGCGGTGCGTCGATCGGACGGCCGTCGCCGCTTAGCGCGCGCACCGGGTCGACCACGCCCCAGCCGACGAAGTTGTCATGGCCGTTGATGCTGCGCTCGGCGGTCTGCTCGATCTGCGCGATGATCTGCGGCACGCTCCACTTGGGGTACTTGGCCTTCAGCAGAGCCGCGACACCGGCGACGTACGGGGCCGAGAAGCTGGTGCCGTTGTCGACGCACTGGCCGTTTCCGGGAACGGTGGACACGACGTCCACGCCCGGGGCCGCGACTCCTACGAAGGTGCCCGCCTGGGAGAAGACCGCCCGCTCGTTGTTGCGGTCGGAGGAGGCGACGGCGAGAACACCCGGGAAGGCCGCGGGATAGGTGTTCTTCAGCTTGCCGTCCATGCCGTCGTTGCCGGCCGACGCGACCACGACGATCTTCGCGTTGACGGCCCGCTGCACCGCCTTGTTGAGCTCCGAGCCGAGCGAGAGCGGCTTCGTCGTGTCCTGGGAGATGTTGATGACATCGGCGCCCTTGGCGATGGCGTGGTCGATCGCCGTGGCCATCGTCTTGTCGTTGCCGCTGTTCTTCTCGTCGTTCTGGCGGATCGGGATGATCGTGGCCTCGGGCGCCAGGCCGACGAAGCCGGTGCCCTTGCGGGGACGCGCGGCGATGATGCCCGCGACCTTGGTGCCATGGCCGACCTCGTCGACCGTACCGTCGGTCTTGCCGCGCTTGTCGTCGCTCGAACTCTCCTTGTCGGGCTTGAGGAGGTCCCGGCCCGCGGAGGCGTCGACGGCCGACTTGAGCTGGACGTTGTCGTTGTCCACGCCGGTGTCGATGACAGCGACCCGGACGCCCTTGCCCTTGGTGTCCTGCCAGAGCTCGTCCAGCAGGACCCGCTGGAGCGGCCAGGGGATCCCCTCGATCTGCTGCTTCATCGGGAAGGTGCACTCGCCGCTGCCGTTGATGCCGAGTTCGTTCGGCACCTCGTCGGCGTATGCGGCCGGGGGTGCGGCGGCCAGGCCCGTCAACGCCGTGGCGGCGGTCAGCAGGGCGGCCTTCCTGCGCAGTTGCGGCATCGGTCGCACTCCCCTTTACGAACCCTGCGGCTGGCGCGCGCTGTTGGTGTCCAGACGCGGGCCCTTGGACAGGAACTCCGACCAGGTGATCGGGACGAGGGTGGGAGTGACCTTCCCGTAGCCGAGCCGGATCTGCGCCTGGCTGGGCTCGGGGCGGCCGTCCTGCTGCTTCTCCTGATCGCCCGTGCCGATGTCGGAGCGGCCCTTGTCACTGTCGCCGTTTGCCTGCACCGCATACCGCAGTCCGGTGTCGGTCACCAGGAAGAGCGACCCGTCGGGCTTGCTCTGCTTGCCCTGGACCTGGGTGAACAACAGGCCGGTGCCGGGGGTGACATAGGTGCTGGTACCGCCCGCGGTGATCTCCGCGGGGTACTCCGATCCCGCCCAGGTCGACAGCGTCGTACGGCCCTTGTCGTCGACCTTGCGCAGCACGCTGCATACGGTGTCGCGGTCGCCGCTCGCATCGTTGACCTGGTCGGCCTGCTGCGCGGGCCAGCGGTACTCGGCGCCGAAGAAGGTGTTCTCGGGGGCGAAGGAGGCCGCGTCGACGCTGACCGCCTCGCCGCGCATGTTGAGCCGGTCGGTCTGCGGGGAGTTGATGAGCAGCCAGGCGGTGAATTCGGAGACCGGCTGGACCTTGCCCTGCAGGACGACGTAGTGCTGCGGCCCGGAACCGGTCTGGGCCTGCAGGACCATGCCGACCTTGTCCTGCTCCGGCGTCAGCCCGCCGCCGATTCCGGCAGTCGCGCCCACCACGCCGGGGATGACGGGGAAGTCGACCGGGCTGCCGGTGTGCAAAGTCGCCAGCCAGTCGTCGGTGACCGACTGCGGCTCCTTGCTGCCGACGAGCGCGCGGGTGAGGAACGCGGCGTCGGTCTGGGTGCCGCGCACCAGGTACTTGGTGCCGCCCGCGTCGACCAGGTAGCGCAGCCCGTCCTGGCCCTTCACGTACAGCACCTGGCCGCCGCTGAGGCGCTTCTTGCCCTCGGTGCGGCTCAGATCGCGCTCGCCGAGGACGAAGGTCGCCTTCTGCACGGTGCTGCCCTTGCCGCCGCCGGGCTGCTCACAGACCGCCCAGCGCTTGGACTTGCCGGCCTCCTTGTCGCTGGGCAGCCGGTCGGGTGCGTACGGGATACCGAGGATCGGCCCGCGTGGGGGCTTGCCCGCGTCCAGGATGTCGTCGCTGACCTGAATCACCTTGAACTGCTGGGGATCGAGCAGCAGTCGGGCGGAGGCGAGGTTCAGCACGGGGTGCAGCAGGATCTTCTTGTTCTTGCCCTTGCCGGTGGACAGCACCACATAGCGGGTGGTGGAGTCCTTGCCGATGATCACCTTGGTGCCGGGCGCCGCCCAGTCCTTGGGGGCCTTGGGCTTGAACATGCCGAAGGCGCCGAAGCCCGCCAGGATCAGCGCCCCGACGATCAGGCCGGGGATGACGGCGCGCATCGGACGCGGCGCCCCCTCCTCCGTACCGGTCGACGAGGGTTGCAGGAATGCCGCCACCGTGCGCTTCTTCGCAAAGGTGTATGCGTTGAGCTCATCCCGCCGTGATGCCATGAGTCCCCATTGATAAAGAAGGCACTGTCTCCCCGCGGGGGCCTTGTGGTGAGCACGGTCCCCGGGCCCTGCTTGCCGGACCGGCCCCCTACTATGCCTGTTGATCGATGGTGCTCGTGGGGCGGGTAGGGTGATCCAGCCGCCAAAGGCCTTGCTACGCAGGGCCGGACAGGGGTGATCGGGATGAATTGGGGCCTAATGAACCGGGGGGTGTCGGAATAATGGCTTCCGCGACGCGGGTACGGCCGGCCGCCCACGGGCAGGCCTCCGCGCGGCCCGCAGCGCCGTCCCAGGGACCGGCCGCACCCCGGCTCACAGCACGACCCGGGCACTTCGGTGCGTTCCGACTGCAACAGTTCGTACTGATCGAGATCGCCGCCGCGCTGCTCCTTGTCGCCTGGGTGATCGATCCCCTGTTGCTGGTCCCGGCAGTTGTGGTGGCCGCCGTGCTGGTACTGCTCGCGCTGCTGCGCCGGCACCGGCGTTCCCTGCCCGAGTGGCTCGCCACGGTCTTCGCGCTGCGCGCGCGCCGGCGCCGGGCCGCGTCCCTGGTCCTGCCGCGCGACACGGAACCGGGCCTTGCGCCCGCCGTCGAGTGCGACCCCGCCCTGCGGACGTACACCTACAGCGACCGCGACCGCCGCCCGGTCGGCATGATCGGCGACGGGACCTTCCTCACGGCGCTGCTGCAGGTCGAGTCGGACGCGACGGCCCTGCGCCCGGAGCGCACGGCGAGGCCGCTGCCGATGGCTCTCGTACGGGACGTGCTCGATGTCGACGGCATCCGACTGGAGTCGGCGCAGATCGTCCAGCACACCCAGCCCGCTCCCGCCCCGCATCTGCCCCAGCAGTCGGTGGCCGCGCGCAACTACGCGCCGCTGCAGGCCCAGACCGGCTCGCCCGCGATACGGATCACCTGGATCGCGCTCAAGCTCGACCCCGAGCTCTGCCCCGAGGCGGTGGCGGCGCGCGGAAGCGGTCTCGAAGGTGCGCAGAAGTGTCTGGTGCGCACGGCCGACCAGTTGGCGAGCCGGCTCACCGGCGCCGGGTTCCGGGCGACCGTGCTGACCGAGCAGGAGCTGACGGCTGCCATCGCCACCTCCTCCTGCGCCAGCCCCATGGCCATCGCCCAGGCCGGCCGGGCCGAGGCACCTGCCCGGCGCACTCAGGAGACCTCACGCACCTGGCGCGTCGACGACCGCCGCCACACCACGTACTGGGTGGGCCGCTGGCCCCAACTCGGCGGCGGCGGGGCCCCGATGCCGCAGCTCGTCGCGCTGCTCACCTCGATTCCCGCGCTGGCCACCACCTTCAGTCTCACGCTGGGCCACGGCGACCGGCAGGGCGTGTCGGTGACCGGCCATGTCCGCATCACCGGGCGCAGCGACGAGGAACTGGTCGCGGCCCGTCATGAACTGGAGCGCGCCGCCCGCGGGGTCAAGACCGGTCTGGTACGGCTCGACCGCGAGCAGCTGCCCGGGATGCTCGCCACACTGCCGCTCGGGGGAGCCCGCTGATGCCTTCGTCTGCCGCCAAGCCGCGTCTCGGCTTCGGACTGATCGGACCGCGCCGCGACCGGCACGCGCTGTCGCTGGACCAACTGGCCGCGCTCGCGCTGCCGGTCGGCGACGACGGCGTGGTGATCGGGGTCGACGCGGAGGGCAAGTCCGCCGTGCTCGGCATCAACCGCCCCACTCCGTACGACGTGACGCTCATCGGCGGTCTGTGGACGGCGCAGGTGCTCGCGCTGCGCGCGGCCGCGACCGGGGCCCGGGTCACCGTGGAGACGGGCCGGGCGCCCGCCTGGACGACGCTCGCGCAGGCGGCGGGCGGCGGAACGCAGGTCATCTCGCTGCACGATGTGGGCCGGGTGCCGCCGCAGGGTGCGTCGGCCGGCAGCCCGGTGGTCGTCATCCGTGACTGCGGAATGCGGCCGCCGCGCGGCCGGGTGGTCTCGGGTCCCTGGCAGTCGGTGGTGACGCTGCTGCCGTATCTGAGCCCGGTGGCGCCACGGCTGATGGAGAAGTCGGGCCTGGTCGGCGTTCAGCGCGTCTCGCCCGACGAGGCCGCGCAGATCGGGCGCATCATGCATCTCCCGCGGCCCGAGACGGAGGCACTGTCCACGCTCGCGGACGGCGTCACACTCTGGTGTACGGCGCGGGACCGGCAGTTCGTCATGACGCAGGCCACGGACGCCGAGACCGGATTGTTGGGCAGCGCCCGCCGGATGGACTGACCGGCCGTAAGTCCGTACGTAGTTGTACCGTTTTGACCCACCGGCTCCCTTACACTGCGCCGCACTCAGGTCACTTGGGGGCAGGGCGTGACGCACAGGACAGCGGTCGAGGGGCGGTCCGCCCTGCCGGACGGGCGTTGTTGGCGATTAGGGTGGTACAGGGCGCGGCAGCGGAAACCTGCGGGCATGTCGGCCGCGTCCCCAGGGGGAGAGCCGGGCCGATCGGACGACTGAGGTCGCCCCCCACACCCACAACGGCACAAGGGTGCTCGACCACACCAGGAGGCAAAGTGAACGGCGATCGGAACGAGATCCGCGGGGGATGGAACATTCCCGCCGACGAGTCCGACGCGGATCCCGCCGAGCTGACGGGTGAGTTCACCATCGACTACACACCGCCGGCCTGGTACACGCAGAACGCGTCGGGCGACACCTCGGGTGGGGGCGCGGGTCAGACGCCTCCTCCGCCGCCGCCGAACGGGGCGCCGGTGGCTGTGCCCGGGCTGCCTGCGGGGAGCGGGTTCGAGCCGAACTGGGCGCCGACGCCGCCTCCCGCGCAGGTTCCGGCACCCGCGCCTGCTCCGGGTCCGGTTCAGGCGCCTGCTCCTGCGCCTGCACCCGCTCCGGGTCCGGCGCCTGCACCCGCTCCCCCGGCTCCGGCGCCCGCTCCGGTTCAGACGCCTCCGGCAGCGCCCGTTGCGGCACCTGCGCCCGCTCCGGCCCCCGTTGCCGAGGCCGCTTCGCAGCCCTTCGGGGGTGGCGATGTGGAGAGCGGCGCGACCATGCGGTTCTCCCCGGCCGCGCTGAAGCGCGAGATGGAGGAGCGCGCCGCGGCGAAGGAGACCGAGGAGTCCGCTGCCGGTTCGGCCCCCGACAACCCGTCGGAGACCGCCCCGCAGAGCGCCGCGGACGACACTGCCGAGGCCGGGGCGGACGATGCGCCCGAGGCCACGGCCGAGGGCCCCGCAGAGGCCAATGGCGCCGCCGAGGAGTCGACCGACGCGGATGGTTCCGGGGACATCGAGGTCCACGACTCCGCGGCGCAGGACGCCCCCGAGGCGCAGGACTCCGAGGTCCGCGACGAGGGAGACGACGCCGAAGCCCGTACGGAGGACGCCCCGCAGGGCCCGGCACAGGCAACGTCCGAGGAGCCGGCCGACTCCGTGCCCCAGGGCGCTCCGCTCCAGGACGCTGCCCCGCAGGACGCCGTTCCGGCCGTGGCCGAGGCGCCCCAGGACGCCGCGCCCGCGCCCGTGTCGGCTCAGCCCTGGTCTCCCGCGCCTGCCGCGCAGGGTGCCGGGCTGCCGCCGCTGCCGCCGGCCTTCCAGCCGGCCGCCCCGGCGTCCGCGCCGCAGTGGCCCGTGTCCCCGCAGACGGCGGAACAGTCCGCCCCGCCGCAGCCTCAGCAGCCGGTGCAGGGGGGATACGGGTTCCCGCAGCCGGGACAGCCGACACCCGCCGCGCCGCTGCCGCCCGCGGCACCCGGTCCCAACGCCCAGGCTCCCCAGGGCGGTTACGGCTTCCCGCAGCCCGGACAGCCCGTACAGCAACCCCCTGCGCCGCAGACGCCCAATCTGCCCGTACAGGGCGGCTACGGGTTCCCGCAGCCCGGGCAGCCGGTACAGCAGCCCCCCGCGCCCCAGCCCCAGCAGCCCGTACAAGGCGGCTACGGATTCCCGCAACCGGGACAGCCGGTACAGCAGCCCCCCGCGCCGCAGACGCCCAATCTGCCCGCGCCCGCCACTCCTCAACTGCCCGCCCAGCAGGCACACCCCCAGGCCCAGCCGCATGCTCACCCGCAGGGCCAGCCCCAGCTCCCGGCCGGCCCCGCCGACCCGCGGGCCGGTTCCGCCTGGCCCACGCCGGTCACGCACGACCAGCGCGAGCGTTCCGTGCCGGGCGCCCCGCTCGGGTACACCGCGGCCGTCGAGCTCTCCTCGGACCGCCTCCTGCGCAACAACAAGCAGAAGGCCAAGAGCAGCCGCAACCCCTCCTCCGCGGCCCGCTTCAAGCTCGGCGGCAAGAAGGAGGAGGCCGAGCGGCAGCGCAAGCTCGACCTCATCCGTACGCCGGTCCTGTCCTGCTACCGGATCGCGGTCATCAGCCTCAAGGGCGGCGTCGGCAAGACCACGACGACCACCGCGCTCGGCTCGACCCTGGCCACCGAGCGGCAGGACAAGATCCTGGCGATCGACGCCAACCCGGACGCCGGCACGCTCGGCCGCCGGGTGCGCCGCGAGACCGGGGCCACCATCCGCGACCTCGTCCAGGCGATCCCGTACCTCAACTCGTACATGGACATCCGACGGTTCACCTCGCAGGCGCCCTCCGGTCTGGAGATCATCGCCAACGACGTGGACCCGGCCGTCTCCACGACGTTCAACGACGAGGACTACCGGCGCGCGATCGACGTACTGGGCAAGCAGTACCCGATCATCCTCACCGACTCCGGCACCGGTCTGCTCTACAGCGCGATGCGCGGAGTGCTCGACCTGGCCGACCAGTTGATCATCATCTCGACCCCGTCCGTGGACGGCGCGTCCAGCGCGTCGACGACGCTCGACTGGCTGTCCGCGCACGGGTACGCGGAGCTGGTGCAGCGCTCCATCACGGTCATCTCCGGAGTCCGCGAGACCGGCAAGATGATCAAGGTCGACGACATCGTGCAGCACTTCCAGACGCGCTGCCGCGGTGTGATCGTGGTGCCGTTCGACGAGCACCTGGCGGCCGGCGCCGAGGTGGACCTCGACATGATGCGCCCGAAGACCCGTGAGGCGTACTTCAACCTCTCCGCGCTGATCGCCGAGGACTTCGTACGTGCCCAGCAGCAGCAGGGGCTGTGGACCGCGGACGGCAACCCGCCGCCGCACCTGGCCCCGCCGATGCCGGGTCAGCAGCAGGTACCGGGACAGCCGCAGGTACCGGGACAGCCGCAGGTACCGGGACAGCCCATGCCCGGTCAGCCGATGCCCGGTCAGCCGTACGCACCCCAGCACCCGCAGCAGCCCTACCCCGGCCAACAGCCGCAGGGTCAGCCGCAGCCGCCGTACGGTGGCCAGCAGCCACCCCAGCAGCCCTACCCGCCGCAGGGCTGGCAGCAGTCGCTGCCCTCCCAGGCCCAGCCCCCGGCGACTCCGGCCGGACCGCCGCCCGGACAGTACGGCCAATCGGGTCAACCCGCTCCCCCCGCGCTCCCCGGTCAGCAGGGCCAGCCGGGTGGTCCGGGACAGCCCGATCTGCAGGGGCCCGTACCGCCTGCCGGATGGCCCCAGCAGCAGCCTCCGCAGGCGCCGCCAGCCCCTCAGCAGTAGGGCGGCACAGGACTGAACCAATGAGGGCCCGCACCGTCTCCAGGGTGCGGGCCCTCATCGCATTCCCGCAGCCCAGAAGGGGTTTGACGGCCCGTTGACGGACCTCGGCCACCGCTGATAGACCTTCGCCTCACCAGTCGGCGAACCAGTCCCCGAGCGAGTGATGACGCGAGGTCGTCCCATGGTCACAAAGGTTCCATCACGCATCCGACGTCTTCTGGCCACCGGCGCCACGGGCGCATTAGTCGTGGCCGGTACGGCAGCCCCCTCGGCTCAGGCCGCCGACGACGGCGGCAAGAAGGTCCTCACCGTCGCCGTCTCACAGAGCGTGGACTCCCTCAGCCCGTTCCTGGCCTCGAAGCTGGTCTCCACCAGCATCCACCGGCTGGCCTACGAGTACCTGACGAACTACGACGTCAAGGACGCCCACACCGTCCCGGGCCTTGCCACCGAGTGGAAGTCGTCGCCGGACAAGCTGACCTGGACGTACACCATCCGGAAGAACTCCAAGTGGTCCGACGGCCGGCAGGCCACGGCAGAGGACGCCGCCTGGACCTTCAACAAGATGATGACGGACGAGAACGCCGCGACTGCCAACGGCAGCTTCACCTCCAACTTCAAGAAGGTCTCGGCCACCGACCCGGGGACCCTGGTCATCGAGCTGAAGAAGCCTCAGGCCACCATGACGGCGCTCGACGTGCCGATCGTGCCCAAACACATCTGGGAGGAGGTCGGCGACTTCTCGAAGTTCAACAACGACAAGAAGTTCCCCATCGTCGGCAACGGCCCCTTCGTCATCACCGGCTTCAAGGTCGACCAGTACGTCAGGCTCAAGCCGAACAAGGACTTCTGGCGCGGCGCGCCGAAGTTCGACGAGCTGGTGTTCAAGTACTACAAGGACGGCGACGCGGCCGTCGCGGCACTGCAGAAGGGCGAGGTCTCCTTCGTCCAGGGCCTCACCCCGGCCCAGGCCGCCTCGCTCAGGTCCGCCCCGGACATCAAGGTCAATGACGCTCCGGGCCGGCGCTTCCTGGCGCTGGCCGCCAACCCCGGCGCCCGGTCGAGGGACGGCAAGACGTTCGGCAACGGCAATCCCGCGCTGCTCGATCCCGCCGTACGCAAGGCGCTCTTCCACTCCGTCGACCGGAAGGCGATCGTCGACAAGGTCTACCAGGGCCATGCCGTGGCGGGTGAGGGCTATATCCCGCCGCGCTTCGAGGACTACTTCTGGAAGCCGTCCGACGGCCAGCGGATCGCCTACGACCCTGCCAGGGCGGCCGCACTCCTCGACGGCGCCGGCTACCGCAAGAGCGGCGCCGGCAAGCGCCTCGGCAAGGACGGCAAGCCGCTCAGCTTCCGTATCCTCTGCCATGCCACCGAGCCGAACGACAAGGCGATCGGCAAGTATCTGCAGGAGTGGTGGGGCGCGCTCGGCATCGGGCTCAAGGTCGACTGTCTGGACAACGTCTCCGACCCGTGGGCAGCGGGCGAGTACGACCTCGCGTTCGACGGCTACTCCGTCAACCCGGACCCGGACTACGTCCTGTCCATCCACACCTGCCCGGCGCTGCCTGCCACCCCGAAGGACACCGGTCAGACGGACAACTTCATCTGCGACAAACAGTTCGACGCGCTGTACGCGCAGCAGATCGTCGAATACGACGCGGCCAAGCGGGTGGACCTCGTCAAGCAGATGGAGTCGCGGCTGTACGACACCGGGTACATGAATGTCATGGCGTATCCGAACGCGGTCGAGGCGTACCGCACCGACCAGATCAAGGCCATCAAGACGATGCCGGAGGCCGCGGGGAACATCTACGGCCAGGACGGCTACTGGAGCTGGTGGTCCGCGGAACCCGCCGACGGGGGCGGCTCCGGCAGCGGCTCGTCCACGGGCGTCATCATCGGTGTCGGAGCGGCCGTCGTGGTCGCCGCCGGGCTCGCGGGCATCTTCGCGCTGCGCCGCCGTTCCACCGCGGAAGACCGTGAGTAGTCGATGACCGCCACCAGCACGGCGAGCACCACCACTGTGGCGCGGGCCCCCGAGGCCCGCGCCACGAGCGGCACTGCACGCGCCTATCTCCGCCATGTGGCGGGCAGGCTGGGCGGGGCATCGGTCTCGCTGCTCGCCGTGCTCGTCACCAGCTTCTTCCTGTTCCGCATCATCCCCGGCGATCCGGTGCGCACGATGACACACGGCCGCCAGGTGTCCGCCGACCAACTCGCCGCGCTGCGCCGTCAGTTCGGCCTCGATCTGCCCCTGTGGCAGCAGTTCACGGACTACTGCGGCAAGGCGCTGACCGGCGATCTCGGTACGTCGTACCAGTTCCACGCACCCGTCGGGGAGCTGATCGCCGAGAAACTGCCCGCGACGCTGCTGCTGACCGGCGTCGCCGTGGTGATCTACTCGGCGATCGGGCTCTGGCTCGGCACCCGCTCGGCGTGGCGGCACGGCAGCCTCGGCGACAAGCTCAGCACGGGTGTGGCGCTGACCCTCTGGTCGGTGCCGTCCTTCTGGCTCGGTCTGCTGCTGATCATCACCTTCTCGGTGGGCATCGGCCCGATCCCCGGTCTCTTCCCCACCGGCGGCATGGAGTCGGGTGACGAGACCGGTTTCGCGTATGTCGTCGATGTCGCCCATCACCTGGTGCTGCCGGTCCTCACCCTGGTCGCCGTCGGATACGCGCAGACCCTGCTGGTGATGCGCTCCTCGCTGCTCGACGAGATGGGCAGCGACTATCTGACGACGGCACGGGCCAAGGGGCTGCGGGACGACGCCGTACGCCGCCGGCATGCCGTGCCCAATGCGCTGCTGCCCACCGTCACCATGGTCTTCATCAACCTCGGCCATGTGGCGGCCGGTTCGATCCTGGTCGAGACGGTGTTCTCCTGGCCAGGCCTCGGCGGGCTGTTCTACCAGGCCCTGAGCGTGCCCGATCTGCCGCTCGTGCAGGGCCTTTTCGTGGTCTTCGCCGGGGCGATGATCGTGATGAACCTCCTCGCCGACCTGCTCTATCCGCTGCTCGATCCCCGGGTGGGCCGATGACAAGCGCACTCCTGTGGACCCGTCGGCGCGACTCCGTGGCCCGCTTCTGGCGCTCGTACCGCACGCACCGCGCCGGTTTCCTCGGTCTGGGCGCGCTCGCGCTCATCGCCCTGATCGCGCTGGCCGCGCCGCTGCTCGTCGGCAGCGACGTGCAGAGCGTGACGAACGCGCCGGGTACCGCGCTCGAGGCGCCGAGCGATGAATTCCCGCTCGGCACCGACCAGTTCGGGCGCTCGCTGCTCGGACTGCTGGTGTGGGGCGCGCGGATCTCGCTCACCGTCGGGCTGCTCGCGGCCGCCCTGTCGGTGGCCATCGGCACCCTGGTCGGCATCGTCGCCGGGCACTACGGCGGCTGGTTCTCGACCGTTCTCATGCGGATCACGGACTGGTTCCTGGTGATGCCGACACTGGTGCTGGCGATCGTCCTGGCGACCGTGATGTCCCGGAGCGTCTGGACGGTGATCCTGGCGATCGGCGTCACCAGCTGGCCGACCACCGCGCGACTGGTGCGGGCGCAGACGATCGCGGTCGAGTCACGACCGTACATCGAGCGCGCCAGGGCACTCGGCGGCGGACACCGCCACATCATGGCCCGCCATGTGCTGCCCAATGTGATGCCGCTGGTCCTCGCGCAGACCACGCTCGGCATCTCCACGGCGATCCTGACGGAGGCGACACTCGCGTTCCTCGGCCTCGGCGATCCGACGGTCGTCTCGTGGGGCGGCATGCTCCAGGACGCGCGGGAGGCGGGCGCGGTGTCGTCCGGCCACTGGTGGTATCTGGCGCCGCCCGGCATCGCCATCGCGGTGGTGGCGCTCGCGTTCACGCTGTGCGGGCGGGCGATCGAGGCTGTGCTCAACCCGAAGCTGGGGGTGGCGCGTTGAGCTTGCTCCAAATCAAGAACCTGCGGGTCACCTACGGTTGTGGGGCGCGTGCGGTACCGGCCGTACGCGGCGTCGACCTGAAGGTGGCCGCCGGGCAGAAGCTGGGCATCGCGGGCGAGTCGGGCTGCGGCAAGTCGACGCTGGCCCTGGCGCTGCTCCGGCTGCTGCCCGCCACGGCGCGCCTCAGCGGCGAGATCCTCATCGACGGGGAGGACGTCCTCACCATGAAGTGGGGGCGGCTGCGGGCCGTGCGGTGGGCGGGGGCGTCGATCGTCTTCCAGGGCGCGATGCACTCGCTCAACGCGGTGCACCGGATCGGCGACCAGATCGCCGAGCCGATCCTGCTGCACCAGAAGACCACCCCGTCGGCCGCCCGGCAACGCGCCCGCGAGCTGCTGGAACAGGTGGGGCTGCCGGTCGCCCGCGCGGACGCCTATCCGCACGAGCTGTCCGGCGGGCAGCGGCAGCGCGTGATGATCGCGATGGCGCTGGCGTGCGATCCGCGGCTGATCGTCGCCGACGAGCCGACGACCGCGCTGGATGTGATGATCCAGGCGCAGATCCTGCGGCTGATCGAACAGCTGGTCGCCGTGCAGGACATCAGCCTGCTGATGATCAGCCACGATCTGGCGGTGCTCGCCGAGACCTGTGACCGTCTCGCGGTGATGTACGCGGGCCGGATCGTCGAGGAGGGCCCGGCGCAGACGGTGTACGGGGCGGCGGAGCATCCGTACGGGCGCGCCCTGTCCGCGGCCTTCCCGCGCATCGGCGACACCGCGTCACGCCGCGCCCCCCGCGGCCTGCCGGGCGACCCGCCCGACCCGTCGGCGCTGCCGAGCGGCTGTACGTTCCACCCGCGCTGCCCGGTTGCGCTGGCCGCGTGCGCGGAGAAGGACCAGGCGCTGGTGACGGCGGGTGAGGGGCACCTGGCGGCGTGCGTGCGGGTGGGTGCGGCGACGGAGGGGCCACGGCCGTGACGTGCGCCCTGCGCCGCGGCGCGGATGCGGTCGTGACGTGCGCCCTGCCCGAGGCCTTCCCGGAACTCCCGTGTCCCACAGCCCGGTTCAGGAGCCGCCCATGACCACCACTCCCCTGCTCTCCGCCACCGGTCTGCACGTCACCTTTCCCGGGCGGCGCGGGGCCCCGGTCGCCCGGGCCGTCGACGGGGTCGATCTCGACATCGGCGCGGGCGAGATCGTCGCCCTGGTCGGCGAGTCCGGCTGCGGCAAGACGACGCTGGCTCGCTCGTTGCTCGGTCTGGTGGCGCCGACGTCCGGCCGGGTCACCTTCGGCGGCGTGCCGCTCTCGTACACCTCCCGCGCACTGAAGACGTACCGCAAGCGGGTGCAGCTGGTGCTCCAGGATCCGAGCGGTTCGCTCAACCCGAGGCACACGGTGTACGACGCGGTGGCCGAGGGCCTGCGGATCCACGGGCACACCGGGGACGAGCGCGAGGCGGTCGCCGAGGCGTTGTCGCGTGCCGGGCTGCGGCCGCCCGACCGCTTCTTCCTGCGCTATCCGCACGAGCTGTCCGGCGGCCAGCGCCAGCGCGTCGTCATCGCTGGCGCGCTGGTCCTGGAGCCCGAACTGATCGTCGCGGACGAGCCGGTGGCCTCACTGGACGCGTCCGTACGCGGCGAGATCCTCGCGCTGCTGCTCCGGCTGCGGGACGAACTGGGCCTGTCCGCACTGGTGGTGACCCACGACCTGGGGCTCGCGTGGAACATCGCGGACCGGGTGGCGGTGATGTACCTGGGCCGGATCGTGGAGGCGGGCACGGTTGAGGAGGTCTTGACGTCGCCCCGACACCCGTACACCCGGGCGCTGTTGTCCGTGCTCCCGGAATCCGACATCCCACCGGTGGTCCTGACGGGCGAACCCCCGGACCCGTCCAGCATCCCCGGCGGCTGCCGCTTCCATGCACGGTGCCAGGTGCTGGCGTCGGGCGAGGCGGAGAGGGCGGGGGTGGCGGAGAGGTGCAGGACGGGGGAGCTGGGGGTGCTGGGGGGTACGGGGGTGGCGTGCCACTGGGCGTGAGGGGGTTGATCCCCCACCCCGCCCCTTCCCGAAACCCTGACGGGACCGGTGAGGGCTGACGCCCCCACACCCCGGGCGGCAGCTTCGCGCCGCGGGCGGGTCGGGGTGGGGTGCTGGGACCGAAGCCCCGGCGCCCCGCTAGCGACAGCTTCGCGCCGCAGGCCGCCGGCCCGGGACTAAGGTCATCGCGGCAGCTTCGCGGCGCACGGCGGGGCGCCGCAATCCGCAGGTGCGGGGCCCGCGCCGGGGTGTTGGGCCGACGCCCGCGATGCCCCAGCTCCACGGCGCGGGGTGCGCAAAGCCTGAGGTGCAGGGGGACGCGCAGGGGTCGTGTTCTGGACGTAAAGCGGCGCAGCTCGCGCGAAGCGCGGTGAGGAAAGCAGTCCAGGACACGAGCCCCGAAGCGGCCCCAGGCGGCAACCGACATGGCCCCGGGCGCGCCCGAAACCCGCACCCCGCACCCCCGCCAGGGAACCCGCACCCCCGCCAGGGGACCCGCCCCGAGAGGAACCTACGCCGCGCCCGTCAGCTCACGGCACTTCTTGACGTCCGCCGCAATCGCATCCAGCAGCGCCTCGATCGACTCGAACTTCTCCTGCCCCCGCACATACGCCAGGAAGTCCACGGCCACATGCAGGCCGTACAGGTCCAGCCCCACGCGGTCGATCGCATACGCCTCGACCGTCCGCTCCGTGCCGTCGAACTGCGGATTCGTCCCCACCGAGATCGCCGCCGGCATCCTCTCCCCGTTCGCCGTCAGCCACCCCGCGTACACCCCGTCCGCCGGGATCGCCGTGTGCGGCAGCGTCTCCACGTTCGCCGTCGGGTAGCCCAGCTCGCGGCCACGCTGCGCGCCCCGGACGACCACGCCCTCGACGCGGTGCGGGCGGCCCAGGATCTCGTTCGCGCCCTCGACGTCGCCGACGGCGATCAGCCGGCGGGCCAGGGTGGAGGAGAACGGTTCGCCGCCCCCCGCCGCGCCGCTCACGTACAGGTCGACGACCTCGACCTCGTAGTCGTACGTCTCGCCCAGCTCGGAGAGGAACGCGACATTCCCCGCGGCCTTGTGGCCGAAGCGGAAATTCGGGCCCTCGATGACCGCGCGCGCGTGCAGCTTGTCGACGAGGACCTTCACGATGAAGTCCGCGGGCGACAGCTTCGAGAACTCGGTCGTGAACGGAAGAATGAGCACCGCGTCCACGCCCAGCTCCGCCATCAGCTCGGCGCGCCGGTGGTGCGGTGCGAGCAGCGGCGGGTGGCTGCCGGGGCGCACGACCTCGCTCGGGTGCGGGTCGAAGGTGACGACGACGGAGGGGATTCCGAGCTCACGGGCCCGCTCCACCGCACGGCCGATGATCAGCTGGTGACCACGGTGGACCCCGTCGTAGGAGCCGATGGTGACGATGCTGCGCCCCCAGTCCTGGGGGATGTCCTCCAAGCCACGCCAGCGCTGCACTGTGACCGCTCCTCGCCCGAACCTGTGTACGTGATTGCCGATTACGCAGGTCTAAGACTGCCATGCCCGCGGCTGTCGGTTCGCATCGGCATCGGGCTGCCCACCGCCTCGACCATCCGGCGCGCACTGGGACCGACGACCGCGGCCCACTCGTGGGGCGCCCTGGCCAGCCACCCGGTGACCAGTGGGGCGAACCCCGGCACCTCGCGGGCGAGCTCGACAAGGCGCCGGTCGAAGCGGGTCGCGCCCTCGGGCGTACGCACGAGAAGCAGGCCGGTGCGGTGCACCAGATCACGTGTGCGGGCCTCGGGACGCGTCGCGCAGCCGAGCGCGGCGGCCCGCAGCAGGGCGTCCAGGACGGCCGGGTCGCGGGTCTCGTACTGCTCGTGCTGCTCCAGCAGTACGTCGAGGAGCTCGGCCCGCAGCGGCCGCGAGACAAGGCTCCCCGGCGCCGCGAGGACGGGCGCAAGAGCGCCACGCACATGTTCGGGCCGGCCCCGCAGCAAGCCGGTGACCAGCGGGAACAGGACGGCTCGCGCAGCGGGGCCCTGTTCCAGGCGGCGGTCGATGTACGCGGCGGCATGAGCCGCGCCCTCGGGCCGGTTCTCGACGTACTCGGCGACGAGCGCGGCCACGCGCCGGGCAAGGGCGGGCGTGGAGACCTCGGCGAGGGCCCTCAGCACCTCCCCCGCGCCGTCGCCCGGCTGATTCAGCCGCGCCCGGAAGGCAGCGAGCACCGGCTCGGGGTGCGTGGTGAGCGCGGCGGTCAGCGCGCTCGGGGGCAGCCGTGGATCACCGGCCGCGAAGGCCGTCAGCGCCTGGGCGAGATGGCGGGAGCGCGTGTGGGGGTCGTGGACGAGCAGGGCGAGAGCGGACCCGTGCTGGGTCGTGTCGTCGGTGCGGGTGAGCAACGCCAGCGCGGCGTATCTGAGGAGCTCGCGGTCGGCGTCGCTGTCGACCCGGCCGACGGCAGCCAGTGCGTACGAGGCAGCGGCAGCCCTTCGTTCGGGCCGCGGGTCGTGGGCCCAGCGGTCGACGGCCCGGCACAGGGCGGACGGCTCGTCCTCGGCGAGCGCGGTGAGCAGTTCGTCGGCGCGAGGGTGGACGGTGGCGACAAGGGCTTCGGTGAGGTCGTCGATGGCGTGGTCGCGGCGGGCGTAGAGCAGCGCCTGCGCGGCGGCGGCGACGGTGGGCCGCACCTCGGCACCGGGGTCGGCGGGCAGCGGAGTGGCGTCGTTGAACCAGCGGCACAGCAGGGGCTGTACGACGGCGGGCCGGGCGGCCAGCCGCGCGGCGACTGCATCCAGATAGCGTGGCCGCGTCCCGGCCCCGGGCACGCCGTCGGCCGGTACAAGCCGTCGCAGCAGATCGAGCCGTTGGACCTCGGTCACCCGCAGCCGCTCCCAGAACCAGGGCCCGAACTCACCGAGCCCGCCGAGGTGTTGGAGCCCTCCGGAGCGTACGGAACGCCGGGTGATCCGCTCGGTGAGGAGCCGCAGCACCGGCAGATACGCTCCGGCGTCGGGCACCCGCAGCAGCGTCTGCCCCAGCAGTTGCGCGCCCCACCACCGGGCGTCGTCGAGCCGGGCGCCGCTCTCGCCGCGCGCCCCCTCCAGATCGCTCTCGCCGTGCGCCCCCTCCAGACCACTTACTCCGCGCGCCCCCTCCAGACCGTCGAGCGCCTCCGCCAGTTCCTGCAGCCTGGGCCCCAGTGCCGCCGGGCCGCGCACCCGGTCCAGCAGCAGCAGCGCCTGGACCACAGGACCGATGCGGTGCCGCGGGACCGGCAGCGGGCCGGCTTCCGGAACCCCCGACTCCACCGGCCCCCGCGCATGCCAACGGTGGACCAGGGAGTGGAGCGCCGCATCGAGGTCCAGATGCGCGCCCTGAACCCAGTCCGCGAGCTCCTCATGTGCGAAGCGGTAGCCCTCCCCCGCCGGGACCAGCAGGCCCTCGGTGAGGACCGCGGACGCCCATCCCTGCTGCCACGGGAAGATCTCTTCGAAGGACTCGCGGTCCAGCTCCCCCTGCCCGGGACCGAGGCAGCGCCTGGCCGCCTCGTGGACCTGGCCCGCCACCTTCGCCGCCAGTCGGCGCACGGCGGACCCGCGCGAGTGGGACCGGGATGCCGCGGCGATGCGTACCGCGATCCGCAGGCAGAGCAGATCCAGATGCGCGGTGAAGACGTCCTCGCGACAGGGCTGCCCCGGCACCTCGCCGGGCAGCGCCTCCCGCACCTCCGCGAGCAGCCGCAGCGCAAGCGGATGCCGCTCGTCCGCGGCGGCGATCGCCCCGGCCGGGAGCCCGTACCGCTCCCGCGCGCGCTCCGCCTCACCGGCGCCGAGTCCACCGATCCGGAGCGCGGGCGGCAGCCGGTGCGCGGGCTGTGCGGGCCGGTGCAGTACGTCCTGCGGATACAGGGCCCCGGCCTGCTCCCAGTGCTCGGGCCGGCAGCCGACGACCATCCGCACCGCGCACGAGCTCAGCCAGCTCACCGTCCCCGCGGTCCAGTCCGCCAGCCGGTGGGCCAGCGCGGGCGGCATCTCCTCGGGACCGTCCAGCAGCACCAGCAGCGGCCGCCCCGCCTCACGCGCCAGCCGCGCCACCCGCCCGGGGGTGACGAGTTCCATGTCGCCACGGGAACCCGAGGCGGCCAGGATGCGTCCGGCCTGCCCGAGGGCGCGCGCAACGGCGTCGGCGACCGAGGTGTCGTCGGCGTGCAGATCGGCGCCGCGCAGCCACACGGTGGGGGCGGGCTCCGCGCCGCGGGCGCGGCGCGCGGCGAGCGCGGCGAGTTCGGTCGTACGCCCCGTGCCGGGTTCTCCGACGAGCGCCATCACCAGTGCGCCGAAGGCCTCGAACTCCCTTACGGTGTCCGGACGTTCAACGGGCTCGGGCCGGACGCCCGGCCCGCCGGCCGAGCCGACGGACGTCGCGGTGAGCTCCAGTACGGCGGCGAGGTTGAGATCGTGACCGCACCCGGGGACGGTCGCGGCGTTGCGCCGCAGCAGTTCGGCGAGCGGCCCGTCCGCAGGCATTCCCGCGGGCCGCAGCGACAGCGCGAAGCCGGCCGCCCGGTGACCGGACAGCAGCGCGGTGCCGAGGACGGCGAGCACCGCTCCGGTCGAGGCGTCCAGCACGGGTCCCCCGGCGGCCTCGCCGCCGAGGCGCAGCGCATCGCTCCCGTCGGTCCCGATCGCCAACTCCAGGGCGTCGCCCACCAGATGGAAGCGGTCGGTCGCGGTGTAGGTCACCTGGGCCGTGCCGAGCACCCGCGCCTCACGCCAGCCGCGTGCGGGGATCCGTACATACGTTCCCGACTCGACCCGCTCCCGCGTGCTGATCGGCAGCGGACGCACCCCGAGCCCTTCGGTGCGCACCAGCGCCAGACCCGCCTCCGGCAGCGGCGTGATGGCATCGGCCTCGGCAAGACAGGTGCGGTCGCCGGGGGCGTGCAGCACCACCCGGACCAGCCCGTCCACGGCCTCATGACTGGTCACGACCGTGCCCAGCTCGTCGGCGACGAACCCGGTACCGCGCGGTCGCCCGGCCAGATCGCAGATACGTACCAGCGTTGCCACGTCCCCGCGTCCCATGATCTCGACGGTAGGACGACGGTGATCACCAGGTGAAGAACGTGTGGCGAAAGCGCCCCCGAGTGCACCCGTGGTTCACTCCGAGCGCCTGCCCGGTGGGGTGAATATGAGGGCCGCGATGGATAGACCCTGTGGGGAGGGGGATCGTGGAACGGGCAGGCGTGCCTGCCCGTTCCACGGTGGGATCGATTTCCCGGCGAGCGCTCAGCCGAAGACGGCGAGGCTCTTTGCCTTGCCCTTGTGCTCCTCCACCAGCGCCAGGAAGCGGCCCTCGGGCCCGAAGACCGCCACGGGCGCGGTGTCGTACGGCGGCATGTCCAGCCGTACGCCGTTGATGAGCAGCCTGGCGCGCCTCTCGTCCACGTCCCAGCGCGGGAATGCGGCGGCGGCCGCCTCCGCGATCGGCATCACGGTGAGCTCCTCCTGGAGCTGCTCCAGCGTCTTCGCCGCGTCCAGGCCGTAAGGACCGACGCGGGTGCGGCGCAGTGCCGTGAGATGCCCGCCGACGCCGAGATGGGCGCCGAGGTCACGGGCCAGGGCGCGGATGTACGTACCGGAGGAGCAGACGACCGATACGACCAGGTCGACGACGTGCGTGCCGTCCTCGGCCACGCCCTCGCGGACGTCGTACACCGTGAACTGCGAGACGGTGACCGGGCGGGCCGGGATGTCGAACTCCTCGCCGCCGCGGACGCGCGCGTAGGACCGCTTGCCGTCGATCTTGATGGCGCTGACCTTGGACGGCACCTGCATGATGTCGCCGCTCAGCGTGGCCACGCCCGCGTCGATCGCGTCCCGGGAGATCCCGGAGGCGTCCGCCGACGAGGTGATCTCGCCCTCGGCGTCGTCCGTGACCGTGTTCTGCCCCAGCCGGATGGTGCCGAGGTACTCCTTCTCGGTCAGCGCGAGGTGCCCGAGAAGCTTGGTGGCCTTCTCGACGCCGAGCACAAGCACGCCGGTGGCCATGGGGTCGAGCGTCCCCGCATGCCCGACGCGGCGGGTCCTGGCGATCCCGCGCATCTTGGCGACGACGTCGTGCGAAGTGAAGCCGGACGGCTTGTCGACGATGACAAGGCCGTCCGGCGTTTTTGCCGTGCTGCTCATTCCGAGGCTTCGTCCTCGTCCTCGGGCTTGCGGTACGGGTCGGCCTCGCCGGCGTACGCGGCGCCCGAGGACGCCTCGCGCACCTTGGCGTCGGAGGCACGCGCCTTGTCGAGGAGGTCCTCGATCGTCTTGGCGTTCTCCGGGAGCGCGTCCGCCACAAAGGTGAGGGTCGGCGTGAACTTCGTCCCCGCCGCCGCTCCGACCGCCGAACGCAGCACGCCCTTGGCGCTCTGCAGCCCGGCCGCCGCGCTCGCCCGGTCCTCGTCGTCGCCGTAGACCGTGTAGAAGACCGTGGCCTCCCGCAGGTCACCGGTGACGCGAGTGTCCGTGATGGTCACGTGCGTGCCCAGGCGCGGGTCCTTGATGCCGCGCTGCAGCTTCTCGGCGACCACCTCCCGGATGAGGTCCGCCAGCTTCTTCGCCCGCGCGTTGTCGGCCACTGGTCCGTCTCCTTCTTTGCCTTGCTCAAGCTTCAGTCTTCGTCGCTGTGGAGTCTGCGTCTCACCGAGAGCAGTTCCACTTCGGGCCGGGCGGCGACCAGGCGCTCGCACCGGTTGAGTACGTCTGTCAGGTGCCCCGTGTCCCCGGAGACCACCGCCAGGCCGATCTCGGCCCTGCGATGGAGGTCCTGGTCGCCGACTTCCGCCACGCTCACCGCGTATTTGCGCTGGAGCTCGGCGACTATCGGCCGGACGATGGAGCGTTTCTCCTTCAACGACCGGACGTCGCCGAGGAGCAGATCGAAGGACAGTGTCCCCACATACATGTATGTCCGGATGTCCCGCCGGTTCGGGGTCAGTGGCCCCGCCGACCACTTGGCAGGGACACAAGAACCGTACACGCAACGGCCGGGGCCGATCGACGGATATATGTCCGTCGACCGGCCCCGACCTGACAGGTGGCTCCGGGGGTGTCCCCCCGGAAAACCCGGCCTGATCAGCCGCGCGGCTTCTCGCGCATCTCGTACGTCGCAATGACGTCGTCGACCTTGATGTCGTTGAAGTTTCCGAGGTTGATACCGCCCTCGAAGCCTTCGCGGATCTCGGTGACGTCGTCCTTGAAGCGACGCAGACCCTCGATGTTGAGGCTCTCCGCGATGACCTTGCCGTCGCGGATGAGCCGGGCCTTGGTGTTGCGCTTGACCTCGCCGGAGCGGATGAGAACACCCGCGATGTTGCCCAGCTTGGACGAGCGGAAGACCTCGCGGATCTCCGCCGTGCCGAGCTCGACCTCTTCGTACTCCGGCTTGAGCATGCCCTTGAGGGCCGCCTCGATCTCCTCGATGGCCTGGTAGATCACCGAGTAGTACCGGACGTCGACGCCCTCGCGCTCCGCCATCTGCGCGGCACGGCCGGCCGCACGGACGTTGAAGCCGATGACGATGGCGTCGGAGCCCATCGCCAGGTCGATGTCGGACTCGGTGACCGCACCCACACCACGGTGCAGAACGCGGATCTCGACCTCTTCGCCGACGTCGAGCTGGAGCAGCGAGGACTCGAGAGCCTCCACCGAACCGGACGCGTCGCCCTTGATGATGATGTTGAGATCCTGCACAAGACCGGCCTTGAGCACCTTGTCGAGGTCCTCGAGGGACACCCGGCGGGTGCGCTTGGCGAAGGCGGCGTTGCGCTCACGCGCGGCGCGCTTCTCGGCGATCTGACGGGCCGTACGGTCCTCGTCGACGACCAGGAAGTTGTCGCCGGCGCCGGGGACGTTGGTGAGACCCAGGACCAGGACGGGGGTCGACGGACCCGCTTCCTCGACGTTGTTGCCGTTGTCGTCGAGCATCGCCCGGACACGGCCGTACGCGTCACCGGCGACCATCGTGTCGCCGACACGCAGCGTTCCGCGCTGGACGAGCACGGTGGCGACGGCACCGCGGCCGCGGTCGAGGTGGGCCTCGATCGCAATACCCTGTGCGTCCATCTCGGCGTTCGCCCTGAGGTCGAGCGAAGCGTCCGCGGTCAGGACCACGGCCTCCAGCAGGCTGTCGATGTGCAGACCCTGCTTGGCGGAGATGTCGACGAACATGGTGTCGCCGCCGTACTCCTCGGCCACCAGACCGAACTCGGTCAGCTGACCGCGCACCTTGGTCGGGTCCGCGCCCTCGACGTCGATCTTGTTGACCGCGACCACGATCGGCACGTTGGCCGCCTTGGCGTGGTTCAGCGCCTCGATCGTCTGGGGCATCACACCGTCGTTCGCCGCCACCACGAGGATCGCGATGTCGGTGGACTTGGCACCACGGGCACGCATGGCGGTGAACGCCTCGTGACCCGGGGTGTCGATGAAGGTGATCTTGCGGTCTTCACCGTTGACCTCGGTGCCGACCTGGTACGCACCGATGTGCTGCGTAATGCCGCCGGCCTCGCCCGCGACGACGTTCGTCTTGCGGATCGCGTCCAGCAGTCGGGTCTTACCGTGGTCGACGTGACCCATGACGGTCACGACCGGCGGACGGGAGACGAGCATTTCCTCGCCGCCCTCGTCCTCGCCGAACTCGATGTCGAAGGACTCGAGAAGCTCGCGGTCCTCCTCCTCCGGGCTCACGATCTGAACCGTGTAGTTCATCTCGTCGGCCAGCAGCTGCAGCGTCTCGTCGGAGACCGACTGCGTGGCCGTGACCATCTCGCCGAGGTTCATCATCACGGCAACGAGCGACGCCGGGTTGGCGTTGATCTTCTCCGCGAAGTCGGTGAGGGACGCACCGCGCGACAGGCGAACGGTCTCGCCGTTGCCGCGAGGCAGCATCACACCGCCGACCGACGGGGCCTGCATGGCCTCGTACTCCTGGCGCCTCTGCCGCTTCGACTTACGGCCACGACGCGCCGGGCCGCCGGGACGGCCGAAGGCGCCCTGCGTGCCACCACGGCCGCCGGGACCACCCGGACGTCCGCCGAAGCCGGGACGGCCACCGCCGCCACCGAAGCCGCCGCCACCGCCGGGGCCACCGCCACCGGGACGACCGGCGAAACCGCCGCCGCCACCGGGACGACCGCCACCGGGACCGGCGGGACGACCGGCGAAGCCGCCGCCGCCACCACCGGGACGACCGCCACCGGCGCCGCCGGGACGACCGCCGCCGCCACCGGGACCACGGCCACCGCCGCCACCAGGACCGCCACCAGGACGGGGGCTGGCAGCGGGACGCTGCGGCATCATGCCCGGGTTCGGGCGGTTACCTGCGGGGCCACCGCCGGGACGGGGAGCCTGCGGACGCGGCATGCCGCCGGGGCTCGGACGGGCGCCGCCCTGACCCTGCGGCCGGGGAGCGCCGCCGGGACCACCCTGCGGACGCGGGGCGCCGGGACGGTCCTGACCGCCGCCGGGGCGCGGGGCACCACCCGGACGGGGCGCCTGCGGGCGCGCCATACCGGTGGAGCCACCCGAGGTGAAGGGGTTGTTGCCCGGACGGGGACCCGCCGGGCGGCCGCCGGGGCGCGGGGCGCCCTGACCGGCGGGACGTGCGGGACGCTCGCCGCCACGACCACCGTCACGCTGACCGCCGGCCGGAGCCGGACGGGCAGGGCCACCGGCAGGACGAGGCCCGGGAGTGGCACCCGCGGGACGCGGGGCCTGCGGCGCGGCGGGCTGGGCCGGAGCCGGGGCCGAGAACTCGGCCGCGGGCACCGGAGCCGCCGGAGCGGGCTTGGCCGGTGCGGGCTTGGGACCCGGACGCGGGCCGGCGGAAGCCGGGGCCACGGACGGGGTGCTGGGGGCGCTGCTCGCCGGAGCCTCGGCTGCGGCCGGCTTGGGGGCCGGGGCGCCGGGCTTGGGGGCAGCGGGACGGGCCGACGACGCCGGTGAAGGCGCGGCAGGCTTGGCGGGCGCGGCCTTGCGAGGCGCGCCGGGCTTGGCAGCGGACTTGCCGGCGGAGCCGGGTCCCTGCAAAGCGTCAGTCAACTTACGTACAACCGGCGCCTCGATCGTCGAGGACGCCGAACGGACGAATTCACCGAGTTCTTGGAGCTTGGCCATGACGACCTTGCTCTCCACGCCGAACTCCTTGGCGAGTTCGTATACCCGGACCTTAGCCACTTCGCTCCTTTTAGGTCCGGGTTACCGCCGGACCGTCGCTACTTCATGGGCGTACTCATCGCGTACTCATCGAGTGCTCATCGCAATCTCGACCTACTTCCAACTCGCGAGGTACCTGATCGCACGGGGTTCCGTGCCGTACTTCTTCTTACAGTGCTGCCTGTTCGACGTACCGGCGTACATCCGCGGTATCGAGCGGCCCCTTGACCCTGAAGGCCCTGGGGAACGCCCGGCGGCGGACTGCCATGTCGAGACAGACCAAGGCGGGGTGCACATACGCACCCCGGCCGGGCAGCGTACCGCGATCATCGGGGACGCATATGTCCCCGCTCACCACGATCCGCAGCAGATCGCTCTTGGCCGCTCGCTCCCGGCATCCCACACAGGTTCGCTCAGGGCATACGTGGGTCTGCGTCCGGCCAGACACGTTCAGTCTACCTCCCCGCACCGACCTCACCCCTTTGGGGCAAAAATCGAACGGCTGTTGTCTCGATCCAGGTGAGGCCTGCGCGCTCCCGGTACCGGCCCGCCGTCACTACAACGGGTTCCCGTCCCGTACCATTCCTCAGCTCCGGTCCGACTCCTGCTCGGAGCCCTGCTCGGCGCTCTGCTCCGTGTCCGGGCGGATGTCGATGCGCCAGCCGGTGAGGCGGGCGGCCAGCCGGGCGTTCTGCCCCTCCTTGCCGATCGCCAGCGACAGCTGGTAGTCGGGGACCGTCACGCGGGCGGAGCGGGCGCCGAGGTCGACGACCTCCACCTTGCTGACACGGGCCGGCGAGAGGGCGTTGGCCACCATCTCGGCCGGGTCGTCCGACCAGTCCACGATGTCGATCTTCTCGCCGTGCAGCTCGGCCATGACATTGCGCACACGGCCGCCCATCGGGCCGATGCAGGCGCCCTTGGCGTTGAGGCCCGAGCGGGTCGAGCGGACGGCGATCTTGGTGCGATGACCGGCCTCTCGGGCGATCGCCGCGATCTCGACGCTGCCGTCCGCGATCTCCGGGACCTCCAGCGCGAAGAGTTTTTTCACCAGATTGGGGTGGGTGCGGGACAGCGTGACGGACGGCCCGCGCACGCCCTTGGCCACGCGTACGACATACGTACGAAGGCGCTGGCCGTGCGTGTACTCCTCGCCCGGCACCTGCTCCTGCACCGGCAGGATCGCCTCGAGCTTGTCGTCCAGCTTGACCAGGACGTTCTTGGGGTCCTTGCCCTGCTGGACCATGCCTGCGACGACATCGCCCTCACGGCGGGCGTACTCGCCGAAGGTGACGTCGTTCTCGGCGTCACGCAGCCGCTGCTGGATGACCTGGCGGGCGGTGGTGGCGGCGATCCGGCCGAAGTCGGAAGGGGTGTCGTCGAACTCCTTCGGCTCCTGCCCCTCCTCGAGGTCGGCCGCGTCCTCCTTGGCCCACACGGTCACATGGCCGGTGTCCCGGCTGAGCACGACACGGGCGTGGCGGCGGCTGCCCTCGGTGCGGTGGTACGCGATGAGGAGGGCCGACTCGATCGCCTCGACCAGCAGGTCGAAGGGGATCTCCTTCTCTTGTGCCAAGCCCTTCAGGAGCTTTACGTCGATGTCCACGGCTACGCCTCCTCTTCCTTCTTGTCCTTGTGGCTGAACTCGATCTCCACGCGAGCCTTGGCGATCTCGGTGAAGGTGACCCGGCGGGCGGTGGGCTTGCGTCCCTTGACGCCGGGCACCTCGAGGTCGAGTCCCTCGTCGTCCACGGTGAGGATGCGGGCCACCAACTCGCCGCCCTCGTGCAACTGCAGCTTCACCAGCCGGCCGACGGCACGCACGTAGTGGCGGTGCTCGGTCAGCGGGCGGTCGGCGCCGGGCGAGCTGACTTCGAGGACGTACTCGCCCTCGCCCATCGCGTCCGTCTCGTCGAGCTTCCCGGAGATGGCGCGGCTGAGCTCGGCACATGCGTCGAGCTCGACGCCCTGGTCGGAGTCCACGGTGATCCTCAGCATGCGGCGCCTGCCCGCCCGGGACACCTCGATCTCTTCCAGATCCAGGTCCGCGGCGCTGACGAGCGGCTCCAGCAGCCCGCGCAGCCTCTCGCTCTGGGTGGTGCTCATCCGGGTGACTCCTCGGCCGCGTGTGCTGTTGTGGGGATCGTCGCGTGTCAGATCAAAGGGTATCCGGTCGCGAGGGGTGTTGCCGTCCACCCGGCCAGGACCCGCAGGTACGCTCGCCTGCGGCGATGATCAGCGCAGGCCCGAGGGAGACAGTCGTGGGGCGCACGGGAACGACACGCAGGCGTGCGCTCATGGTGACGGGCGCGGTCGCGGCGGGAGCGCTGACGGGCTGCTCGGGCGAGGAGCGCGAGCGCCGGCGCACGCCCGGCTCGGCGCCGGACACGGCGCGGAATGCGGCGCGTGCGGAGGCGGCGCTGCGCAGGCGGCTCGCCGCGGCGAGCGGTTCGCTGCGTGACCAGTACGACGCCGTCATCGCCCAACACCCGTCGCTGGCCGGGCAGTTGGCAGCCCTGCGGGAGGCGGTGTCCGAGCATGTGGCCGCGCTCGGTGGAACGACGCGGGTGGCCGCTCCCGGGACGGTTCCGGCCACTGCCCCGGCCGCGGTCAAGGCACTGGCCGTGGCGGAACGCCGTACGTCCGACGCGCACATGGCCGCGCTCGTCGACGCCGGGCCGGAGCTGGCCCGACTGCTCGCCTCGATCGCGGCGGCCGGTGCGGCGCATGCGTACCTGCTGACGAAGGGGGGCCCGCGATGAGCACGCCGGAGGCGCTGGAGGCCGTACAGGCCGCGCTGGCCGCGGAGCACGCGGCGGTGTACGGGTACGGGGTCGTCGGCGGCCGGATCGGCGACGACCGCGAGGGCGAGGCCACGGCCGCGTATGCCGCCCACCGGGCCCGGCGGGACGCGCTGGAGCGCACCGCGCGCGACCTGGGCGGTACGCCGGCTGCTGCGGCCGCGGCGTACGCTCTGCCGTTCGCAGTGCCGGACGCGGCGGCCGCCCTGCGGCTGGCCGCGGTGCTCGAGGACCGGGTCGCAGGCGTCTACTCCGACCTCGTACGAGCCGCGGAAGGGCCGCTGCGCAGGGAGGCCGCGGTCGCGCTGCGCGAGGCGGCCGTCCGCGCGGTTCGGTGGCGTGGCAGCGGCGTAGCCTTTCCTGGGCTCGCCGAGCGGGCGACAGGGAAGTGAAAGGGAACTTCGCACGCATGGCTTTCGAACCGCCGCAGCGGCTTGTCCAGGCACTCGGCGAGAGAGACGAATGGCTCGGGCAGCTGTCCAAGACCGTCCAGGAGGCGGCGGACCGCTGGGAGCTGGATGTCGAGCGGGTGATGGCGCCGGGCGGGCGGAGCAGTCTGGTCCTGCTCGTACGGCGGCCGGACGGCACGGCGGCGGCGCTGAAGGTCGCCCCGCCGTCGGCCGCGCCCGCGCCGGAGCGTGCGGCACTGGAGCACTGGGACGGCCGCGGCGCGGCGCGGCTGCTCGAAGCCGCGGAGGACGCGCTGCTCCTTGAGCGGCTGCACCCGGAGGTGTCGCTGCGGTCGCTGCCGGAGGCGAAGGCGCTCCTGGAGGCGGCGGGAACGGTGCGGCGGCTGTGGGTCGAACCGCCGGCGGACCACGGCTTCGAGACGGTCGCGGACCGGACGGCGCGGCAGGCGGAGGCGATGCGTGCGTTCGCGGACCCGGGGACGGCCGCGCTGGTCGCCTCGGCACTCGACGTGCGCGACGAGCTCACGTCGTTCTCGCCCGAACTCCTGCTGCTGCACGGCAACTTCCGCCAGGGCAAGGTTCTCGCGGGCGACCGCGCCCCATGGCTCGCGGTGGGCCCGGAGCCCGTGGTCGGCGAGCGCGCCTACGACCTGGCACGCCTGGTCCGCGACCGGGTCGAGGACCTGATCGCGACCTCCGCGGGCGCGGCGGCGGCACGGCGGCGGGTGAACAGACTGGCGGACTCGCTGGAGGTGAACCGGGAGCGGCTGCGGGGGTGGACGCTGTTCCGGGCGGTGGAGTCGGGCACGCGAGCGATGGCGGCGGGGCGCCGCCGGGAGGCGGAGCTGACGCTGGAGTTCGCGGGCTGGCTGTAGTTCGCCACCCCGCCCTCCCCGTACGGCCTGGCGGCCGTGGGAGGTACCCCCATCCCGAACTGGGGGCAGGCCCCCAGGCCCCCTTACGCCCTTCGGGCGTGGCGCGGGGTCCGGGGCGGAGCCCCGGAACAGGCCCGCCGCAGGCGCTACCCCCGCAGCCGCGACACCGCCTCCGCCACCGTGAGCTCCTCCCGCTCCCCCGTCCTGCGGTCCTTCAGTTCCACCACGCCCTCCGCCGCCCGGCGGCCCGCCACCACGATCTTCGGGACGCCGATCAGCTCCGCGTCCGTGAACTTCACGCCCGGCGAGACGCCCGCCCGCTCGTCCACCAGCACCCGCAGGCCCGCCGCCGAGAGCTGGTCCGCGACGTCCAGCGCCAGTTCCGTCTGGAGCGCCTTGCCCGCCGCGACCACATGGACGTCCGCCGGGGCGATCTCCCGCGGCCAGCACAGGCCCTGCTCGTCCGCCGTCTGTTCGGCCAGCGCCGCCACCGCGCGGGAGACGCCGATGCCGTACGAGCCCATCGTCACCCGGACCGGCTTGCCGTTCTGACCGAGGACGTCGAGCTGGAAGGCGTCGGCGTACTTGCGGCCCAGCTGGAAGATGTGGCCGATCTCGATCGCGCGGTCGAGCTTCAGGCCCGTACCGCACTTCGGGCACGGGTCGCCGTCCTCGACCACGACGACGTCGAGGTACTCGTCGACCTCGAAGTCACGGCCCGCGACGACATTGCGCGCATGCTTGTCGGGCTTGTTCGCGCCGGTGATCCATGCCGTGCCCGGCGCCACGCGCGGGTCCGCGATGTAGCGGACCTTCTCCAGGCCCTGCGGGCCGACGTAGCCGCGTACGAGATCGGGACGGTCCGTGAAGTCCTCCGCGGTGACCAGCTCGACCTCGGCGGGGGCCAGGTGGTCCGACAGCTTGCCCAGGTCCACCTCACGATCGCCCGGCACGCCGACCGCGACAATCTCGCCGTCGACCTTGACCAGCAGATTCTTCAAGGTCGCGGAGGCCGGCACACCCAGGTGCTGGGCGAGCGCCTCGATCGTCGGGGTGTCGGGTGTGTCCAGCTCCTCGACAAGGCCGTGCGCGGCGCCGTCCACGGGCTCGCCCACGAAGGTCACGGCCTCCGTGTTCGCTGCGTAGTCGCAGGAGGGGCAGTACACGAAGGTGTCCTCGCCCGCCGCCGCCGGCGCCAGGAACTCCTCGGAGGCCGAGCCGCCCATCGCACCCGAGACCGCCGACACGATGCGGTGGTCGAGCCCGAGCCGCTCGAAGATCTTGATGTACGCCTCGCGGTGCAGCGCGTACGCCTCCGCCAGACCCTCGTCGCTCGTGTCGAAGGAGTACGAGTCCTTCATCTGGAACTCGCGGCCGCGCAGGATGCCCGAACGCGGACGCGCCTCGTCGCGGAACTTCGTCTGGATCTGGTAGAGGATCACCGGCAGGTCCTTGTAGGACGTGCACTGGTCCTTGACGATCTGGGTGAAGATCTCCTCGTGCGTCGGCCCGAGGAGATAGTCGGCGCCCTTGCGGTCCTTGAGCCGGAACAGCTCCGCGCCGTACTCCTCCCAGCGCCCCGTCGCCTCGTACGGCTCCTTGGGCAGCACGGCCGGCAGCAGGACCTCCTGCGCGCCGATCGCGTCCATCTCCTCGCGCACCACACGCGTGACGTTCTCCAGGACCCTCTTGCCGAGCGGCAGCCAGGACCAGATGCCCGCGGCGTTGCGCCGGACATAGCCGGCGCGGACGAGCAGTTTGTGGCTGAGCGTCTCGGCGTCCGCAGGGTCGTCGCGCAGTGTCTTGACCATCAGACGGGACATGCGCTGGACCTGGGCTGCCATGGGGAACTCTCCTGCGTCAAGAAAGGGTGATGCTCAGGAGGTTATCCGGGCGGCCGGGGCAGGCGGAAATCAGTTCCCGCGCACCAGCGGCAACGACGCCCCCATCACCGCATACGGACTCGGCGCGCTGGGGCTGCACACCCCGGGGGACAACCCCCGGACCCCCGGCAGGACCCACTCACCGCCGCACCAGCGGCAGCGACGCCCCCATCACCGCATACGGACTCGGCGCGCTGGGGAATATCACCTGTCGCGCGAGGTCCTGATAGCCGAGCGCGCGGTACAGGCCGCGCGCCGGGCTCTCGATGTCGATCGCCGAGAGGATCGACCGCGGCTGCTCCGCGCTGTCGGTGATCGAGGTGATCAGCGAGCGGCCGATGCCCTGCCCCTGGAAACCGGGGTGGACATGGAGTTCGGTGATGACGAAGGAGTCGTCGAGCCAGCCGTCGGTGCCGGTGCGGCGCAGATACGGTTCGACGACGGTGGACCACCAGTGCGTGCGGTCGTTCGGCATGCCGTACACGAATCCGACGAGGCGTCCCGACTCGGTCAGCGCACCCAGCGCCCAGGCCCCGGGGTAGAGCAGATGCCGGTAGACGATATGGCGGCGCACCTCGACCTCGTCGTCGCTGAGCCCGAAGGCGAGCGCCTGCACCGCCAGGGCTTCGTCGATCCGTGCGGCGAGATTGATCGGTCCGACCACAACGCTGGGAGTCCGGGGCCCGCCGCCTGAGAGTGCTGCCATGCGCGAACCCTACTTCCCGCGACTCGCAGTCAGAACAGCACGCTCATGAAGGCACCGACCTCGCGGAAGCCCACCCGCCGGTACGCCGCCCTGGCCGCGGTGTTGTAGTCGTTGACGTAGAGGCTGGCGACCGGCGCGACGTCCGCGAGGGCATAGCGCAGCACGGCGGCCATGCCGGTCTCGGACAGCCCGCGGCCGCGGAACTCCGGTGCCACCCATACGCCTTGGATCTGGCAGGCCTGCGTGGTGGCCGCGCCGATCTCGGCCTTGAAGACGACCTGGCCGTCGTCGATGCGGGCGAACGACCGTCCGGTGCCGACGAGTTCGGCGACTCTGGCCTGGTAGAGCAGTCCGCCGTCGCCGGACATCGGCGAGATGCCGACCTCCTCGGTGAACATCGCCACGCAGGCCGGCATGATCACGTCCATCTCCTCCTTACGGATGCGACGGACGTGCGGATCGGCCTCGATGCCGTCGGGAAGCTGCTCGGTGACCATCAGCGGCTGGTGTGCGCGTACATCCCTGGCCGGGCCCCAGGTCGGCTCGAGCAGCCGCCACAGCTCGGCGGTGGGCTCGGCCGGGCCGACGATGGAGGAGCAGCGGCGGCCGGTTCTGCGCGCACGGTCGGCGAAGGCACGCACGGCCTCGGGGGTGGCGCAGATGGGGACGAGATTGGCGCCGGAGTAGCAGAGCGAACGGAGCCGCCCGTCCGCGTACCAGCCCCACATCTCACCGCCGAGGCGCCACGGGTCGAGCCCGGCGACCTGGACTCGCGAGGCCACGAAGGCGTTCACAACGGGCTCGCTCTCGAGGATGGCGAGCGCTGCGCCGAGGTCACTGGGGTCGAGGACCCGGGTGGTGGTCTGCGTCAACACGAGGGGGCCTCACCATACGGTCTGCTGATCTCCGCACTGTACCTGGCAGGTCCGGGCGCTGCCGAGCCCAGCGCAAGGCCCCGCAGCGCGCAGCGGCGCGAGCGGGGCCGGTACAACAGTCGTCAGCCGACGGAGACCTCGGGCTCGCCCACCGCGTCGACCACGGGCACGCCGGAGGGGACGCCGTCCTTCTCCATCTGCTCGGCGATTTTCAACGCCTCTTCGATGAGGGTCTCGACGATCTTCGACTCGGGCACGGTCTTGATGACCTCGCCCTTGACGAAGATCTGGCCCTTGCCGTTTCCGGAGG
>NZ_JBJDQK010000019.1:0-50824 GCF_044903445.1 Streptomyces sp. NPDC019890 | reverse complement strand
GAGAAGGTCGCCCGGCTCCACCTCGACTCGCTCGGCGTGAAGCTGACGACACTGCGCCCGGAGCAGGCCGCCTACATCGGCGTCGAGGTCGAGGGCCCGTACAAGTCCGACCACTACCGCTACTGACCGGTGTCCCCGATCAGCAGCTGATCAACCCCCAAGACCAGGCCCCCGCCTATCCCCCGGGCGGGGGCCTGACCCTTCCCCGTTTACGTTCCGCCGAACCTCAGCGCATCGAATCGATTGCCCATTCCGCCACGAGGGCCAGCGCGACACAGACACCCAGCACCGCGGTGGCCACCCGAGTGCGCCCCTGCCGGCTGAGGACCAGCGCGCTGCCGGAGAGGATCAGCGCGAAGCCGTAGAAGCCCATGGTCAGCACCGAGTGTGTGCTGCCGAGCCGCAGTACGAGAGTGACCCCCACGGCGATCATGATGACCGCGGAGAGAGCAATCCGTATGTGGCGTGCCTGACGTGGTGTGAGCCCCTGCCGCTCAGGGCTCGAATTGGCTTCTGACATGCTCGGAAGACTAGCCGCCCGGTCCTCGTCGGGGGTGCCCGGGCTGAACCCGGTCAGCTCACGCGCCGCGGGCACTGCCGACGCCCGCCGGCCACAGGGGAGTGGTTCCGGTGAGCTGGCAGGCCATCAGATAGAGCGGGATCGGCGCTGTGTAGGGGCTGGTGTCGTCGGGCCGGCGGATCAGCCGCGGCCTGGTCGCCGGTACGTACGCCCCGCGGGCGTAGTGCGACGGCAGCGGCCAGGTCAGCTCGTGGTCGGAGCCCGCGGGCACGATCCACCACCACCAGTCGGCGTCGGCGAAGACGCAGCCGTTGCGAGGCAGCAGGCCGAGCAGCCGGATGCCGAATCGTGCGGGCACGCCCACGGCGTCGCAGCCCAGATCGGCCGACAGCGAGGGCGGGAGGGCGAGCCGGGTCATCCGGGTCTCGCTGTGGCGGCCGCTCCGTGCGAGGAACACCGCCACCTTCTTCAGCACGGCCTCTCCGGCCCGTACGGAAAGTCCGCTCGACATTCCGCTCCGTACGCAGCGTCCGAGCGCTGCAGCTCCGCCCAGACGATGCGGCCCGAGCCGTGCTTCGCGTGGTGCGCGCCCCAAGCGCTGCTCACCGCCTCGACCAGCAGCAGCCCGCGTCCGCGTTCCTCTTCGATGCCGTGGCACACATGAGGCTCCGCGGGCGAGGAGCCCTGATCCTCTACGGTGATGCGCAAGTGCTCGGCGCCGTTGAGAAGTTCACAGGCCACCAGGTGGCCGTCGGTGTGCACGACCGCGTTGGTGACCAGCTCGGAGACGACGAGCATCGCGGTGTCGTGCAGATCCCCGCCTATGCGCCAGGAGCGGAGCCGCTCGCGCGCGAGCATTCTGGCTCTGGCGACGAATTCGGCGCGCGCAGGCAACTCGAAGCCATACCGGTGGTGGTCGGCCCCCGAGCATGGGTCCACGAGCTGGGCAGTGAGCGCGTCACGGTTCACAACGACCACTGTCCCGCCGCAATGGACACCTTGGCAAGGGCCACTCTGCAAAATTCAGAGTGGTCGTATTCATTGCGGCAGGGGCGTGGCACACTGCTCGCAACAGCACGTGGGGAGGTCTCGAAGTGAGTGAACCGCGGTCCGCCCCCACCGTGGGTCAGGTAGTTCTGGGCAAGCGCTTGCAGGATCTGCGGGAGCGCGCCGGACTCAGACGCGAAGAAGCGGCACGGGTGCTTCGCGTGGCCGCAGGCACCATCCGCCGGATGGAAACCGCCGAGGTCGCGCTGAAGATCCCTTATGTTCAGCTGCTGCTGAATGCGTACGGGATCACCGACGACGAGGCCCGCGGTTTTATCGAGCTGGCTGAAGAGGCCAATAAGCCCGGTTGGTGGCAGCGCTTTCACGACGTCCTGCCGGGCTGGTTCAGCATGTACGTCAGCCTGGAGGGCGCGGCCAGCCTCATCCGTGCGTATGAGCCGCACTTTGTGCCAGGCCTGCTCCAGACCGAGGACTACGCCCGGGCGATCATGCTCGGCGGAGCCGTCGGACAGACCGACCCGGCCGACATCGATCGCCATGTGGCGCTGCGGATGGAACGCCAGGCCCTGCTCACCAGCCCCGACGCACCCAAGTTCTGGGTGATCATGGACGAGACGGTCTTCCGCCGGCCCGTCGGCGGCCCGGGCGTCATGCGAGCACAGATCGACAAACTGCTCGAAGGCGCCCAGCTGCCCCATGTCACCCTGCAGATCGCGGAGTTCGCGACCGGACACCACCCCGGCACCTATGGGCCGTTCGTGCTGTTCCGGTTCGCCGTCCCCGAACTCCCGGACATGGTCTACAGCGAGTATCTGACCGGCGCCGTCTATCTCGACGCGCGTCCCGAGGTCGCCTCGCATCTGGAGGTTCTGGACCGCATGGCGGCTCAGGCCGCGACTGCACAACGCACGAAGGAGATCCTCAAAGGTCTCCGCAAGGAGCTGTGAATGGACCACATCTACAACGGCATGCCGGCCGCCGAGCTGGGCGACGAGGGCTGGCGCAAGCCGTGGAGCGGCGGCAACGGCGGCAACTGCTTCGAGACCATGAAGCTTGCCGACGGCAGGGTCGCCGTACGTCAGTCCGCGGACCCGGACGGCCCCGCGCTGATCTACGCCCCCAACGAGATCGCGGCGTTCATCGAGGGGGCCAAGTCCGGGCAGGCGGACTTCCTGCTGCCCGAGGGCTCCGCGCCCGCGGCCTGAGCCCGCGCCCGGCCGGGCGCGGGACGCAGACCGCGAGCGGTGATCCGGTTCCGGCGTGGCCGTGGTCAGCCCGTCGCGGCCGACGGCGGGAGCAGCGTCGCCAGGAAGGACTTCGGCGCCGAGACATTGCCGGCCGAGTCGATCGTCCGGTACTCGATCGTGTGGGTCCCGTAGTCGGGTGTGGCGTCGTCCCACGGCACCGCGCGCGTCCTGCCGAGCTTGCCGTAGACGAGGTTGTCGATGACCGTGCCGCCGGGGGTGAAGCGGAACGGTGCGTCCGCGTCGGTCGGCCAGCCGTAGTACGTCTGCCAGCCGTCGCCGTCGACCCGGAACTGCGAGACCACGGAGCCGCCCTGGTCGTCGCGTGCCGTCAGCTTCATCGTGAACGGCCCGTCGTAGACGTACTCCACCGGCCTGCCCGGCCGTTCCACCGTGCGCAGCGGCTTCGACAGCGCGTAGGCACCCGTTGCCGGTGTCGCGTCGACCGTCCAGGTCAGCGTGGGCCCGGAGCCCGCGATCCGGGCCGCCAGGGCGTGGGCGCCGGGACGCAGCCGCAGCGCGCCCAGATCGAGATCGCGGTCGTTGCCGGGGTTTGCCACCGGCCGTCCGTCGAGCGTCCAGCGGACCGCCAGGGTCCGGTCGACGGGGTGGGTGGTGTCGGCGTACACGACCGACGCGGCGCCCAGCGGGGCCCTGGTGTCGGTGTGACTGGTGAACGCGGCCCGGACCGGCTCCCGGGGGGTCGTGAGGGCCGTGTCCACACTCCAGGAGACGGTGCGCGTCAGTGCGGCCGACGCACGGATCGCGGGGTCACGCACGAACGGCGTGGGATCGGTGGCGGTCGCCGTCAGCGAGTGTGTACCGGGGGAGAGTTGGAGCCGGCGCAGATCCAGCGTGCGGGCATTGTCGGCGACGCGCAACTGACGGCCGTCGAGCCGCCATACGAGATCGAGCTCACCGCCCACCGGATGCAGGGTGTCCACCCACACGGTGCGGTCGTCGCCGATCGCAGCGGTGTTGGGGGTGTGGTCCTGCACGAGACTCACCTTGGCGGAGATCTTCTGGACCATGACCTCACGCCCGACCTGGTCGAAGGCGTAGCCGAGGGTCTTCATGATCGAGTGCTTGCTGGGCCGCCAGACCCCCTTGGTGCTGTACATCCCGCCCTCGAAGGCGCCGATGACCCCGCCCGACTCGCTCCTCTCACCCAGCCAGCGCCACCACTTGGCCCGCTGCTGCTTCATCTGCTCCTCGGTGAGCAGGGTGTGGTGGGCGGAGGAGGGCTCACCGCCCTCGTACGCGCCTCCTGCGGCGCCCCGCACGTAGTAGTCGTACTCGTCCTGGAGTTTGCCCAGCGAGTGGCCGATTTCGTGCGGAGTGATGAGCGAGGAGAGCGCATTGCCGCCGGACGCCGTGGCGAAGGTGCCGCCCGCGCCGCCGTACGTGTCGCTGTTGGCGAGCGCCACGATCTGCCGGTTGGCGTTCGTGGAGCCGGGGACGAGATCGGCGAGAGCGGTCGCCGAGGCGCTGTCGACGGTGAGCAGCCGCTGCACGCTGTTAACCTCGCAGCCGCCCCAGAAACCCATGCCCAGGGCGGTGTCACGGCGCGGTGAGTCCAGTCCCGGGTCGCAGTCCACGCCGGACTCGGCCGAAGGGACCTCCACCGCCCAGACGTTGACGTAGGAACGGTACGAGGCGAAGGGCTCGGTGGACCAGAGCACATTGAGATGCTTGTCGACGTCGGCGCGGAAGGCCGGCATCTCCTCGGCGGTGTAGCCGTCGCCGAGGACGATGATGTTGAAGCGCTTGTCGGCGGGTCCTGTGGTCTGGACGGGCACCACCTTTGCCGCTTCGGTGACGGAGGTGTCGGCCGCGGCCGCGGGGGTGGCGGCCAGCAGGCCGGTGGTGAGCAGCGCGCCCGCGGTGGCGAGCGCGGCTGCTCTTCGTAAACGTATGCCGGGTGTGGTCATGGGCACGGAGCGTAGGGTGGTGCCCAACGGGCCGTAAAGACAGCCGAGTTGGCCATGAGGTTCCCCTCGATCGGCTTGGGAGACACCGAGCGCAACGTGCTTGACCACGTACCGGAAGGCGTGGTGGTGTGGTGATCTCCACGGCCTCGGCGACGAGGTCTGGCACACCGTGCCCCGCCGACCACGGGGAATACTTCAAAGGGGGAGACTCATGCGTCTCAACGCATCCCGCACCATCAAGGCAGCGTTAGTCACTGCCGTCGCCACATCTGCTCTGGTAATCCCGACGGCCGGTTCCGCGACCGCCGCGACCCCTTCGGCCGCTGGGGTCGCCGCCGACAGCATCGACGCCACGTGCAGGAGTCACAGCCGCAATTACGTCGTTCGGACGTACTACCGCGGGCCGGGCAAGTACACACTGCGCTGCGGCACCGCGACGTGGGGCTGGAAGCACATCAAGGCGCGTCATGGCTGGGACCGTACGATGGACAGGAAGATAAGCGCTGCCATCTGGTCCGGGAAGCCCAATGGTCGCGGTGGCTTCTCGACCTACACCAACCAGTGTCCCAGCGTCGAGAAGTTCCGCACCATCATCGGCACCCCCGCTGGAAGGTATGACCTCCTCACCGCGTACAAGGTCAACACTGTCGCTGCTGCGAAGTGTTAGTCGCCATGCACGGGAACGTGTTCCCGACTGGATGAGGTGAAAGGGCGGGTGGAGTGCATGCCGGCACAGACACCGGCTGAGCGTGCTTTGGCTCGCTCATACACCACAGGTGACGGGCAGATCACGTTCAACATCTCGGATCTGTCGGTCGATCATCACGCGGACCGTAGCGTGACATTGACATACCGGCTCACTGCGGTGCGTCAAGGTCACCAGGACGAGCGTTGGGTGTTCACACTGCCGTGGGACGACAAGTCCATGGTGGATGTTTTTACCTCCCCCACCCCCGACCCTGATCGACTCGGGCAACTTGTGTATCTGGTCCACACCCTGTTGGAAGAGTGGTGGGACACCAAGGAGCACAATCGGCAGTCGGCGAAGATGGGGCGCCAATTGCCCTGACTCGGTGGTTGGTTGATTCGAGACGCCGCGTGACGTCGGTTCCCAGGACCTGATGGGGTCCTGGGAACCGACGTTTTCGTATGCGGCCGGTTCACCGGCGTCGTCCCCGTGATCCCCATGCGCCCCTGGCGAAAGGCGCAACCGTCCACGTTGTGCTGTGGTGAGGCTGGGGGGTGTGATGCGCCGAGGGGGAGAAGGACGCATGCAGCGGCGTGGGCCGGTGGTACCGGATTACCCACGGGGGCGCGCGTCATTTCTCGCGCTACCACTCGTAGGTCGCGAAACCGCAAAAGGCATCCTGCGGCGCTTGCGCTTGTTGAAGTCTTGAGGGCGCAACGAGGGGGAGGGTGAACATCATTCGCGCGTCTGTCGTGCGACCGGGTAGAGACACCGGGATTCGCTTTCGCAGACGCCATCTTTTTCGGCAAAGCTGCCCGCTGGGGTGTGGTCAATGATCACATCCCCGTCAGGGCAGCTGACTGTCGCGAGTCGGACTCTTCGAGGAGTAGCCGTGTCGGAGCCGCAAGTGCCGCCCGTGCATCCCCTTTACATGCACGGACATCTCGCCCCCTCCCACACGTTCGCCGTGCTGCGTTTGCTGCACAGAGCGGCGCTCGCCGACGGCAGGCACGCCATGTCTGAGCAGGCCCGGCTCACGCTGCGGGGAAGCGTGCCACGGGCAGTCACGCACCTGCTGCTGTATGAGGGCACCGACCTTGCCGGCTACGGGCAGCTGGAGCACGCCGGACCTGCAACACTTCCGAGCGCGGAAATGGTCGTGCACCCTCACTACCGGCGCCGCGGGCACGGGTTGCGGCTCGGTCGGGCACTGCTTGACGAGTGCGGTGGCAGGATGCGGATGTGGGCGCACGGCGGTCACACCGGGGCTCAGCGCCTGGCCGACCTCTTGGGCTTGACCCTGCACCGCGAACTGCTCCAACTGCGCTGCGCGGTCTCCGATCTGAAGCTGCGGGAGCCGCAGTTCCCACCGGGCGTCATGGTGCGCACCTTTGAACCCGGGGCAGACGATGCCGAGTGGCTGGCAGTCAACGCCGCGGCTTTCGCCGACCATCCCGAGCAGGGCCTGCTCAGCCAGGCAGATCTGGACGCCCGTAAGGTCGAGCCCTGGTTTGATGCCGGGAGTTTTTTCCTGGCGGTCAAAGGAGTCAGGGTTCTGGGCTTCGCTTGGTGCAAGGTCCATGATGCCGAGCATCTGGGGGAAGGGTACGCAGCGGGGGTCCTCCCGGCCGAACGCGGCCTGGGCCTGGGTGCGGCGCTCTACAGCGTCATGTTCCGGCATCTGGCGCAGGCTTCGGGTGTGGACACGGTGATGGGCTACGTCGACAGTGACAATGTGCCGTCGCTCTTATTGTGTGAGCGGATGGGGCTGCGCAGATACGAAAGTGACCTGATGTACTACGCAGGCGGGTAACGAAAATGGATCTCAATGCTCTCGCCATAATCCTTTCTGTGGTGGCGCTGGCCAGTTCCACATACCTGGCGTTTTATCAAACCGTGCTCATGCGACGAGCGAACTATCTTCCCGTGTACGTCGACCTGCTTACGGCGTTCAGATCTTCGGAGTTCCATGAGCAGTATCGCTTCGTGACCGAAATATTGCCTGTCGAGCATGATGCTCAATTAGGCTTTTCGGGACTCCCCGACGATGCAAAGAAGGCAGCCTACAATATCGCGTACTACTATCAGAACTTCGCTGTCCTTCGCCTGATTGGAATCATTGACGAGGAGGTCATAGCGCTCCTTCATCTGCGCATCGTGAAAGTGTGGCAGTCCCTCGAGCCATTCGTCAGGAGGGAGCGCGAGATCATGGGGACGACAGGGATCCCATTCATGCGCGTGCTTGAAGATTTCGCTGCCGATGCCGAGGAATTCGCCATCGGATCGGTGGTGACACTGTTGCAGCGGCGCCACAAGGTGCGCCGTCGATACAGGAAACGCATGAATCGACGGGCCGAGCGCTTCCTGGCTCAGGTGGATCAGTCATCGCGGCGCGCCCAAGAACCTCAAGCGCCTGGATGACCGCATGTGGCGGGCGCCGCTTCGCGAGAGGGCTGTCCGTCCACAGTGGACGACCAAAAGACAAAGGCAAGGAGATCCCACTCCTTGCCACTCTCAACTTATAGCGCACCGGGGGGCTTGCGGCAAGACCCGGGTGGTACCGCAGAATCGGCGACCGAAAGCCAGAACCTGCGGAAATGGGAGTCGCGAAGTGCGAGTGTTGTTGACGACGTGGGGATCGCGCGGAGATGTCGAACCGCTGGCGGGACTGGCGGTGGGGTTGCGGGAACTCGGCGCCCAGGTGCGGGTGTGCGCGCCACCGGACGAGGAGTTCGCCGCGCTCCTGGCGCGTGTCGGCGTGCCGCTGGTTCCGCTCGGCCCGACGGTGCGCTCGGTGGTCGCCGGCCCGAAGCCACCGACAGAGCAAGACGCTTTCCGGCTCGCTCCCGAGCTGGTCGCCGCGCGGTTCGACACGCTCACCGCGGCGGCCGAGGGATGTGACGCGCTGCTGGCAACCGGCCTGATGCCGGCCGGCGCACGGGACGTGGCCGAGAAGCTGGGCATCCGCTACGTGTACGCGTGCTTCCATATCTTCGGACTGCGTCGCGGCACTTCCGTCCTGGGGCGCGGCCGGGCAAACAATCCGCGCAGGACGAGACAGACAACCGGGTGCTGTGGGAGCAGGACGCCCAGAGGGTGAACGCGTTGTACGGCAAGGCGCTCAACAGCCATCGGGCGGCGATCGGCCTGCCGCCGGTGGACACCGTCCGCGACTACGTCTTCACCGACCAGCCGTGGCTGGCGGCAGACGCGACGCTGTGTCCGTCGCAGGGCATGACGGACCTCGACATCGTGCAGACCGGGGCATGGATCCTGCCCGACGAACGTCCCCTCCCGGAAGAGTTGGAGGCGTTCCTGGACGCCGGCGCACCACCGGTGTACGTGGGCTTCGGCAGCATGGCCGCGCACGCCCCGAAGGACATCGCCCGGGTGGCCATTGAAGCGAGCCGCGCGCACGGCCGCCGCGTACTCCTCGCCCGCGGCTGGGCGGACCTGGCCCCCATCGACGACGCCGACGACTGCTTCGTCGTCGGCGAGGTCAACCAGCAGGCACTGTTCCGCCGGGTGGCCGCCGTCGTGCACCACGGCGGCGCAGGCACCACGACGACCACGGGCCGGGCCGGTACGCCTCAGGTGGTGGTACCCCAGATCGCGGACCAGCCTTACTGGGCCGCCCGAGTGGCCGAGCTGGGCATCGGCTCGGCTCACGACGGTCCGACGCCGACCTTCGAATCCCTGTCCGCCGCGCTCACAACGGTCCTGACGCCCGAGACCTGCGCACGAGCGAGGGCCGTGGCCGGCACAATCCGCAGCGACGGGGCGACGGTGGCCGCGAAACTGCTACTCGACGCAGTCAGCCAGGAGAGGCCGCCCGTGTCCGCGTGACCCACACGCAATCGTCGAGCCAGGCACCGACGGGACAGCACCGGCTTCCGGGAAATGTTCCTCGACCGGGCGCTCTGGCCGATGACATCAAGGCCCAGTACCTCAGGAGCGCCCGATGAGACTGCCGAGCCCGCTCGGCGCGCCCCTGGGCTGCCGGGCCTGACCGCGGCGCAGTACGCAGCCGGCGAGCACCACGCCGGCTGCGACCGCGTACACCGTGGTGCCCAGCCCGTCCGGCTTGACGCCCATGTACACCCCGACGTACTTCGCGGCTCCCGCGACCGCGACCGCCAGCCACTCCCACCGCCCGTCGAGCGCCACCAGGGCGACCAGCAGCAGGGCGTACCAGGAGTAGCCCGGAGTCAGCAGCAGGAGTGCCGTACCGGTCACCAACAGCGCGCCGCTCCACGGGTGTTCGGGATCGCCGCGCCATATGACGCGGACGGTGACGGCCAGCAGGACGAGGACCGCGGCGCCCGGCGCCCAGCCGTCCGGGAGCACCAGCCGCAGCAGCGCGAAGCGGTTGCCGGCCGAGGGGTCGTCGTAACCCTCCTCCTCCATATAGCCGCCGAGGAAACCGAGGACCGAGCTGTCGGAGGCGAGGACGTACGGCAGATAGCTCAGCGCCACCACGGCTGCCGCCGGCAGGAGCACGGCCGCGGCATCGCGCACCCGCCGCACGCCGGACAGTGCGCCCGGCAGCACGACGGCGGGCAGCAGCTTGGTGACGATCGCCGCGCCGAGCAGTGCTCCGCCCGCGATGCGCCGCCGCACCAGCACCCCCAGGCCCACGACCGCGAGCAGCGCGCCGAGCACATCGGCGTGCGCGTTGTTCACGGCCTCGATGGGCACGAGCGGACACCACGCCCAGTACGCCGCACGGCGCGGATCGCCTCGTCTGCGCAGGACGAGCAGCAGCGCCGCGGTGGTGGCGAGGGACAGCAGCGCGCCGCCCGTCTGCAGCGCCTTGTGGCGCCCGCCGTCCGGTGAGAGTGTGTGGACGAGCAGAAAGTATCCCTCCGCCACCGGCGGGTAGATGGTGTGCACCTGCGGCCGGTTGATCCGGGTGCAGTGCGCCTCGCCCGCGGGGCCGGGGACGGGCGCCCGGTCCGGACCCGTGCAGCCTGTCCCGGTGGGGAACAGCCAGCCGTCGCGCAGCCCGACGAGCGCCGGATCGGCGGGGGCGTGGTCGTACGGCGAGATCCCGGCCGCCTGCACCCTGCCGTCCCAGGCGTAGCGGTACGAGTCGGTGCTGGTGCGCGGGGGAGCGAGCAGCCCGGTCGCCGCGACGGCAACACTGCCCGCGACGATCAGGAGCACGGCCTGGCGCACCGGGGCCTTGCGCACGGCGAGGGCGGCCGCCGCGAACAGCGCCCAGCAGGCGGCGTACCACCAGGTGAGCCCCGCGGGATCGGTGAAGTAGCCGTCCTTGCGGATGGTCAGGGCGAGCACGGCGGTGAGGGCCGCCAGCAGGGCGCCGGCGGCGAGCGTACGCGGGTTGATCACAGGCCCAGCGTGGCAGCCGGAGCCGGGACGGGCCGCGCGCCGCCCCCTGACGTCCGCATTCCGTAAGGTGTCACAACCGTCCGCGGGGACCCTTGCGGAGGTGTGATGGGGACATGAAGTTCCGACCACCGCGACCGATCAGAGTGCCCAAGGCAATAAGAGGGCCCCGGTCGCCTCGACTGCCCCGGCTGCCCTCCCTCGCCCCGCCCACATTCTCGGGCCGGCTGCACGACGCCCGCACGGCCACCTCGCTCGGCCGCTGGCTGGGCGTCGCGATCGCCGTCTGTTTTGTCACCGGCCTGATCAGCCACTATCTGCAGCATCCGCCGGGCTGGCTGGCGGACGTACTGCCGAGCCGTCCCACGTGGGGCTACCGACTCACACAGGGCCTGCATGTGGCGAGCGGGATCGCGGCGATCCCGCTGCTGCTCGCGAAGCTGTGGACGGTGTATCCCCGGCTCTTCGTGTGGCCGCCGCTGCGGTCCGTGCGGCATGCGATGGAGCGGCTCTCCGTGGCGGTGCTCGTCGCCGCCGCCGTCTTCCAGCTCTTCAGCGGTCTGCTCAACACCGTGCAGTGGTATCCGTGGCCGTTCTCCTTCGTCCCGGTGCACTTCGCCGTCGCCTGGCTGCTCGTCGGCGCGGTCGTCCTGCACATCGCGGTCAAGTACCCCGAGATCAGGGCGCATTGGAGCAGTCGTTCGCCCGGCACGCTCGAACTCCCGGCGGCGGACGGACCGGACCGGCGCTCCCTGCTCACCGGCGTCGCGGCCGCGGTCGGCGCGGTCACGCTGACGACCGTCGGCCAGTCGTTCACTCCGTTGAAGCGCTTCGACCTGCTCGCGCCGCGCCATCCCGACCACGGGCCGCAGCAACTGCCCGTCAACCGCACGGCGGCCGCTGCCGGCCTTGCGGGCGTGAGCACCGTCCACTGGCGGCTGACGGTGCTCGGCAGACACTCGTACCAACTCACCCTCGACGAGCTCACCGCGCTGCCCCAGCACACGGTGACCCTGCCGATCGCCTGCGTGGAGGGCTGGAGCAAGTCGGCCGACTGGACCGGCGTACGCGTACGGGACCTGCTGGAGCGGACCGGAGCGCGGCCCGGCGCGGCGGTACGGGTGGTGTCGCTGGAGAAGCGTGGCGCGTACCGCGTGATGGAGATGGGCAGCGACTACGCCGACGATCCCCTCACCCTGCTCGCCCTGCGCCTCAACGGCCAGGTGCTCTCGATCGACCACGGCTTCCCGGCGCGCATCATCGCCCCGAACCGCCCTGGCGTGCTGCAGACCAAATGGGTCACCAGGATGGAGGTCATGTGATGCGGATCGCGACGGGCGCACTGGGCATCGTCCTCATGGCCGTCGGCGCGACTCTGCTGGCGACCGGCGGCCAGATCAAGGACGTGGCGCTGTGGCTGGCGGGCGCGATCGTCCTGCACGACGGGATCATCGCGCCGCTGGTGCTCGGCATCGGCCTGCTGCTCGCGGCCGTCCCCGCCCGGGGTGCGGTGCGCGGCGCGCTGGTGGTGGCCGGCTGTCTGACGATGGTCGCCCTGCCGGTGCTGCTGCGACCCGGGCGGCCGACGAACCCGTCGGCGCTGCCGCTGGACTACCTGCGCAACTGGCTGCTCGTCCTGGCGGCCGTGGCCGTGCTCACCGCCGTGCTGCTTCTTGCGCGCAGGCTGTGGCGCAGAGTGCCGCGCCGCTGAACTTTTGGCGAACGGCTCGGCGGGGAGGTCGATCTCCGCCGGGCCGCGGGCATAGTGGCAGATGAGTGCCCGTTTCCGGCGGACAGTCGGGCAGGTCGGGCAGGCGGGTCGAGCACGGGGGACGCGGCCATGGTCAGATTCGTCCACAAGCAGTTGGCGTACGCCTCGGTGTGCGTGCTGACCGGGCTGATCGCCCTGGCGGTGGGCATCGCCGTGAACGGACCCGTCAGACTTCCGGGCTGGTGGTTCCCCCTCGCGATGCTGGGGTGGGGGATCGTGTGGGGCCTGCTCTCCACGACCAGGCTGCTGAAGGAAGGCGACCTTCCGCTGTTCCGCGCGGCCGTCCCGATCGCGGATTCCGCCACCGTGCTGTCCGCTCCTGCGCAGGGCCGACGCACGCTGCTGAAGTTCTACGGCACGATGTTCGGCTTCTGGATCGTGGTGGCCACGGTGCTCGCCGCGTTCGAACCGCTGGCCGCGGTCTTCAATCTCTTCTGGGCCGTCGACCCGCTGATGCGGGCCGAACGGGCCGCCCGCTGGGAGCGGCGGCGCGGGGTGCTGCTGTGGCAGGGCGACGTCGACCAGGAGGCGCAGCCGGTACCGGCCGGTCAGCCGCCCGTCTTCACCACGCCGCGGCGGCGCGGCCCGAGCACCTTCCGGGCACGTCTTGCGGATCAGGGCCGGCGCAGCGCGACGAAGGTGCGCCCGGCCACCGTCCAGCGCTCGGCCTCCGGGACCTCCCAGCCCGTGGATCGCGCGTAGTCGAGCAGCGCGGGAGTGCCGACGCGGGCCCAGGGGAAGGCCGAGCCCTGCGCGCGTCCGCCGTCGAAGACGCGCACCTGCACGCGCTCGTCCACGTCGAGCGGGGCCGTCTCGGCGAGCAGCACGCCGTCCTCGGCGACCAGGCGTGCGACGCGGGCGAGCAGGGCGTGCGGGTCGCCGCCGATGCCTATGTTGCCGTCGATGAGCAGAGCGGTGCCCCAACTCCCCTCACGGGGAAGCGGATCGAAGACCGAACGATGCAGCGCGCTGCCGCCCGTGCGCAGGGTGCGGGCCACCGCTTCGGGGCTCACATCGATGCCGAGCGTCGGCCTGCCCAGCGCGGCGAGCGCGGCGACGAGCCTGCCGGGACCGCAACCGATGTCGAGCACCGCGCCCCGGCAGCGCCCGAGCACGGTCAGATCGGCGGCGTCCGGCGCGGCACACCAGCGCTCGACCTCCAGGGGCAGCAGCCAGCCGTCGCCGCGGCGCAGAAACAGCGGGCCGCGGCCGGTGCGCAGTGCGTCGGTGTACGGATCGGCCTGCCAGGCGGGCGCGGTCATCGCACCCCTGCCCCGGCGAGCGCGGCCAGCGCCATGGCGAACCTGGTGCCCGGCGCCTCGGCCGCGACCAGGCGGGCGTCCGCCGCGGTGTCGACATCACGCAGGAGCGGCAGCTCGTGCACCCTCAGCCCGGCCCGGTCCAGCCGGTGCCGCTGCACGGCCCCGGTCTCGGGCACGGACATCGGCACTCCCCGCAACAGCGCGGGATCGGGCTCGGCCATCCCGAGCGCCCAGAACCCGCCGTCGACGGCCGGTCCGAAGGAGGCTTCTCCGGCCGCCAACTCCAGTCCTTTGGCGAGGAGTTCAGCCGTGATCTGCGGAGTGTCCATCCCGACCAGCAGCGTCGGCCCCGTACAGAGCCCGAAGGCATGGGCCAGCCGCGCATCGAGCCCGCCGGCACACTGCGGCACGACCTCGAGCCCGCCCGGCAGCCAGTCGCCGGGCACACCGTCGAGCACGAGAACCCGGCGCCGTAGGGGAGTGTCGAGCACGACGTCCAGGGTGTCCCGGAGCGCGGCCTCGGCGAGCCGGGCGGCCTCCGTGGGCGAGTAGGCGGGACAGAGCCGTGTCTTGACCCGCCCGGCGACGGGGGCCTTGGCGATGACGACCAGCGTGCCGGGGTCGTGTCGTGCCGTCATTGCGCCGCACCCGCAACCGCGCTCATCGGGCGCTCGGACAGCACCGTCCGCATGTCCCTGACCGCCTGCCAGGTGCCCCGCCATGTGCCCGTCACCTTCGACTTTCCCGATCTCGGCAGATACGGGACGTCCACCTCCGTCACCCGCCAGCCCGCGTCCGCCGCACGGACCACCATCTGGAGCGGGTAGCCGCTGCGCCGGTCCGTCAGGTCCAGGGCCAGCAGCTCCTCGCGCCGCGCCGCACGCAGCGGTCCCAGGTCACGCAGCCGCAGGCCCGTGCGCCGGCCCAGCATCCGGGCCAGCGCCAGATTCCCCGCGCGGGCGTGCGGTGGCCAGGCGCCACGGCCCTGCGGGCGCCGCCGTCCCAGTACCAAGTCGCTGTCGCCGTCCGCCAGTTGGTGTACGAATCCGGTCAGCAGCCCCGGGTCCAGCGAGGCGTCACAGTCGCAGAAGCACACATATTCCGCCTCCGCCGCGAGCAGCCCCGCATGGCAGGCCGCCCCGAAGCCGCGCCGCTCCTCGTGCACCACGCTCGCGCCAAGGCCGCGGGCGATCACGGCCGAGCCGTCCGTCGAGCCGTTGTCCACGACGATCGCGCGCCAGCCCGGCGGGATCCGCTCCAGCACCCACGGCAGCGCCTCGGCCTCGTCCAGACAGGGCAGAACCACATCCACCCTCATGACGCCGCGCCCCGCAGCTCGCTCGCCGCGAACTCGGCCATGCCCTCGGTGAAGCCGACCCGCGCCTCCCAGCCCAGCTCCGCCCGCAGCCGCCGCGAATCCGCCGTGATGTGCCGGACATCGCCAAGACGGAACTCCCCGGTGACCACCGGCGCCGGACCGCCGTGGGCCGAGGCGAGCGCGTCCGCCATCTCGCCCACCGTGTGCGGTGTCCCGCTGCCCGTGTTGTACGCGGTGAGCACGCCCGGCTCGCGGCCGCGCACCGCTTCCAGCGCGGTCGCGTTCGCGTCCGCGACATCCCGTACGTGCACGAAGTCCCGCCGCTGCCGCCCGTCCTCGAAGACTCGCGGCGGCTCACCCCTTTGCAGCGCGGAACGGAAGAAGGAGGCCACACCCGCGTACGGGGTGTCGCGCGGCATCCCAGGACCGTACACATTGTGATAGCGCAGGGCCACCGCCCGGCCGTCCGTCGCTCTGGCCCACGCCGCGGCCAGGTGCTCCTGGGCCAGTTTCGTCGTCGCGTACACAGTGCGCGGGTCCGTCGGCGCGTCCTCGGCCACCATGCCCGGCACCAACTCCGCGCCGCACTCGGGGCACAGCGGCTCGAAGCGCCCGGACGCGAGGTCGGCGGCGGCGCGCGGGCCCGGCCGCACCCGGCCGTGCAACAGGCAGTCGTAGCGGCCCTCGCCGTAGACGACCATGGAGCCGGCGAGCACCAGATCGGGGACGCCCGCCTCGGCCATCGCCGCAAGGAGCACCGCCGTGCCAAGGTCATTGCAACCGACGTACTCGGGTGCGTCCGCAAAGTCCTTGCCGAGCCCGACCATCGCGGCCTGATGGCAGACCGCGTCCACGCCGCGCAGCGCCCGCACCAGCAGCGTCCGGTCCCGTACGTCCCCGAGGATCCACTCGGCGTCCGGCAGCGGCGGGGGTTCCGGATGGGCCGCCGGGAGCAGGGCGTCGAGCACGACCGGGTCATGGCCGCGGGCGGCGAGCGCCGTGACGACCTGCGAGCCGATGAAGCCCGCGCCTCCTGTGACAAGTACACGCATACTGGCGACGCTACGACTCGGAACCCCGCTGATCGCGGTCGCACGCCGGGCCGTCACAGGTCCGTAAGGACTTCTTCGCTCCAATCCGGACCCGCGCGTCCGCACCGGTGTGCCCGGCTCTCCCGGGCACACCGGGCCGCCCCCGTTTCCGTGATAGACCGGACGCGGACAGGGCGGAAGAGGGGCCAGGGGGATCGGTGCGGGGACGACAACTGCTCAGCTACAGCGACGCGGTGAGGATTCTTACGGGGGACAGCGCTGCGCTGGCGGCGGCGGACCGGGCGCTCGGCGGGGCCCTGTCGCTGGCCACGGGCGGGGTCAGCGACACGGTGCTGAACGTGTTCGACGCGCAGGGGCGGATCTTGCGGCTCGGGCGTGATCTGACGTCGCGGCTGAGGGGAAGTCTGGACTCGGCGGATCGCGCGACGCGTACGGAGCGGCTGGCGGCGGCGCATGCGGTGCTGGCGGTGACCGCGTACTTCGAGGCGCTGGGTGAGCTGGAACTGCCGTTCCGGCTGGAGGATTTGGAGTTCACGCGGAGCGAGCAGATCGGCATCGCGGGAGGAGAGGACGACGGACAGAGCTTCCTTCGGGAGCTGCTCGGTATCGGGGCGCCGTTGCCCGCCCCGCACATGCCGTACGAGCAGGTCATCGCAGAGCTCGAGCGTTGGTACATGGAGCTCACCGCACGACTGATGCGCTTCGTCTTCGGGCTGGCGGTCTGGGACAGGCTGGGCGAGACCCAGCGTGACGATGCCCAGAGTGCCCTCCTCGGCACGCCGCTGTGGCCCCTCGCTCGCGACCGCTACCAAGAGCTGTACGCCCAACTGGCGCATGAGATACCTGAGTTCGGCTTCTGGTCCGGACAGATCGAGCACCAGGCCACCCGGGTCTCCATCCGCCACGCGCTCAGCGGTATCGAGACCCTCCTCGCCGGGCTGAGCGCCCTGCGCCCGTTCGATCACGCCGCCGCGGCCCTGGCGACCGGCTATCAGGCCGCACTGGTCCGGCCGATCCTCTCCGAGGGCCAGGCTCCCACCGGTCCGCGGCTGCCCACCCTCAGCGAGGGCTACGTCGACCCCGACTTCCGTGTCAGAGCCGTGTCCGAAGGCGCTCATGGCCCGGCTGAAGAAGTCTGGTGGGAGGACGAGGCGGTACGGTCCGACCTCACCGAGTATCTGTCGGGCGTCCTCACCTCGGTCGCATCGACGACCGCGCCGCTGGTCGTCCTCGGCCAGCCCGGCGCCGGGAAGTCCGTACTGACCAAGATCCTCGCGGCCCGGCTGCCCGCGGCCGGCTATCTGCCGGTACGGATCGTGCTGCGCGAAGTGCCCGCCGACGCCGACATCCAGGACCAGATCGAGCACTCCGTCCGCGCCGCGACCGGCGAGCGGGTGTCCTGGCCGGAGCTGGTGCGCGCCGCGGACGGGGCCGTGCCCGTCCTGCTCTTCGACGGCTTCGACGAGCTCCTCCAGGCCACCGGAGTCAGCCAGTCCGACTTCCTGGTGCGGGTCGCCCGCTTCCAGGAGCGCGAAGCGGACCAGGGGCGGCCGGTGTTCGCCCTGGTGACCAGCCGCACCACCGTCGCGGACCGTGCGCGGTATCCGGAAGGCTCGGTGGCGCTGCGGCTCGAACCCTTCCACCAGCAGCAGATCGAGCGCTGGCTCGAGCTGTGGAACCGCCTCAACGGGCCCTACCTCGGCGAACGTGGCCTGCGACCGCTGCCCGCCGACGTGGCCGTACGTCACCAGGTGCTCGCCTCCCAGCCGCTGCTGCTGATGATGCTCGCCCTGTACGACGCCGCCGAAAATGCCCTCCAGCGCGTGGGCGAGGGCGACGAACCGCTCGGCGAGGCAGAGTTGTACGAGGAACTGCTCGCGTCCTTCGCCGTGCGAGAGGTGGGCAAGTCCACCCCGGCAGGGACGGGCCGGGAGCTGACGCGGCGAGCCGAGCAGGAGCTCCAACGGCTCTCCCTGATCTCCTTCGGCATGCTCAACCGCCGCCGCCAGTGGATCACCACCGTCGAGGTGGAGCAGGACCTCACCGCCCTGCTCGGCCGCACCGAGCCCGCGCGGGACGGATTCCGGGCGCCCCTGGACCAGGGGGAGATCGCGCTCGGCCGGTTCTTCTTCGTCCAGCGGGCCCAGGCGATCCGCGACGAGCAGCGGCTCGCGACCTACGAATTCCTGCACGCCACCTTCGGCGAATACCTCGCGGCCCGTCTTGCCGTACAGCTCCTCGACGGGCTGCTCGACCAGCGCCCGGCACTTTCCGTCGGCAGGGCATGCGTCGACGACGATCTGCTGTACGTACTGCTGTCGTACGCGCCGCTGTCGTCGCGCCAGATGCTCCGTTTCGTCGGCGCCCGGATCCGGCGGATCGCCCACGAGGACAGGCAGCGGCTCGGCGAGCTCCTCGTCACCGTGATGGCGGACCACCGCAACCGCACGGAGCACCGGTTCGCCGAGTACCGGCCGGCCGTACGCGCCACGTCGTCGCGCCATGGGATGTACGGTGCGAACCTGCTGATGCTCACCCTCCTCGTCACCGGCGGGGTCAAGGCGAGCGAGGTGTTCCCCAGCGAGGAGGATCCCGCGGGGATCTGGCACCGGCACGTGCTGCTGTGGCGGGCGGCCTTCACCGAACCGGAGTGGACGGACTTCGCGCTGGCCCTCAGCATCCGCCGCACCTGGCACGGAGACGAGCGGGAGCTCGACATCCGGCCGGCCCAGGATCTTCTCGACTCCCCGGAGCCGGTGGACGCCTACTGGCTGTACGGCCGACCGCCCGGCAGCGAGGACCGCATGAGGAGGGTCAGCTGGGTCCGGCCCTATCCGGACCAGATCCGGCACAAGATGGCGGTGTCGGGTGGCACCAACGACGGCGTCGTGCTGCACGCGGTCGACCCTCTCTTCCACTGGGTGGCGCCCGCGGTCACGACGTTCGTCGGTACGCCTGAGGGCACAGCGAACTCGGTCGCCAATGGCGTGACCGCGCTGTGGCTGGCGAGCAGCCTCGGCGCGCCGGACCATGAACTCGCCGCGCTGTACGAGCACTGCGCCACGTTCATGGAGCCGTGGAGCGGCCTTGACTCCGAGACGGCGAGGCGTGTGATCCGGCTGGTGTTCGGCCAACTGGTCACCGACGCCGCCCGGCTTCCGGCCCCGGTCGTGTTGCGGGTGCTCAGCTCGCCCCAGGGGCCGGACACAGCGAGTATCGAGTTGATGGTGCGGGCCGCGCTGGCGGCGCTGGAGGCACATCCTTCGGACCCCAGCCTCCAGTCGGCCGTGGGAGCGTTCATCGAACGTCTCGGCAGGCAATACCCCGCCCGGATGCTCGCCCTGTGGTCCGAGTGGCGGGGCTCCTGGGAGGCGCAACGCTATTTCGCCCGGCCGATCGCCCAGGTACTGGCCGAGCACTCCGCCGACGCGCTGAGCGCAGTTCCGGCCGAGCTCCTCGACCGGGCCCGCAGGTTCGCGGGCGGCGGCCATGCCCCGTACCCGGGCTCCGCCTGACCCCTCACCCCAGGTCGAACGCGTTCCGCAGCCCCAGCCGGTACCGCGCACGGTCATGGCGCTTCATCAGCTCGATCTCCGGCGCGCTGAAGAGCTTCTGCACGGTGCACCGTGCGGCGGTCGAACCTGCCCTGTCCAGCAGGGCGTTGACCGCCGCGCGGGCTGACGCGTTCGCCCCCTCCATCGTCGCCAGGTCGATGGCCACGGCCACATAGTCCCCCGCCAGGAAGAAGTTGGGGATCCGGGTGGCGGCCTGCGGACGGTTGTGGAACGTGCCGACCGGGTGGATCAGCAGCTCGTCCTCATTGGTCGGGTCGGGCGTGCCGAGGCCGTCCACACCCGGGTCCAGGAACCAGGAGTGCAGCGCGCTGTCCTTGAGTACCGTGCGGCCGGTGTCGTTGACGGCGGCCTTCAGCTGCGCCCACACCTCTCGCGCGACCTCGGTACGGGTGCACTGCTTGGCCGTCTTCCCGTACAGAATCCCGGGCCTGTCCCACTCGGAGATGTCCACCGACAGACAGTCCACCGCCACTCCGTCGCCGTAGTCGACGGGGAAGTTCCGGGACGGCCAGTGCCCGGCCTGCTGAATGGCCGTCAGGGACCAGGGGGAGTCGATGCAGTTGAGGTGGCCGTGCAGCAGCGGCGCCTTCTCCGCCAGATAGAACTGGATGCCCGTCATCCAGTCCGTCTCCAGCTTGTCGCAGCGACCCAGCTGGGGGTCTGCCGCACGCAGATCCGCTCCCCAGGTCCGCCGTGCGTGCTCCACCGGCATCGCGGAGATGTAGTGATCTGCGGTCACCGAGCGGCGCACCCCCTGAGGGTCCTCGATCACCGCGGCCGCCACCTTGCCGGTGGCGTGCTTCACTTCCCGTACCGTCCAGCCGACCCGGAAGTCCACGCCGAGCTTCTTCAGATGGTCCACCCAGGGGTCGATCCAGGCCTCGTTGGTGGGGGCGTTGAGTATCCGGTCGAGCGGTCCGTCGGCGCCCCGGCCCAGCGCGTTGAAGACGAAGGCCTCAAGGAGCGTGGCGACCGTACGGGTGCTCGCCTCCTCGGCCTTGGTGGCGACGATGTTCCGGGTGAGGCCGACGGCCAGGATGCGCTGGTAGTCGTAGCTCATTTGCTCGGCCCGGATGAATTCCCACCAGGGTGTTCTCTCCCAGGCCTCGTCGCGCCGCTCGGCGCAGCTGGTGAGGAAGACCAGCCCCCGGTTGACGAAGTACGCCGTCTCGTGGGCCGGGATGCCCCGGACCGTTTGCAGCATTCCGGTGAGCGCACGGCGGATCTCGTCGAGTGTCAGGTCTGCGGGCTGGTGACCGGGCCAGGGGAGTGGGATCCGTAAGTCCTCGCGGCCGGTGCGCGCGAACGACATCTCGGGCGGCGCCACCAGGTTGTCCCAGACCCCGTTGGCGTTTCCGGGGAAGGGAATGCGCCTCATCGTGTCCGGCAGATTGTGGTAGATGCCAGGGATGAAGCGGAAGCCGTGTTCCGCGGGCAGTGGCCTGCGGCCGCCCTTCGCGCTGTTCGGGACGTCCATGCTGCGGGCCTTGCCGCCCAGCGCCCGGCGCTCGTAGACCGTGACCTGGAATCCGCGTTCGGCCAGCTCGTGGGCGGCGGTGAGGCCGGCCACCCCGCCGCCGAGCACGGCGACCGACGGGGCGGCCCGGGTGCCGTCCCCCGTTGTGCGCCCGGCTGCCGCCGCGGTGCCTGTCGCGGCGAGAGCCGCCGTGCCGCCGACTGCGGCGGCCCCCGCTCCTGCCATGAAGGTGCGTCGTGTGCTGCCCACCGGACCCCTCCCCCTTACCGACGGTAACTATCGCGTTCGGCGCAGGAGCATACGGAGATCGCGCATGACCCGGAAGCCATGCGTGGGCCCATTCGTTCAATGGCTGGAAAATGGAAACATGTCTCGACGCAGTTCCCGCTCCGGCGGCAAGGCCCCCGCCCTCTCCGACACCTCGCCCTGCCCGTGTGGGCTGCCCGCCGCCTATGGCGAGTGCTGCGGCCGCTTCCACTCGGGAGAGTCGGCCGCCCCCACGGCCGAACTGCTGATGCGTTCCCGCTACAGCGCCTTCGTCGTCGGGAACGAGGCGTATCTGCTGCGTACCTGGCACCCCTCCACCAGACCGCGGCACCTCGAACTCGACCCGGGAATGCACTGGACGCGGCTGGAGATCCTGGACACCACGGACGGCAGTGCCTTCCACTCGTCCGGCACCGTCACCTTCCGAGCCCGCTACCGGCACCACGGAAAGCGCGGGGCGCTGCACGAGCGCAGCCGCTTCGAGCGCCAGAACGGCGCATGGGTCTATGTGGACGGAGTCTTCGTGGAGTGACCAGGGCTCCCGGGCCGGGGCCGAGCGGGTCCCGGGTCAGTGAGCGCGCGAGGGCTTGATGATCAGTCGCGGGTTGTAGGCGGCCAGGATCTTGTTGGCCATGGCCAGCGTGGACAGGGCGTGCTCACGGTCCGCCCGGTCCTCGGTGCACAGCGGAGCACGGAACCGGGTCACCTCGCGTGCGGCGCACTCGGCGTCGATCTCCGCCTGCAGAATGTCGATCGGCATGCAGGAACCGATCAGCGCGGCGACGCGATCGGGGATCGGTACCGGAATGAGGGGCGACGCGGTCACGTGTAGTCCTTCTTCTTCTCTGTCGAGCGCCGGAGGTCGGCGGCTCACCCCTTCATACGTACCGGACACGCTTCCGGATTCGACGGCGGGGATGTCTCTGTGGGGCAACCGTTTCGGATCACCCGTTGATTCCCGTTGCGCGGGAGTGAGTCGACGCCCGCACAGGTGCTGAGATCCCGTCAACTCCCCGCCCGCGACTCGCGATCAGGAGCCGACCCCACTGCGCGACCCGCCCGGCCGGCCGCCTCCGGCAGCACCGCCGACATACCTTACGCGAAGGCGGACCAGGCACCCCAATCGATCATCGTTCGCCGCAAAAGCGACGACGGGGGAGTGGGGGGCCCGTGCTCACTCCCCGGGGGTGGAAAACACCTCGGCCAGGTCGTACCGGACCGGCTCCTCCAGCTGCGCGTAGGTGCAGTCTGTGGCGGCGCGGTCCGGCCGCCAGCGGCGGAACTGCGCCGTGTGCCGGAATCTGTCGCCCTCCATGTGGTCGTACGCGACCTCGATCACCCGCTCCGGCCGCAGAGCCACCCACGACAGGTCCTTCTTGCCCGTCCAGCGGCTCAGCGCTCCGGGGAGCCGGGCGCTCTCATGGGCACTCTCCTCGGCCCAGGCCGCCCAGGGGTGGCCGTCCGGAGGGTCCATCAGCAGCGGCTCGAGCTCCTCGATCAGCTCCTCGCGGCGCTTCATCGAGAAGGCGGCGCAGACGCCGACGTGCTGGAGCGCGCCCGAGTCGTCGTACAGCCCGAGGAGGAGTGAGCCGACGATGGGGCCGCTCTTGTGGAAGCGGTAGCCGGCCACGACCGTGTCCGCCGTGCGTTCGTGCTTGATCTTGAACATCAGCCGGGCGTCGGGCCGGTACGGCAGGTCGAGCGGCTTGGCGATGATCCCGTCGAGCCCGGCGCCCTCGTACCGCTCGAACCACTCCTGCGCCCGCGCGGCGTCGGTGGTGGCGGGCGCAAGGTGCACGGGCGGAGCGGCGTTCTCCAGTGCGGCGGCCAGCGTGGTGCGCCGGACCGAGAGCGGTGCGTCCAGCAGAGCCTCGTCACCGATGGCGAGCAGATCGAAGGCGACAAAGCTCGCGGGGGTCTGCTCGGCGAGCAGCTTCACCCTGGACTCGGCCGGGTGGATGCGCTCGGTGAGCCGGTCGAAGTCCAGCCGTCCCTCGTGGGCGATCACGATCTCGCCGTCGACGACACAGCGCGCGGGGAGATTGGCCAGCAGATCGGCGGCCAGCTCGGGGAAGTAGCGGGTGAGCGGCTTGCCGGTCCTGGAGCCGATCACCAGCTCGTCGCCGTCCCGGTGGACGATCGCCCGGAAGCCGTCCCATTTGGCCTCGTACTGCATACCCGGCGGGATCTTCTTCACGGGCTTGGCCAGCATGGGCTTCACGGGTGGCATCACGGGCAGATCCATACGCCGATTGTCCAATATGCGATGAATCTCGGCACGGCCTACGCTGACGGGCATGGCCGGAGCGATGGAACTGGAAGTGGGCGAGCGAACCGTACGCGTGTCCAATCCGGACAAGGTCTACTTCCCCGACCGCGGCTACACCAAGCTGGACATGGTCCGGTACTACCTCGCTGTCGGCGACGGCATCACCCGTGCCCTGCGGAACCGGCCCACCACCCTGGAGCGCTACCCCGACGGAGTGACTGGCGAGTCCTTCTTCCAAAAACGCGCCCCCAAGTACCTCCCCGACTGGATTCCGACCGCCCACATCACCTTCCCCAGCGGCCGGTCCGCGGACGAGATGTGCCCGACGGAACCCGCCGCCGTGCTGTGGGCCGCCAACCTCGGAGCCGTCACCTTCCACCCCTGGCCCGTACGCCGCGACGACACCGACCACCCCGACGAGCTGCGCATCGACCTCGACCCGCAGCCCGGTACGGACTACGCGGACGCGGTGCACGCCGCGCACGAACTGCGGGCAGTGCTGGACGAGGCAGGGCTGCGCGGCTGGCCCAAGACATCCGGCGGACGCGGGATCCATGTCTTCGTACCGATCGAACCGCGCTGGACCTTCACCCAGGTCCGGCGCGCCGCGATCGCCGTCGGCCGGCAGCTGGAGCGCCGCATGCCGGACCGGGTCACCATCAAGTGGTGGAAGGAGGAGCGCGGCAAGCGGATCTTCGTCGACTACAACCAGACGGCCCGGGACCGCACCATCGCCTCCGCCTACTCCGTACGTCCCCGCCCGCACGCCCCGGTCTCCGCGCCACTGCGCTGGGACGAGATCGACGACGCCGTGCCGCAGGACTTCGACATCAAGACGATGACCACCCGGTACGCCGAGCTGGGCGATGTCCACTCGGACATGGACGACCGCCGCTTCAGCCTGGAGAGCCTGCTGGAGCTGGCCCGCCGGGACGAGGCGGAACACGGCCTCGGTGATCTTCCGTATCCGCCGGAGTATCCGAAGATGCCGGGCGAGCCGAAGCGGGTCCAGCCGAGCAGGGCCCGGCACGACGACGCCTGAGCGCGCCGCGCCGGGCCCCGGTTTCGTACTACAGCTCCTTGACCCGGATATTGCGGTACGAGATCACATCCGTCGTCCCGTGGACCTGGAGGCCGATGTAGCCCGACGCGTACCGACGGCCGTCCGTGCCCGGGTCGTCGGCGCGCGGCGGTAACTCCTGGCCCTCCTCGACCTTGGTCAGCCGCACCATCCGGCGGGCGCTGACGCTGACGCGGATCCGGACGCTCACGCGGACGCGAAGACGGGCGGCCACAACCGCTGAGGCTTCAGAGCCAGGCGTTCAGCGCCGCAGCCGCAGTTCGAACCGCTCGGCGAAAGCCGAAAGCGTCTGGTTGAGCCGGCCGATGTCGTCATCGGTGTTCTTGGCCGTGACCTGGATGCGGATACCCACCTTGTCGCGCGGGACCAGCGGATAGGCCGCCAGCGTGACGTAGATCCCTCGGTCCCAGAGGAACGTCGCGGCCGCGTCCATGTCCGCGCCGTCGGCGAGGGGGATCTCGATGATGGGCAGCCCGCTGGCGTTGGGCGTCCAGACGCCCAGGGCGCTCAAATGGTCCAGTACGCGCATCGTCTTGCGGTACAGATCGGCGCGGATGGCGTCGCCGCGTTGGTCGTTGAGGTCGAGGCCGGCGAGCGCGGTGGCGAGGGAGGCCGTAGGCGAGGGGCCGGAGTAGAGGTAGGGCGCGGCTGCCACCTTGAGGTGATTCTTCAGCCAGGTCGGAAGCGCCAGGAACGCCAGCAGGGAGGAGTACGCCTTGGAGAATCCGCCCACCAGCACGATGCCGTCGTACGTCTCGCCGAGATGACGGACGACGCAGTTGCCCCGTGAGCCGTACGGGGAGGACTCGTCGGCGCGGCGTTCGCCGACGATCCCGAAGCCGTGCGCGTCGTCGATGTACAGCACTGCGTCCCGCGCCCGGCAGACGCCCGCCAGCTCCAACAGGTTGGGCACGTTCCCGGTCATGCTGTCGACGCCGTCCAGGCACACCAGCCGGGTGGAATCGGCCGGCACGGCGCGCAGCAGAGCATCGAGTTCGTCGGGCCGGTCGGCGTGGAACCGCTTCACTTTCGCGCCCTGTCCGCGGGCGACCAGACACCCGTCGTAGACCGTGCGGTGTGCTCGTGCTTCGACGAAAACGTGTCCCTCCCCGGCTAGCACCGGGATCACGGAAGCGTGGATGAGGGTGATGGTCGGCAGCAGCAGGGTGTCCGGCGCGTCGAGCAGTTCGGTGAGCCGTTCCTCGATCTCCGGATAGAGACGGGGGCTGCCGATCAGCCGCGACCAGCTGGGGTGGGTGCCCCAACGCTGAATCTGTGGTTCGACCGCCTCCATGATCTCGGGTTCGAGGTCGAAGCCCAGGTAGTTGCACGACGCGAAGTCGATGAGCCAGTGATCGCCGCAGCGAATGTGCCGGCCGCGCACCTCGTCGATGACCGCGTCGCACATGGGGCTGGACTGCCGCAGGTGTTCGAGCTCTCCCCAGCGTGGATCGCGTCGCGCGCCGCCGGGTTCCAGTGACGTCCGCGCGGAACTCACCTCCACCGTGCCCCCTCCTGCGGACGACGACGGCTGGCCCACGCGGGCCGTGCTGTGGCGGCGGCGCGTCGGCGAATTCTTGGCGGTGCCGTTGATCAGGCGGGGTGCACGGTGTTCCCGAGCGCTTCGCAGGAGTTGTTCCCCCTGGTCCGCTGTCATCGGTCGGGCGAAGAGGTATCCCTGTCCGAACCGGCAGCCCATTGCTGCCAGCCGGTCGCGCTGCTCCACCTCTTCGATGCCTTCGGCAATGACCTGAAGGCCGAGTGTGTCGGCGATGCGCACAATACCCTCGACCAGAGCGACTTGTTGGTCATCGACACCGACGTCATCGATGAATGACTTGTCGACCTTGAGTATGTCGATCGGGAATTCCCGCAGATAACTGAGCGAAGAGAAGCCGGTGCCGAAGTCGTCGATCGCCATTCCCACGCCGAGGTCTTTCAGCGTTCTCATCACCGAACGGATCTGATCGTCGCGGTGCATCAGGACGGTCTCCGTCAGCTCCAGCACCAGCGAACCGGGCGCCAGGCCGGACGTGTCGAGGACGCGGCGCACCTGGTCGAGGAAGCCCGGGTCGCGGAACTGGCGGGCGGAGACATTCACGTTGATGTTCAGCGCGTCCGGCCGTGGCACCACCTGTTGCCAGTGGGCGACGTGGGCGGCGGCGTGCTCCAGTACCCAGGCGCCGAGCGGCATGATGTGCCCGGTCTCCTCGGCGAGTGCGATGAACTGACCCGGGGGCACCAGGCCACGCTGGTCGTGCGGCCAGCGGACCAGCGCTTCGAAGCCGGCGACATCGCCGCTGGCGATCTCCACGATCGGCTGATAGCGCACATGGAACGACTCGGCGGCGATCGCGCTCTCGAGGCTTGCCTGGAGTTCGTGCCGCTCCAGCATTCCGGTGTGCAACCGCGCCTGGTAGCGGCGCCACTGCCGCTTCCCGGCCGTCTTCGCCGCGTACAGGGCCAGGTCGGCGTGGCCCAGGAGGTCTTCCGCATTGGCGCTGTCGCGTGCGGTGGCTATGCCGACGCTGGCCGAGAGGCTGATCATTCCGCCCGAGAGCCGGAACGGCTGGGTGAGGCTCTGGATGATCTGTGCGGCGAGCACTTCCGCGACCGCAGGGTCCTTGCCGCCCTCCATGAGTACCGCGAACTCGTCGCCTCCCAGACGTGCCGCCGTGTCACTGGCGCGCAGCGTCCCGGACAACCGCCGTGCCACGGCGATGAGGAGTTCGTCCCCGACCGAGTGGCCCCTGGTGTCGTTGACCACTTTGAAGTCGTCGAGGTCGACGAACAGTACGCAGGTGACGGTGGAATCGCGGCGTCCGCGCAGCAGCGCGCGGTCGATCCGCTCCAGCAGGAGCACCCGGTTGGGCAGACCGGTGAGCGAGTCGTGAAAGGCACGGTGCGTCAGTTCGCGCTCCAACTGCCGCTGCTCGGTGACGTCCCGCAGCGTGAGAACCAGTCCGTGGACGGTCTGGTCGTGCCGCAGATTGCTGCATCTGGCCTCCACATCGATGCGCCCGCCGCCGTGCTTGACGACCTGCCAGTCGTCGCGGCTGTCCTGGTCGTCCTCGGCGCGCATCCGCGCCAGGGAGCGCATCGCACGGTCGCTGTCCTGTGGCGCGACGAGTTCGGTGAGCCCTACCCCCTTCAGAGGGGTGCGGCTGAACATCCCTTCGGCGGACGGGCTCGCGTATTTGACGGTGTTGTCGTCGTCGAGGATCAGGATCACGTCCGAGGCGTTGTGCACGAGGGTGCGGAAGTACGCCTCGCTGTTGCGGCGGTTGACCTCCTGGCCGAGGGCCACGCGTTCCACCGCCAGCGCGGCCTGCGAGGCCAGGGTCTCGAACGCGCCCCACCGTTCCGCCAGGCTGTGCTCCGTACCCGTGATGACGAGAGCGCCGACCAGCGCGTCACCGGACGGACGGTCCCTGAGGGACAGCGGACACAGCAGCGCGTTCGGCAGATCCTCCCCCAACTCGGTGGCCGCGGACGCTCCGAGGTCGTCGACGCTTACGACCTGTGTCTCACGGGCGAGAAATCGGGGCAGCCACGCGTTGGCTGTCTCGTCCGTCCAGCTGATGTGCCAGTTCCAGGCGCGCGACTTGGTGCGTACGGTGTGGAGCCTGGTCTCGCCGGGATCGGTGGTCAGCAGCACGGCGTCGTGGCGGGTCCCCGTTCCGAAGAGCAGTTCCGCCGCTTGTTGGATCGAATTTGCGATCTCCTTCACGCTGGCCGCGGCCACCAGGGTTGCGGCCGCCACGCGCAGGCCCCGTTCGCGGTTCACGGCCTTCAGGTGAACTGCCACCAGGCCCGACAGCCGGCCGAGTACAAGCAGGAAGAGAACGGCGGAGAACACCGCGATGACAGCCGCGTCGTGGATGTTCCCGCGCAGGGATTCGTACAGGAGCATCGCGGGGGCGATCAACGAGGCCAGGGCGAGCACGGCGAGCCGCCGGGCGTGGATCCCGGGCTGCCGCTCGGGCATCCGTTCCGTCAGTTTCACCATGGACGGATGCAGTGCCGCCAGCCCCCATGCGGTGAAGAAGACCACCCAGCCCAGGTCCATCGGGGTGCCGACCTGCCAAGCCCCTTCGAGCTGCAGCAGTCCGTACAGCACGTCGGAGACGAGGATGCCGATCGTGCCGACGGTGAGGAGCTGGATCGCCGGGCCCCGCAGAACGCCGGGCGTGAGCAGCCGCGCGAGCATCGCCAGCATCAGTACGTCACCGAGTGGATAGGCGATCGAGATCGCTCGTTGAATCCATGTCATGTCGGCGGCCTGGGCGTTGGGCGTGATGAGGAAGACCCAGGAGAGCAGCGCCAGCCCGGACGTGAGGATCAACGCGTCCAGCAGGCTCGCGAGGTCACGCCCTGTGGTGCGGTACCGAATGAATCCGAACAGCCCGATGGCGAAGAGCGGATAGGTCGCCAGATAGAAGACGTCGGCGAGCGAGGGAAATGGATTCTGCTGGTGGAAGAAGGTGTTGAGCACGTTGTACGTCGTGTCGCCCGCGGTGAAGGTGAAGTTGGCGGCGGCCAGCACCAGCCATGGCCAACGGTGGGCCGGACGGTTGATCCGGATCCCCACGAGAATGGCGCAGACGCTCAGGAGACCGATCACGGCCCAGCTGACGTCGTGTCGGCTGGGCATCGTCAGATAGACGACGGTGGGCGGGATCACGAGTACGACGTATCCGGCCATCAGGCGCTGGACCCGGGTCAATGAGAACCGCCTCCTCACCACCATCGGACACGGGGCGCTGCACCGTCATCCTGTTCAGAAATATCGGCCTATTCATCACTTTTTTGATCATATGTCCGCTATGGGCAAGCGGCGACCGGAGGTCCGGAGCGCCCCATAGGCCCGCAGTCGGGCCACTTCTCCGCGATCAGCTTTCGCGAGGGCGCGCCACCGGTTCGCGGCGGCGTCGTGATCCATCGCTTTCGATATCAAAGGGCGAGTTCGCCTGCCCCGTTCGTCCGATTTGCGGGAAATGTAATTCGCTATGGCGGATATCACATAAAAGGCGCTGGGAATCGTCAACTCGGTGGCGCGCCATAACTCCTGAGGGTGTGTAGAACGCTCGATATGGGTGTCAGGACAAGGACGGCAGTTGCGTGCCGGATTCTGCTCGCGCAGAGTCCATAACCGTTCAGCCCGCTCTTGCGCAGTTGCAATGGCAGGCCTATTGCCGTCGGGGGGCGAAAGGTCACCCATTTCATGCTCAGAAATTCAAAGCACCGCCGAAAACTGACCACCCGGACGAAGGTTTCCGCCCTCGCGCTTTCCTTCGGCATCGTTGCCGCGGGCAGCGCCGCATGGGCCGGCCAGTCGCAGCCGTCGACCGGGGTGGTCGTCGACTCGCTGTCCCTCTCGGCGGCATCCGGCGGTCAGCTGAAGGCCACCGCGAAGGTCCATTCCGCTCGTACGATCAAGGTGCAGGCCCTTACCGTCGCCGTACGGTCCGCAGGGGGCTCCAACTACGACTTCCCCGGGGCGACTGCGCCTACGCTGAGCCCCTCGCAGACGACCTTCACCTCCGGCAGTCGCACCTTCCCCGCCGGCACGTACACCGCCTTCGTCGCGTACAAGTACAACAACACGTGGCACAACCTGTCCCCGGTGAAGACGTTCTCCGGCGGCACGGCCGCCCCGGCGCCCGGTTCGACGCCTTCGGCCACCGCGTCGCCCAGCCCGGCCCCTACCTCGACCTCTACGCCGGTGGCAAGCCCCAGCACGTCGACTTCGGCGGCGCCGTCCCCCAGCCAGACGACGTCGACGAGCGGCGCCGCGCCATCGGGTATCCCGGGCACCTGGCGCCCGGTGTTCGCGGACGAGTTCAACGGCACCAGCCTCGACGGTTCGAAGTGGAACCCGAACTGGCTGGGCTGCCCCACCTGCACCACGAAGCCGGTCAACTCCGGCGAGCTGGGTGCCTACGCCCCGTCCCAGGTGAGCGTCAGCGGCGGCTCGCTGCACCTCAAGGCCGAGAAGCAGGCGACCACCGCGTCCGACGGTAAGACCTACGCCTACCGCTCCGGCCTGGTCGAGAGCAACGGCAAGGCCCAGTTCACCTACGGCGCCTTCGAGGCCAGGATCTACACCCCGGGGTCCGGCGGGCAGATTTCCAACTGGCCCGCCTTCTGGACGGACGGACAGAACTGGCCGGAAGACGGCGAAATGGACATCATGGAGGGCCTCGGCGGCGGCAAGGCCTGCTGGCACTTCCACTCTCCGTCGGGCGGCCCGGGCGGCTGTGCCCCCGGTGACTTCACCGGATGGCACACGTACGGAGCCGAGTGGAAGCCCGGATCCGTCACGTACTACTACGACGGCAAGCAGGTCGGCCAGATCACGACCGGCATCACCTCGTCGCCGATGTACCTGATCCTGAACAACGGCGTCAGCACCGAGCACGGTGGTCCGATCGCGACCCCGGCCGACATGATGACCGACTATGTGAGGGTCTGGCAGCACTGACCGTCCAAGGCCTGGCGAAGTTGAGCCCCCGGGGTCAAGTACCTGACCCCGGGGGCTCAGCGGTTGCAGGGGCGAGGGCCTGGCCTGTGGTGACCGAGGAGACGAGCGGGGCCCCTACTGCTGTTCCCGTATCACCGCAAAGAGCGCCCGGTCCGTCGGAAGGCCGGCGGCGTCGAAGGCGCGATGGCGGCCGAGGTGTTCGATTCGCCCCCCGGCGCAGGTCTCCTGCAGGTACTCACTGAGCCAAGCGTCCGGCGTCGGCACCATGCGAGGAAGACCGAACGACTCGGGCATCTCGTCCTCGCCGCTGTCGAAGAACATCACCTTGCCGGTCCGGGCCCAGAGCTCCCGAAGCAGGTCTGTGGCGGTGTCGAGGCCCTGGTTTCGCACCAGGTGATGCCAGAGGGACAGCACGAGGGTGCAGTCGGTTGCCGGCAGCAGGCCGAGTGTGTCGGGTCGAAGCTCGAGCTCCATCACCGCCACGTTGTCCAGCTGGTTTCGTCGCACGGCTGTCGTCGTGGTCCGAACGTATTTCGGGACCGATTCGAGCGCGACCGAGGGTACCCCACGGCTGGCGAGCATTATCGGGAAATAGCCGACATTTGAGCCGACATCCATCGCGCTCTTCACGCCCAGCCGCTCGATGACCGGCTCCATCGCCACCCATCGCGACCGGCTGCCGACCGCTCGCTTCGCCTTCCGCACCGGTAGGCCCGGGACCGGCTGGTAGACGCCGTCGGGCAGGGCATCGAGCTTCAGGCGGACCAGATCGATCGCGTCGTCGAGTATGCGACGCGCCTGCCGCATCAGCCGAAGCGACGGGATCCCCTGGTGGAGGCGCACCATGCGCGTGGAAGCCTGAGTTCCGTCCAATTGGCCCACGGGTCAACCCCTATTGGCTCATTCTGCCAGAATATGACCTTTTCACCTTGTATTTCACGATAGTGGATACCGAAGGCCCACGCTCGTCCGAGAGGGCCGGGGTGGATGGCTTTCGGCCGGGCCGCGGGTCGTGGTGGTCGTCGTCGACCACCACCTGCCCGTGTCCTGGGTGCCGCTACTGCGCCAACGCATGCGTCACGTTGCGTGGCTCTGCGGGTGTTCGGACAATGAATCGTGGAAGCGGGAGACTTGAGTCAACACTCCGACTCCTCCTGTTCCGCTCGCCGGAACACTGGGCCGTGGTGTCCATCCGCCTGGGCGGGGTCGTGAGGAGGCCATCCGTGAGCCACCACCAGGCACCCGAACACGAGCCCCGGGAGTGGGACATCCACACCGGTGATGGCGTGATACGGGCCGTGAGCCCCGTGCCCCGTGAGACCTGGGCGCAGGTGCTCGCCACCGACCCCGGAGCCATGGCATTCCACTTGCCGCAGTGGCTGGACTGCATCTGCAGCGTCGGTGGCTGGCAGGACGCGAGCCGGCTCTACCGAACGGCCGAAGGACGGGAGCTCGTCCTGCCGATGGTTCGCCGACCGGGACGGCTCCGTGCGCTCTCCTTGCAGTCCTCCTTCCCCCCGTATTGGGGAACGGGCGGCATTCTGGCGTCCGGAGGAGTCCGCCCCCACGAAGTCGACATGGTCCTCGCCGACCTCGCCTCCGACCGAGCACTGCGCACCAGCGTCCGGCCTGCATTCGCCGCTGCCCCCGCGTGGCCGGGTGGGGCACCGGGGGTCGTCACCGTGCCCCGGACGATCCATGTACTGGATCTCGACGGCGGCATGGACGCCCTCTGGTCGCAGCGATGGTCCGGGAAGTCACGAAGGTGGCTGCGCTCCGCGGAACGCAAGGCCGAGCAGGGCGGCCTGGTCATCGAAAGCGGCCACTCGCCCGAGCTGGTGGCCGCCTTCTACGACCTCTACCTGCGATGGCTCGACCGGCGCGCGCGGGAACGGCACCTGCCCCCGGCTGTCGTCCGCAGCCGTGGAAAGCGTGCGGAGCCGCTGGCCAAATTCCAGGCGGTAGCAGCTTCCCTCCCAGGCACCTGCCGCATTCTCGTGGCCAGACTTGACGGGGAACCGGTGGCCGCCACGATCCTGCTGCTGCACGGATCCATCTGCATCTACTGGCGCGGCTCGAGCGACAAGCGGACGGCGGGTCCGCTGCGCGCCAACCAGTTCCTTCAGCTCCGCTCCATCAAGGAGGCCTGTGATGCAGGCTGCCGCTACTACGAGATGGGGGAATCGGGCGGGGTTGCGTCGCTGGAGCGATTCAAGGCCAACCTCGGCGGACGCGTACAACACCTCGCCGAGTACCGGCTCGAGCGCTTGCCGCTCACCCCGCTCGAGGATCAGCTGGGCCGGATCCGCAGGGCCGCCGAGGCCCGTCTCGGCAACCGGCGGAGCTGAGCGCGCAGCTACTTGGGTCCGACCAGGCCCCCGTCCGCCGGCGATGCCGACCGGCTCCCTACTGGCAGCCAGAGCGGCTTCCGCCACCACAGCCACGCGGCCACCACACTTTGGGCGATGAGCCACCCGGCCCCAACCCCCGCAATGCCCAGGGGCGGCAGCAGCACCCAGCTCAGCCCGGTGGCCAGCGAGCAGACGACGGCCAGGATTCCGATCAGCATGCGCATCCGGCGCTGGGCCCGGCAAGCGCTCATGGCCGTAATGACGACCAGGTTGGGAAGTGCCGACAGAGCCACCAGACGGAGCAGACCCGCCCCGTTCTGGGCGTAGTCGGTGCCGAACACGCGCAGCACGAGTGGCGCGGCCGCACAGAGCACCAGTACTCCCACAATCTGCAGCATCCCGGCGTGTCGCAGTACCCGCCGACAGTGCTTGAGCAGCTGAGCGGGGTCGTTCGCCGCCTCGACGATGAGCGACTCGCCCATGCTCGCGTTCAGTTGGTACAGCGTGAACCCGGCGAGCCAGGCCAGCGAGAAGTAGGCGGCCTGGTCGGGTCCGCACCGGTTGAGAACGATGATCGGGAGCATGGCGGTCGCGCCGAGCCAGAAGAGCGCTGCCACGTAGTCCGCCGCAATGTATTTCGGCGTCGGTCTTGCCGTGTCGGCCCGCTCGTCCGGCGGGGTGCGGGCGTGCCGGGGGAAGGCCCTTGCATACAGGAAGCTGTTGGTGAGGATTACGGCGAGGACCACGGCGAGGGCCCAGGAGAGCAGGATTCCGGTCGACTTCAGGACGGCGGCCAGCACGCCGACGAACACGATCTTCCCGACCGCGAACACGGCGTTCTCCCACACCACCCAGTCCGGACGTCGCAGGCCGGTCAGCACACCGTCCTGGATGACGAAGACCGCGTATGCCGCAGTCGCCAGGACGAAGCATCCACCGAGCAGCGGCTCGCGCAGGAACCGCAGCCCCGGAGAGATCCAGGGCACCAGGAAGAGAAACATCCCTGCAAGGAACACGGAGAAGACACAAGCGCCCAGATAGGCCCTGGAGACCAGCAGCCGGGTGCGGTCCCCCGCGGTGGGCACGAACCGGAGCAGCACATTGGTCAGGTTGAGCTGGCCCACCCCGGCCAGCAGCATCATCGCGGACACTGCCGAGTAGTTGCGGCCCACCGCACCGGGGTCGTACCAGCGAGCTGCCAACGCCCAGTACGCCGCCCCGAGAGCCGCTGTCAGCAGTGAGTTGAACGTCAGCACGTGGCCGGTGCGCAGCAGGTGGTCCTTGGACTGCCGCACGGGGCTCACCGTGCCCGCCGGTCGTCGGGCATCCGGTCCGGCCGACGGCGCAAGGTGACTCCAGCCTGTGCGCAGCCCGGACGAGGAGGCGACGGGTGATCCGCACAGGGGAACTGCGTTACCGGAGACTCCATCAGGCGGCCAGGGATAGCGTGGCTTTCCAACAATCGTCGTTCCCCTCAGGCTAGATCGAGGACGGGTACTCTGCCACCCAGGGGGGCCGGCCCTGCACGCTGCGCGACACCCGCTCCCTGGGCCCCTAAGCGTCCTCGAAGTGGATCAGGCGCTTGACGGCGCTCCGCAGCCGGCGATCGGCGGCCGAGACCGGAAGCCGCTCGCGGCGGAAGGCAGGGGTCGAGCGACTTTCGGCCCCGAAGCCGTCCTTGAAGTGGGCCAGCGAGGACCCCGGTCGGGAGTCCCCCAGGTGGTAGTACCTGGAGCCCGCCTCGCACGCGTCCTCGACGGCGAGGCGGTGGAGCAGGAAGTTCGCCCGGACCGGGTGGGCCAGATCCCGGTTCATCGCACCACGCCAGTACTTCGCGTGGTGGCCGTGACGGAGGACGACAATCGCCGCGGCGGGCTCGCCGGCGCACCATGCCAGGTAGATCGCGCACGATTCACCGAACCGATCGGCAACAGCCTCCAGCCGCCGCCGCGGGAAGCTCCGGGTCTGGCGCCAGCGGGCGAGCGCCAGCGGCTCGTGCTGCTGCCTGGCCCAGCGCACCATCGACTGTTCGTACAGGTCGTAGAAGGCCGGCACCAGCCGGCCCGTGCGGTCGACCTCCACCTTGATCGCGGACCGCTCGGCTCGGCGCACCGCCCGTCGGACACGCCCGCGGAAGCGCTGGTCCCAGACGGTGCCGAAGCCGCCGTCCAGGTCCAGCACCTGCGTCATGTGTTCCTCCGCCCGGAAGCTCTGCGGCGCCGCCCGCGCCCACACCGGGTCGGCGCCGGGCCCGAACCTGACGCCGACCAGGAGCGCCGGGCGCCGCGCGAGGTCGTCGAAGACGACGCGGGCCTCCGTCTCGTCGGGCGTCCCGGGGGAGACCAACGGCCCGCCGATACCCCAGTCGGACGGCCAGGAGTCCTCGCCGACCAGCCTCGCCGGCCACCCTCGCCGCCGGGCCAGTGGTACGACGAGTCGGCGCCCACCCTCGAATTCGTACAGTCGGCTGGCGTCCTCGTAGGGTCCCGTCGCACAGATGCAATCGAGCCACGTCGGAGTCTGGCTGGCCAGGGCGTTCCCGTCCGCAGAGGCCAGCTGTCGCCAGACCGCCCGTGGGGCGGGACTGGTCACCCGCACCGGGCCCGACGCTGTGGCCACCGGGTGCGCGACGGCTGAGTTCATGACTCCTCCTGCCGGGCGTGAGGGGACGGGACTAGGGCCTGTCTTCCGGATCTTGCCGGGCTCATCCGAAAGACAGGCCCTGGAAGCCCGGGACAGGGCGGAGACCCTGGCCTCTTCACCGAGGTTAGACGGACAAGAGGCGCACGGCCTCTTCGACGCGACGCTTGCACGAGGCCGCGCTCGGGTCGCCGGGAGTCGGCCGCTACCGTCGCGCCACCTCCTTGAGCACCGGCACCACATTGCCCGCGACCCAATGATGGCTGCGTCCGTAGCGCGCCGACTTCTCCGCGTTTCCCGCCACATGCCACAGCCAGGTCAGCAGTGGCAGCACGTCTTCCTCGGGACCTTCGTCCGTGGGCGGAACATCTGCTTCGGCGAGGAGGCGGCGGTCCTCGGGCAGCAGGGAGCCGCGCCGCACGACATCAGCCACGATCTGCCCCAACTCCCGTCCGCCGCGCTGGTGCCGGAGGGTCAGGACGAAGGTGTAGGCATCGATGGCGCAAGGGCCCTCCGGACGGGCGTTCGCCCAGTCGATCACCCCTGTGAGCGTCCCGTGCTCCCCGTTCAACAGGATGTTTCCCGGGTGGAAGTCCCCATGGGTCCACGCAACCGTCAAGGTGTGCCCGGTCAGACCGCTGCGGAGGCGCTCCCTCAGTGCTTCCGTGGCGGCTGCGCCGCGGCCCCGGCGGCACCACGGGATCTCGTCGGCCAGGATGGCCAGCTGGGGGTCGACCCAGTGCCCGATGCGGGACGTGACGCACTCCAGCCTGCCGGTCGCCCGGTGCAGCTCGCGGACCGCCCGGAGCGCGGAGGCCGTTACTTGCCGAGTGAGGTGCGGAGAGCGCCGCAGCAGCTCGTCGCCTTCGACACCCGGCAGCCGGCCTTCCGCCACCAGGGGAAGCCGCCCGCCGAGCCGGCACACTTCCACCGGAGGCAGCAGCCGCCGCCACTCGTCCAGACGGTCGTCGAAAGTCAGATCCCGCACGGCATCGCACCCCCGGGCGAGTGACGCGGCAGCTCGACTGCTGCGGGGATGCTTGACCACCAGCGGCCGATTCTCGTCCTCCAGCTCGAACACCAGAAGATCGGAGACCGTCCTCTGCAGCCGGTGCAGGTCGCGGAAGCCGGCGCGGTCAGCGCGCAGCTGGTTCGCCAGATGGCGGGCCGTCAGCAGGTCGGCGGGCCGGGTGAGCAGGCCCCGGGGACGAAGGGGGAGGAGGCCGCGCAGCCGGGACCCCCACACATCAGCGCGAGGGAAGGCATCTTCCACGGACCCTCCGTCCGATTGGCTCACAAAGGATCATTTGTCACAGTATGTCGTTGCAGAGTCGATGGCGATCGGACGGCTCACTGCGGTCGAGCAGACGGCAACTCCCGCGACCCACTGCGCTCGCGCCAGGGCGCGCCGGATCCGGGCCGTGCCTGGCATCCGCTTCAGGTGAGGGGCGCCGCTGGGTGTCCATCGCCCCGGGCGTGCAGGGAGTGGCCGAGGCGGTGGGCCACAACGCCTGCGAACCGGATCGCGTCGGCCGCGGCGGGCAACGGATCGTCCCGGCAGAGCCAGGCCCGTTCCGTACGCCGCCGCGAAAGCAGACCGGGCGGCAGCCTGTGCTCATCCCGCAGCCAGACCGCCGCCGACGGCAGATCGAGTTGGCCGGCGACGAAATCCCGGTTTTCGTCCTGCGGGCTGTCCGGCACGTCACGGCCCGTCAGGTCCAGGTGCATCGCCCGTACCACGTCGATTCCGTCGGCGTTCTGGAACAGCCGGAACTGCGCACCGGCGCGCGGGTTGAAATCCACCAGCTTGTAACGCCCGTCGCGACGGTCGTAGCGCCAGTCGAGGTCGGCCGGCCCGCTGTAGCTGATCCGGCGGCACAGCCCCGCGGCCAGCTCCGCCAGACAGGAATTGCGCAGCGCGACCGCCCTGGTGGTCACCCCCGCGTACGGCGGCCATGAGCGCAGCTTCAGACCGGTGAAGACGACGCGCGGTGTGCCGCCTGCACCGCAGTAGAGGTGGGTGATCCAGTCCTCCGCGTGCTCTCTCGGGATGTACTCCTGCATCAGGACCGGGGGCAGCGCGCCTGTCGGATACCGGGCCAGTAGCTCCCGCTCGTCGCGGATCACGGTGGTGCCGCTCACTGCCGGGTGGCGCAGCCTGCTCCAGGCTTCGAGGTTCTTGAGCACCAGCGGAAAGCCCAGCTCACGGCCTGCCACCACCAGTTCGTCGCGGTCTGCCGGCGCCCGGGTGAGCGGGGAGGGCACGCCGAGCTCCTCGCACATCCTGTGCAGGCTCGCCTTGTCGGCCAGCCGCCGCGGCAGACCGGAGGGCACCGCCGGGAGCAGAAAGCACTCCGCCAGTTGGTCGGAGTGCTCGGCCAGCAGGATGGCTGCTTCGTCGTCGGTCGGTACGGGCATGCAGCGCGAGCCGATCGCCCGGCCGATCGACAACAAGGCCTCGACCAGCAGCCGCGGTTCCTCCAGGCCGGTCGTCGGCCAGACGAACCTGCGGGTGACATGGCGTGAGAGCGCCACCGGAGTGAACCTGTCCTCGACGACGGCGTGGACCGGGACACCCAGCCGCCCGATGGTGCGCACCACGCCGACGCCGCCGTGGTGCAGGGGATATCTGCCGATCTTGGTGAGGAGAGCGGGCATCGCACGGTCGAGGGGTGGTCCGGCGTTCATCCGGCGTCGTCCTGTGTGGAGCCGGCGAGTTCGTTGATGCAGGGTGTTTCGGATGGCCGCGTCGTCGCGACGGCCGCAGGCGCGACAGCCCCGCACCGCGTACGCCCCGGTCCGCTGGCCGGGAAGGGCCTCGCGCCCATCACTCGTGACCTCTCACTTCGCAGGACGTGGATCTGCACATCGCTGTTCTTGTGACGGACCGTTACCGCTGACCGGCATGGCCCTCATCAGGGATGATGTCAGAATTAATGCCATATGTCGCTTATTGTGGATGACTGGCCTTATGGTGAGTGAGATCTGTCCGAAGACCGGCCGTCGGCAGCCGAGCGGCCGGTGCACCACCGGGCTGTGGAGAGGAGCACCGCCAACTGGCCCTATCGGATAGGCAGGTTGTGCGCGGCACGGGTCGCGCCTGTGGGCAGCCACCCCCGGAGGTTTGATCGTGAACCGTGTCCCGACCTTCACGACAGCGCCTGGGACGGTGCCGGGACCTCCGGCCGAGCAGTTCGCGGACTCCGTGCATTCTCCGAATACTCCGCGTCACCGGAGCGCCCGTGCGCTGTGGGATCCCCTGCTCGGGCTCCTACCACTGCGCACTCCGCGTGTTCTCGGCACATTGACCGACCGTCTGCGGGCGCAACGCCTGGTGCGCGGGATGCATCCCCGCGAGGTCACTGTGGTCCGACGCCCCACCTGGCCCCAGACCAATCTGCTGGTGTTCGGGTTGCGGCGGGGAAGCCTGACCGTCGTGGTCAAGCACCCCAGGAACGAACGGGCGGCCGCCGCCCTCGCCCGTGAATGGGACGTTCTGCGGGAGCTGGCCGCGGACGACCGGCTCGACCCCTGGCGGCAGCTGCTGCCACAGGCCGTCGGCTATCTGCCCGTCGGGCCCGGCCGGATGCTCGCCCAGGGGAGGCTCGCGGGCGTACCCGCCGAGCGCCTGGTCCGGGGCCGGCCGCAGGATCTGCACCGAACGGTCACCGCTGCCCTCTCATTTCTGGCGGAACTGCGGCGTGCGACCGGAGTTGTGCAGCCGGCCGCCGAACGGTCCGGCGAATGGGCCGAACCGCAGCTGGAGATCCTTTCCACGGAGATCGGATGGTGTCGGGCGGGTGCGGGAGCGGCGGGACTTGAGGCGCTGCGCCGGCGCCTGCACGAGGGCCTTGCCAAAGGCGTCATGACACAGGCCTGGACGCATGGGGACTTCCACCCGGGCAATGTGCTGCTGAGCGAGGAGCGCGCCCGGGTCACCGGGGTGTACGACTGGGGCAACGCGCGGATGGACGGCCCGTCGGAGATCGACGCCTGCATGTTCGTACTGGCGGTCCGGGCGGCGCGCAGCGGCCGCCCGCTGGGAAGGCTCGTTGCCGATGCCGTCCGTGCCGGTGGGCTGCCGGCCGCTGACCGCGCACTGCTCAGGGCCGCCGGCGTGGATCCTGACGGCGGCGGCGACCCGGCGGTACTGCCGCTGCTGACGTGGCTGTGGCATGTGGCGGGCAATGTGCGGAAGTCGCCGCAGTTCGGGCGGAGCCGCTGGTGGGTGACCGAAACCGTCGCGCCCGTCCTCGAGGAGGCGTCCCGATGAGCGAGCACCCGACGCACCCCACGCACCCGACGCTGACGGGCGCCTCCACGCCGCCCAAGGAAGGCGAAGAGGCGCCGGCCAGCACCTCCACGACCGGCGAATCCCGTGCACGGCGAGCCGCCACCCGCCGCTGGGTGATCCGGGCGGTGCTGCCGATCGCGCTCGCCCTGTGGCTGCTGTCGCTGCGCCATGTCGACCTCGACCGGATGCGCGACCTCGGCCTGCTGCAGGTGCTGCCGGTACTCTTCTGGGTCGCACTGGCCCTGCTCACCCTGGGTTTCTGTCTCGCGCTCGGCGACCGGCGGACCGGCAACAGCTGGTACGCGGCCTACGTCCTGGGGCTGATCGCGGTCATCCATGCCACCCCCACCCTGCTCTATCCGACCCTGCGCTATTCCTGGGCCTGGAAGCATGTGGCGGTCATCGACGCGATGCTGCGGCACGGCGGCGATGTGCCGAACGCCGGCACACTCGACATCTACAACGAGTGGCCGGGCTTCTTCCAGCTCAACGCGCTGTTCCTGCGAGCCACCGGTCTTGAGTCCGCCATCGGTTACGCGGCCTGGGCCCCGGCGTTCGTCAACGCCCTGCTGCTCGGTCCGCTGCTGCTCATGTACCGGGCGGTCGCCCGTGACCGCAGGCTCATCTGGGGTGCGGCCTGGATCTTCTACTCCTGTTCCTGGGTGGGGCAGGACTACTTCGCGCCGCAGGCCTTCGACTTCCTGCTGTTCGCGACGGTGATCGCCCTGATCCTGCGGCAGCTGCCGTCCTCCGCGCTCCCTCGTCCGAGCCGACGCCGACGGGGAGCCTGGCCACCGGGACTGCTGCTCCTGGTGCTGGTGATCGTGGCCGCCCTCGTGTCCTCACACCCGCTCACCCCGCTGATGCTGATCAGCGCGCTGGTGCTGCTGTCGCTGCCACGCCGCAACCGGCGGGTGGTGCTGCCGGTCCTGGCGGGGGCGGTCGTGTTCACGGCCGCCTGGGACGCCACCGTGGCACGGCCGTACATCTCCACACACTTCGGCAGCATCGTGGACGCCCTCTCCCAGCCCGACGCCAACATCGCCTCGTCCCTGGCCACCTGGGGCTCCGCCGCTCCGGGGCAGATCCTGCTGTCCTGGGTCGACCGTGGCCTGTCCGGTGCCGTCTTCCTGCTGGCTGTGATCGCCTTCGTACGCCGCCCGTGGACACGCCGCACCGGCCTCCCACTCCTCGTGCTCGCCCCCGTGCCGGTCCTGCTCGCGAACCCGTACGGCGGGGAGATGATCTTCCGGGCCTACCTGTTCGCGCTGCCCGCCTCCGCGTTCATGATCGCCGCCCTTCTGCTCCACCGGGGTACTCAGCCGCGGCGTCGGATGCTCACCGTCTACCCGATTCTGCTGGCCATGCTCGGCGGCCTGGTCTTCGGCTACTACGGCAAGGAGGCGGTGAACCAGTTCACGCTCCAAGAGGTCGCCGCCGCCCGCTATGTGACGTCCCACGCTCCGGAGGGTTCGAAGATCGTGACGCTCACCTCCGCCGTGCCCGGCCTCTTCATGCACTACGACCAGCACGAACGGGTGCTCCTGGCCCAGCAGGACATTGCGGACGAACGGAGGCTGGTACAAGACCCGCTGGACGGCGTGACGGGGTTCGTCTACGGGGCCACCGCGAGGCAGCCCGCGTACATCATCCTCAGCCAGGCGCAGACGAAGGACGTCTATCTCACCGGGGACCTGCCCGCCGACACCGTGAAACGAGTGGAGTCGGCGCTGTCGAGGGCGCCGGGCTTCGTTCGCGTCTACCACAACGATGACGCGGTGGTTTACCGGTACGTGGCTCCGAGGGAGACGATCCGCCGATGACAGCACTGCGTTGGGGGATCGCCGCGTCCGGCTGGCTGGCCCTCGCGGCCACCGCACTGCCGGCGGGGAATCCGTTGCGGGTGGTCGTCACGGCCGTCTTCCTGATTGTCTGCCCGGGACTGGCGGCTGTATGGCCGCTGCGATCGGCGGCGCGCCGAGGCCCCGGCTGGGCCGCGGTCCTGGAGCCCGCCGTGCTGAGCGTGGTGCTCAGCCTGTCGCTGGCGGTGCTTGTGGCGGAGGCGTTCTTCCTCAGCCACACGTTCACGTTCACGCGGGCTCTGCTGGCGCTCGCAGTCCTCACCTCTGTCCTGGCACTGATGCCGCGACACGGCGTGCTGCGGTCCGCGCGCCGACGGTCCACCGCGGGAGCCGCTGAGCCGAACGAGTGAACCTTCCGCGAACGAGAGGTACAGGAATGCCCTCGAATTCCCGCTCGGCCGCCCGGCACCACCGGGCGGCCACGGAAGCGACCGGGGCTCCCCGGGAGCGGGCTCCGGTCGTCGTCATCGGCGCCGGCCCGTACGGGCTGGCCACCGCCGCCCGGCTGAGCGCGGCACGAGTGCCCCGGAGAATTTTCGGCGAGCCGATGGAGGGCTGGCACACCCATATGCCCAAGGGCATGTATCTCAAGTCCGTACCGGCGGCATCGTCGATTTCCGCGCCGGAGCCCGGGTACGGGCTCGCAGATTTCCGTGCTGCCCAGGGCAGGGAGCCGGTGGGCGACCTGTATCCGGTCCCGATCGAGGAATTCATCGGCTACGGGCGATGGTTCCAGGAGCGCCGCGTGCCCGAACTGGAGCGGTCGATGGTGCACGGTGTGCAGGCCGTCGACGGCGGGTTCGGCATCACTTTGGACTCCGGGGAGGAGTTCCTTGCCTCAGCCGTGGTGGTTTCCACGGGACTGGTCCCGTTCGCCCATGAACCGCTTCAGCTGCGCCGTCTCACCGCGGCGGGCCTGACCTCCCACACCTGCGAGCACCGGGATCTGACCGGCTTCGCGGGACAGCGGGTGGCCGTGCTGGGTGCGGGGCAGTCGGCGCTGGAGAGCGCCGCACTGCTGTACGAGGCGGGTGCCCGCCCCACCGTGGTCGCCCGTGCCCCGGCCGTCGTCTTCGGTGACCCTCCGCAAACGGACCGGCCCGCCGCCCGTTCCCGGTCCGTCCGGCTGCGCAAACCCGGCTCCGCGCTCGGCCCCGGCTGGTCGCTGCTGGCCGTCAGCCGTGGCGCCGCCGCCTACCGCCACCTGCCGACATCGGTGCGGATCCGACTGCTGCACACCGTGCTGGGGCCGTCCGGTGCGTGGTGGTTGCGGGAGCGCGTGGACGGCCGCTTCCCGGTGCTGTGCGGGCGCACGGTGCACTCCGCGGTGCCCGAGGACGGGACGGTGCGCCTGGAGTTGGCGGACCCGGGCGGCGGAATCGAGCTGCTGCGCGCCGACCATCTCCTGATGGCCACGGGTTACCGGGTGGACGTGGACCGGCTCGGGTTCCTGGAGCCCACACTTCGTCAGGCGGTACGAACGTTCGGCGGTGCACCACGGCTGTCGGCCGGCTTCGAGTCCTCGGTGCCCGGCCTCTACTTCACCGGACTGGCCGCGGCACCCACCTTCGGGCCGGTCCTGCGCTTCGTCTGCGGTACCGGGTTCGCCGCCCGGCGGACTGCCGCCGCGGTCGCGGCCGGAATCCGGTGAAACCCGTGGCGGCACACAGGGCCTGGCGGGCGGTGGCTGCGGGCCTGCTGATGCTGTCCACGGCCTGCGGCAGTGACAGCACGCCCCCGCGCCCGCCTGCCGCGGGCTCGTGGCGGCTGGTCTTCCATGACGAATTCAACGGCTCGAAACTCAACACCGATCGCTGGGTCACCTGCTACGACTGGAACAAGGGCGGGTGCACCAACAGCGGGAACGACGAGTTGGAGTGGTATCTCCCGAGCCAGGTGTCGGTGGGCCAAGGCGCACTGACCCTCAGCGCCGAGCGCCGCAACACCCGGGGGAGCGACGGCAAGACCTACCCGTGGAGATCCGGCATGATCTCCACCGGGCGTGACCACTGGGAGGGCCGTCCCCGGCGGACCTTTACCTACGGCTACTTCGCAGCGGCGATCCGGATCCCCTCGGAGGCGGGCATGTTCCCGGCCTTCTGGATGATGCCCGCGTCCCGGCGGACGCCTCCCGAGCTGGACATCATGGAGTTCCTCGGAAACACCGACGAGACCAACATGTATGTGCACTGGCTGAACCGGGCGGGCGAGCAGCGGGAGCGGGGAACCTACGGGCCGGTCGACTTCCCCGACGGCTACCACGTGTTCGGACTCCTCTGGGAGCGCGACGAGTTGACCTGGTACGTGGACGGTGTCAAGAGATTCCGGGTGACCGCTGCGGACCGGATCCCGCACGTCCCCATGGAGGTGCTGGTCAATCTCGCCGTCGGGGTTCCCAAACCGCCGCCCCCCTCGGTCGTTTCGGCGCAGATGCACGTGGACTGGGTGCGCGTCTGGCAGCACTGAGCGCCGGAGCGGGGCCCGGCAGGCCCCGTCAGGCTGCCGGGAGCGCCTGGAACGGCCGGTTCAGCCCTGCCCGGAGGCGGCGGTACGCGCGCCATCCCCTGGTCCGGAGTCCCTCGGGGAACGGCGCCACTCGGGCCTCGGACCCTTCGGTCCACCGCCTGAAACGTTCCCGGCCGGTGTCGGCGTGCACCATCAGCCGGGCGATCCTCAGTGGGTCGTCCCTGTACGAGCTGAAGGCATTGCGGACGGCGGCGGCCGATGTCCAGCCGGCCTCCTGCACCAGGCGGCACACCGCGGGGCTCGAGTAACCGTGCGGATACGCGAACGCGGTGACCGGATGACCGAGGGCATCCTCCAGTTGGCGCTTGCAGCCGACCACCTCGTCCCTCAGCCGGGGCCCGGGCAGCGTGTCGAGCTGCGGATGCGTCCTGGTGTGACCGCCGATCTCGATGCCGAGCTCGTCCAGTTCCTCGACCTGGCCCCAGCTCAGCATCGGCGCGGGCGGGAACAGACTGCCGTCGGCCGGCCGGCCCGGCGCGTGCAGCGCGCCCGTGGTGATGTACAGGGTGGCGGGCAGTCCCCGATCGGCGAGCAGCGGAGCCACCGTCGAGTAGAAGTCGATGTATCCGTCGTCGAAGGTCAGCACGGCGGACCGGGCCGGCAGCGGGGGGCCGCCGTGCAATGCCGCTACGAGCCGCCGCAGCGGGATCACGTCGAGGCCGCTGTCGGCGATCAGGTCGAGATGTCCGGCGAGGGTACGGGGGCTCACCGTGAGCGGCGCGATCCACGACGGCGGGTCGAGAGCCACCGAGTGGTAGAGGAAGACAGGAACGGGGTTCACGGACGGCTCCTGCCGACAGGAGCCGGTGCGCCGTCGGTGCTCGATCCGCCCAGGGGCGGCGGCGGGCGGTGCGCAGCGGAGCCGGACGACAGGGAGTGGATCCGGCCGACGGCATAGCCGGCGACGGTGGCGCAGACACCCGCGGACAGCGCCGCGAGGGTGCGCAGGGCGTCGGGACGGCCCGGCCGCAGGGCCCGGGCGAAGGCCCGGGGGACGGTCGATCTCAGATAGGTGCGCTCGCTGGACAGGGCTGCCCTGCTGCCACTGTGCCGGGCGACCAGTGCCTTGGAGAGCCCTTCCGCATAGCAGCGTGACCTGAAGTACGCCCAGGTGGTACGCGTCCCGGGGACCCGGTGACGTACCGCGGCACCAGGCTCGTACAGCAGCACGGCGTCGGGACGGCGAGCCGCGATCCGCAGACACAGCTCCGTCTCCTCGCAGCCCAGGGGCCGGGTTCCGACCCGTCCGAGGTCGGTGCGGAAGCCGCCGGCCGAGACCACCTCGGCCCTGCGGAAGGACATGTTGGCGCCGATGAAGTTCCTCACCGGGGCGGTCCGCACGGGCAGGCCCCGGTACGAGCAGCCGACCACCCAGTCGAATTCCGGCGGGAACCACTGCGGTCGGCGTGTGACCCACCACGGCCGGACGAGGCCGCCGACGCCCACGACCCGGGGGTCCTCGTAGCGTTCCAGCATGCGGTCGGTCCAGTCCGGATCGGCGGCCGCGTCGTCGTCGAGGAAGGCCACCACGTCGCCCAGGGCCGCCGCCACCCCGGTGTTACGTGCACCGGAGAGGCCCTTGCGCTCGCGGTTGGGCACCACCCGGACGCCGGGCAGCGAGGCCGTGGCCTGCTCGTAGAGTTCCTCGCAGTGGTCGATCACCAGCACGATCTCGTCCGCCGCGCGCTCCTGGGCACGAACCGAGCCGATCGCGGCGCGGATGTCCTCCCACCGGTCGAGGGTGTAGGCGCAGATGACGACAGACAGGCTCGGTGAGGTGCTCATGACGGCCTCCCGGCGGTGGCGGGGGGCGTGGTCGCCGTTCCCGCCGGCTCGGATGCCCTGAGGGCACGTGATGCGTACACGGCTACTTCTCAGTCTCCGTCGCCGCCGTCGCGGCCGCGCGCCCGAGCCAGCGGCTGCGCAGATAGCCCAGCGGCCCGTACAGCAGGCCTCGCATCTCCAGGAGGGCGAGCTGCCGGGACCATCCGTCGCCCGGTTCCGTCCGGCCGCGTGCCCTGGTCGTCGCGTACCGGATGCCGCCGGGGAGCCTGCGCAGCAGGGCGGGCACCATCCGGGGCTCGTGGGCGAGCGCTCCGGTCAGATAGGCCCCGAGTCCGGCGCCGTACCCGAAGGCCTGTGCCTTCAGGGCGTTCTCGGTACGGCGGTGGCGATGCCAGACGATCGCGCCCGGCTGATAGGCGAGGGTGCGGCCGCCGACCAGGACCCGGAAGAAGGCGAGCAGGTCGTCGCCGCCGTGCGCCGGGGTACCGGTGCCGGTGGCCGGGTCGAAGCCGCCGAGGGCGCGAAGCATGTCCGCACGGAAGGCCATGTTGGTCCCGGAGCCGAAGCGTCCGGCAGTGAACGGGAACAGCGGGTCGGCCGGCGGGTCCTGCAGCGACCAGGTGCGAGGGGTGTAGCCCTTGGCGAATCCACCGTGCCGCTCCAGCGCGGCCTGGGCTCCGGTCCTCAGTTCGGCGGGCACGATGAGGCCGGTGACACAGCCGATCCGGCGGTCCCGGGCGAAGGCTGCGGCAAGCTCGGTCAGCCAGCGGGCGTCGACGAGCGTGTCGTCGTCCGTGAACGCGGCGATCCTGCCGTGCGCCAGGGCCAGCCCCCGGTTGTGTGCGCGGGCGAGACCGGCCACGGGCTCCCGGACGTAGCGGACCCGTTGGCCGTAGGCCTCCTTGACCAGGTGCTCGGCGGACGCGTCCGTCGGGGCGTTGTCCACCACGATCACCTCGAACCGCGGGTACTCCATCAGCAGGAGCGAGTCGAGGCACTGTCGCAGCAACTGGGGCCGGTCGTGGGTGGCGACGATGACGCTGATGAAGGGGGCCTCGTCGAGGACGCGCAGCCCGGCGGCCTGGCAGGGGAGGACGGCCGGTTCGTGCCACGGCCGGGAGGAGACCTCGGGCGGAGTGCTCGGCCGGTCGGCTGCCAAGTGCCCGGCGACGGCGGTGGTGAGCTCCCGGTGGGCCGCATTGGCCAGGGACCGCCACAGTTCGGCGGGGCTGGTGCCGGTCGCGGAGACCATCCCCAGCGGGTGGCCGTGCAGCCGTACCAGGGCCAGAACCCTGCCCTCGGGACGGATCTGCTCACGGCTGCCGGGCGGATGGAACTCTCCCGGCTCGGCCAGATCGATGTCGACGACCCTGACCGGGGAATAGGGCGGGGCCACGGGGACGGAGACTGTGGCGTGGGGAGCGAGGAAGAGTCGGCCGGTGGCGCTCATTATGTGCTCCGTCCTGCCGGCGCGGACTGTGCGCCGGGTCGCTCGGAGAGCAGGGTGCGCAGCACCCGGCGGCCGTCGGAGATGGCGTGCAGGTTGGAACGACCACTGCGGCGGGGCAGTTCGAGGCTCGGGACCTCGGCGATCCGCAGTCCGCAACGCAGCGCGTGCACGATCATCTCGGCCTCGATCTCGAAGCCGGCGGCGTGCAGGTCCAGCTGGTCCAGGAAGCTGCGCCGGAAGGCGCAGAACCCGTAGCACAGGTCGGTCAGCGAGGCGTCGTAGAGCTTGTTGACCGCTGCCAGCAGCACCTGGTTGCCCAGTCGCCTGAAGCGGGTGATGTCCAGGGAGCCGCCGCCCGCGACGAACCGGGAGCCCTTGACGAAGTCGTAGCCGTTCTCGAGGAAGTGCAGGTAGTGCGGGATCTCGCCGGGCGACATGCTGCCGTCGGCATCCATCATCACCACGTAGTCGCCGGTCGCCGCGAGGAATCCGGTGCGCAGGGCGTTTCCCTTGCCCGGGCCGCTCTGCTCGACGCTGCGGACCGTGGGCAGGCAGAGGGTCGCCATGGAGACCGTGGCGTCACTGGAGTCGCCGTCGACCAGGATGACCTCGTCCACGCAGTCCGGAATCTGCTCGAAGACCCAGGGGATGTTGCGTGCCTCGTTGCGCGCCGGAACCACCAGGCTCACGGACGCCCGCGGCGGCAGCCTGTCCTCGGCGCGTCGCATCGGGTGGGTGTCGGTGGCTCGCCGGGCGGGGTGCGCGGCGGGCGTCGGCGCCGGGGCGATGGCGGGGAGCTGGGTCTGGGCGGTGGCGGGGAACTGAGTCGGGTTCGTGGTCATGATCTCTCCGGGATCGAATCGGTATGGATGGCGCGGTGTGTTGCTGTATGTCTGCTATGTACGTTTACGTCGTATACATACGATTTACCCTTACAGGCATTTAGTCAAGGGGTACCGGTCGTGTATCCGGACGGATTGAACTGCTGGAAGCGCCACGCATCGCGGCACATCGCGGCAAGATCCCTGGTCGGACGCCATCCCCACTCCCGCGCCGCCGCGCTCGCGTCGGCGACGAGTTCGGTCACGTCGCCGGGGCGGCGGTCCACGACCTCGTACGGGACGGACCTGCCACACGCCTCGCCGAACGCGTCCAGGAGCTCGAGGACGGAGGTGCCCGTTCCGCTGCCGAGGTTGAAGACGCGCATCCCCGTCCGGTCGGCGAGATGGGCCAGTGCGCTCCGGTGGGCCTCGGCGAGGTCCATGACGTGGATGTAGTCGCGGACTCCGGTGCCGTCGGCGGTGTCGTAATCGCCGCCGAAGATCCTGAGGCGCCCGTGCCTCCCGGCTGCCACCCGGGCCAGCCGGGACATCAGATTGGCAGGCTCGCCGCGGGGGTCCTCGCCGAGCAGGCCGCTGGGGTGCGCGCCTACCGGATTGAAATAGCGCAGCGCCAGCACGGTGAACTCCGGGCGGATCCGGCACACGTCGGCGAGCATCTGCTCGCAGACCCACTTCGACGCCGCGGCAGGGTTCGCCGGGCGTGCCGGGTCGCTCTCGGGGTGCGGCCCGTTGTGGGCCTCGCCGTAGATGGAGCAGGACGAACAGAAGACCAACTGGTGCACACCGTGGCCCTGCATGACGTTCAACAGGGATGTGGTGGCGCCGACGTTCACGTCGTAGTACTCGATGGGTGCCCGCACGGACTCGTCGACGGACCGCTTTCCGGCGAGGTGCACCACGGCATCCACAGGGTGCTCGTGGAACACGGTCGAGAGCGCCCGCCGGTCACGCAGATCGACCGCGTACACGCCTCCCAGCGCGCGGCCGGCGACTCGTTGAATGCGCAGGCAAGCCAGGGGCGAGCTGGTGGAGTAGTTGTCGACCACGATGACCTCGTAGCCGTGGTCGAGGAGCTCGACGCAGGTGTGGCTGCCGATGAATCCGGCACCGCCGGTGACCAGAACCGTTGAAGGGGCGGGCATGAGTTCTCTCCTTGAGCGCGGTGGGGCGAAGGGGAGGCCTCCGCTGCCCGGCCAAGGGGCGGGCCGGACCGAATGGGCGCCGGTATCCTTATGAAATGAACTGACGCCATATATTTACGTCGTATACATACACTTTCATCCCTTTTGGGCCTACGGTCAAGGGAGAGGCCGAGGCGGCTCGCCCCGGCGACTGGAGGCAGACATCGTGAAGAGGCGGAAGGAGAACCGGCGGGGCCGGACGGAGAACGAGCGGCGGCCCGGGGATCGCGGCCGTTACGGTCAGCTGAGCCGGGAGCGCGTCCTGGCCACTGCCCTTGAGCTGGTCGACCGCGAAGGGCTCTCGGCGCTGAGCATGCGCAGGGTGGGAGCCGAGCTCGGCGTGGAGGCCATGGCCCTGTACCGGTACGCCCCCAGCAAGGACGCACTCCTGGACGGACTGGTCGAGGCCCTCTTCATTGAGCTGGAGGAGTACCTGGCCGCCCCCGCCACCGTCGTCGTCGGCGGCGGTGACGCGGCGGCCACTGCCGTGGGTCCCTTCGCCGAGGGGCCCGAATGGCGCGCCGAGCTGCACCGCATCGCGCAGGCGACCTACCAGGTCGCGCTGGCCCACCCGCAGGTGGTGCCGCTGCTGGCCAC